>CADBYM010000003.1 GCA_902798915.1 uncultured Coriobacteriaceae bacterium | reverse complement strand
CTGTACGAGAGGCTTGAGCTCGTGGTCGTCAAGTTCGACAGGGAGGACGTGGTCACCACGTCCGTCCCGGAGCTGATAGAGGACGAGGACGAGGACTGATGCCGGGCTATGTTTTGTGCATGTTGTCGTAGCGCGATGGGGGATGCAACGTGAGGTTGAAGAAGTGCTTCGTGGCACATGACGCGGGAGGCATGTCGGTCTTGGTGCCGACTGGAGACAGCGATTGGGCTGGGATCGTGCAAGGGAACGCCACGCTCGGCGTGATGCTCGGATTGCTGCGCGAGGGTGCCACGAGGGATTCGCTCGTTGCCGCACTTCATGAGCGCTTTGATGATCCGGAAGGGGCGATCGAGGGCGACGTGGACTGGCTGATCGGTGAGCTGACGAAGATAGATGCTCTTGAATAGGCGTCGGCATGTGCTGGCTTCCTCGCCGCTACCTCGTGGCGATGCTGACGGCCGCACGCCACTTTGAGGGCTGTCACGCTTTGCGCGGAACGCTACAATTGGGCAATAGACCGCCGAGAGGAGCATGCATGGGATGACAATCGCCACGACAACGAACGATGCTACGACTACCATCGCTTGACGGGTGGCTTGACACTTCTGGTGCGCCGCAACTTGCCGAAGCGCTCAACAACCTCGATGAGTCGTGCTCCGAGCTTGTGCTTGACTTGGAGAACCTCGAGTACATCTCTTCAGCTGGCTTGCGCCAGGTTGTATCTGCGCACAAGAAGATGAAGGGCAAGTTATTGGTGCGAAACGTCATGCCTGAGGTAATGCAGGTCTTCCACATGGCGGGATTCGATAAGCGCCTCAACATCTCATAGCATGGCAAGGGACAAACCGCGTCATTCGATTCTCACCAGCTTTGCCGTTGGAACGATGCTCGCCTTCCTTGTGGTGGGCGCGTTAACGGTGCTGTCCGCCTACGCAAGCAGCATAACATCATTCAACGAATACGGGTTAGCAATAACCGGTCAGGCAGAGATTCTGTTGGATGATGTGTTTCGGGATGGCACATACGACGAGCCCTTCTCGTCTGCGGACAGCGTCACGTACAAGGAGATTCGGGAGGCTCTGCGGCAGTTTGTGATCTTTTACGACGTTGACTGCGGATACCTGTACACCATCAATCCGGAACGAACTCAGCGTACGTTCCTCCTCTCCGCTGCCAGCGACGATCGTGAAGATGCGTTGCTGCGCGGTGAGCGGAGCTTAGGCGCCGTCTCTACGGCTCCCATCGATTCAGCTGAGCTGCGGGTGCTCAATGGGGAAGAATCCAGCTGGCCGGAAGTGTCCGACAACGAGTTTGGTAGGCACTTTTGTTGGTATCGTGCGGTGGATCTGCCCGACAACGAAGGCCAGGCAATCATTGGTATCGATCAGAGCGTATCAATCTATTATGACTTGATCGGTGCGCGCATTTGGCACTTTGCCCTGTTCATCTTCTTGTTCCTCCTATGCATAGCCGCAGCCGAGATCATCTTGCTAAGACGCAACGTGGTAAAGCCAATTCAAGAGGTGACGTCGCATATGCGTGCTTTTGCGGCGGACGGCTTTGCCAAAGACAGACTGCAAATCAAAAGAGAAGATGAAATCGGCGAAATCGCCCTTACGTTCAATCAGATGACGATGGACATTGAGCAAGGCGTGCAAAGAATCAAGGAGATGACTGAAGAGCATGTTGCCACGTTGACGGAGCTGCAGGTTGCTAAAAGAATCCAGGAGGGGCTGGTGCCGACCTCCAAGCATCTTGCGGGCGCGGGATACGAGGTATACGCATCGGCTCGCACCGCTCGCATCGTGGGGGGAGACTTCTACGATGTGTTGGAGCTTGATGACGGAAGGGTTGCACTCGTTAACGCCGACGTCTCGGGCAAGGGGATAAGCGCCGCATTGTTCATGTCCATGTTCATGACGCTGCCGCACGAGAAGCTGGACAAAGAGAAGGACCCTGCACAAGCACTCAATGAGGCAAACGACACTGTTGTGAGCAACAACCCAGAGAACATGTTCGTGACGGTCATTGCTGCCATATTCGACCCCATTACCGGCACGCTTACCCTTGCAAATGCCGGACATATGCCGCCCCTAGTGGTGGGGAGCGGTTTTCTTGACCCTGATCCTGGCATTGCGATCGGCCTCTTTGAGGATGCGGGCATCGTGAACGAGACCTGCGTGCTCAAGTCTGGTGACGGCATCGTCTTCTATACCGATGGAACCACGGAGGCAAACAACCCGCTGCATGAGTTCTTTGGGGAGGAGCGTCTTCTACGGGCGGCTGCGGATGCCCATGGGGCTCAGGACGCGATTGAGGCAATCGTAAGCGCAGTTGATGCCTTTACCGGCGAGGCCGAGCAGTTCGACGACTTGACACTGGTCTCACTCTTTGCCAAAGAGCGCGACGGACGCGTTTGGAAGGCGACGGTTGAGCCTGAGTTCGCATCCTTCGCGGAGGTACGTCAGCATCTGGAGGAGTTCTGCGATGGCAATGACGGCCTCTTAAAGCGTGCGGTGCTTGCCTGCGACGAGGGATTTGCAAATGTGACAAGCTATTCTGGCGCCAGCTTCACCGAGTTCGAGATTGCGCGCACCGACGATCGGCTCATGGTATGCATGGCAGATGATGGCACGCCCTTCGACCCGCTTGCCTATGAGAGCGGCGGCTTCGAGTTCGAGGACCTTGAGTTTGGCGGAATGGGAATCTCGTTCCTTAAGCAGCCCTGCGATGAGGTTGCCTATGCATACGAGGACGGCAAGAACGTCTTGAGAATGACGTTCTTCCTGTAGCGACCGTTGCGGCGATTATCCCTTCGCAAGCGCGGCAAGTACCGTGCGCATCTCGAGAGGCGCGATGTGGCAGTATCCGCCCGGGTTCTTGATCAGATAGTGCTGGTGGTACGCTTCGGCCGCAAAGAAGCTCGCAAGCTCTTGGACCTCCACGCGGAAGGGGAGTCGCTGCGCCTCCACGCGCGCACGCTCTTCGTCTGCGATACGCCTTATGATCGTCCCCAGCCCCACATCGCCCGCTTCCCAGTAGATGCCCGCCTGGTACTGCGTGCCCACGTCATTGCCTTGGCGGTTCTCGATGGTTGGGTCAATGACTTGGAAATAGGCCCAGAGTAATCGCCCGAGTGCCACGACCGTTGGGTCGAAGCTCACGCGCACTGTCTCGCGAAAGCCCGTGTCTCCTTGGCAGACGCGCTCATACGTGACGTCGGTAGTCAGTATGCCGTTGGCATAGCCAGCTTGGGTCGATATGACGCCCGGAATCTGTCGGAAGAGCTCCTCCACGCCCCAAAAGCAGCCGCCGGCAAGGTAGATGGTCTGTACGACGCTCATGGTGCCCCCCTTCTCGAGCTATCTGTCCTTGCCATGATGCCTTATTCGCTAGGACAGTGGGAGCGCAAAAGAGAATCTTCAGGCTATTCCTAAGAGTCGTAGGTGTGGCTTTTGGCGGAACACGAGACACAGCCGCTTGCGGCGGCAAGCCGCGTAGCAGCTTATGTGTTATGGTACCCCTATGCGCCGCGTGGGGCCGTTCCTTGTGAGTTGTTTCCGACGGCCTCGTGTGGGCCCACGCCAACTTGTGCATCGTCACAAGAAGCAGCCAGACGAGCCGTGCTTTTCTTGGTGCGGTACCCATGGATTGAGGGTGCTTTCCCTGCAAGAATGCTTACGTCTTGCACTACGTAGTCGCACGACCGAGAGGAGCGCATCATGGACCTTATGGAGCAGCTGCGTGAGCGCGCGGCCGCCAACCCGCAAAAGGTCGCCTTCTTTGAGGGCTGCAATCCCAAGATGATGGAGACGGTGGGAGAGGTCATCGAGGCTGGGCTGGCCAAGTGCTTTCTTGTGGGTGATGGAGCCAAGCTCGTTAAGGTTGCCGGGGAGGTCGGCGTCAATCTGGAGAACATTAAGGTCGTCGACATCACCGACGCCGAGGCCAACGAGGCATTCGCTCAGCGCTTCGAGGTTATCCCCGACTGCCCGTTCCGTGCCAAAGGCGTGCGTCGTCGTGCCAAGCGTGCGATGGACCGCGCCCTCATGATGCAGCGAATTGGCGATACCGACATCACCTTCGGCGGCATTGACTGCTCCATCAGTGACGTAATCATTGGCGGACAGACCATCGTGGGCCTGGCCGAGGGCGTCGACACCGTCTCGAGTCTCGGCATCTTTAGCATCCCCGGCTGGGAGGGGAGCGAAGGCTCTCTGCTCGGCTTTGGTGATGCGACCGTGTGCATCGATCCCGATCCCGAGCAGCTCGCATCAATTGCCATCTCGGCGGCCGAGACCGTGCAGGGGCTCATGGGCTGGGAGCCGCGCGTCGCCATACTCTCGTACTCCACCGACGGTTCCGCCGAGGGTCCGCTGGTCGAGAAGGTGCGCGGAGCCGTCAAGGTAGCGCAGGGTCGTCGTCCGGACCTCAAGATTGATGGCGAGTTCCAACTCGATTCCGCTATCTGTCCCGAGATTGCGGCGAAGAAGGTCGGGCGCGAGTCATCCGTTGCCGGTAAGGCAAACGTGCTTATCTGCCCCGACATCAACGTTGGCAATATCGGCCTCAAGCTCGTGCAGAACTTCGCGCATGCCGACGCCTACGGACCCATGCTCCAAGGTTTCAAGAAGATCGTATGCGACTGCTCGCGCTCGGCGTCGGTCTCCGAACTCGTGTGCGATGTCGTGATGAGCTGTGTGCGCAGTCAAGCACTAAAGGGGGAGTAGCGCGCGGCAGGGAAGACCTGCTGGGTGCGACAATCATCTCGGCTTTGCCCATGAAGGCGGGCATTTGCAATTGCCATGCTTGCGGGTGTAAGGTATGCCAGTAATGCCATGGATGTGTTCAACAGGCTCGTTGGGCCAAAGAGAGGTAGTGACCAATGCCCATGCAACCAAAGACCAGGCTCGTCAATGTGCTTCTCACCAACATCCCCATGGCCATTTGCATGTCCTTTGTGGCGAGCTGGATAGGCCTGAGCAGAGCCGGCATTCCGCAAGAGGCATTCATGCCCGCACTCATGCGCTCGGTCTCAATCAACATCCCCCTGTCCTATGTGATTTCGTTCTTTGTGGGCATGCTCGTGCCCGCGCCCAAGTGGGGCATGTCCTTCGCGGGCAGGTTCGGCGTTACGCCGCGTGACGGCATCAAGTTTGGGCTTCTCATGTCCGCTGTCATCAACACGGTGTACGTCATCGCCAATTCGGTCATCCTCACCTATGTCAACGCCGTCGTTTTGGGCGGTGCGCCGATGGCTGCGTACCTGCCGGCACTGCTCGGTGGCTTCGTGCCCTGCTGGCTCGTGGGCTTTGCCATAGCGTTCTTCTGGGCTCCGCGGGCCGAAAAGATCGCGCGCAACGTCTGCAACGATTCCGCGCCGCGCATGTGAGGCGGGGCGGGCAGGCAGTTCGTCCTTGACCCGCAGGCCCTCAGGGCCTGCTTTTGCGTGCCGATCGCCGCTTGGTACCGCAAGACGACACCCACATGCCAAGGAGGTCTCATGGTGAAGCAGCCGTATACGGCGAGCAGAATTGAACGGTGTCTATATCAAATCACTGACGTTCTGGGCGACCGGGCTTACCTCGTCGTGGGAGAGCGGGCGGCCGTGCTTGTCGATGCGTGTGGAGGCTACGGTGACCTGCGCACGTTCGTGCGAGGAATAACCGAGTTGCCCCTCACGGTACTGCTCACGCACTCTCACTATGACCATATCGGTGGCTCGTACTTCTTCGACGAGGTGCGCATGTCATCACTCGAAGGCGATCGTTGGGATGAGGAGGCCCAAAATGCGCGCACGGTGTATCCGCAGCTGGTTCGACGCGGCACATGTGACGAGGCGACTCCATGGGCGCTTCGCGATGGCCGGCGCCCGCGTGTGCTTGAGGTTGGCGAGGGCGACCTGTTTGACCTTGGCGGTCTAACCGTTGAGGTCGTTGCCCTGCCAGGACACACACCCGGTTCGTTGGGTTATTTGGTCCGCGAGCATCGGGTGCTGCTCTCGGGCGATGCGGTCACGCCCATCATGTGCCTGTTCTTCAACGAGAGCCTTGGCATCGAGGCGTATCGGCAGACGCTCGCAAAGATGGCCGACCTGCCGTTCGACCGCTTCTACACCGGCCATCACGACGTCGCGTTCTCGCGCGCTTCGCTGCCGAGTTTTGACGCCTGTGCCGAGCATGCGCTTACCGACCGAGGGGTGACGTGGCAGCATATGCTGCTTCCTGACTTCGTGGGCACGATTCACTTTGCGCCCTGCGACACGGACGACGTAAACGGGCCAAGGTTTCGTGCGCTCATAGGCCCGTGTGCCCCAGGGTCACGGCGAGAGCACTCGGCGCATTAGCTGGCAGCTAATGCGCCGACCGTCGGCATCGCGTATGCTCAGTGAGCGGTGGCGCCAGAGCGGGGGAGTTCATCATCGATTGTTTGCGTGCGAGAACAGCTCGTCAGTGAAGAATTCCTCAAGGCTGACGCCGAGGCCATGGCAAATCCGTTCAATGTTGACCATGGAGACGTTGCGCTTGCCGGTCTCGATTTCGGCAAGGTACGAACGGGAGAGGTCGATGGAGTACGCAAGTTTGTCCTGAGTGAGATTTGCGTGCGCACGCAGCTGCTTGATGCGGAGGCCGATGCGCATGCGAATGTCGATGTCGTCCATGTGAGCCTTGCTATTCGAAGGAATCGTTGTTCACATCGTTTCTCTTTTCGTGGAATGATGTACCTCGCAATAAGCGACAATCTAGAAAAGGCGAATACTCGTGCGACTGCTTGCATGCTCGCCCACATCGGTCAACGCCTCCTCGCCGTCTGTCAACGCGCTGCGGATTCCCATGGGTGTGTTCTCAAACCTGCGAGGAGCGCGCGGTAGTATGATTGTGCAACAGTGCAGTACCCAAAGAAGGTCGTTTCATGCGCGTTCGCACTATCATCGGTATGCTCGAATGCTCGTCTCACGCAGTCACGGACGAGGGTTTGCTCGACCGTGACGTCGTAGTGTGGACGTCGGGCATGTCATCGGTCGGCTCTGCTCCGAGCGAAGTGTCGTCCATCCTCGTGCTTGCCCGATTCGGAGAGAGCGCGGCGCAGCGCGACCGCGGCTACGAGGAGGGTGTGCTGCTGGTGCACGTGCCCCTCGGCGATGACGAGTCACTCGACGACGTATGCGTTCCGCCCCATGGGGTCGTGTATGTGACGAGCGAACGTTCCTACCATGAGTTTCTCGATGCGTTCCGGCGCCTTCCCGAGCAATGCGCGTTGCTCTCGCTGCGCCGTGTGCGACTGCACGATGCCTTCCTGCATTCCTACGACCTGCAGCAATTCGCAGACAAGGCAGCGCCGATCATCGGAAACCCGCTCCTCATCACCAACTCAGACCATCGCCTCTTGGCCAATGCCGGTTCCATTCCCGAGGGTCGCGCGGATGTCGAGGAGGTCATTGAGTGCGGGTATCTCTCGGATGGCGTAAACGCCGAGCTCGAGTCCAACGGAATTATCCACGATGTGCGCGTGTCGCGCCATGCCGTGCTCACCGCCAGCCCCCGCTTCGGGGAGCGCTGGGCCCACTCCATCGTGTACGTGCACCAGATGGAGGTGGGTCGCCTCGACGTGCTGGAGAACGAGAAGCCCATAACGCCCACCGATTTGGAACTCATCGATTATGCGGGCTCGCTGGTTGGGGTGATGGTCGAGCGGCTGGGGGTGGCGGGCGAGCGCGTGGGCGCCGGCTCGTCGGTGCTGCGTGACCTCATAAGTGGGACCTTCCTAAATGAGGAGACCATACGTTCGCAGGTTGCCCTGACGCAGCTCCCGTTGGGAGAGTCGTACGTGATGCTTGCCGTCGTGGGACAGCGCGGGGCGGGGTCCGATTACTACACGCGCGCGGGGAGGTTGGTGTCCGACGCCATCCATAGGTGCTTGTGGACGGTCGATGGCAACGTGCTCGCCGTGATCGTGCCCGTGAGTAGGAGCGTGGCGGTGGGTTATGACGACTATGAGCGCGCACGCACGCTGCTCATGCTCAACCGGCGGTTCCGATCGGTCCTCGAACACAACGATATGTACGCCTATGTGAGCGAACCGTTCACGGCCCTCAGCATGACGGCCGGACGCTTCTCCCAATGCATGGAGCTGCTCGATGCGGTGGGCGAGAGTCAAACAAGGCGCATCAGGTACTTTTGGGAGGATCGCTTCACGGTGATGGCCTGTAGCGCCAAATCGTTCGAGAAGATGGATGCCCTCATCGACAAGCGCGTCATCGCCATGAAGGTCTACGATCAGAGGCATGGGACAAAGTACCTAGAGACCGCCATCATGTCGGTGAGCCATCCGGGAAGTCCCGCCGAGGCGGCCGACGCCCTCAACGTGCACCGCAACACGTACTTCTACCGCGTGAACAAGGTGCGTGAGCTGTTCTTTCTAGACCTCAAAGACGGGGACGACCGACTGGCGCTTGCGTTTACGGTTCGCGTGCTCGAAGGGTTGGGAGAGCGCTTCTTCATCGATCCGAACGATTACGTGACGGAGTGATTGGGCCCCGTTGGATGCCGGGTGTATCGTCTGGCACGTGTTCTTGCGATATCCTATGCATGGGCTTGTTCATAATAGATAGAAATAGTGGCTGCGCGTATGCGGAAGGCGAGAAAGGATGGAAGGCATGTTACGGATTGCGATTTGCTGTGGCGGGGGATTCTCTTCGAGCACGATGGCCGCTCACCTCAACAAACAACTTGCCGAAAGCGAGCACAAGGATGACGTGTTCTTGGAGTTCATCCCGTTCTCTGCCCTGTGGGGCGAGTCGGCAGCCTTCCATTCCGGCAGTCTCAAGGAACGTCAGGACGAGGTTGACGTGGCTCTGTGCTGTCCACATCTGGAGTATCCCGCGCGCGATGCCGTCAAGCAGGGTAAGCTGCGCATCCCCGTGTTCATCCTGCCCATGCGCCTCTACGGCCAAATCGACATCGAGAACGTGATCGAGGAGGCAGAAGACGTCCTTGAGCTCTGGAATAATGGCGCCCAAAACGTCGTCGTCTTCCCAGACGAGCCCCGCTCGATGACGGCGATGCGCGTCGTGAGTCATCGCCGCTGGTTGGCGAAGCAAGGCAGGTAACGAGCGACCAAGCTACGACTGACGACTGTCAGCTTGCTTTCGATCTGCATCGCGTAGGCGTTGACGCCTGCGCGATACACGAACTCCTACAGACTCGGCACCCAGATGCTATGCGGGCAGCTTTGCGACGTCGACCCACGTGCAAGGCTCGCAGGCCTGCTCGAGTTCCTCGGGGGTCAGGCGCACGGCGCTCGCGGCATTGCCGGCTGCGGGGTAGATGATGTCGAAGCGCCTAAGCGATGCATCCAGATACACGTCGCAACAATCGTTGACGCCGAACGGACATACGCCGCCCACGCCATGGCCGATGAGTTCCTCGGCCTCATCGGCGCGCAACATCTTTGCCTTTGCGTGGAACGTTTCCTTGAACTTGCGGTTGTCGACGCGTGCGTCACCCGCAAAGAGCACGAGTGCCACGCGATTGCCCACATGGAACGAGAGGGTCTTTGCGATGCGGGCAGGCTCGCAACCTATGGCGCTGGCTGCAAGCTCGACCGTCGCGCTTGACTGATCGAACTCCATGATGCGGTCTTCAAGCCCTTTGGCGCTCAGATGCGTCCGTGCTCGCTCGATGGCCATGCCTATCCTTTCCGTCGGACACTGCGTCTTCCAATCAAACGTTCGTATTGTAGCGCGACGCATGGCAGTGGGCCACCCGCATGTCTCCATGAATAACACATAGGGGGTGACAGAATGGAACCCCCCTTACGGAGGTATCGAACCGACAATATGATGTATGTGGGTCGGTTCATGTCCCGCTATAAGGAAGAGGACCAAAATGGGCGTTCTGGACGACCTCGGAAACGCATTAGACGCGCTGCCCGTCGCTTGGAGACGCGATGAGGAGGGCGGATTCATCGAGTGGGAGCGAGTAGACGTGGGCACTATGAGGGCATACGAAAGCCGCACGCTCGATGGAAGCGTAGAACTGCGGGCGCACCTGACTCCTGCGCAAGCGGTGTCCTTTGCAATGGGTGAGGACGAAGCTGCGGACGACTACGAACTCGAGGATGGCCGCATCGTTGCCTTTACCATGGGCGGCGTGCGCTATGTGCGCGACGACAAAGACTCGGACACCGACGACGTCTATGCGCACCTGGCTCATGCGCTTGCCCGCGATTACACCGAGTTGTTCTACGTCAACCTCGACACCGACGAGTTCATTGAGTTTCATACCGATCACGAACGTGGCGTGCTCGTCGAGCGACGACGCGCCGCAGGCTTCTTCGAGAACTGCAGACGGGAGGCAAGGCTGTCCGTACATCCGGAGGACCAAGACGCATTTGCTCGCGCCATGAGTCGAGAGTCCCTCACGGAAGCCCTGAGTCACGGTCGCGTGTTCCAGATGACGTATCGCAAGGTCGCGGACGGGAGGACGTTCTACGTGCAACTCAATGCGTCGCGCATGGGAAACGACGCCCACATCGCCATCTTGTCCGTCTCGGACATCGACGAGCTCGTCATGAAGCGCCGTGCGGAAGAGAGGATTCGTGAAGAGCGCATCGTCTACGCACGCCTCCAGGCGCTTACGGGCAACTTCATCGCGGTCTATGTCGTAGATCCAGCGACTGACCGCTATCATGAGTTCAGCGCGACCGACGACATTGTACGGACCTTCACGTTGGCGAAGGAGGGGGAGCGCTTCTTCGAGACTTCGAGGGAGGCGTCGCGGCACCACGTTCACCCGGCGGACCTGAGTCGCTTTCTCACGGTCTTCACCAAGGCAAACGTCATGGCGAAGATCGAGCACGGTGGCATCTTCACCCTTGGGTATCGCCTCCTCTTGGATGATGGGCCGATTCATGTGCAGATGAAGGCGGCCATTGTGGAGGAGGACGAGGGACCGCGCCTGGTCGTCGGTCTCAATGACGTCGATGCACAGGTCCGGCAGGAGGAGGAAGTCGAGCGGCGCCTTGCCCAAGCGCAGTCCCAGGCGAGCGTCGATGCTCTGACGGGCGTGAAGAATCGATATGCCTACCTGAATGTTGAGTCACGCATGGACAGCCAGATCGTCCAGCACTGCATCGCGCCTTTCGCCATAGTAATGCTCGACATCAACGACCTAAAGATGGTCAACGATACCGCCGGTCACCAGGCGGGGGACCGCTACCTTCGCAATGCCTGCAAGGCCATATGCGAGACCTTCAAGCACAGCCCCGTCTTCCGTGTCGGAGGAGACGAGTTCGTGGTCATTGCGCAGGGAAGGGACTACGCGAGTCTTGATGAGCGGCTTTCGGACATGAATGAGCGCAATGCGGAGGCGCTGCGTTCCGGAGGCGTGGTAATCGCCTATGGAGTGGGCAAGTACGATGGCGATTCGTGCGTGTCTACGGTGTTCGAGCGGGCTGACCAAAGTATGTACGAGAACAAGTGTCGGCAAAAGGCCATGTCGTGCGGGCAAGATTAGGGGGAGCGCGCGACTAGGCTGCCATCCCCTCACGCCTCATGCACGGCAGCCACCGAGGCTTACTGCTGGCGACGACGACGGTCGTGGCCGACGTTTCGGTAGTACGCGGCCTTGGCGTCGTACATGACGAGGTCGGCTTCGTGTACGAGTTCCTCGGCAGAGGCCCCCTCGCAGTCTGCCGCCAACGCATGGCCCACCGAGAGCGTGATGCCCGGCACGAGCTTGCCGCGCCATTCCTCGACCTCCCGCTTCAAGCGTTCCAGCATCTTCTCGACCTCCGCGTGGGGCAGTTTGGCGAGCACCACGAACTCGTCCCCGCCAGTCCTGTAGCAGCGTCCGGTGGTGCCGAAGGACGTGTTCAGGCAACGTGCCGCCCCCACGATCAGCTCGTCGCCCGCCTCGTGACCCAGCGTGTCGTTCATCTGCTTGAGTCCGTTGATGTCCACGGAGAAGGCCACAAGGTCGTAGGGAAGTATTCCTGCGGCATTGAGGTCTGCGAGCGCCTGCGTGTAGGCGCGTCGGCTGAGCGTGCCGGTGAGGGCGTCGGTATCAATCTGCTCGCGCTGGCTCGTGAGACGCTCCTCCATCTCGAGTGACGAGAACTCCGTATAGCGTATGAACATGAGGGATGCGCCCATGGCCATGGCCATGCACACGGCCTTCGGCCTCATGGGCAGCAGAGCCTGCATGGCGATGCCCGCCATGACGAAGAGCATCACCGCGCCAAGCGACAGACGGTTCTGCCTGCTAAACGTCTTGCCATAGAGAAACCACTCGACCGTCACCAGCACCACGACCGCGATGCAGGCCGTCAGGTAGGCGGGATACAGGACTCCATGACTGTAGTGACCCTGCTCGTTGACCACGACCATCCACCCGTTGAAGGCAGCCACGATTTGCAGCACGGTGTTAAAGGCCAGCATGCTGACAAGCGCGTTGCGCCATCGGTCGTGCTGGTGCATCTGTGCCACCAGTGTGCCACCTGCCAAGGGCTTCACTATGTACTCCACGCATTTGACCGTCGGCAGCACCCATGAGGGCAAGTCGGTTCGCCCGTCACACCATCCGCCGAGCCACTCGACCACCGTGGCGACCGCGATGAGTGCGTACGTGACATAGAGCAGTCGCTTGTCGCTGTTGGGCATGCGGTTGTTCTCCCAAACCATCACGGTGAGGGCCCCGAGCGACATGAGGCACAAAAGCATGACGGTGGTGTAGTGGGTAAGCAAAGGCCCTCCCTGGCTAGGATGCAAATCGAGTGAACGTTATACCACAGGGTTGCGTCACATGGGGTAACTGCCAGATGGCTCATACCCGTTTTTAAGCGAATACAGACGTTCTTCGCAATGGGGGTTCCAAATTGTCACGTTTCCTTGATTCCTGCGTCGGCGGCGCGATACCATGAAGCGGACCAGAATGGAGCCGTGTGACATGAGCAATCTTCTTGCAGAGACGCTAAGGAAGCTAAGGGCCGAGAAGGGCATCTCGCAGCGGGATTTGGCGGAGCGGCTGTACGTTAATCGTTCCACGGTTGCGCGATGGGAGAACGGCAGCCGCTTGCCGGATGCCGCGATGGTCACCCGTCTCTCCGAGTGCCTCGGGGTGGATGCAAATACGCTCTTGGGAATCGTGGAGGCAAGCGAGAGGTCACCCATTGTAATCATGGTGGACGATAGGAAGATCGTCCTCACCGGTGGTCTGCCCGTCTTGGAGGAGGTCATGCCGAACGCCACGGTCGTCGGCTTCACGCGACCATCGGAGGCCGTTGAGTACGCTCGCGCAAATCATGTGGCCTTGGCCTTCTTGGACATCGAATTGGGCAGGATGAGCGGATTCGATCTGTGCCGCACGCTGCTCGACATCAATCCGCACACGAACGTGGTGTATCTGACCGCCTACGTTGAGTATTCCTTTGACGCGTGGGGAACCGGGGCCAGCGGCTTCATGCTCAAGCCCATTACGCCGGAGGGCGTGAGGAGGCAGCTCAAAAACCTGCGGCATCCATTCTTGCCGGAAGGTGTGCGTGAATGATTGACTTGACGATTGGGCTTTCTCTTGTGATGGTCGGCATCATGCTGACGTCGACGACGATGGGAATAGTGGCCGCATTCATCATGCCCGGCATCGACCGTTGGAGCAAACGCTTCTTCCTGGTCATCTTTTGCGCCATTGCTTTGGGCAGTGCCAGTGCTGTCTCCGACCTGTTCTTGTACCAGCACGAGGATATGTTGTGGGCGGAGCAACTGGTCTGGATTCTCGAATCGATTCTAGAGTCGATACCCATGATTGCGTTCACGGCGTATCTGCTCCATTGCAGCGGGGAGGATTGGCGGTGGAGCGTGCTGTTTCGCGTGGTGTTTGCCATATGGGTCGTGTTTCTTGTGCTGTTGATGGTCGCACAGTTCATGCCCGCCATATACTACGTGTCGGACAAGAACGAGTTGGCCCTTGGGCCGTGGTATCCGCTGTTGGTCATGCCCTTGATTGCGATTTTGTTCCTTAATCTGGTGGGATTGATGCGCAGGCGGAGCAAGCTACACGTGCAATACTTTCGAGCTTTTCTCATCTTTTTGGTTCCCCTTGCGGTAGCCATGGCAATCCATATGATCTTTCATAGCTTCCTGCTCGTCTATGCCGGTCTTGCCGTCTCCGTGGTTTCGATGTTTGCAAGCGTCCTGCTGGATCAGGTCGAGCAGTACGTAAAGCAACAGCGCGAGATCGCCAACCAACGTGCGAGCATTATGGTGCTGCAGATGCGGCCCCACTTCATTTACAACACCATGACGAGCATCTACTACCTGTGCGACCAGAATCCCAAGATGGCCCAGGAGGTTACGCTGGACTTCACGACCTACCTGCGCAAGAACTTCACTGCCATCGCCAGCGAAGACACCGTTCCCTTTGCCGAGGAGCTCGAGCATGCCCTTGCCTACCTCGCCGTGGAGCAGGCACAGTTCGAGGACCTGCTCTTCGTCGAGTATGACACTCCGCACACCGAGTTTCGTGTGCCGCCGCTCACCTTGCAGCCAATCGTGGAGAATGCCGTCAAGCACGGCTTGGATCCGGATGGTGAGCCGTTGCGCATTGGCATCCGAACGAGGAGGGCGGGTTCAAACAGCTACGTCATCGTGGAGGACAACGGCTCCGGCTTTGTGCCCGTCGATGACGGCGACCCGCACATCGCTTTGACGAACATTCGGCAGCGATTGGAGATGATGTGCGGGGGTACCCTCTCAATCATGCCTCGTGAGGGCGGCGGTACGGTGGTGCGAGTAAAGATTCCCGAGCCGCACAGATAGGAACACCACTTCCAGGAAGAGTGTTCCATGGAACACTCTTCCTGGAAGTGGTGTTCGAAGTGGTGTTCTGCTCAGTGTTACCGAGCGCTTCTCCATGCGAGAAACTCGTCAAGCGGGAGGGGCTTTGCATAGTAGTATCCCTGGAAGCTGCACACGTGATACTTCAGCAGGATGGCACGCATGCCATCGGTCTCGATTCCCTCCACGCAGACCTTCGCGCCGAAGATGGAGGCGAGGTCGGTTATGTTTTGCACGACCTTCTTGTCGATGTCGCTCCCCTCTATCGATCGTACGAAGCCGCGGTCAATCTTGATGGTGTCGAAGGGAATCTCCTTGAGGATGCCGACGGAAGAGAACCCGGTCCCAAAGTCATCCAAGGCCACCTGAATGCCTCTTGCCCTCAGACTTGCAAGCACGTTCTTGAGGAGGTCCAAATCCAGCAGTCTGCATCGCTCCGTGACCTCAAGGCACAGATGCTCCGGCGGATACTCGAGGTCGCTCAGGATGCGAAACACCATGTCCGCGAAGTCGGGCTTCTCGAGCTGGGTGTACGAGAGATTCACATTCATGACAAACGCGGGATGCTGTCGCAAGAGTTGCTTGGCCGCGAAGACCGATTCCCAGATGATCCACCTGCCCAGCTCGGGGAACAGCGGGTCTGACTCCAAGATCGGTATGAACTGGTCCGGGGGAACCGTGCCATAGCGGTCGCTCTTCCAACGGAGGAGCGCCTCCGCTCCGATGAGCTGTTCGCTTCGTGCATCCACAACCGGTTGGAAGAGCAAGAAGAACCCCTTGTGGCCGTGCATGATGGAGGCGCGAATCGCGTGGAGCTTCTCAAGCCGCTGGTGGCTCTGCTCGTTCAGGTCGTTCTTGAACTCGACCATGTCGCCCTGCTGCCGAATCTTGGACTCCGCGTCGGCATAGTTCAGGCAGGCATATACCGTCTGGGAGTCGATGTTGAACTCATCCACCCGCAGGGCTCCGCAGTGAAGGTCCAGCAAGATGTTCTTGCCGTTCACGACAAATCCCTCATGAAGGTACGAGCGCAGGGCTTGGTAGTGCTCCTTCAGCTCTGGGATGGAGAGCGTGTTGCTGATCACGGCGAACTTCGTGCCATCAATCCGGTAGGTATGCCCGCAAGTCCCCAGCATCTCAAAGACGCGTCTTGCATAGTTCTGCAGCACGCGATTGCCGAAGTGGTATCCATACATCTCGTTGATTTCGGAGAACTTCGCGATGCCAAACAGGATCACGCTGATCTCCGCGTTTCTCCTGATGTGGACGTCAAGGTCCTCGAAGAAGCCGTACTGGTTCCTCAGGCCTGTGAGGGTGTCGACATGTCCCTGTATGCCGTGATTGCGAATGGTGCCGACGAAGTAGTCTGGCTCACCGGAGGAATCTCGCATGACGACGCCCCTGCAGGTGCAGACGTCGTATTCGCCCGAGGTGCGCTGTGCCCGGTATTGCATGTCGTGTGCGGCGCTGTTCCCTCGGAATATCTCGTCGATGCCCTTGTGATAGATTGCCCGGTCGTCCGGGTGAATGTGGTTCTCCCAGATGTCGCCGGCGCCATACATGTATTCGGAGGGCAGCCCGTACCTATCCACCGCATTCTTTGACCAGCGAGAATAGTCATACTTCATGTCGCACAGATACACATAGGTACCCTCCGAGACCACCTCGAAGGCCTTGTACAGGGAGTCGAGCTGCAATCGTCTCTTGTCGCTGATGATTCTGACGTCGCTCGCTTCCTTGAGGGAATAGGTCTCTCGAATCGACTTTTGTTCCTTGAGGCGTGACTTGTCCTCGTACATGCGGGCATCGGCACGGTTGAACACGTCCTCTACCGACTGGTCCACGGTCGGTCGGTACGTCGCGACTCCCGAGGCGACGATGGGTCCCTCGCCGATACGAGTGTTGTCCTCCACCCGCTTTCTGAGCTGTGAGATGAGGTCCTCCCGGTTTGCGTAGTCTTGCCCCTTGAGCACTACGGCGAACTCGTCTCCGCCGATGCGGAAGACGGGGCTATGGGTGAAGATGCGACAGATGAGCATGCAGGAGGCTTTGATGTACTCGTCTCCGGCCTTGTGTCCCTCGGTGTCGTTGACGACCTTGAGGTCGTTGATGTCGCAGACCACTATGCCGAAGGAGAATTCGCCCTCCTCGAGCTGCTTCTGCAGCGCTTGTTCCATCTCTCGATAGGCCGTCTTGTTCTTCGTGTGCGTCAGCTCGTCCCGTCGGGCCATCTCGTTTGCCATCGCGAGTGCCGCCAAGTGCTCTTGCTCTCTGCGGACGTCTGCGTCGCGGTTCTCGATGCAGATGATGAAGTGAGTGTGATCGGACGAATACGTCACCGACATGCGCGTGTACTGTGTCCTGCCGCCGTCGACTACCATGCGGTAGTCCTCAGTCAGCTGCCGCCTGCTCTCGAGCTGCGAGATGAGGCGGTCCCGGTCGAGGAAGAGCCGAATCCGTTCTCGGTCTTCCGAGAAGACCAGCCTGTTTATGTTCTTCCATGACGTTGCGAAGAAGTCGCTGCCCACTTCTTGGACCTGCAGCTCACCAGATAGCTTCTTTGCGGAGTACTCTGCGTACCTCGACGTTGCGCAATTGATGTAATAGATCAGGTCGTAGTGGTCTGCCAGCCTCTCCGCGATTTGGGTATAGGTCACCATCGTCTGCTGACTTGCCCTCATGGCCTGCTCCGCCTGCAGCTCCTTGTCGATGTTCTTTATGCAGACGATGATGTGGTTCCCGTCCTTGGACATGATTTCCGTGTGGCGGATGTGCTTGACCTGGCCGTTCACGACCAGACGCCACGACATCGAGAAGGACTCCCTGTCCTTCAGATGGCTCAGCATCACGTCCTTATAGTGAAGGGCGAGCACCCGCTGCTGATCTTCAGGATGCACGTACTTGCGGATGCTCCTCCTGCTCTCGGTGAAGAAGTCATTGCCGGTCGCGGGCACGTTCAGCCTCTTGTACTCGTCAGTGGACGATAGCTCGACATAGGTGCTCGTTGCAACGTCGATGTAGTATAGGGTGTCGTACTGCTCGACAAGGCTCGCCGCGATTTGATCGAACTGCTTCTTCAGCTGGTGCTGCTCATCGCCATTGGTGACGCTCTCGGCAAGGCGTGGACTCTCGTTCTGCTCCGCCATGGTGGCCATCGGTCTCCTCGTAATTGGCTGCAGGGGGGCTTGCTGCGCTACAGGCTCATGCCTGACGTTGCTTTGGCTTGATTCAGCCTGATGGTATCAGATGCGGGCGAGCAGGCACACGCATTCTACGTGGTAGGTCTGTGGGAAGAGGTCTACCGGCGTGATGCGCGTGGGTGCGAACGTTCCGTCGGCGGAGAATCGCGCGAGGTCGCGGGCGAGCGTGGCAGGGTCGCAGCTCACGTACGCGATGGCGCGCGCCGGTTGTGCGCAGAGCTTGTCTACGACGTCGGGGGCGAGCCCCGCACGGGGCGGGTCGACCACGATGACGTCGGCCTCGGAGTCGGGGAACTCGCGCCCTGCGTCGCCGCCGATGGGCCCGACGTTGTCGTGCCGGGCTGCGTCGAGGTTGCGTCGCAGGTCGCGCACGGCCGGTCCGTACGACTCTACGGCGCTCACCCACGCGGCCCGCTCGGCAAGCGGCAAGGTGAAGGTTCCCGCACCGCAGTAGAGGTCCATCGCCTCGTCGTCCTCGGTGGGGGCGAGACCCTCGAGCGCGAGTTCGACGAGACGCTCCGCGCCCTTGGTGTTCACCTGAAAGAACGACGGTGCGCTGAGCATCATGGTGTGGTTGTTGACACGCTCGCGCCAGTGGCCGCGACCGGCAAGCACCTCGACGCCCGTCACCTTGCGTGCCTTGAGCGGGCCCTTCGAGAGCACGCGCACCACCGAGGTCGCCTTGCACGCATCGGCGAGCACCTTGGCCGCCTGCGCACGGGGGAACTCGCCAGGACTGGTCCAGAGCGCCACCTCGAGGTCGTGCGTGCGGCTCGAGGAGCGAATCCCCACGCGCTCGAGGTCGATGCCACGCGAACCGACGAGGTAGCCGAGCGCTCCGCTCACGGACTTGACGAGCTTCTTTGCCCGGGTGTCGAGCAGGGGACAGGTATCGACCTTGATGACACCCGGTGCGCCCTTGGCGTCCGTCTGCGTGGTGTGCATGCCCAAGGTCACGTGCTTGCCGTCGCGTCGGAACGCGAGCTCCACCTTGTTGCGGTATCCCCACGGCTTGCCGAGGTCCTCGCAAGGTGCCACCAGCTGCTCGGCCTCCTGCGCGTCGAGGTGGCCGATGCGCACGAGGGAGTCCACGACGTTGGCGCGCTTGGCCGCGAGTTGCGCCGTGCGCGAGAGGGGCGCCCAGGGGCAGCCGCCGCATATCCCGACGTAGGGGCAGGCAGGCGTTGTGCGGTCGGGGGAGGGCTGCAGGATGGAGGTCGCCTCCGCACGCAGGAACCTCTCGCCGTCCTGCGTGACGCGTGCCTCCACGACGTCGCCTGCCACGGCGCCTGCCGCGAAGACGACCCTGCCGTCCTCGGCGTGCGCAACGGCGTCGGAGCCGTAGGTCATGCGCTCGACGTGGAGCCGCATCGCGCTGCCGGTGACCGGCGCCGAGCCGGACCTTGCTGCGCCGCTCATGAGCGAGCTCCGCGGTGCGGCTCGTGGCCGTACGCGTCGCGGGGGCGAGGGACTTCTCCGCGCGCGGCGTCAGCGCCCTGGCTTATGGAGCTGCGCATGTCATAGGCGTGCGCGATGCCCCGCAGCACGAAGTCGCTCTCGCCGGCATAGGTCTGGATGCGCACGTTGGCGTAGTCGAAGATGCGACCAAAGAGGGTCGGATCGACGGTGACGTCGGCGACGTTCGCGAGGTCGCACACCTGGTCCTTGATGTCGATGATGCCGGTGCGCGCGTAGAGACGCTTGTTGGTGACGACGACGTCGGTGTCGAGGTTGGCAAATATGCGCGGCACGTTGATCACGAGGATGGCAGCGATGGCGGCGCCCAGCAAGATGATGCCCGCGGTGCTGTTGTTGAACCGCGTCCACATCACAATGAGCAGGATGAGGCCCACGATGAGGAGCGGGACCGTGCCCAAGATCACGGGTACCCACGACTCCTTGGCGTGGAACACCTCGTACTCGTCGGGACTGTCGAACTGAATGCCGCGCAGCTTGCGTCTTGCCATGGTTTGCTCCTAGCCTGTGAGGGGGTGGGTACGCGTTAGAATGTACAAAACGATGGTACCTCAGGTGAAGGGGGTTGTCATGGATGCATCGGAGCGTGGCGAGAAGGCGCGCGACAACTTCTTGCAGGGCTACAACTGTGCGCAGTCGGTGGTGCTTGCCTTCGAGGACGTGCTGGACGAGGCCGGCATCGACGCGAATGTGGCTGCGCGGCTCTCGTCTCCCTTCGGCGGGGGCATGGGGCGCATGCGAGAGGTGTGCGGAGCCGTGAGCGGGATGCTCATGGTGCTCGGCCTCGTGGAGGGCTACGACGACCCCAAGGCCTTCGCGGCAAAGAAGGAGCTCTACGCACGTGTGCAGGAGTTGGCGGGGGCGTACGCGCAAGAGAACGGCTCCATCGTGTGCCGAGAGCTCCTTGGCTTGGGGAAGGGCTCGAGCGAGGCAACGCCAGAACGACGCACGGACGCCTACTATCGCAAGCGTCCGTGCCCTGAGCTGTGCGCCTGTGCTGCCCGCATCCTGGCGGAGCACCTGTGACGTCCCGCTGATCTGCGGGTTGGTCGCTGGGGGACGGTTCATGGGAGCGGTCCCCGTGGCCCAAGAGGGGGTCACCTCTCTTGGGCCAACACGGCCATGGGACGCCCTTATCGTCCGAAGAGCGTGCGGAGTCCCTCGCCAAAGAGGTCGAACGCCCTGCGGAAGCGATTGCCTGCCTCGGCCTGCGGTGTCTCCTGCTCTTGGGTGCGCTCGTTAACGCGTTCCTGCACCCGATCCTGCACGTCCTGCACGCGTTCTTGGACGCGCTCGTGGGCGCGGGCGATGAGCGAGGGCGTGGGGGCCTCTTCGAGCTGCTCGTCGGTCTGCTCGTCAAAGAAGGCGCCTATTGGCCCGGCCGTCTCGTCGGCGGACAGAATCACGGATTCGTCCTCGTCACCTGCCTCGGACACCACGATCTCGCGGACGGGGTTGCCGTACAGCACCTCGGGGATCGGCGGGACCACGGACGCCTCGGGCACGAGCGGCACGTCCTCGTTGTCGCGAGCCTTGCGTGCGCGGTCGTAGGCGAGCACGATGAGCGACTGCTGAGCGTCTACGCGTGGCGCATCCTCCTCGACCTTGACCTTCTCCCACGTGCCCTCGGCCGTGAGCTGGCGCGCCTTCACGTTGTCTGCGAGTTGGATGTTCATGTACTGCAGTACGAGTGCGCGGCAGGTGGGGTCGAGTACCGGGTAGGCGATTTCCACGCGGTGCTCGGTGTTGCGGGTCATCATGTCGGCAGAGGAGAGGTACACCGTGTCCACATTGGCGCCGAAGGCGTACACGCGCGCATGCTCGAGGAAGCGGCCGACGATCTGACGAATCACCAGGCCGTCGCCGTTGGCGTCCACGTCCACGATGCACGTGATGCCGCGGATGACCATGATTACCTTGACGCCTGCGTCGCAAGCCTCGACGATCTTGTCGATGACGTCGCGGTCGGTGAGGGAGTTCATCTTCATGAAGAGTTGGGCTGGCTGGCCGGCGCGCGCACGCTCGATCTCGCGGTTCATACCGCGCACGATGAGGGGCTTGAGGCCCTCGGGCGCCACGCCCAAGTAGCGATACGTACCGCGCAGGTTGCCCAGACTCAGGTTGCGGAAGAAGACGTTGCCGTCCTCGGCGATGCCGTCGTGGGCGGTGAGCAGCATGAAGTCGGAGTAGAGCTTGGCGGTCTTCTCGTTGAAGTTGCCCGTTCCCAGGCAGGTGATGCGCTTGATGTTGCCGTGCTCGTGATACGTGACCTGGCAGATCTTTGAGTGGCACTTGAAGCCCTCGGAGCCGTAGATGACGGTGCAGCCTGCCGCCTCCAGGCGCTCGGCCCACTCGATGTTGTTGGCCTCGTCAAAGCGGGCGCGCAGCTCCATGAGCACCGTGACGTCCTTGCCGTTCTCGGCCGCCTGAATGAGGCTCTCGCACAGGTGGGACTGCTTGGCCACGCGATAGAGCGTGATCTTTATGGAGATGCAGTCGTCGTCCTGACTTGCCTCGCGCAGGAGGTTGAGCAGGGGGCTCATCGACTCGTAGGGGTAGAAGAGCAGGATGTCGTGGTCCTCCACCTGCTCGCGCATGGGGCGCGTGAGGTCGGCCATGGGGCTCGCCTGAGGCTCGACCGGCTCGTTGGTGAGCTCGCGGTGGTGCTTCTCGGGAATCTTGCCCTCGAGGCCGTAGACGTAGGAGAGGTCGAGCGGGACGTTGCGGATGAAGACGCGCGAGGGCAGCAGGTTGAGCTCCTGCCGGATGAACTCGCTCAGGGCGACGTCAAACTGACCCTCGATTTCCAGGCGGACGGGTTGCAGGCGCAGGCGCTTCTTGAGCACCTTGCGCATGTGCTGGCGGTAGTCCTCCTCCTCGCCGACGCCCTCGCCGTCGGGGTCCACGTCGGCATTGCGCGTCACGCGGATGACGGCCGTGCTCGTGGAGCGATACGCGCCGAAGCAGGAGTCCGCCTGGCTTGCGATGACGTCCTCGAGCAGGATAAAGCGGAACTTCGAGGGGCGGCTCGGCAGCTGGATGATGCGCGACGCGTGGTGGGGCATCTCGATGATACCGAGCACGCCGGTCTCGTCCTGGCCATCGAGCGCGCAGACGACGTAGAGCGAGCCGTTGCGCAGGTTGGGGAACGGATGGCGCGGGTCAACCATGAGCGGCGAGAGGATGGGGGACAGGTTCTTCTTGAAGTAGCGGGCGACGAATTCGGCGTCTTCCTCCGTCATCGTGTCGCGCGTGACGCGGTTGAGGCCGCGGTTGCGCAGTTGCGCCTCAAGCTCGAGCTCAGCGCGCTCCTGGCGCTCCACGAGCGGGGGCAGCGTCTGGAAGATGAGCTCGAGCTGCTGGGAGGGGGTCATGCCGCTCTTGTTGTCCACGGGCTCGTGCTTGAGGGAGGCGAGGTCAGAGAGGCCGCCCACGCGGATCATGAACCACTCGTTGAGGTTCGAGCCGAATATCTCGACGAACTTAAGGCGCTCGAAGAGGGGCACCGACTCATCGAACGCCTCGTCAAGAACGCGGTTGTTGAAGCGAAGCCAGCTGACCTCGCGGTTTTGGGTGTAGGAGGTGTCCACGCCGCCGCCGTTGCGGTGCCTTCCGGCGCCCAGACGGTCCATCGTGGCCTTGACGGCCTTGCGTGCCTTCTTGGACGACTCGTGCTCGTAGGCGCTCGTGGTGGCGGAGTACTTGTCGACCTGCTCGCCCTTGGGCGTGAGCTTCTCCTTGCGCGCGGCTTCGATTTCGGCGAGCTCGCGGCTCTTCTGGTCCTGCTTGTCCTTCTTTGCCATCGGTCCTCCATCCTCGACATTCACGAGAAACCTCATTATAGCGCGGGGCGACTCGCGAGGGTCTTTGTCGCAGGGCATGCCATCCGGATATGGGCCGCGAAGGGCTGCCCTCATGGGCCATGCGCTCACGTATAATGGCCCTATATGCCGGCAGAGGGAGGGGACATGCTCAACGTACATAACGAGGTGGGAAGGCTTCGCAAGGTCATGCTGCATCGTCCGGGGGGCGAGCTGCTGAACCTCTCGCCGCAAAACCTCGAGCCGCTGCTCTTTGACGACATTCCCTTCCTCGAGGTGGCGCAGGCCGAGCACGATGCGTTCGCGCAGATGCTCAAGGACGAGGGGGTCGAGGTCGTCTATGTGGAGGATCTTCTGGCGGAGGCGCTCAAGTCCCGGCCTCCGCTGCGCCGACAATTCGTGGACGACTTCGTGCGCGAGAGCGGGCTGGCCGGGAGCGAGGTCATCCGTGCCGTCACCGAGCGGCTGAACGCCATCGAGGACGTGGGCGCGCTCGTCAACGAGGCCATCTGCGGCGTCCGTCGCGACGAGCTCGATCTGAGCGGTGCGTCGCTCGAGCTTGCCGACCTCGTGGGCACGGCACAAAGCGGCAACCCCGACCTCCTGATAGACCCGCTGCCCAACCTGTACTTCACCCGCGACACCTTCACCATCGTGGGGGAGGGCGTCAACCTCAACCGCATGTACAGCGAGAATCGCCAGCGCGAGACGCTTCTGGCCCAGTACATCTTTACCTATCATCCGCAGCTGCGCCGGACGCCGGTGTGGTACCGCCGGAGCAGTCCGTATCACCTTGAGGGCGGGGACTTCCTCAATCTGAGCAAACGTGTCGTTGCGGTGGGCATCTCTCAGCGCACGCAATCTGCCGCCATCGACCTTCTGGCAAAGAACATCTTCTGGTCCGGTGACGTCGAGAACCCCATCGAGCAGGTCTACGCCCTGCTCATTCCCGATACGCGCGCGATGATGCATCTCGACACGGTGCTCACACAGGTGGACGTGGACGCGTTTCTCGTACACCCGGGCATCCTGGGCACGCTCGAGACGTTCAGCGTGACGCGCGGCGCGCACTCGGGAAGCCTGTGCGTGCAGCACGTTGACGAGCCGTTGGAGCGCGTGCTCGGCCGCGCCGTCGGGTGCGGCTCGGTGCGGCTCATCCGCTGTGGTGGTGACGACCCCATCGCCGCCGCACGCGAGCAGTGGAACGATGGCTCCAACACGCTGGCCGTCTCGCCTGGGCGCGTCTTTGTGTACCAGCGCAACTCCGTGACCAACGAGATCCTGTACCGCGAGGGCTTCGAGCTGCTGGGGATTCCCTCGGCCGAGCTCAGCCGCGGTCGTGGCGGCCCGCACTGCATGAGCATGCCCTTCGTACGCGACGAGCTGTAGGGACGCGGCCGCCCGCCCCCGCCGCGTGCCCAGGCCGCCCGTCCCGCGCGAGCCGCCCCCGCGTGCCCCGCTCGAACCGTGCCAATGGGGAAGTGGCTATGAGCGTCCCTTCGGTTACCACGGTTCAAAAAGATCTCCGTGTCTGCACTGCTCGTCTTGCCTGTATGGGAATTGGGCTACGGCTTCGCGGCGTCACCTTGAACAAGCGACAAACCGTTGTGGGAGGTCGGTCCGTTGGCGAGGCGGAATCGCGCGAAAGTGTTGGATGACAGGCGTCGCGATTGCGGGCTGGGCGTGGCGTGCGGTGCCGCATCAGGCAGGGCTTGCGCGATTGGAGGTCCGCTCAGTGGGCGCCTGTAGTAGAATGCAGTGCTGTCGCACGAACGAAAGGATTGATTCATGGGCGTAAATCTCAGCGGTCGCAACTTCCTCAAGCTGCTCGACTTCACTCCGGCCGAGATCGAGTATCTCATTGACCTCTCGGCAGACTTCAAGCAGCTCAAGCGCGCTGGCGTGCCGCATCGTCACCTCGAGGGCAAGAACATCGTGCTTCTCTTCGAGAAGACCTCCACGCGCACGCGCTGCTCGTTTGAGGTTGCGGGCTACGACTTGGGCATGGGCGTGACGTACCTCGACCCCGCGAGCTCGCAGATGGGCAACAAGGAGTCCATCGAGGACACGGCCCGCGTGCTCGGCCGCATGTACGATGGCATCGAGTATCGCGGCTTCGACCAGGCGATCGTGGAGGAGCTTGCCGCGAACGCCGGCGTGCCCGTGTGGAACGGCCTGACCACGGAGTTCCATCCCACCCAGATGATTGCCGACATGCTCACCGTGCGCGAGAAGTTCGGCCACCTGCGCGGCCTCAAGCTCACCTTCTTTGGCGACGCGCGCAACAACGTGGCGAACTCGCTCATGGTGGTGTGCGCAAAGATGGGCATGCGCTTCTGCGCATGTGGACCGAAGGAGAACATGCCCGAGGCAGAGCTCGTCGAGCAGTGCCGCGCGATTGCCGCGCAGACGGGCGGCGAGGTCGTGCTCACCGACTCCGTGGACGAGGGAGCGCGTGACGCCAATGTGCTCTACACCGACATCTGGGTCTCGATGGGGGAACCCGCCGAGCTGTGGGCAGAGCGCATCCGTCTGCTTTCGCCGTATCAGGTCAATGCCGCCGTCATGGAGAAGGCCGCTGCGGACGCCATCTTCATGCACTGTCTGCCGAGCTTCCACGACACCAAGACGACCGTCGGGGCCGATATCGCGCAGAAGTTCGGCATCGAGGAGATGGAAGTCACGGACGAGGTCTTCGAGTCGTCGCGCTCCGTCGTCTTTGACGAGGCCGAGAACCGCATGCACTCCATCAAGGCCGTGATGTACGCGACCCTCAAGTAGCGACTACATCGTGCGTCGCACGCATGCCTCGTGCGTGCAGGCGCGACAATTGTGATCGCAGTGCATGGGCTCCGCATCGCGCGGATAGCGCGCGTCGACCGGTCGAGTGGGACTTCCGCCCCAACCGCGACCGTGGCCGGCGCGCGACCCCCGTCCGTTGTGCGGTCCAGGTCCGTCGTGCGGACCGCGTGCGGGACCATCGGGTTCTCCCGCTTGATGAAAGATCTGATTTCGGCGATGTCGCATGTGGTGCATCTGCTCTCGCCAGTCCGGCCCCAGCTCCGCCTCGAGGGAGTCGGTCATGCGCGTCAGGTAGTCGTACAGCTTCTCGAGTTCCTCGTCTTCAAAGCCCTTGAAGAGCTGCTCGGGAAGGTCGCTTCGGGGCTGCTCTTCTGCCCGGCCCTTCTCCGTGAGATAAACGAGCATTACACGGCGGTCGGTTGGGGACTGGTGCCGCTCGACGTATCCCTCCGCCTCCAGGCGGGCGATCGTCTCGTTGAGGCTCGACACGCGGATGCCGAGCACGTCGGCCATGTCCTTGGTGGCGATGCCGTCCTTCAGCTTGAGCAGGGCGAGTACGCGGCCTTTGCCGCGCGAGGGATCCGCCATGGGTCCGTGTTGCATCATGCGCTGGTGGTGCGCCGTGCCGATGAGGTGCTGAAGCTCGACAAGCTTGTCGAACGCATCTTGTTTGGTTGTCATTCGAGTCTCCTCTGCATTTCTAACAGGTACCAGTAAAAGAATAAACCGGTACCTGTTAGAAATCAAGCAAGGAAATCTGGTGTGAAGGGGAGATGGAGGACGCGCCGTTTCGAGTTGTGCTAGCGGAGGTTGCGGAGTGCCTCGCGCAGCTCGATGTGCCCTTCGATGTACTCGGTGAGCGCATGCTCCGGGTCGACGCCGTGGAACACGGCGCAGTTGCCGCACAGATCGCAGTTCGAGATGCACGCGAAGCGCTCGCGCACGTAGGTGAGGCGCTCGTCCGTGGTTGACGTCGTAATGCTGGGCGCAGTCATGTCGGCTCCAAAGGGGGCGATTCGGTGCTTGATGATGAGAAAGCCATAGTGTAGCACCGTCCACGGGCGCTGGCTTACGAAGTGACGGTCTGGCAAATGAAAGCACCCACAGAACGGCTGAGCGCCTAACGGAATTTGAGCTTGCGGCACGCCGAGGGGGGTGGTTCTAACGGAATATGAGCTTGTGGCAGAGAATCTAACGAAAACGGAGGTTGTGGCGTGCCGCAAGGTCACTTTTCGTTAGAGGCGGTGCCCCAACCTCGGTATCCGTTAGGCGCCGCGTCGCGGGCGTGCCCCAACCTCGGTATCCGTTAGGCGCCGCGTCGCGGGCGTGCCGCAACCTCGGTATCCGTTAGGCGCCGCGTCGTGGTACCCGCGTCGGAGCGCCCGCGCGGCGGCCGACCCGCGACCAATCCAAACCAGATGCGCTTGCACGGGGCGGTGGTTTCGCTATGCTATCCGGACGACAACCACCGACTCGAGGAGATTCCTTGGACCAGTTCATTCTCTACCTGATCGTAGTCAACGTGGTGACGATTCTGGCGTTCGCCCTCGACTATCTCCTGTGCATGTGGAAGCCCGAGCTCGATGACGCGCCTGCGAACGCGCTCATCATGGATGTGTTTCCGATTGCGGGTGGCGCGCTCGGGATGCTTCTGGCACTCTTCGCGCTGACTGGCCTCGGTCGGGGGCGCCGGATGAACAAGGGCAACGTCGCGTGGTGGTTCCTGGCCATCGTGTGTCTGGTCGCGTGGTCGCTTGTCGTCTCGGCGAGGTTCGGCCTGGTGACGTTGGACGTGAGCGTTGACGGAATCCTTACGGGGTGGAATCTCGGCAGGCTCAAGGTCTTGGGCGCATACCTGATCGTGGTCAACGTCATCACCCTCGTCGTCTTCGTCTTAGACAAGCGCGCGGCAACGAGGGGAGGCGAACACGTCGGCCGCACTCCGGAGGCGCGCCTGCTCGGACTCTGCCTCGCCGGTGGTTCCGTCGGCGGCTTGCTTGCCATGAACATCGCTCGCCACAAGACCAAGAAGTGGTACTTCGTCTGGGGCCTTCCCTGCTTCCTCGTTCTGGGCATTGTGTTGGTGCTGTACGCGCACATGGCCGGGCTCATATAGTCCCGGCACGAAAAGGGCGGCCCTCTCCGTTCGAGAGGGCCGCCCCCAGAAGTCTTGGCGTGTCCTTGGCGCTACGCCACGGGCAGGCCGCCCGCCGCCTGCACGCCCGGAACGGCGGGGATGCTGGCAAAGCCGGCCTCGAGCTCCTCGTCGGTGGGGACGTGGTCCACCATGCGGCCCTCGTTGTACGCCTCGTAGGCGGTCATGTCGAAGTATCCGGTGCCCGTCAGGCCAAAGAGGATGACCTTCTCCTCGCCGGTCTCGGCGCACTTCTTGGCCTCCTCCATGGCGACGAGGATTGCGTGGCTGCTCTCGGGCGCGGGAAGGATCGTCTCGAGCTTGGCGAACTGCTCGGCCGCGGCGAAGACGTCCGTCTGCTTGACGGCGATGGCATCCAGGAAGCCGTCGTGCTTGAGCTGCGAGATGACCGGGCTCATGCCGTGGTAGCGCAGGCCCCCCGCGTGGTCGGGGCTGGGGATGAAGCCGTTGCCCAGCGTGTACATCTTGCAGAGCGGGCAGGTCTGGCCGGTGTCGGCGAAGTCATAGGCGAAGCGGCCGCGCGTGAGCGAGGGGCAGCTGGCAGGCTCGACGGCGATGAAGCGCGTGTCAGGTCTGGTCCCGGTGAGCTTGTCGCGCATGAAGGGGGCGATGAGGCCGCCGAGGTTGGAGCCGCCGCCTGCGCAGCCGATAACCACGTCGGGGTACTCGCCGAGTTCCTCGAGCGCCGCATAGGACTCCAATCCGATGACGGACTGATGCAGCAGCACCTGGTTGAGCACCGATCCCAGCTGGTAGCGGCCACGGTTCTCGGGCACGTGCAGGGCGCGCTCGACGGCCTCGCTGATGGCGGTCCCGAGCGAGCCGGTGCGGTTCTCGGGGTTCTGGAGCATCTTGCGGCCGATCTCGGTGGTGTCGGAGGGGGAGGGCGTCACGTTGGCGCCAAAGGTCTGCATGACGGAGCGGCGGAACGGCTTCTGCTCGTAGCTCGCGCGCACCATGAAGACGTCGCAGTCCAGTCCGTAGTGGGCGGCCGCCTCGCTGAGCGCGGTGCCCCACTGGCCGGCGCCCGTCTCGGTGGTGATGGTGGTGAGTCCCTGCTCGTGCGCGTAGTACGCCTGCGCGAGGGCGGAGTTCAGCTTGTGGGAGCCGCTTGTGTTGTTGCCCTCGAACTTGTAGTAGATCTTTGCGGGCGTGCCGAGTGCGCGCTCAAGGTTGTACGCGCGACACAGCGGGCTGGGACGGTAGACCTTGTACATCTCGCGCACGCCCTCGGGGATGTCGACGTAGGCAGTGTTGTCGTCAAGCTCCTGCCGGCACAGCTCCTCGGCAAAGACGGGTGTGATGTGGGCGACCTCGGCGGGCACGCCATTGGGCAACAGCATGCGGCCGGGCTTTGTGGGCATGTCGGCCCGGAGGTTGTACCATTGCGTGGGAATCTGGCTCTCGTCGAGGTAGGTGCGGTACGGATCGTGCTTGCTCGTGCTCGTGGCCATGGTGGCCTCCTTCTGGCGCTGGGCGCCCATGCGGAGGACAGACACAAAAAGAGCCCGTCCTCGTCCGATATGACTCGAGGACAGGCGTGTGCCTGCGGTGCCACCTCGATTGGCGAAGCATTGCCTCGCCCCCTCTGTGGGGTCAAGCAACCCCGTGCCCTATAACGGGAGCTCCCGTCGCGACTTCCACGGCATCGCCGCTTCTTCGCGCCCTCGGCGGGTCCATTGTGCCTACCTGCTGCCGCTCGGATCTCAGCTGCCCGAACTCTCTGTATGAGCCTCAGTAGGCTTTACTTCCGCCTCATCGGTTTGGTGACTCGTTGGGTTGGCATTGTATGCATCGCGTCCATCGAGCGCCACCGCTAGAAACGAGCTGGTAACAACGCGCCGCCAGACGGTCTCGCCGGCGACAGGGGCGACTGGACCCGGCGACCGAGGGCGCCCGGCGTCGCTTCTCGTGGACACCCACAAGGGGTAACGCCCAGCTGTGCATTCCGATACCAGCCTGTAACCAAGGTCGCTCGCCGCCGCGCTACCATGGAGACCCGTAGAGAACGGATTCGTCTGCGGGAGGCAACCATGGCTACAAGGCACGTGTTCGTGACGGGGGGCGTCGTCTCGGCGCTGGGCAAGGGCATCACGGCGGCGTCGCTCGGCCGACTGCTCAAGGCGCGTGGCTATAAGGTCGCCATGCAGAAGGCGGATCCCTACCTCAACGTGGATCCCGGCACCATGAGTCCCTTCCAGCACGGCGAGGTCTTTGTCACCGAGGACGGCAAGGAGACCGACCTCGACCTCGGCCACTACGAGCGCTTCATCAACGAGAACCTCAGCGAGGACTCCAACTTCACCTCGGGACTCGTCTATCAGGACCTCATCGAGCGCGAGCGTCGTGGCGACTTCCTCGGCGGGACGGTGCAGGTGATTCCGCACGTCACGAACGAGATCAAGGACCGCTTCCGCCGAATCGAGCAGGCGAGCGGTGCGGACGTGGTCATCACCGAGCTCGGTGGCACCATCGGCGACATCGAGGGCCAGCCCTTCGTGGAGGCCGTGCGACAGTTCCGCAAGGAGAAGGCTCCCCACGAGACGTGCCTCATCCACGTGAGCCTGGTGCCCTACATCGCGGCGGCGCACGAGATAAAGACCAAGCCCACACAGCACTCCGTCAAGGAGCTGCGCTCGATGGGACTCGTGCCCGACTTCATCGTCTGCCGCTCCGACCACGAGGTCGAGCGTGACGTGCGCGACAAGATCGCGAGCTTCTGTGACGTCGAGCCAGATTGCGTCTTCGAGAACTCCGACTGCCCCTCGATCTATGACGTTCCGCGACATCTGGCGGACCAGGGCTTCGACACCAAGGTGTGCCAGAAGCTCGGCCTCGAGCTGCGCGAGAGCGACATGAGCAGCTGGTACTCGTTCACGGGGGCGCTGCACGAGGCGGAGACGTTGCGCGACATCACGCGCATCAAGGTGGTGGGGAAGTACACCCAGCTCCCCGACGCGTATCTCTCGGTGATCGAGGCGCTCCACCACTCCGGCGTGTACTATGGGCGTCATGTGGAGATTGAGCTCGTCGACGGTGAGGCGCTCGACGCAGAGCACGTGGAGAGCGTGCTGGGCGAGGCGGACGGCATCCTGGTGCCAGGTGGGTTCGGCCTGCGCGGCATCGAGGGGAAGATTCTCTCTGCGCAATGGGCGCGCGAGCGCAAGGTGCCCTATCTCGGCGTGTGCCTCGGCCTGCAGGTTGCGGTATGCGAATTCGCCCGACATGCGTGCGGCATGGAGGGCGCGAACTCGGTCGAGTTCGACGCGCAGTCCCCGTACCCCGTCATCGACCTCATGCCCGAGCAGCGAGGCGTCGACGAGAAGGGCGCCACCATGCGCTTGGGCGCATATCCATGCGTGCTGAGGGAGGGGACGCTGGCGCGTGAGGCCTATGGCCGTGAGCTGGTTGACGAGCGGCATCGCCATCGCTTTGAGGTGAACAACGACTTCCGGGAGCGGCTTGAGGCGGCGGGTCTCGTGGTCTCGGGCACAAGCCCCGATGGCTTGCTCGTGGAGATGATAGAGCTCGCGGAGGACGTCCACCCTTGGTTCGTCGCATGCCAGGCGCATCCGGAGTTCAAGAGCCGCCCCAACGCCCCGGCGCCCCTCTTCCGGGAGTTCGTGCGCGCTGCCATCGCGCGCCACGAGGGCGTGAATCGACATGACCTGCACGTGGTGGGCGTCCCCGTCATCCCGGATCGCCCGACGGCGTCCTGACGGGGGTCACATGGACGTGCGCCAGGCGCGCGAGGAGTACCTCGCATACCTCGTCGCCGAACGGGGGAGCTCCCCCCACACGATCGAGGCGTACGGGCGAGACATCGAGCGCTATGTGCGCTTCCTGGAGGGGAGTGGCAAGTGCGACGTCGACGACGTGACCACGCAGGACGTGGAGGGCTTCGTGGCGCTGCTCTTCTCGCTCGACTATGCCGCCTCTTCGACGGACCGGGCGCTCATGGCCGTGCGCAGCTTGCATCGGTTCTTGGCGAGCGAGGGCTTGGCACGGACAAATCCCGCCCGTGACGTGGCGGCACCCAAGTTGGAGTCGCGCCTGCCCGATGTGCTGAGCATCGCGCAGGCGCAGGCGCTGCTCGACCAGCCGTTCCCCCAGACGGCGACGGGAAGGCGCGACCGCGCCATACTGGAAGTGCTCTACGGGTGCGGCCTGCGCGTCTCTGAGCTGTGTGGCCTCGACCAGCGGGAGGCCATGCTGGAAGACGAGCTGCTCCTCGTGCTGGGAAAGGGCTCGAAGGAGCGCGTGGTGCCCATCTCGGGCACGGCGCTCCTGGCGCTGAGGGAGTATCTCGACGTCGGCAGGCCACAGCTCCATCGGATGGCGCGTCCCACCGACGCCGTCTTCCTCAACGTGCGGGGCGGGCGGCTCAGCAGGCAGTCGGTGCATGCCATCTGCGAGAAGTACGGCAGGGTGGTGGGCGTACGTGGCCTGCACCCCCACACATTGCGACACAGCTTCGCGACGCACCTCGTCGAGGGCGGCGCGGACCTGCGCGTGGTGCAGGAGCTGCTCGGGCACGCGAGCATCGCCACCACGCAGATATACTCGCACGTGGATCGTACCCACATCCGCTTCGAGTATCTGACGGCGCACCCGCGCGCCACGCGGTAGGGGCCAGGGGTCGCTCGGGGGCAGTTCCCTGGCGGCCGGTGGGACCGCGATTGTCCGGTAAGGGTTATCTCCGCTGGACACCAACACATTTCCTCCATAATTTGTTCTTTTTGTCCAGATTGCATCTAGCTGCGTGCTTGTGCGCCTACGACACGGTGGCCCACAACATCTTGGGCCGGTCGTGTTCGAATGCGAAGTGTGGCGAAAAAACTAATTTGGGGGGAAGGTGGGAGGAAGTGTGGCAAGGTGTATTATGTGGTCACGCATTCGAGGGAGGAACACGCCCTCGTGAGGAAGGCCGAGCACCACATACGAAGCACAAACGCACCAACTCACAGCCTAGGCTTTCCGCGTGAGACGCAAGAAGGGATGTGAGGCATGTACCTAACCGGATCCAAGCAGTTCAACTTGGATGCCAAGGGTCGCCTCACCCTGCCCGCGACATACCGCAAGGAGTTCGACGGGCAGGTCATTCTCATCCCCCTGCAGGATGCGCTGTACGGGTTCACTCCCGACGGCTTCGCCCAATGGGTGCAGAGCTTCTTCGAGAAGGACGGGAAGAAGTTCGAGCCCGGGAACCGTCGTCAGGTCGCCCTGAGGCGCAAGCTCACGAGCAGCGCCGTGACGGTGGACATCGACTCGGCCGGGCGCATAGCGCTCGGACGCGTGGATGCCGCAAAGCGCGCGGGCCTCGGCCTCGAGCGTGACGTGACGGTGGTGGGCGTGGTCGACCACTTCGAGGTGTGGAACACCGAGCGGTGGGAGATCGAGAACGAAGCGCTCGACGACGACCTTGACGCGCTCATGTTCGGCGAGGGCTAGGGAGTGGATGTCTTGACAAGCGAATATCGGCATGTACCTGTCTTGCTCGAGGAGGTCGTACGCTCCTTGGCCCCCGCACCAGGCGAAGTCGTGTGTGACTGCACGCTCGGTGGTGCCGGCCACAGCGTCGCGCTGGCACGCAAGGTCGCGCCAGACGGGCTCTCCATCGGAATCGACCAGGACGATATGGCACTCGAGGCGGCCGCCGCGCGGTTTGCCCGCGAGCTGCCGGAAGCGCGCACGCGCCTGCTCAAGGGGAACTTCGCCGACTTGGACGACCTGCTCGTCGAGGCGGAGGTTCCGGGCGTGGACTGCTTCCTCTTCGACCTGGGCGTCTCGAGTCCCCAGCTCGACATCCCCCAGCGGGGCTTCTCGTACCACGAGGACGCCCCCTTAGACATGCGCATGGACCCGGGTAACAACACCCTAACCGCATCTGAGGTCGTGAACACCTATACCGAAGCAGACCTCGCCCGGATTCTGCGAATCTACGGAGACGAGCGCCATGGCTCGCGCATCGCGCGCGCCATCGTCAAGGAGCGCAAGGTCGCGCCCCTCGAGTCGTGTGCTCGCCTCGCAGAGGTCGTCCGTGACGCCATACCGGCGCGCGACCGCCGACATGGCAGGCATCCTGCGCGCAAGGCGTTCCAGGCCATTCGCATCGAGGTGAACGGCGAGCTCGATGCCTTGGAGCGCGGGCTGGAAGCTGCGATTCGCTGGGCGAACCCGGGTGGGAGGATCTGCGTCATTAGCTATCACTCGCTCGAGGACCGTATCGTCAAGCGCGTGTTTGGCGAGATGAGCAGGGGCTGCGTCTGCCCACCGGAGCTTCCGGTGTGCGTATGCGGGCACGTGCCGATAGTCACCGTCGAGACCAGACGGGCGCTTCAGGCGTCCGAGGACGAAGTGCGCGAGAACCCGCGCGCGCGGAGTGCCCTCATGAGGGTTGCGAGGAGGCTCGACACCTCTGGTACATAACGACACACGATGCGGCGCCTCGGCGCCGCTGCTACTAAACGAACCACGGGCGATGTGCGCTGACGTGAGTCGAGGAGGGATGCGGCATCATGAGGTACGAAGGGAACCTTGCTCCACAACTCGAGGAGTCCGGCTGGGCCTCGGTGCGCCCTGCCGTCCTCACCTCCATCGAGGGCGGCGGAATCGATGCCGCAGCGCGCGAATCCGTCTCGCCCACATTCTTCTCTAAGGTCATTCTCGTCGTCGCCATCGTCTGTGCCCTCTGTGTCGTGGGTGTGGCGCGCGTGGCGCTCACCGCCGGCACCGTCGCCACACTTCAGGCTAACGAGCAGGTCAGCTCGCAGATCAAGGAGCTGAGGACGCTCAACAACGACCTGCGCATCGAGCGATCGCTCTTCAGCGGCTCGGAACGCATCGGGCGCATTGCGACGCAGAACCTTGGCATGGTGCACGCAAGTGAGGTTGACCGCCTCACCCTCGACTAGCAAAGACTGGGCGGCGGGATCATCGGGCGACCCCGAGCGCGCGGGATTGCCCGCACGAATCCCGATGATGGCCGAGGAGAAGGTGTAGATGAGACGCAGGCGGCATGAGGAGTCCTCCTACGACGAGGAGTCGCGCAAACGCCCTCACGCGAATGAGGGCGCGCTGCGCAACGTGTTTATCGTGCTCGTCGTCATCATGGGGCTCGTCACCCTTCGCCTCGTCGACCTGCAGCTCGTCAAGGGGCCCGAGTACGCACGGAAGGCCGAGCTCAGGAGGACGTCAACCATCGAGCTCCAGGCGCGACGTGGCACCATCTACGACCGTAACGGCAACGTGCTCGCCATGAGCGAGGAGTGCTACGACGTCTACTGCAATCCCAAGGAGATCGTCGATGCCGACGCACAGGCCAAGCTGGTCGAGCGCTGGCTCGGTGGCGACGTCGTCGCATACCGCGAGCTCATGGGGAAGGACTCCACCTTCGTCTACCTCACACGCAAGGCCGAGAAGGAGGCGTGCGAGTCAATGCGCTCGGAGCTCCTCGCAGAGGGCTACGCAGGCGTCTACCTCATCAGGCAGATGCATCGCGTGTACCCGTTTGGGCGTATGTGCGGGCAGGTCCTCGGCATGGTCGACATGGACGGCAGGGGCATCACGGGCATCGAGAATGCCTATGACGAGCAGCTTAGCGGCAAGAACGGCGAGATGACCATGGAGACGGGACTCGGCGGCATTCCCATCGCGGGCGGCGCCTATGAGGTCACCGAGCCCATCGACGGCGACGACATCGTGCTCGCCATCGACAAGGACGTGCAGGCGTTCGTGGAGCAAGCCGTGGAGAAGGCCGTGGCAAAGAACAAGGCGAAGTCCGGCTTCTGCATGGTGTGCGACCCGCGCAACGGAGAGATCATCGCGGCATGCTCGACGCCCTACGCCGACCTTTCAAACCCCGAGTCCGTCACGGGAGAGGCGCTCAACCTCAAGCTCGTCTCGGACTCCTACGAGCCGGGGTCGATCTTTAAGGTGCTGACCGCCGCCATCGGCATCGAGAGCGGCACGGTGAGCGCGAGCGACTACTTTACCGTGCCCCCCACCATGCTCGTGGGCCAGGACCTCGTGGAGGACGAGGACGGCCGGTACGAGACCATGGAGATGAACCTGCGCGAGATGCTGCGCCGCTCCTCGAACGTGGGGGCGGCACTCATTGCGGAGGAGGCCATCGGGGCCGATGCGCTTGCGGACGGAATCGACGCGTTTGGCATCGGCAAGCTCACGGGAGTCGACTACCCCGGCGAGGCGGTCGGCCTTGTCAAGAAGCGCTCGGAGTACGATCCCTCGTCGGTGGGCTCGATGTCGTTTGGCCAGGGCATCGCCGTTCCCATGGTACAGATGGTGCGAGCGGTGAGCTCGATCGCATGCGAGGGGATGCTGCCGACCCCGCACTTCGTCACGAGCGTGGACGGCAAGAACCTCGACTGGAGCTCGGAGGAGCGCTCGGTCTCCGCGGTGACGGCCGAGAAGGTGGCCGACATGATGCGCACGGTGGTCGAGGACGGCACCGGACAATCTGGCGCGGTGGACGGGTACGATGTGGCGGCAAAGACGGGAACGGGCGAGCAGGCCGAGAACGGCAAGTACAAGAAGAACAAGTACCTTGCGTCGCTCATCGGCTTTGCGCCTGCCAAGGACCCGGAGGCGTTGGTGTATGTGGGTTTGAACGAAACTCCATATATGTCCTACTCATCCGCAGGTCCCGTCTTCTCGGCTATTATGGGTGAGGTTCTTGCGGACTTGAGCGTTCCGTCGTTTACGCGGTAGCTCTAGGAGGGGATGCAATGATACGCATGACTGTTGCAGACATGCTCGAGGCGACCAACGCCGTGCTCGTCGCGGGCGCGGCGACCGTGTCGTTCGAGGGCGTGTGCATTGACTCGCGTCAGGTGGAAGAGGGCAGGGCGTTCGTGGCGCTGCTTGGCGAGCGCGTCGACGGCAACCGCTATGCCGTTCCTGCCGTCGAGGCGGGCGCGCACGTGGTCGTGCTGACGCGCGAGGCGGACGAGAGGCTCTTGGAGACGGCCGCGCTCTACGGTGCCGCCGTGGTGCGGGCCCAGAAGGACGACGGTGAGGAGTTCATGCTGAGGCTCGCACGGGCGTGGCGCCTGCGCAACCCGCAGTGGGCCGTGGTCGGAGTGACGGGTTCGGTGGGGAAGACCACCACCAAGGAGATGCTGGCGGCCGCCCTCGCCGTGACGCGCAGGACACACGCCACCAAGGGCAACTACAACAACCTGCTGGGCGTGCCGCTCACGCTCTTCTCGGCGTCGCCCGAAGACGAGGCGCTCGTCGTCGAGATGGGTATGAACGTGCCGGGCGAGATGGTGCGCCTCTCTGACGTGGTGAAGCCCAACGTCTCGGTCGTCACCAACGTCGGTACGAGTCACATCGGCAACCTGGGCTCTCGCGAGGGCATCGCCGGCGAGAAGGCGCAGATCGTGAGCGGCATGCGCCTGGTGGACGGCTTCAACGCGACGCTCGTCCTCAGCGACGGTGACGACTTCGCCGACCTCATGGAGGACTCCTACGCCAAGGCCGCTGGCATCGACGTGCTGCGCGTAGGCTTCCGAGAGGGTTGTGCGGTGCGCGCGTCTGAGGTCTCCCTCGACGAGGACGGCCTTCCGTACGTGCGCCTCGTCTTCTCCGACGGGCTCGAGCTCGAGGGGTTGCTGCCCCTGCCGGGCCGCGCGATGGTGTTTGACCTGCTGAGCGCCATGGGAGCCGCATGGGCCATCGGGACTCCGCGCGAGGACGCGTTCGCGGGCATCCTCGGCATGCATGCCGCGCGCATGCGGCTCGAGGTCCGGCGCGTGGCAGGCTCTCCACGTGTGATCGACGACACGTACAACGCCAGTCCTGCGTCGATTGCGGCGGCGCTGGAGGTGCTGTTCTCCATGAAGTGCGCGGGCAGGCGCATCGCGGTTCTCGGAGAGGTGGGGGAGCTTGGCTCGGAGTCTAACCGGCTGCATGGCCTCATCGGCGCTTACGCGGCGGCCAAGCCTCTTGACATGCTCGCCCTCGTCGGTGGTGAGGCCGCAGATGTGATGGCGGACGCCGCACTTACCATGGGCTTCTCGGCAGACAAGCTCGAGCGCTTTGCGACTGCGGAGGATGCGGCGCGCGTGCTGGCGCCCATCTTCTTGCCCGATGATCTGGTTTTGGCCAAGGGGTCGCGCTCCGTCGGCCTCGACCGATTCGTGGAGGGAGTGCTCGCCCGATGATCGCGCGCCTGCTGGGGGATCCCAACTACCCGACGTATCAAGTCTTCGTGACAATCTTCATCAGCGCGCTGATTACCGGGCTGCTCATGCCCTTCTTCATCAGATTCATGAGGAGCGGGGGCATAGGCCAGCAGATACGTGCCGACGGCCCGCAACGCCACCTGGTGAAGCAGGGCACGCCCACCATGGGCGGCCTCATCATGCTCGTCAGCGTGGTCCTTACCTGCATCGTGATGGCCCCGCGCTCGCCCGACCTCCTGTGTGCCATCGTGGCGATGCTCGTCACCGGATCGCTGGGCCTGCTCGACGACATCGAGTCGGTGGCGCACAAGCGCTCGCTCGGATTGACGCCCACCCAAAAGATGATTGGCCTCGTCACGATATCGGTTGCCTTCTGCCTGGGTTCTGTCAACTGGGTGGGCATCGCGCCCATCGTGCGCTTTCCCGGCGGGTTCACCATCGACCTTGGCGTTCTTACCACGACCCTGGGAGAGGGTCCTGGGGCGTTTCGCATCCCCTGGCTCTACGTCATCTTCGTGTTCTTCCTGATGGCGGGTCTCTCGAACGCCGTCAATCTCACTGACGGATTGGACGGCCTCGCGGGCGGCACCGTGCTCGTTGCCATGCTGGGCATGGCCATGGTGGCGTTTCGCTATGATGAGCTCTCCCTTGCCATCTTCTCGGCCTCCATCGCCGGCTCGTGCATCGGCTTTCTCTGGCACAACTGCTACCCGGCCTCGATCTTCATGGGGGATACGGGGTCGCTCGCGCTCGGGGCCGCCTTTGCCGCATGCGCGGTGCTCACCAAGACCGAGGTGACCTCGCTCGTGATGGGCGGGCTCTTCGTCGCGGAGGCGCTCTCCGTCATCATTCAGGTGGCAAGCTTCAAGCTCACGCACAAGCGCGTCTTTTTGATGGCGCCCATCCATCACCACTTCGAGCGGCTCGGATGGAGCGAGAACAAGGTCGTGATTCGCTTTTGGATCATCTCGGCCGCCTTCGTTGCCCTTGGCTTTGCCCTGTTCTTCCAGCTGCGCTAGCGCGGGCATCGATTCGGTTGCCTCTAGACCTCAAGGAGGGGACTCATGCAGTCATCGTTCACCACACAGCCGCTGGGCAGGGTATGCGTGCTCGGCCTGGGCCGCACGGGATTCGGCGTCGCCGACTACCTTGCCGACCTCATGCCCGGTCGCGTCACGTCGGTGGACCTCTATGGCGGCGCGCAATCCGTGCCGGGTGAGCGCACCGAGGAGCTCGCGGAGCGCGGCGTGCGCGTCGTGTGCGGGACGGACGAGCTCGAGGGCACCTACGACCTTGCCATCGTCTCGCCGGGAATTCCCGAGTCCTCGTCGTTCTTTGCCTCGGCGCGAGCCCATGCCGCCGTCCTTGTCGGCGAGCCTGAGTTCGCATGGCGCGAGAGTCCCGACCGCTGGGTGGCCATCACGGGCACCAACGGCAAGACGACGACCACGCTGCTCACGACCGAGCTGCTTCAGGCGGGAGGTCTGGCGGCAAAGGCCGTCGGCAACGTAGGCGTGGTCGCGACGGGAGAGGTTGCAGACCGTGCCGAGGACTGCTGGTTCGTCGCCGAACTCTCCAGCTTCCAGCTCGTGACGGCATACGACCTGCATCCGCGCGTGGCATGTCTGCTCAACATTACGCCCGACCACCTGGAGTGGCACGGGTCGCTCGAGGCCTATGCCCAGGCCAAGGAACGCATCTTCGCAAACCTCGATGCGGGCGACCTCGCTGTCGTCTCGGTGGACGACGACCCGTGTCGGGCGGTTGCCGACCGTTTGGAGGCGCGCGGTCTGCGCGTCTGCCGGGTGAGCGTGCATGCGCTGCCTGAAGCGCCGAACGCCGCCTTCCTGCGCGGGGACCGTCTCGTGGTACGCCGAGACGGCACCGAGGTCTTGCTCGTTCACCGACAGAACATGGCCCTCAAGGGCGATCACAACGTCCAGAATGCGCTCGCCGCCGCCGCACTTGCGCTTGAGGTGGGCGTGCCCGCAGAGGCCGTGTGCCATACGCTGACGTCGTTCTCGCCGCTCGAGCACCGAATTGAGCCCTGCGGCGAGCTTGGTGGCGTGCGATTTGTCAACGATTCGAAGGCGACCAACGTGGATTCCGTCGAGAAGGCGCTCACGGCGTTCGAGGCGGGACGGGTCGTCGTGCTGCTCGGCGGATACGATAAAGGCACCGCCCTTGACTCCCTGGCGCGTGCGGTCGCGGCGCGGTGTCGCGTGGCCGTCTGCTATGGCGCTGCGGGGCCGCGCATCGCGGCGGCGCTGCGCGGTGAGCATGCGGGCCTGGTGGTGGTCGAGGAGGCGCATCTTGCCCAGGCGTTCCAGCGTGCCGTGAGGCTTGCCGAGCGGGGGGACGTGGTGCTGCTCTCGCCCGCCTGCTCCTCGTTCGACGAGTTCTCGAGCTTCCATGAGCGCGGCGAAGTGTTCAAGGACCTGGTTCTGCGGCTTGGCGCCTCGGGGGCGCTGGCATGATGGGGTGGACCTTGGGCGACGTTCTGCCTTGGCAGCGAACGCGCGAGGGTTCTGCGCGACGTCGCTCGCGTCAGCAGGCCCCCGCGCGCATCATGGTGCCGCGGGTCGTCTTTCTCGTGACGGCGTTTGCCCTCCTGATGTTCGGCATGCTCATGATCTACTCGTCCTCGTCCATCGTGGGACTCACAACTCGCTCGTACGGTCATGACCCTGCGTACTTCTTGGTGCGGCAGGCGGGTTTTGCGGCGCTCGGCGTCATCTTGGCCGTTGTGCTGGCGTGCATCGACTATCACCGGTGGGATGGCAATCTGCTCAAGGTGGTGTGGGGCTTAACCGTGGCTTTACTTGTGGTGGTGTACACCCCGCTGGCAGGACGTGACGCCTACGGGGCGACACGCTGGATAGCCATCGGCCCCTTCTCGCTACAGCCGTCCGAGTTCGCCAAGATCGTGATGCTCTTGGTGGGGGCGCGCATTGCGGAGCGCTTCTTCTGCGAGGGGTCGCTCGACCGCAACGAGGCAATCAAGCTCGTCGCGGGAGGAATCATGGCGCCACTTGCGTTGGTGCTATGGCAGCCCGACAAGGGCACGACCGGCGTCGTGGTGCTGACGCTGCTCGTCATGTGCTACTTGGCGGGAGTTCCCGGCTACCAGATTGGGGGGCTCGGTCTTGCGATTGGCGTGATCGCCATCGCCTATTCCCTCAAGGACGACTACTCGCGTCAGCGAATCCTTACGATGTTCAACCCCTTCAAGGACGAGTACGGCGCAGGTTACCAGTTGACGCAAGGATTCTATGCCTTCGGATCTGGTGGCCTCACCGGCTTGGGGCTGGGCATGTCAAGACAAAAATACAACTACCTTCCCATGGCCCACAACGACTTCATCTTTGCCATCGTGGGTGAGGAGCTTGGCTTGGTGGGTGCGGTCGGCATGCTTGCCGCATTCGCCGTGCTCCTGTGGAGCGGCTTGAAGATCGCGCAGAACGCACCGGACATCGCGGGGACGCTTATCGCGGCCGGTTGCACGTCGCTCATCGTCATTCAGCTCCTCCTCAACGTGAGCGGTGTGCTTGGCGTGTTCCCCCTGACGGGCAAGCCCGTTCCCTTCGTCTCGTATGGTGGCTCGTCGGTGATGTCGAGCCTCATGCTCGTGGGGCTTGTGTCGTCCGTGTCGTTGCGTTCCACGCTGCCAGAGACCTCATACGAGGTGCGCAGGAGACAGTTGAGGCTTTCGGATGAGGAGGCGCGCTGGGATGAGGGGGACGCGCCGTCTGACGTGTCGAGGACGCCTCGTGCTCTGCGTCCGGGTTGGAGCGTCATCGAGGGCGGCAGAACGAGCTCCTCGGCGCCGCTGGCCGGCTATCGGCGCATCGATTTGGGTCCCAACGCCTCGGAGCGCCTCAGAGACCGTCGGCCCTGATTTCTCGTGGGGGCACGCTCAATGGTAAACGTTTTTCGCGTGGGGGAGTGTCTCCTACGAGAAGGCAGGGTTTTGTGCCTGTGGTAGTATCATGCCCTACCGGGTGCATAGGGGAGGACGGTGGAACGTTGACGAGAACACTTGAGGTCGCGATAGCCGCAGGAGGGACTGCGGGGCACATCAACCCCGCGCTCGCGTTGGCCGAGGAGCTGGACGCGCGTGGCCATCATGTGACGTTTTACGGCCAGCCGAATCGTCTGGAGAGCCGACTGGTGCCCGAGGCGGGCTATGACTTCGAGCAGATTCGCGTGACCGGCTTCGATCGCAGCCGGCCATGGACGCTCGTCTCGGCGCTGGTCCGCATGCGGCTTGCCGAGCGGCAGCTCGAGCAGGGCTTCGACGGGGGCGTGGTGCCCGACGTGGCCGTGGGCTTTGGCGCCTACGTGGAGATGCCCCTGCTGCGCGTGTGTCGCAAGCGCTCCATCCCCTACGTTATTCACGAGCAGAACTCAGTTGCCGGCCTTGCGAACCGCACGTGCGCGCACGATGCGGCGACGGTGTGCATCTCGTTTCCCGACGCAAAGGCTGCCTTTGAGGGGAGCATGGGGGCCCAGACGTCGCTCAACGTGACGGGCAACCCTGTAAGGCGCTCCGTGATCGAGGCCTCCCGCCGTGCGGGCAGGGAGGCATTCGGCATACGCGACCACGAGCTGATGGTGCTCGTCTTTGGCGGAAGCCTCGGGGCGCGGCACCTCAACGAGGCCATGGTCGCGCTGAGCGAGGACCTGCTCGCCCGTCCGCAGGTGCGGGTGGTGCATTCAACGGGCAACGAGCTCTACTCCGAGGTGGAGGAGTCGCTGGGCCTCGATGCAGACAAGCGAGCTCGTTGGGACGTGCGCCCTTACATCGACAACATGGGAGAGGCCCTTGCGGCGGCGGACTTGGTGGTCTCGCGTGCGGGCGCCTCGTCCATAGCCGAGATTGCTGCCCTTGCCGTCCCATCCGTCCTGGTGCCCTACCCGCTCGCGACCGGCGACCACCAGACGACCAACGCGCGCTTCTTGGTGAGCGCGGGCGCGGCAGAGCTCGTCTCTGACGGCGACCTCGACGGGACAGGCTTCCACGATCTCGTTCTGCAGTTGGTGGACGATGACGCTCGACGTGCCTCGATGCACGATGCCGCACGGGCGCTCGGGCAGGACAAGGCCGCGTCGCACCTCGCAAACGAAGTGGAGGCGGTTTGCTGAGGATTTGCGTACGGCTCGTCCTCGCGGCCCAAAAGCACTACACTGGTATACCGCAACTTCCGAAGAGGAGGACACATGGCTATGAGTCAGGCAGATGTGGCATTCTCGAGTGCCCACTTTATAGGTATTGGCGGGGCTGGCATGAGCGGAATCGCGCTGGTTCTGCACCAGCGTGGTCGGAGGGTGACCGGCTCCGACCTCAAGGAGTCGCATTACGTGCGTGAGCTGGAAGCCGCAGGCATCAGCGTGCACCTCGGTCATGACGCGGCGACCATCGACGAGGTCAAGCCGGACGTCGTGGTCATATCCACCGCCATACCCGAGTCGAACCCCGAGCTCGTGCGTGCGCGCGAGCTTGGCATTCCCGTGTGGCCGCGTGCAAAGATGCTCTCCGCCCTCTGCGAGGGTGCGACGACGGTAGCCGTGGCAGGGACTCACGGCAAGACGACGACGAGTTCGATGGTGGCCACCATGCTCGACCGTATGGGACTCGATCCCGCATTTCTCATCGGTGGCGTGGTTGAGGGCTATGGCACCAATGGGCGTGACGGGCGTGGAGGCTACTTCGTTGCCGAGGCTGACGAATCGGACGGCTCGTTCCTCTTTCTTGACCCTGACGTCGTGGTGGTTACCAACGTGGAGGAAGACCACATGGACCACTACGGTACCCTCGAGCGCCTTGAGGCCACGTTCCAGGAGTTCATGGGGCTCGTCGGCGAGGCAGGTACCGTCGTGATCATGGGTGACGTGGCTCACTATGTGGAGCTTGCGCAGGCAACCGGCAGGCGCGTGGTCACCTACGGCTTCGGCGAGCACAACGACTATGTGTGCTCGTCCGTCGTCACCAAGGGCATCTCGTCGTCGTTTGAGGCCAAGGTCCCGAGCGGTGACGTGGTCACCGTCGGCATTCAGGCAAATCCGGGGCGACACAACGTCCTAAATGCCTTGGCATCCATCGCGGTCGCAGACGTGCTTGGTTTGGACGTGCGGGAAGCGGCGAAGGCGCTCAGTGCGTTCAAAGGCGCGCGGAGGCGCTTCACGTACGTGGGTGATGCCTGTGGCGTCACGGTAGTGGACGACTACGGACACCATCCCACCGAAATCGACGCGACGCTTGGCGCCGCCGCAACCCTCGACTACGAGCGCGTGGTGTGCGTCTTCCAGCCACACCGATACACGCGGACGCAGATCATGCGCGACAAGTTCGCGACGGCATTCGACCATGCCGACGTGCTCTACGTCATGGATGTCTTCCCGGCGAGCGAGATGCCCATACCTGGCATCTCGGGAAAGACGGTCTCCTCCGCAGTCATCGCGAAGGGGAAGGTGAGCGAGGTACACTACGTTCCCAATCGCAGGAGGCTGCTTGAGCGGCTCGCCAAGGAGTGCAAGCCTGGTGACCTTGTCATAACGCAGGGTGCCGGTGATGTGACGCTCATGGGTCCTGCGCTGCTAGCGGCGCTGAACGAGCGCGCAGAGAGAGACGGATAGCGCTATGCCGCGCAACTCGCGGCGCACCGAAAACCGTCGCAGGTCGACGGGGCGCACGAGCGTCCTCGGTTCCACGCTGGGAGAGGCCTCGAGCCGTCTGAGGGCGCGGGGGGTGCCAAAGAGCGGCATTCCGACCCAAGAGGGACTCAAGGTCGCCGAGGGTGCGTTGCCGGACTCTACGCTTGGCCTCGGCTCGGTGGATGCGCGCAAGGCGGGCCATAGCTTCCTGCGCATTATGGCGATTGCCTCGGGCACCTTGGCGGCAGTGCTCCTCCTCGTCGCCTTGGTGCTTGCCGTGCTGTCCCACACCTCGATGTTCAAGATTACCTCTATCGATACGTATGACACCGAGCATGTGACTGCAGAGAACGTCGCGCAGCTCGTCCGCTTGGATGAGGATGCGACGCTGCTCAACGTAGACACCGAGGCCGTGAGGAAGTCTGTGCTCAACAATCCCTGGATTGCCGACGTGGAGATCCAGAATGAATTTCCCGATCGACTGCTCATTCGCACGCGTGAGCGCAAGGTGGGGGCGCTCGTCGCGATGAGCTCGGGCGGACTCTGCTGGTTGCTGGGCGACGACGGGGTGTGGATTGAGCCCCTGCGTGTCGAGGCCGTTGAGGGCGAGTCCTCTGTGGATGTGGCGCTCGCCGAGGCAGAGCGGCTCGGCGTGGTCATGATATCCGGCGTCCCCGCAACGGTTTGTCCCGTTGCAGGGACGGCCGCCACAGATGATGCCATCGGAGCCGTCTATTCCTTCGCGGAGCAGTTCCCTGCGGAATTCGCCAAGGAGGTCGTAAGCTATTCCGCGCCTGACGTGGAGGGCATCTCCTGCATTCTGAAGAGCGGTGTGGAAGTCTCGATGGGAGCTCCCACCAACGTCGCGTCTAAGGTTGCCGTTGCACAGGAGATTCTAGAGAAGTATGCCGGACAGGTGACGTACGTGAACGTGCGCATACCATCACGTCCTACGTATCGTCGCATCGAGTCATCCTATGTCCGTGAAGGAACGGGGGCTACGGGCGTCTCCATAGACGAGGAGAGCGACTTCGCAAGTCTTCCACAGCGTAAGCCTGAGGAGGACGAGTCATCCGAGAACGACCTTTACGGAGATTCCGAGGCTTACGACGAGGGAGCCGACGGCTCATATGGGGATGGCAATGAGGTTACGACATCGGATTCTTTGAATCAGGACGAGTATGATTATGGCTACGGCTATGGGTACGAGGGGACGTACTAGCGTCGGTTTTCGGCATAAGAGTTCGTATTAATATCATCGACCTCAAGTAGAGCCTTAGAGAATTTCCGTCTCCCCATTAGTCCATCTAGCTGGGCATTCCACAAGATGCACACATCGATTGACTTTCCGTTTTATGTTGTGTAAAGATTACCCGCTTTGCAAGAGGCGTTGAGGTTAACTTGAGGTTGAGGGTTTTGACCTCGGCAAATCGAGCTAGCACGGGGTACCACGAACACTTAAACGTACCACTCACGCACCACCATCGTAGCCCCAACGCACTACGTAGAACCACAGAGCAGAACGCACCACGCACGGAGGGCACAAACGCCGCCACTCAAGGAGGAAGCATGAACGAGTCCAACATTCCCAACAACTACCTGGCCGTGATCAAAGTGGTTGGTGTCGGAGGTGGCGGAACCAATGCCGTCAATCGCATGATCGAGCAGAACATCAGGGGCGTTGAGTTCGTGGCGGTAAACACCGACGCACAGGCGCTTGCCCTCTCCGACGCCGACATCAAGGTCCACATTGGCACCGACATCACCAAGGGTCTCGGCGCAGGTGCCGTGCCTGAGGTTGGCGCGGAGGCCGCGGAGGACTCTCGGGACGAGATCAAGGCTGCCATCGCGGGCTCGGACATGGTGTTCATCACCGCCGGCGAGGGCGGTGGAACGGGCACGGGTGCGGCGCCGGTCGTTGCGGACATCGCAAAGAACGACGTGGGTGCCCTTACGGTAGGCGTCGTGACGAAGCCCTTCACATTCGAGGGTCGCAAGCGTGCGTCCAATGCCGCCGATGGCATCAAGAACCTCTCCGACAACGTGGACACCCTCATTGTCATCCCCAACGATCGTCTCCTTGACCTCTCGGAGAAGAAGACCACGATGCTTGAGGCCTTCCGTATGGCTGACGACGTGCTGTGCAAGGGCACCCAGGGCATCACCGACCTCATTACCGTACCGGGCCTCATCAACCTTGACTTCGCCGACGTGTGCACGATCATGCGCGGCGCCGGCACCGCGATGATGGGCATCGGAATTGCCTCGGGCGACAACCGTGCGGTCGACGCTGCGGAAGAGGCCATCTCGAGCCGCATGCTCGAGAGCTCCGTGGATGGCGCTACGCGCGTGCTGTTGTCGATTTCTGGCAACCAGGACCTTGGCATACAGGAGATCAACGACGCGGCCGACCTTGTCGCGAAGAACGTCGACCCGGAAGCGAATATCATCTTCGGTACCGTCGTGGACGAGAGCCTTGGTGACCAGGTGCGCGTCACCGTCATCGCAACCGGCTTCCGCGACGATAATGTGACCGGCCCTGCCACCTCCATGCCGCAGCGCGACGACCGCCGCTCAAGCGTCTCTCGTCCAGCCGAGCGCAGGCAGCCGAACCGCTCGGCCTCGAGTGGCCGCTCCTCCTCAAATGACGGATTCGACATCCCCGACTTCCTGAAGCGCAGCTCGCGCATGTAGTTGGTCCAAAGGGATTCTGCAATTGGTGGGTGGGTGCCGTGCGCCTGCCCGCTTCTGTAGGATGCCGACGTCGATGATGCTCGGGAGGTGAACGGCTCAATGGGTGAGACCAGTCCAGAGGTATACGCGCAGTTCCTGCGGGCGCGCAGGGCGGAGCTCATGGATCGCATCGCCGATGCGGCGGCACGTGCTGGCAGGAATGCCGACGAGGTGACGCTGCTTGCGGTTTCGAAGACCGTAGATGTTCCCCAGATGCTGCTCGCCATTCAGCAGGGATACCTCGCGTTCGGAGAGAACCGACCTCAGGACTTGCAGCGCAAGGCAGAGGCGCTCAAGGACGTCCCGGGCGTTCGCATCGACATGATTGGCAACTTGCAGCGAAACAAGATAAACAAGGTGCTGGGCAACGCAGAGCTCGTTCATTCCATCTCTTCGCTTCATTTGGCCGAGGCGGTTTCGAACAGGGCAGAGGCGCGAGGCATTGCGGTAAGGTGCCTGCTTGAGGTCAACGTCTCGGGCGAAGAGTCGAAGTCGGGCATGGTGCCCTCGGACGTCGCTCGCACGGCAGAGCGTATGATGGAACTGCCGGGCGTGAGCATCGAGGGCCTTATGACGATGGCCCCTGCGGGAAGCCTGTCGGCGGCGCGTGCGTGCTTCTCGGGTTTGCGTGAGTTACGTGACGAATTGCGGGCGTCAAGCGGATTGGAACTGCCGACGCTCTCTTGCGGGATGAGCGGCGACTTCGAGGTTGCAGTTGAGGAAGGGTCCACGTTGGTGCGATTGGGCAGGATTGTGTTTGACGAGTCCTACGCGGACGCACGGCGTTAACGGCTAGAAAGGCGAATGAATCATGGGATTGCTGGACAACCTGCGCGATAGGCTCCGTGGCGACATGGATGACTATGATGACGATTACTACGAGGACGATTACGACGACTACGAGGACGACGACTACGAGGACGAACCGCAGGGGAGCGGTCTGCTCGGCAACACGCCGCGTCCCGAGGCGGAGAGCGTCGCCGTCTACACGCGCTCAGGTCGCCCGGTGGCGACCAACTCCGGGGCGCAGCAGGCAAGCGCGCAGCCGACGCGTCGTCAGCCCACGACCTCCTCGTATACGCGCCAGCGCACGGATGACTTTGACGACTATGATGCATCGCGTCAGTACACCCCGGCACGTCCGACGTACAACGCGTCGGGTCAGCTTCCCCCGTATGTCCTGAAGGCGGAGGCCTACGAGGACGTGCAGACGGTCGTCAGGCGCGTGCGTACGAACCAGACGGTGCTGCTCGACCTTTCGGACACTCCCGGTGAAGTCGCGCAGAGAATTCTGGACTTCTGCTTTGGGCTGGCCTTCGGAATCGACGGTGAGGTGAGTTCTGTGGGAAGCCGCGCGTTTGCGGTGCTTCCCGCAGGCATGCAGATCTCGCCTGCCGAGGCAGACCGGCTGCTGAACGGGTCGCGATAACCATGGGCAGCATCAATACCACCATCGGCATAATCGGGGCAGGATCGATGGGGTCGGCAATCGCCCGTGGACTCGTGAAGTCGGGAGCGCTCGAGGCGGCAGACGTCACCGTTTGCGACCCGCTGTCCGCATGCACGGAGCCGCTCGCGGAGCTGGGCATGTGCACTGCGGCCAACGCACATGGTCTGGTGCAGGCCGGGACCGACGTGGTTCTCATCGCCGTCAAGCCGCAAGTGCTTCCGGACGTGTGCGCGCCGTTGGCATCGGCGCTTGAAGGGCGGCTCGTCGTCTCGATAGCGGCCGGGGTCGCCTTGGCCACGCTCGAGGAGCTGCTGCCCGGCTCGCGCGTCGTGCGCGTGATGCCCAATCTGCCCATACAGGTGCTTTCGGGCGCAACGGCTGTGTGTGCGGGCTCAAAGGCCACCGCTTCGGATGTGGAGCTCGTGCGATGCCTGTTTGCGCAGCTTGGTGCCGCGCACGTCATGCGCGAGGACCAGCTTGACGCGGAGGGCGCCGTCGTGAGCTGCGGGCCTGCCTACGTGGCGCTGTTCATCGATGCCCTCACGCGGGCTGGCATCCTGAGGGGGTTGCCTGCGGTCGCGTGCCGCGAGCTCGTGGAGGCGACGGTGCTCGGCGTGGCACAGACCCTTTGCCAGACCGGTGAGCATCCCCGCGCCTACATGGAGCGCGTCACGTCACCGGGCGGTACGACCGCTGCCGCCCTCAAGGAGCTCGAGCCGCTGCTTGTGGAGGGCGTCTACGAGGCTGTGGACGCCGCCCTGGAGAGGACGGCAGAGCTCGCCGAGGGTAGGTGACGCGCTTGTTCAGCATCTCATTCTTTCTCTCGAGGATAATTGGCTTCTATCAGGTGCTCATCATCGTGTGGTGCATCCTGTCGTGGCTTCCCATGCCGAGGGAAGGAATCATCGCGGACCTCGCAGGTGCGATTGATGCGCTCGTGCGTCCGTACATTCAGCTATTCCAACGGGTCATTCCGCCGTTTGGAGGGTTGGACTTTTCTCCCATCTTGGCAATACTAGTTCTTGGCTTCATTGAACGTGCGTTATTGGTATACTTCTGAACGTTAAGGTGCGTCGGCCCAAAGGTACGTGTCGTGCACATGGCAATCGAAAGGGAACATGATGGCAATCACACCAGCTGACATCGAACAACTGACCTTCTCCGCATCGAAGCGTGGCTACGACACTGACGAGGTCGATAACTTCTTGGAGCAGCTCTCCGTCGAGGTTGACTCCATGCTTCAGAAGATTGCGGATCTTAAGGGTCGCCTGAACGCTTCCGAGGCACAGCTCCAGTCCTCCCAGGCAAAGGTTGCCTCTTTGCAGCAGCAGGTCTCCGAGCTCGAGATTGAGGTTTCCACGCGTCCGGTGGCTCCTGTGCCGACAGTTGCCGCGAGCAACGACTACAGCGTGTCCGAGCGTCAGATTTCGCAGGTGCTTATCATCGCGCAGCAGAGTGCAGACAAGCTCGTCGCGGACGCTCGCGACAACGCGGATCGCATTCGCACCGAGGCAGACCAGAAGGCGCGTGAGGTCATCCGCCAGGCTCTGGCCGAGAAGCAGAGCGAGCTCGACGAGATCGATCGCCTGAAGCAGTCGCGCGAGGACTTCCGCGCAGAGTACAAGCGCCTCCTGCAGCACTTCATGGACGATGCGGATTCCGTCTTCCCCAACCAAGACGCAGCTCCTGTGGCAGCACCTGCGCCAATCGTCGCGACGACTGCGGCTCCCGCACCCGTCGTGGAGCCGGAGGTCGACTTCGTGGACGCCGACGCCACGGCGATGTCTCGCCCGATCATGACGGCCCCCATGGCTTCGATGCCGGGCGAGGACTTCAGCGACCTCGACTAAGCGCGAATTACCTCGAGTGCCAAGCGCCATCCGCCAAGCGCCATCCCTTGTGGGGTGGCGCTTTTTTGGTCGGTTCCAATGCCCGCGGGCCCTTCTCACGACAGCTGCCACTCCGCGCACCGGAGGGGGCGGGTCTGTGCCGGCAGGTCTGGGCCCATAAGATTTGCAGACTGAACCGTCTATTTCCGACGGAGAGCAATCAGTCGACTACGGACACGCGAATCTGCCTTTCGAGCTCCCCGACGTGCGCGAGGTCGCCGATGCCCGCGCTCATGGCCACGTTGCCGCCCGTTGCCATGGCCTTCGTAAGTGCGGGCACGACGGCGTCACGGTCGTCATGCCACACCGAGAGGAATGCGGCGAGGCTTGCGTCACCGGCGCAGACGGTCGAGTACATAGGTACCTTGGCGGCCGTCGCGTGGTAGACGTGGGCATCGTCGAGGAAGTATGCGCCCCTGCTGCCAAGGGTGCAGAGGATGTTGCGTGCGCCGCGCTCGTGGACGGTATGCAAGGCGCGAACGATTTGGTCGGGAGAGTCTGTATCGACGCCGAAGATCTCGCCAAGCTCCTCGTCATTGGGCTTGATGAGCAGCGGCCGATACCCGACGAGTTGCGCGAGGTGGGGGTGTGACACGTCGAGGATGAGGTCTGCGCCCTTGCGTTCGCAAAGGAGGGCGATTTCGTCGTAATAGTCGGGTTCCATCAGGGGTGCGAGCGAACCCGAGACGATGAGCGCGCGCATGTCGTGCGCCTCCTCGATGATGCGCAGCATCTCGAGCTGCTGGGCACGTGCGACCGGGGCGCCAGCGCTGGGCATTATGTACTCGTCTTTGCCCGAGGTCACAAAGACGTTCACGCGCGTGATGCCCTCGACTTCAACGGACCTCACGGGACATACCTTCTCTGCCTCCTCTTGAAGCCAGCGTCCCGTGAATCCGCCAAAGAAGCCGAGGATGGTGGAGGGAATGCCGAAGCGATCGAGCGCGAACGATACGTTGATGCCCTTGCCCGTGGGGACGTAGGTTGCGTCTTTGGTGCGCGAGACTCTGTTGGGTACGAGCTTGTCGCAGGTCACGACCATGTCGATTGCGGGATTGGTGGTCAGCGTGTAGAACATGGCCTCTCCTCCGTGTTTGCTCTGATGGCAGCAACAGTATTGTATACGTATGGCGATGGACGCGGAGAATGGTTGGCGCGATCGTCATGAGGCTGTGGTACAATGCAACGCGCGAAGTGGGCCAGACAATCGCGGAAACGCCCGCAAATGCGGGAAGGTTATGAGGAAAGTCCGGGCTCCACAGGGCAGGAAGCCGGCTAACGGCCGGGCGGGGTGACCCGACGGAAAGCGCCGCAGAAAAGAAGACTCCCGCTGCCCGCCTCGGCGGGTGAGAGAAAAGCTGAAACGGTGGTGTAAGAGACCACCAGCACCTTGGCAACAGGGTGGCTTGGCAAGCCCCTTCCGGAGCAAGCGCGAATAGGAGCGCGATGGTGTGGCCCGCACTGCGCTCGGGTAGCGTGCTCGAGGTCAGCGGTGACGCTGTCCCTAGATAAATGATTGTCCACGACAGAACCCGGCTTATCGGCCCACTTCGCCTCCATCGACCTTGCAGAGTCGCCGGGCTCCCCGATTCGCAGACGAATGGGGGAGCCCGGCGACTGAGTGGGTCGTTAGCTATGCGGGACGGATGCTAACGCACCTGCGCCACGGTGATCATGTTGGTGGACGAGACGTAGTTGTCGTCGAAGGGCGTGGTGACGGGGTCGCCTGCCATAACGACGACGAGGTCGCCCTCCTGGGCAAATCCAAGCTCGTGGGCGGTGCGAATGGCGTTGTAGCAGGCGTCGATGTGGGTCTCCTGCTCTTCGGTGAGGATGCCATAAACGCCCCAATAGAAGCACGTGCGCAAGATGGCCTTCTCCTGCGAAGAGAACGCGTAGATGGGCAGGTGCGGCCGTGAGGCCGAGACGAGGCGCGGGGTGCGTCCGGTGTGCGTGGGACACAGGATGCAGGTTGCGCTCACGGCGTCGGCGATGCGTACGGACGAGCGACCGATGGTGGTGTTGACGTTGCGGATGCCCTTGCGGTGGGGTACCTGGTCGCGCTCCTCGCGGTACTTCTCGGTCTCCAGGCAGATGGTGGCCATCGTGTGAACGGCCTCAACGGGATGGCGGCCGGCTGCGGTCTCGCCGCTGAGCATGACGGCACTCGTGCCATCGTAGATGGCGTTCGCCACGTCGGTGACCTCCGCACGGGTGGGAAGCGGGTTGTGAATCATGGAGTCGAGCATCTGGGTGGCCGTGATGACGGGCTTGTAGTTCTCGTTGCAGAAGCGAATGATGGTCTTCTGAACATGGGGAATCTGCTCGAAGGGAATCTCGACCCCGAGGTCGCCGCGAGCCACCATGATGCCGTCCGATGCCAGTGTGATGCTCTTGTAGTTCTCTACGGCAAGGGTGCATTCGATCTTTGAGAAGATGAGCACGTCGCCGGCGTGACAGCTCTGGCAGATCTCGCGAATCTCCTCGACGGCTTCCGCATTGCGGATGAACGAGGCGGCGATGGCGTCGATGCCCAACTCGCAGCCGAACTCTATGTCGGCGCGGTCCTGGGCGGTGACCGAGGGGAGGCTCACGTCCACGCCGGGCACGTTGACGCCCTTGCGCTCGCTCAGCACGCCGCCGCTTACGATGTCGCAGTGGATGTCGGTCCCCTCGACGTGCAGAACCTTGAGCTCGATGAGGCCGTCGTCTACGAGGATGCGCGTTCCCGGCTCGACGTCAGAGGGCAGCCCTTCGTAGCTTACCGAGACGCACTCGGCGGATCCGAGCATGTTGTTGGTGGTGAGCACGATGCGCGAACCGGCGACGAGCGTCACGGGCTTGTGGTCAACGAGCTCGCCGGTGCGAATCTCGGGACCCTTGGTGTCGAGTAGGATGGCGACATGCATCTTCAGCTCCTTGGAGATGCGCCGCACACGCTCGATGTTCTTGCGATGGTACTCGTGGCTACCATGCGAGAAGTTGAAGCGGGCGACGTTCATGCCGTTCTCCATGAGGCTTCGCAGGACGTCGTCGTCCTCGGTGGCGGGACCCATGGTGCAGACGATTTTGGTCCGCTTGTTGCGCACATCGATGAAGCTGGTCATTATGCCTCCTCATTGCAATAAACCATTACGAAACATTGTATCAGCGTTTACGGTACATGTTCTACCGTTAACCGAATCTGTGAATGTCGCATGGTCTGTGACGACGGGGACGTGACAACAACCTCCGCTCCCCGACGTCTACCCCAGGTCCTCGCCGTTGCTCGCGATGACCTTCTGGTAGTACGTGAACGAGTCCTTCTTTGACCTGCTGAGGTCACCGGTGCCATCGTCGTACTTGTCCACGTAGATGAACCCGTAGCGCTTGCGCATCTCGCCGGTGCCGTGGCTCACGAGGTCGATGGGGCCCCACCAGGTATAGCCGAGCAGGTCGACGCCGTCCTTGACGGCCTCGCGCATGGCGGTGAGGTGCTTGCGCAGGTAGTCGATGCGGTAGGAGTCGTGTACGCTGCCGTCCTCCTCCTTCTTGTCGAACTCGCCCAAGCCGTTCTCGACCACCATGACGGGGATTTGGTAGCGGTCATACATCTCGTTGAGGGCGAAGCGCAGTCCGTCGGGGTCTATCTGCCAGCCCCAGGCGCTTGCCTCCAGGTAGGGGTTCTTGCCGCCGCCCACGATGTTGCCCTCGGTCTCCTCGAGGTCGTCGTGCGTGCCGATGAGGTTGGTCATGTAATACGAGAAGCTCAGGAAGTCGACCTTGCCGTCCAGGAGGTCCTGCGCATCGGTGGGTGCCCACTCCAGCTGCACGCCCTGTTCCTCCCACATGCGTTTGCACCAGCAGCCATAGTAGCCACGCACCTGCACGTCGGTGGTGTAGAACACGCGGTTGCGCATGTTGGCCTGGTTGGCGAGCTGGTCTTTGGGGTCGCAGGTGGCAGGATATGTCTGCAGGTACACCGTCATGCAGCCCATCTTGAACTGTGGGTAGTGCTCGTGAGCGTACTTCACGACGCGTGCGCTCGCCACGAACTGGTGGTGCAGCGATTGGCATCGGATCTGCGGGTCAACGTACAGCTCGTCACGTCCGCCCTCGAAGCCCCGCAGGTTGGACGTGCCGTACATGGCGCCCATCTCTGCCGTGGCGCAATTGATCTCGTTGAAGGTGAGCCAGTAGGTGACCTTGTCCTTGTAGCGCTCGAACACCGTGTGGCAGAACTTCTCGTAGAGGGCGATGACCTCGCGACCTGCCCAGCCGTTGTAGCGGCGCACGAGCTCGTAGGGCAGCTCGTAGTGGCTCAGCGTAATGAGGGGCTGGATGCCCTTGCTGATGCAGTAGTCAAACACGCGGTCGTAGAACGCGAGGCCTGCCTCGTTGGGCTCGTCCTCCAGACCGGTGGGGTAGATGCGTGTCCAGTTGATGGAGGTGCGAAACACGTTGAACCCCATCTCGGCGAAGAGGTCAATGTCCTCCTCATAGCGGTGGTAGAAGTCGATCGCCTCGTGGCTGGGGTAGAGCTGCGCAGGGTCAATCTCTATGGTGATGCGCTTCTGCTTGTTGAAGACGCCACCAATGCAATGGTCGATGACGCTGTCGCCCTTGCCGTCGACGTCCCATGCCCCCTCGAACTGGTTCGCCGCGCATGCTCCTCCCCAGAGGAAGTCGTCCCTGAACACGCCCATTTCTGCTCCTCTCCGTTGGTTGCCCTGCAAACGAGTATAGACTCCCCGGCTCAATTGGTCGTGGAAGGCGATTTCCTATGCAATGGTGTGCGTGACATATGCCGCGATCCCATCGTGCTCACATCACTCTCTTCTCTGCAATCGTCGCGAGTAGTCCGAGGGTTGCCCTCGGGCCGCACGCACCATGATGGCGCTTGGGGGCATTTCCTCATTGCCCGTCTGCCGATAGAATGACACCGATAAAGAGTACGTGCGTTAAGATTCATATGTCTGCGTTTTGGGCGTGGCAGGTAGCCGCGCACGAATGGAAGGAAGATCCATGAAGCTGCTCTTCTTTGGCGCCACGAGCTATGACCGCGAGTCCTTCGACAAGGAGCTTGCGGACTTCCCCGAGGTTGACATCACCTACACCAAGACGAATCTCACTTGGCGTACGGCCATTATGGCCCAGGGGTATGATGCCGTGTGCGCCTTCGTTAACGCAAACATCAACGCGATGGCCGTTGAGATTCTCGCGGGCCTGGGCATCAAGCACATCCTCATGCGCTGCGCCGGCTTTGACGCCGTTGACCACGTGATGGCAAAGTCACTCGGCCTCACCGTCACCAACGTGCCGGCCTACAGCCCCGAGGCAATCGCCGAGCATGCCATGGCAATCGGCCAGACCGCAAACCGCCGCATCCACAAGGGCTACATCCGCGTGCGCGAGAACGACTTCTCCCTCGACGGCCTCGTGGGCGAGACCCTCGTCGGCAAGACCGCTGGCGTCATCGGCACCGGCCGCATCGGCGCTGCCCTCTGCAAGATCTGCAAGGGCTACGGCATGAAGGTCGTCGGCGCTGACCTTGGCCCCAACAAGGGTCTTGTGGATGCCGGCATCGTCGACGAGTACGTGCCCGTATACAACGCCGATGGCGACATGGTGTACGACGCGAAGGCCAACTGCCTCATCGAGGGCGTCGGCTTTGGCGATCGTCGCGTGAGCTACGATCCTCTGTATGCCGTGGCTGACTTCATCTCGCTGCACGCCTTCCTCAACAAGGACAGCTATCACATGATCGACGAGGAGGCTGTTTCCAAGATGAAGGACGGCGTCATCTTCGTCAACACCGGTCGCGGCGGCCTCGTGGACACCATGGCCATCATTCACGGCGTCAAGAGCGGCAAGTTCGGTGCCGTGGGTCTCGACGTGTACGAAGAGGAGAACGAGAACGTCTATCGCAACCGTTCCGGCGAGCTCGTCGACTCCATTACGGCCCGTCTGTGCTCGTTCCCCAACGTGGTCGTCACCTCGCATCAGGCCTTCTTCACCAAGCAGGCTCTTGGCGAGATTGCCCGCGTCACGCTGACCAACGCCGTCGCCAAGCTGCGCGGCGAGGATTACGTGCCTCGTTCGGTCGTGTGCTAGCACATAGCATCTGAACTAATTGCTGAAGGTGCCTCTCGGCTGATGTCTGCCGGGAGGCATCTTCTTCATGGCACGGTGCCATGTGCCTGCGTGTCATGCGAGGCACTCCCTTTTGCATTCGGCGACTTCTCCTGTGGCGTGGTTCGGCGTATTATGCTTATACATGACAGTGGACGACGGATGAGAGGAGCGGCCGTGGTAAGGTGGCGCGGATTGTTGTCGGATCAGACCAAAGGCACGCGTTTTGGGCTCATCCTCTTCCTGTCCATAGCGTGTGCGGCCTCAGTTGCCACACAGCTCTCGTACGTGGTCATTGGCAAGGCGCACATGATGGTCGTCCTTGCGCTCATATCGGTGGCGTCACTCTTCCTCGGGCCTCTTGAGGGATGCGGCGTGGGCGCAATTGCCGGTTTGGCTGAGCTCATACACGCCTATGCCATGCCGCTCGATGTGTACGAGCGCTATTTCCAGGCGCCTTGGAACTCCGTCCTGCTCCTTGCGCTTGTGGGGTTCGTGATGGGCGTCATCTTCGCCAAGGTTGACCAACTCACCAAGAGGGGCACGGCGCAACGGAAGGTCGGCCTTGTGCTTGCATGCCTCGCAGGATCGCTGCTGTTCTCGCTGCTATTCCATGTGAGTTCGTACATCATTAACTCCGTCACTCGCTTCGAGGTTCCCACAGAGATTGTCGAGCAGTTCACGTCGTCGGCGGAGTTCAGTGCGCAGGCGCTCGCCAACTTCCTCGTCATGGCGGCGCTCGCGCTGATGAACGACGCAATCTATGCGCGCAGAAGCGCTCACGTGGGAAACCACTCCATTCGCGAGACGTTTCAGTCCTGGCTGTTGGTCGTTATGGCCATTGGGTACATGATTGTTGCGTCCTTTAGCTATGCATACGTCACCGTTGCCAACCGAGCGGTCGCCGAGCAGACTCTGCAGGGCCAGATTGAGTATTTGGAAGGTCAGCTCGACGAGCAGGCCATGCTCATCCAAGCCGTCGGGGGTCGGGCGGGACTCTCGGACGAGGGCGTGGAAGAGCTGCATGCCGTCACGGTATCTGGTGTCGCACGTGGCTTGGATGTGGGCGAGGGCGGCATTGCCATTGTCGCGGACAACGACATCATCGTGTCGACCAATCGCCCCAGTCTGGTGGGAAAGCTCTTTGAGCAGGTCGTCGGCGCGGGCGTGACCGGTGGGTTCGACGAGGCGCTCTACGACGAGACGACTTCCTTTGACTGGTACATGGGCAATGGCGAGATGGGCTATGCGCGTGTGGCGGAGATGGCCTATGTGCGGGTCGCGCGCTCGGGCGACTACCAGTTGATGGTGGCGCTGCCGACGAGCACGGTGTTCCAGTATCGCACCATAACGATGGCGATTCTCTCGGTAACCTTCCTGGTAGTGTTTCTTATCATGTACGCGCAGGCCTCGATCCTGTTGCGCGAGGTTGTCGTGAAGGGATTCGACCGCACCAACGAATCCCTGGACAAGATCATCGGGGGAGACCTCGACGAGGTTGTGGACGTGCGCAGCAGTAGCGAGTTCGAGAACCTCTCCCATGGCATCAACTCGACGGTTGGCACCCTCAAGGAGTCCATCGAGCAGACCAAGGAGGCAATCGAGCGCGAGCTGGCCACGGCGCGCGCGATACAGACGTCGGCGTTGCCGACGGTCTTTCCACCCTTCCCGGAGGTTGATCGGTTCGACATCTATGCTTCGATGGACGCCGCCAAGGAGGTCGGCGGCGACTTCTATGACTTCTTCCTGATCGATGACCACAAGCTGGGCTTCCTCATTGCCGACGTGAGTGGCAAGGGGATTCCTGCCGCGCTCTTCATGATGGCGGCCAAGACCGAGATAGCGAACTATCTGCAGTCGGGTATCTCGGTGAGCGACGCCATCGAGACGGTCAACACGCACCTCAGTACGGGCAACGACGAGAACATGTTCGTGACCATGTGGGCGGCGACCCTCGATTACGAGACGGGTGTGCTCGAGTATGTTAACGCGGGCCACAACCCGCCGCTGCTGCGGCACGCGGGCGCATGGCGTTGGGTACGAGAGCGCAGTGGCCCCTGTCTCGGTGCCATGGATGGCATTCCCTTCAGAGGTCATTCGCTCAAGATGGACGTGCACGACGAGCTGTTCCTATACACGGACGGCGTGAGTGAGGCATGCGACCTCGCGCAGGAGCTCTATGGTGAGGACCGTCTCGAGAGTCTGCTTGCGCATCACTGCGGGAGTCAGCCTCGCGTCTTGGTCACCGCCGTGAGGCGTGATCTGGCCGATTGGGCGGACGGTGCAGAGCAGTCGGACGATATCACGATGCTCGCGCTCGAGTATGGCGTTGCCGCCGAGGTGACGGATGTGTTGGAGGTGCCCGCACTCGAGGAGAACCTGGACAAGGCGCTCTCGTTCGTTCACGCGGAGCTGGGACGCAGGCTGTGCCCCATATCCACGCAGAACCAACTCGACGTCGCCCTCGAAGAGCTCTTCATCAACGTGTGCCGCTTTGCCTATCCCGATCGTGACGATGGCTGGATATCGGTGCGGTACGTGTATACGGGTAATCCGAGCACGTTCGTGGTGGAGATTACCGATGAGGGGATTCCCTTCAATCCGGTGAAGGGTACCGGTGCGGATGTGTATCGGTCGGTGGAGGAGGCTAGTCTGGGTGGATTGGGCCTCTACATGGCCAAGCGCGCCGTCGACAACATGGCTTACGTCCGCGATGACGGACTCAATCGTGTGGTCTTCACGAAGCACTGGTAACAGCTTGCTTGATTGACCGGTTTCTGAAGACTGCCAAAAGAGAAACCTGTGCGTCGCGCACTCATTCTGCGCTATGATAAACACGTTGTGTAAACCGGTCCCGGATCGCACGACTTGGTGAGCCCTTGCCCCTCCTGGGGAATTATGATCGGGAATCGAGTCGCCGGGCAAGCCCCAGGAGGAGTGCATGAAGCCATATCTATCTGAATCATCGACAGTGCTTGAGGAACAGGGCACAAATGCCGAACTCGGTCTTACGACTGCGGAGGCGGGTGCCCGACTGCAGAAGTACGGTCCAAACAAGCTTGCGGAGGGCGAGAAGACGCCGCTCTGGAAGCGCTTCTTCGAGCAGATGGCCGACCCCATGGTCATCATGCTCATCATCGCGGCTATCATCTCTGCCGTGACGGGCGTAGCGCAAGGTGAGGCCGACTTCGCCGACGTCTTCATCATCATGTTCGTCGTCGTTCTCAACTCCGTGCTCGGCGTGGTGCAGGAGTATCAGGCCGAGAACGCCCTTGCCGCCCTGCAGGAGATGAGTGCGGCGCAGTCCAAGGTCATTCGAGAGGGGCGGCAGATCACCGTGCCCTCGGCCGAGGTCGTTCCCGGCGACATCGTCGTACTCGAGGCGGGCGACGCCGTGCCTGCGGACTGTCGCATCATCGAGAGCGCCTCGATGAAGATTGAGGAAAGCGCCCTCACCGGCGAGTCCGTTGCTGCCGACAAGATTTCCAAGGTCCTTGGTCTTCCGGCGGGAACCGATGACGTGCCGCTCGGCGATCGACGGAACATGTGCTACATGGGTTCGACCGTTGTGTATGGTCGCGGCGTCGCCATCGTCGTTGCCACGGGCATGCAGACGGAGATGGGCAAGATTGCGGACGCGATCGCAAAGGCGGAGGACGAGCTCACCCCGCTGCAGATCAAGCTCAACGAGCTTTCGGGCGTGCTCACCAAGCTGGTCGTGGGCATCTGCGCCATCGTCTTCCTCGTGGGCATCTTCCAGCATGGCGGGCTTGCCTTCTTCAACGACATGAGCATGGTGCTCGACACCTTCATGGTGGCGGTTTCGCTTGCCGTCGCGGCTATTCCTGAGGGTCTTGTCGCCGTCGTCACCATCGCGCTCTCCATCGGCGTCACGAAGATGAGCAAGCGCAACGCAATCGTACGCAAGATGAACGCCGTCGAGACGCTTGGCTGCACGCAAGTCATTTGCTCGGACAAGACCGGTACGCTCACGCAGAACAAGATGACCGTGGTGCGGCACTACTCGGAGGACATCGACCGCCTCGTGCGTTGCATGGCCCTGTGCTCGGATGCGAAGTGGGACGTGGTCGCAGGCGAGGCCGTGGGAGAGCCTACCGAGGCTGCCTTGGTCGCGGATGCGGCAAAGCTCGGCTTCCCTTCGGGCGACCTCGATGCCGCGAATCCGCGTGCGGGGGAGGCGCCCTTCGACTCGGGTCGCAAGATGATGTCGGTCGTCAACATCTCGCCCATGGGCGACTACGTACAGCATACCAAGGGTGGCCCCGACGTCGTGCTCGCCCGCTGCACCAAGTACCGCACGGCGGAGGGCGACGTGCCCATGACCGACGCGATTCGCGCAAAGATCATGGAGCAAAACAAGGCCATGGCAGATGACGCGCTGCGCGTGATGGCGGCGGCCCGCGTCAACCACGGCAAGCAGGCTCCCGCGAGCTATGAGTCTGCCGACCTCGAGAAGGACATGACCTTCATCGGCCTGTGCGGCATGATCGACCCCGTTCGTCCCGAGGTCAAGGACGCCATCGTTGAGGCTCACGAGGCGGGTATGCGCGTGGTCATGATCACGGGCGATCACATCGACACCGCTGTCGCCATTGCCAAGGAGCTTGGCATCGTCACAGGCCGCGGCCAGGCCATTACCGGTGCCGAACTCGACAAGATCTCCGACGATGACTTCTTCACGCGCATCGAGGAGATCGGCGTCTATGCCCGCGTGCAGCCTGAGCACAAGACGCGTATCGTCGATACTTGGAAGAAGAAGGGCAAGGTCGTCGCCATGACCGGCGACGGCGTGAACGATGCCCCATCCATCAAGAAGGCCGACATCGGCGTGGGCATGGGCATCACCGGTACCGACGTCACCAAGGGTGTGGCCGATATGGTCTTAGCTGACGACAACTTCGCCACCATCATCGGTGCCGTGGAAGAAGGACGTCGCATCTACGACAACATTCGCAAGGCGATCCAGTTCCTCCTCTCGTCGAACCTTGCCGAGGTCATAGCGGTCTTCGTGGCCTCGCTCATCGGCTTTACCATCCTGGAGCCAACGCACCTGCTGTGGATCAACCTCATCACCGACTCGCTGCCGGCTCTTGCCATGTGCATGGAGGCGGCAGAGCCTGACATCATGCGCCGCAAGCCGCGCAACTCCCAGGACGGCATCTTTGCCAACGGCATGGGTATGGACACACTCTTCCAAGGTGTTGTGATTTCGCTGCTTACACTTGCTTCGTACTTCATCGGCATCAACCATGCGGGTGCGAGCCTTTCCGAGATTGGCACGAACGGGCAGGCGGCGCTAGAGGGCATGACCATGGCGTTCCTTACGCTCTCGATGGTCGAGATGTTCCATTCGCTCAACATGCGCAGTCGCCGCATGTCGATATTCAAGCTGCCGACCCAGAACGGCTGGGCTTGGGGCGCCTTCGCCCTGTCGTTGGTGCTCACGTTCGTGGTCATCGAGACGCCGCTCTCGAGCCTGTTCCATTTTGCGCACCTCGACACGGCCCATTACCTGATGGCGATGGGACTTGCCGTGTCCATCATCCCGATTGTAGAAATCTACAAGGCGATCATGCGTGGCGCCGAGAAGAACGAGGCGTGAGTTCTTGTTGGGGGCAGCTCGTGGGGGCTGCCCCTTGTCATTAAGGAGAGGCCATGGCAAGGAGAGCAAAGAGGGCACGAACGAAGCCGGCCGTACCGAGTCTGCCACCACTCACGGAGCTCCCTGAGTTCTCGGACTTGCGTCCGAGCGAGGACCAGCTTGCTGATTTCGAGTCGTCGGCCGGGGAGGGCGTCGAGTTGGGTTGCGTGGTTCGACTCGACCGAGGGTTTCCGGCGGTGCTCACCGAACGAGAGGCGTTTCGGGCGGAATTCGCGGCTCGTCTTACCAAGGGCGAATTCTCCAAGGTTGCCGTAGGTGACTGGGTGTGCGTGCGCAGTCCGCAAGGACACGACATGGGCATCATCGAACGCATCCTGCCGCGAAGCTCGGACATCGCACGCTGGAAGGGCGGCAACCGAGGCGAACGCCAGACGCTTGCGGCAAACGTCGATATCGTGCTGGTGGTTCAGGCGCTTGAAGAGTGGCGTGTGTCCTCGGGACGCATTACGCGTTCGGCCGTCGTCGCCAAGGACTGTGGTGCGAAGGTCGCCGTGGTGCTCACCAAAGCCGACGGAGCCGATGCGGACCTCGTCGCATCGTCGGTGCGTCTTGTGCGCGAGGTCTTGGGCGAGGGGGTTCCCATCGTCGTGGTCGCCTCCCGAAGCTCGGATGCCGGGCACCCCGAACTGCGAGCGGCTGCGGAAGCTGTCGGTGCCACATGGGGCGTGGAGAGCGTCCGCGCGCTCGTGCCCGCCGGCGAGGTGGGTATCATGTTGGGGCCGTCTGGCGTCGGCAAGTCCACGCTGCTCAATGCGCTCTTGGGGCGCGAGGCGCTCGAAACGGGGGCCGTGCGGGAGTCTGACGGTGTGGGGCGCCATACGACGGTCACGCGCCGCATGGTTGCGATTCCTGGTGCGGGCACGATCGTGGACGCCCCAGGATTGCGCACCCTCCAGATGGTCGGGCACGAGCGCGGCCTGGCGATGGTGTTTCCCGACATTGCCGATGCGGCGCGTGCGTGTCGCTTCCGCAACTGCACGCACACGCACGAGCCGGGATGCGAGGTACGGGATCAGTTTGGTGACCCAGAGGGTTCTGTGCGACTGGCAGCCTACCTCTCGCTTGCCTCCGAGATGCGAACAAGCGCAAAGACGCTCGACCCCGACGTGGTCCTTTGATGCCATGCGAAGAGGCGCTCCCCCATGCATAAGGCATCGCCTTCGCGCATGAGGGAGCGCCTTACGGCAAAAGCAAGTGCTTTGCGTATAGGAGCTAGTGCCTTGCCTCGAAGTCCTTCATGAAGGCAACGAGCTTCTCGACGCCCTCGATGGGCATGGCGTTGTAGATGCTTGCGCGCATGCCGCCCACCGAGCGATGGCCCTTTAGGTTCTCGAGCCCTGCGGCCTTTGACTCCTTGACGAATTCCGCGTCAAGCTCGGCGTCGCCGGTGACGAAGGGCACGTTCATGAGCGAGCGGTCCTCCGCGCACACGGTGCCCTTGAAGAGCTCGGACTCATCGAGGAAGTCATACAGGACCTTGGCCTTCGTCACGTTGAGTTCCTTCATGGCCGCAAGGCCGCCCTTGCCCTTGAGCCACTTGAAGACCTTGCCGCACACATAGATGGCCCAGCAGTTCGGCGTGTTGTACATCGAGCCGGCGTCGGCCTGCGTGCGCCAGTTGAGCATGGTGGGGCAGCCGTCGACCGGACCCTCAGGAATGAGGTCCTCGCGGATGACGCTGATCACGAGGCCTGCCGGTCCGACGTTCTTTTGGACGCCGCCATAGATGACGCCATACTTCTCGACGTCATGCGGCTGGCTCAGGAACATCGAGCTCACGTCGCTCACGAGCAGCTTGCCCTTGGTGTTGGGAAGCTCATGATATACCGTGCCGTAGATGGTGTTGTTCTCGCAGATGTACACGTAGTCTGCGTCTTCGCGAATGGCAAGGTCGGAGCAGTCGGGAATGTAGGAGAAGGTTTCGTCGGCGCTCGAAGCGACGGCCTGCGCGTCGATGAACCGTGCCGCCTCCTGGTAGGCCTTCTTTGCCCACATGCCGGTAAGGATGTAGTCGGCCTTCTTGTGCGCACCGGGTAGGCTGCATATGTTCATGGGGACGGCGGTGAACTGCTGGCTGGCGCCACCCTGCAGGAACAGGACCCGGTAGTTGTCGGGAATGCCCATGAGGTCGCGCAGGTCAGCCTCGGCGTCGTCGATGATCTTTTGGTACATCGCCGAGCGGTGGCTCATCTCCATGACGCTCATACCGCAACCGCGATAGTCGAGCATCTCGTCTGCGCACTCTTGCAAGACGTCCTCGGGCAGAACTGCCGGACCGGCCGAGAAGTTGTAAACTCTGCTCATGTACTGTATGCCTCTCTTGTCGAAGCCGTTGGTGCCAGATTTAGCACCGTTGCTCGATTCTTTGGCCGAGCATCACCGCGAATATGGTAGCGCACTGCGTGGCACCATGCGGTCTCGTTACGGTTTGTTCTCAATTTCTATGAATGCCAGACGGCGGTGGTGCGCAGGCCGTCCGACCGTCTCGCAGGTGTCGCCTCCTTCCCCAGAATCCAAGGACGCATCAAATGCTCGGCATAGCCTCGCGCGAAATGGGGGAAACTCTACTTGGTATTGTCGCGCTGCAAAGGAGGCGGTCGTGGCCAAGAAGGGTAGCCGTTTGGTATGGTTGTGGGTCCTTTTGACCATCGTGGCCGCATGTGGATTCGTGGGCGTCTGCGCAGGGCTCAGCGCCTCGCGCATCACAAAGAAGATGGACCAGGCAAGCAGGGTGAGCGATCGTCTGGAGGGCGAGGTCAAACAAGTTGACATCAAGGCAGCCGCGACCTCGATCGAAGAGATATCCACCCTCTGGGCCGAAATCGACAACGAGGCACATGGTTGGGAATGGCAGGTAGCGCGTTGTGTGCCGGTAGTCGGCGAGGACGTGGGGTGCCTACAGAAGACGGTGAGAATCGCAGACGAGCTCACCAACGATGGCCTCGCGCCCGTCATGGTGAGCTTGAGGGCATTGTCGGAAGGCATGGATGCAGACGTCTTTGAGGTGATTTCGGGCAAGGTCACGCAGGTTCGGGACCTGTTGGGGGCGTTGCACGATGCGAACGACGTGGTCACGGAATGCCGCAGAAAGGCAGACGCACTTCCTGAGGCAAATTTCGAGCAGGTCAACCAAGCCATGGAGGAATTGCGAAGCCAGATCGCGGACATTGAGCGGGTGCTTTCGAACTTCGACGTGCTCTTTGGCATGATGGACACCGTAGGGCAGTTTGTGGGTTAGACAGTGCGAAGGTGACCACCCCTTACCCAGCCAGAGACGCTCGAGGGTGCAAAAGTCAAGGGGTAATTCGAGAAACGTTTGTGCTAACATGCCACGGCCGTGCCTTGCTCGATTAGAATGGATGGGCAGGAGGCACTTGAGGAGGCGACACACGTGGCACTAACACAGCTGAATGGAACAATGCTACAGGGCTTCTCCTGGAATTTGCCACCCGACGGACAGCATTGGCGTCGGTTGGCTCTTCTCGCTCCGCGTCTGGCAGAGGAGGGATTCACCTCCGTGTGGATGCCACCCGCGTACAAGGGAGTGGGTGGCGTGCGCGATGTGGGATACGGCGTGTACGACTTGTGGGACTTGGGCGAGTTCGACCAGCGCGAGAGCGTGGGGACGAAGTACGGTACCCGCGAGGAGTACCAGACGGCCGTGAACACCCTGCGCGAGGTAGGCATCAACGTCTTGGCCGACATCGTTCTGAACCATCGCTTGGGCGCGGATGGTACGCAGCGCGTCTTGGCCACCGAGGTCGCAGGGGACAACCGCTACTATGCCATGGACAAGCCGCGTCCCATCACGGCGTGGACGCGCTTCACCTTCCCCGGCCGCGGCGGCGCGCTCGACGACTTCTCGTGGGACTATCACTGCTTCAAGGCGGTGGACTACGATGTCGCGCATGAGCGCTCGGGCATCTTCCTGCTTGACGGCAAGCAATGGGACGAGGACGTGGACCGCGAGAACGGCAACTTCGACTACCTGATGGGAGCCGACGTCGACCTTTACAATCCCAAGGTCTACGAGCAACTGGTCAAGTGGGGCACTTGGTACCTCAACGAGACCGGTGTGGACGGCGTGCGCCTCGACGCCATCAAGCACATGAGCCGCGAGTTCTACCTGCGCTGGCTGTACGACATGCGTTGCGCCGTGGGACACGAGCTCTTCTGCGTGGGCGAGTACTGGACCGGCGACACCGGCGCGCTCGTGCACTACCTCGGCAACGAGAAGGCGCTGAGCCTCTTTGACGTACCCCTGCACTTCAAGTTCTTCCATGCGTCCCGCGACGGCGCGCAGATCGACTTCCAGCACATCCTTTCGGGCACTCTGGTGGACGTGGATCCCGTGCATGCGGTCACGTTCGTCGACAACCACGACACACAGCCGAATCAATCGCTCGAGTCAACGGTGGCGCCGTGGTTCAAGCCGATAGCCTACGCGCTCATCCTGCTGCGTGAGGCTGGCTACCCGTGCGTCTTCTTCGCAGACCTGTATGGCCTGCCCAACGACCGGATCCCTGCGGTCGCGGAGCTTCCCCTGCTGCTGGAGATTCGCCGTCGCTTCGCCTTCGGCGAGCAGCGCGACTACTTTGACGAGCCCGACCTGGTGGCGTGGGCGCGTATGGGCGACCAAGACCACGAGGACAGTGGGTGTGTTGTGGTGCTCTCGAGCAGGATTGACGAGGAGGACAAGGTCGTCAAGCCCATCAACCTAGGCTGCGAGCATGCCGGCGAGAAGTGGGTGTGCGTCCTCGGCGAGGCCCAGGAGCCCATCGAGGTCGAGGAGGACGGAACCACCTCGTTCGCCGCTGGCAAGAAGTCGATGATCTCCGTCTACCTGCGCGAGGAAGCCGCTCGTGCGCTCAATTGCATTCCCATCAACATCTAGGAGGACGACCATGGCAACAAAGACCGACATCGCAAAGGCTCTGCTCTCCATACGGGCGGTGTTCCTGAGGCCAGACGAGCCCTTTACGTGGGCAAGCGGCATCAAGAGCCCCATCTACTGCGACAACCGCCTGACGCTGAGCTATCCGGAGGTGCGAACGCTCATCGACGAGTCGCTCGCGGACCTTGCGCACGAGCTCTATCCCGATGTCGAGATGCTTATGGGAACCTCCACCGCCGGCATCGCGCATGCGGCGATTGCGGCGGATCGCCTGGGCATCCCCATGGGCTATGTTCGTGGTTCGGCGAAGGACCATGGCCGCCAGAACCAGATCGAAGGCCGCTGCGAGCCGGGGACCAAGGTCGTGGTCGTCGAGGACCTCATCTCCACGGGCGGATCGGTGCTCGAATGCGTGGACCCGCTGCGCGAGGCGGGTGCCGAGGTGCTCGGCATCGTGAGCATCTTTACCTATGGCATGCAGCGCGGGCTTGACCGGCTTGCCGCAGACGACGTGCAAAACACGAGCCTGTGCGACCTCGACACGCTCGTCGAGGTTGCGGCTGCCGAGGGTTACATCCAGCCTGAAGACAAGGCCCGTCTGCTGCACTTCCGCGACAATCCTGCGGACGAGAGCTGGATGGCATAAGCGAGCGTGTGTGGGCGTCCCGCAAAGGGCGGTCCCCATCGTGTCATGTTGTCCCGTAGGGGGCATTCTCCTACGAGAGAAGCGAAAGGAGCGAATCGATGGCACTTACCGTGGTGCTGGTGAGGCATGGCGAGGCAAAGAGGAAGGAGTTCGGGCAAACTGACTTCGACCGCGAGCTCTCTACGTGGGGTGTGGAGGCGCTCTGCGAGGCCTTTCCGCGCACGATGTCATTGGTTGACGTGACGGCGGCGAGCGAGTTGTGGATGAGTCCGGCAGTTCGCGCACGCCAGACGGCCGAGATTGCAAACAAGACGCTGGGCATTGAGACCTGCCGCGAGATTCGTGCGCTCTACGACCAGGACGGTGACGCGTTCCTGGCGGAGCTTTCGAAGACCAACGCGGATGTGGTTGTGGTCGTGGGCCACATACCCTTCATGGAGGACATGTGCGCGCGCCTCTGCGGGACGTATCTTGGCTTCGCGACTGGTGCCGCAGCGGCGATATCCATCGCCGACAAGAAGGTGCGCAAGCTTGCAGAGGGTCGTGCGCGCGGACACCTGCAGTGGTTCGTGCAAGGACCGCTCACGTAAGGCGTCCACAGAAAGCGGGGCTATGCTCAATATTCATCATGCGATATTGCACGCGTTCGACTTCGACACCGGCGCCACGTTCCTCTCCGATCACGAGTTGGATCTGGACGAGAAGCTCGTGAAGTCGTATGTGCGTCGCCACCTTAATCGGTGCGTCTCCAGCGAGCGCAACATGCACGGGGAATTTGCGGAAGGGAGCGGCTTCGTCGAGGAGCTGCTTCTGTATCTCTCGCATCGCGCCTCGTTCGAGGAGCTCTCCAAGCAGATTGCCCAGTTCCTTTGGGAAAAGCTACGCACATGCGATGACTTGGAGCCCATGGACCTTCTGGTTGCGGACTTCGAGCAGAGTGCGGACGCCCCGAAGGGGGACGCGGACGAGGAGGAGCTGGAAAGAGCCTTCGCTGCCGAACCGGTGCGCCGCTTTGCGGTGGTGCTGCTCCCGCGCAGCCAGACCTTCATGCACAGCATCGAGCACCCGTCCGGCGGGGCCTTCAACGAGATCGTACGCCATGACGCGACCCTGCCCAATCCCTCTGGCAAGGTAAACACCTATGCGCTCGTAGACTGTGCGACGATGGCGGTCGACTTCAGCGACAAAGCGCGAACCATAGCCGGCGCCGAGGTGTGGATCATGCCGAACATGCTGCTGCAATGCACGCGTGAACCGTCGAGTCGCGAGGTGATCGAAGACGTCGAGCGCATCGTCGAGCAGGTCGCCGAGGAGCACGGGGCAAATCCGGTGCGTGCGGTTTCTCGCGCGAAGGCGTGTGTCGCGCACAGCGCGGAACTCGACGAGCGCTTGATGCCCGAGCAGATCGGCGCGCAAGTCTTCGAGGACGAGCCCGAGATGGCACAGAGCTACGAGACGGAGGCGCGTGAGGCGGGTCTTCCCGAGGAGGTGCACGTGCGCAGAGCCGCTGCGCGCAGGCTCACCAAGACCCACAGGATCCGCACGGACACAGGGATTGACATAGCTTTTCCCAGCGAGTATAGCTCAGGGAACGACTACATCGCCTTCGATCGCGAGGAGGACGGCTCCCTCACTATCACGATTCGCAACGTCAAGCACATCGAGAATCGCTGATGACGGGGCGCGCGACAAACAAGCAGGGGTGCCTTGGGTGCGCAGCGGTGTTTGCGCTCTTCGTGGGCGTTCTGGTGGCGTTCGTGCTCCTCGTCGCTCCCTCGACGATTGGCCTTACGCTTAGGGCATATGCCGAGCATGCGTTCAAGTCGATGGGAGAGACGCTCGGCGTGCGAGAGGAGGGGGACGAGGCGACGGATGCCTCGCCGGAGGAGACCAGCGTTTCGCTCGGTGCCCCTGTCTCGCTTGGCAGCACGCGCGTTGAGGAATACCTGCGAAGCAAGCTGGACGAGGGAAGCCGGGAGGTGTACGACCAGCTGATCGCGGGCGTGCGTGCTCTGGAGGAGAGCATCGCCGTCATTCACGCGACGCCGGAAGACGTGTCGGCGGCCTACAAGGCCATGATGGGCGACCATCCGGATTTCTTCTGGCTCGACGGCTCGTTCACCTACCTGTATTCTTCCTTGCTACAGTCGGTTACGGTGCAGCCGGGATTTGCGGTCGAACCGTCGGAGGTGGAAGCCACGCGTGTCGCCATCGAGAGCGAGGCGGACACCATTCTGGCGGGGTTGCCGGAGGATGCGACCGAGTATGATGTCGCCCTGCTGGCGTATGAGCACATCGCGTCGCACACCGACTATGTGGTCGGAGCGCCTCACAACCAGACGATTCAAAGCGTGCTGATTGGTCATGCATCGGTGTGCGCGGGCTACGCGCGCACGTATCAGTACCTGCTGCATCGTGCGGGGGTGTTCTGTTCCTATGTGGAGGGGAGCATTGCGTCGAAGGGGGAGGATCACGCATGGAACCTCGTGCGCATTGATGGCCAGTACGCGTACGTGGACCCCACGTGGGCCGACCCCACGTACTTGGGGGAGGATGCCGGCGTCTCGGTCGGCGGGGTTATTTACGACTACTTGGGGCTGACCACGGATGAGCTGCTGCGCGATGACCACGCCTTCGCCAATGCCGACCTATGGCCCGACTGCGACTCAACCGACTTGGACTACTATCGGCGTGCGGGTCTGTTCATCGAAGACTATGACGAGCAGGCGGTAGACGAGGCGTTTTGGCGCCAAGCGAGCAACGGAGGGAACCGCGCCGTATTCAAGTTCGGGACGGACGAGGCCTTTGGAGAGGCATTAGCGGCGCTTGATGACGGAACCTTCGAGCGCGAGTCACTTCTTGAGCTTGCGTCGGAGATGGGAGAGACCTCCATCCGATACAGCTACGCGACCTCCGACACGCTGCGCATCGTCAAGCTCTATTGGTAAGATGCCGGAACAGATGAGGGGGACGCCGCAACGCAAAGGACGGCCCCCTTCTGTTGTAGGAACACGGGGACCGTCCCGTCGCATGTCGCCTCTCTTGACGCGCTACCTTAGCGCGAGGGGATTGACTCGATGCTCGACGGCGGTGAAGGCCAGGGGTGCCACAAATGTCGCGCCAAAGACGGTGAAGAAGTTCTTGATGAGCTCGTACCAAGTCTCGGGAACACCCGCGAGCATCAACACGCGTGGGGCAATGTGCAAGATGGCAACCACGGCGATGCCTACGCCAAACCTGAGCAGATGGCGCTTCCAGCTGCTGCCGGGGAGCGTCTCGAAGCCGATGAGGTTGCGCTCGAGATACCATCCGAGTATGGCGCCGGAGAACACGCCAGCCGATTTGAAGCAGTCGATCTGCATGTCGAAGGGATTGACGAGCAGCGCTCCCTGCGCGTCGTAGTCGAGCGGATAGGGCTTGAGCAAGATGTAAGCAACGTAGAGCACCGTGAGGACCATAGCCGCCACGACGACGGGGAAGTCGTGCCCCTCGTCCTCGTCGATCCAGGCGAGCAGCTTCGTGCTCGCGGCAATGATGGCCACTGCCTCCACGAGCGCCACGACGACGTCCTGCGGCGTGTGAACGCCGAGGATGTTGCGCGAGAATGCCACGAGCAGCACGAATACCCAGCACAGCACGTTGAGAACCGGCCACCGCTTGCGGTAACGCCAGCCGACCCCGCCTATGAGTGACGCTGACGCTTGGGTATGCCCGCTGGGGAACGAGTAGCCGGTGGCCTCTGCAAGGGCGCCTTGCGCGGAGTGGATGTCTGCGCTGCGAATCCACGGCCGGTAGGCGCATGCGGAGTTCTTTATGAACTGGTTGCACAGGGAGCCCAGCGAGAACGAGAAGAGCAGGAACTCGCCCCCGCGTTTGTCGAGGCACCAATAGAGCAGGCAGGGGAGGACGATCAGCGCCGAGCTGGCCGCGATGGCCGAGACTATGACGAAGAACTGTTCCACGAAGGGAGGAAGTGCCTCACGAATGCCCTGTAGCCATAGCAAATACGATATATCCACGAACATAACCTCCTCAAAACAACAGTACTCATATTCTAGCGCTTCCTTGACTCATGGACGGCGCGTATCGGGGCGCCACAGTCTCCGTCCGGTCACTCCGATGGCCTATCCACCCGCAAACTTGTGCGTTCGGTGTAGTACCATGTACAGGTCACGCTCACGAAACGGAGAACATCTCATGAAGTTCACGCGACTTGGAGACTTGCTCATCGATGCGGGTGTCATCACCGATGAGCAGCTAGGACAGGCACTCGCCAACCAAAAGAAGACCAAGCGCCGTCTTGGTGACGAGCTCGTGCAGTCGGGCATCATCACCGAGCGTCAGGTGGTGGACGCCCTCACGATGCAGCTCGGCATCGACTTCATCGACCTCACCTCGGTCGAGATCAATCCCGAGATGACGAAGCTCGTGCCCAAGAACCTCGCCAAGCGTTACAGCGTGGTGCCGGTCCGCACAAGAGGCGACGAGCTCTATCTCGCGATGAGCGACCCGCTGAACTTCATCGCGACCGAGGAGGTTCGTGCTGCCTCAAAGCGCCGCGTCGTGCCGATGATCGCCATGCAGTCGGGCATCGATCACGCCATCAGTCAGCTGTATGGCACCGAGGGCGCGAAGCGCGCCATCATGGAGATGCAACAGGAGGTCGGCGATTCGGCGCGCGAGCGTGCGGGCGTGAAGGTCGCCGAGGTCGGCGAGCAGAGCGAGTCGTCCGCGCCTTCCATCCGCCTGGTGGACAACATCATCGAGCGCGGCCTCTCCACCCGCGCCTCCGACATCCACATCGAGCCGATGGAGAAGGAAGTCATCGTACGCATGCGCGTCGACGGCCTGCTGCATACCGAGTTCAACATCCCCAAGGAGCTTCAGCAGTCGCTCACCTCGCGCATCAAGGTCATGTGCAACATGGACGTTACCGAGCGACGCGTGCCGCAGGACGGGCGCGCCATCGTCCGCATCCGCATGCGCGAGGCGGATCTGCGCGTTTCCACGTTGCCTACCGTGCACGGTGAGAAGATCGTCATGCGAATCCTCGACCGCGACAAGAAGCTCAACACGCCAGAGCAGCTCGGGTTCATGGGCAAGAATCTGGAGAACTACAACTACCTGCTCGGCCTCAAGCAGGGCATCGTGCTGCTCGTCGGCCCCACCGGGTCAGGCAAGAGCTCGACGCTCTTCACGATGATCTCTCGCCTTAACGTCGAGGAAGTCAACATCGTGACGCTTGAGGACCCTGTGGAGTTCAACATCGAGGGCGTCAACCAGGTGCAGATCAACGAGAAGACGGGTACGACCTTCGCCTCGGGCCTGCGCTCCATCTTGCGCCAGGACCCCGACATCATCTCCATCGGCGAGATTCGAGACCAAGAGACCGCCGACATCGCATTCCGCTCGGCCGTGACGGGTCACTTCGTCCTCTCGACGCTGCACACCAATGATGCCGTCTCGACCCTCACCCGCTTGGACGACATCGGCGTCGAGCCATACATGGTGGGCTCCGCCCTCAAGGGCGTCATATCCCAACGTCTGGTGCGTCGCATCTGCCCCTATTGCAAGGAGGAGTACGAGCCGAGCGAAGAGGAGCTCACCCTCATCGGTATTGATCCCGTCAAGGCCAAGGAAGATGGCCTCAGGCTCTCGCGTGGTCGCGGATGCGCAGAGTGCTACCAGAGCGGATACCGAGGGCGCATCGTCGTGGTGGAGACCCTCGTCATAAACAAGGACATTCGGCATGCCATCATCATGCGAGCGTCTCATACGGAGCTCAATGCGGCCGTGGCGAAGAGTGGGTTCGAGCCAGTCATCGAGAACTGTCGCACGCTCGTGCGTCAGGGAATCACAACTGTTGAGGAAGTGAAGCGCGTCGTGTTCTCGGAAGAGCTCTAACGCGCCTTGTAGCAAATGCCCGTCAGCAAAGGGAGAGAAGGGAACTGCACCATGCCATCACTCGACGCGATTGTTTGCGCTGCCAGCAATGCGGGAACGTCGGACGTCCTCGTTGCTCCAAACGTGCCCATCCGCTTCAGAATCGACGGCTCGCTACGCGACGCCAACGATGAGGTCCTCACCCCTGAGGATACGGCGGCCCTCGGCCGCGAGGCTTGCGGTGCCGAGTACGAGAAGGTCGAGCGGGGCATTGAGGTCGACCTTGCCCGGTCGTTCTCCAACGGCGTGCGCTGCCGTATCAACGTGTACCGCAGCATGGGTCACGCATGCATGGCCATTCGTCTGCTGGCGAGTTCCATCCCCAAGCTCGAGAACCTGGGCGTCCCGCCGGTGGTTCATGAGTTCCAGACGTACCAGCGTGGCATCGTGATCGTCACCGGCGAGACCGGGTCCGGCAAGTCTACAACCCTCGCGGCCATCATCGACCGCATCAACCACACGCGCAACGACCACATCGTCACCCTCGAGGATCCCGTCGAGTATGTGTATGAGCCCGATCGCTGCTCCATCGACCAGCGCGAGATTGGCCGCGACACCCAAAGCTTCGCCGAGGGCCTACGCGCGGTGCTTCGCCAAGATCCCGACGTCATTCTCGTCGGCGAGATGCGTGACTTCTCTACCATAGAGACGGCGCTCACCGCAGCCGAGACGGGCCACCTGGTCTTCGGAACGCTTCACACGCAGTCGGCGCCGGACTCGATCGACCGTCTGGTCGACGTCTTCCCCGAGGAGCGCCAGCAGCAGATTCGCATGCAGCTCTCCATGACGCTCAAGGCTGTCATCAGCCAGCAGCTCATCCCCAAGCGCATGGGCGGCCGTGCGCTCGCGGCCGAGGTCATGATCGTGAACCCGGCCATCAAGAACCTCATTCGCGAGGGTAAGACGCCCCAGATCGCAAACACGCTCGCGACCACGGCGGACCTCGGTGCCATTACGATGGATGCGGCCCTGCAGAAGCTCGTACGCAGCCGCACCATCACGGCTGCCGATGCCATAGCTGCGGCGCATGACCCAGAGCTGATGCGCAAGATGGTGCGCTAGCGCGTGAGGTGGGGATTTTCCCTGCTGGCCAGGAGCATGGACGAGGGGCGCTGCCGCCCCTCTCACGCAAATGAGGGAGGCCATTCGTGAAGACGTATAAGTACACGGCTCGATCGTCGTACGGCGCCACGGTCGAAGGCGTCGTCGAGGCCAATACGCGCGAGGAGGCCATCATCCAGCTCAAGGATGACGGCTACATCGTCGCCAGCATCGAGGCGACGGGCAGTGAGCACGACATCGATCTGCGCATTGGCAGCAAGAAGACCAAGGACAAGACCATCGCCGTCATGTGCAACCAGTTCGCCATCATCTTGGAGGCGGGCCTTCCCATCGTACGCACGCTCGAGCTCATATCGGGTCAGACGGAGGACAAGACCCTCAAGGAGATTCTGACGAATGTCGGCGATGACGTTGCCGCCGGCTATGAGCTGGCTGCGAGCTTCGAGAAGCATGGTCCCAACCTTCCGGCAACGTTCATCGAATCGGTGCGGGCGGGCGAGCAGTCAGGCAACCTCACGCTGGTCTTCCGACGCTTGGCGGAATTCTATCGCAAACAGTCCGAGACTTCGGGCAAGGTGAAGAGCGCGATGGTGTATCCGACCTTCATCATGATCGTGGCCGTCATCGTTGTGGCCATCATCATGATCTTTGCGGTGCCCACGTTCAAGACGACGTTTGACAGCATGGGGGGAGAGTTGCCGCTGCCGACTCGGATGATGATAGGGGCGTCGGACTTTCTTACCGCGTGGTGGTGGCTTATCGTACTGATCGTTGGTGCCATTTATGCGGGCATACAGTTTGCAAAGCGTCGCAACGAGAAGTTCCACCTCAAGTGGAGCGAGCTGGGAACGAAGGTACCCGTGCTTGGCACCATCACCACGATGAGCTGCTCCGCGCAATACGCATCCACCATGGCCGTGATGATGGCGGCAGGACTCTCGTCCTCGCAGGCGGTTGAGGTGACGGCAAAGACGATTGACAACTACTATATGGGTTCTGCGCTCGCAAACATCGTGCCAGACCTTGAGGCAGGCCGTCCTCTTGCCGAGACGTTGGCTGCTACCGAGGCATATCCTCAGCTCGCCACGGAGATGACGGGTGTCGGTGAGCAGACCGGCGAGCTCGAGCACACGCTCGAGGTCGTGAGTGACTACTATGACTTCGAGGTGCAAGAGGCGACGGAGCGCGCCATCGGCATGATCGAGCCCCTTACCATAGTCATGCTTGCGGGCATTGTGTGCATCATCCTGCTCGCCGTGTACCTGCCGATGTTCAGTATCTATGGCGACTTCAATTCAACAATGTAGGTTGGGGGAAGGGCTGCTGTGGTATACTAGATATGGTGCAGTTGAACTAGCAGCGTCGGTGAACGGCACATATGGGCTATGAGCGTGCATTTTTCAAAGCGTGGGGGATTGTTGTATTTAAACGCGGCAATAATGGGTATAGTAGTGTCAGCGGTATGTGGGAGTAGGGCGCCAAAGGGCGCATGGTGGGTGCGAGAGCACCAGAAGTAGAGGTGGAGCATGAAGGATAATCTGGAGAAGAGGCGCGAGGAGCTGGGGAAGCGCGACGGCGGCTTCACCCTTATGGAGATGCTCATCGTAGTCGCAATCATCGCCGTTCTTATCGCCATCGCGATTCCTGTGTTCACGGCGCAGCTCGAGCGCAGCCGTGAGGCAACCGATGGCGCTAATATCCGCAACAAGTATGCTGAGTTAATGGTTGCAGTTCTTGAGGATCCTGCCGATGCGCAGGATGGCTTTGATGTAGAGCTGCAGCAGGCGCAAGATGGGTGGCAAAACGAAGAGGTCCAAGAGAGCTTGGAAGCCCTCGCGAATGGTACTGAAGGCGCAACGGATGAAGACTACACTGTGAGTTTTGTTGATTTGGATAGCGTCGGTGCTGGGGCAAGCGCTTCATGGGCTTATGATCCAAGCAATGGCAACATTACGTGCACCATAACTAGCGGCAATGCTGGTGGTGACAGTGGCGGTGGCACGGACAATCCCTAATGCTGTTGGCTGTTAATCACACATGTGAATGACAAGGGTGCCTTTCCGCTTTGGAAAGGCACCCTCTTTAGTGTGTCGCTCGTTCTCCTGCATTTCCCACACGTTGATGTCGCAAGTACCTTGTTTTGATTGGCTTGGCGAGTGGCTTTGTCTTGTGACTGCATGGGATAATCCTCTGTAGATTACGTATAAGTGGTGGGGGATTCAGGAGCGGACCGATATCAAATTGCAAAGAGCGGGTATAATTAATTTTGAATCTTTTTAGATTTGCAATCAGTGCTCATATGTGTTCCCAATGTGCCGAATTGCCTGAAGAAGGGGTAGGTTCATCATGAGGACCGGGCGGAAGAGCTCAAATGCGCTGCGCGCCGCAATTGCAGTGCTGGTGAGCATAACGATGATCACGAGCGGCGTGCCCACAACAGCGATTGCTAGGGCTGTTGAGGAGGTGGTCTCGGTCCAAGGCACAATGAATGCCAAAGACTCGTCAACACAGGCGCCCGGTGCGGTGACGGAGGCTGCGGAATCCGCCTCAACTCGCGAAGATGGTACATGGGAATCGTCCGACGGCTCAAGTCAAGTTGCGGCAAGCCTTGCACCTGAGTCAAACGCGTCCGGCGTGACGTCAAAGGAGCTGGGCACGCGTGGAAGCATCTCTGTGCGAATCGAGGTGCGGGGGATTGGTGACGAGGCGAAGGTCAACGAGTTTGCCGTAACCGTGCAGAACGCAAAGGGACTCTACCTCAACGACGCCAACGAATTCGTGAAGGACGAGGCGAAGCTCATCGTCGCGCAAGCGGAAGGGCTGAGCATTGCTGACGTGCCCGTGGGAACCTACACCATACGTGAAGCAAGCGACAATCGAGCCATTGAGGGCTACACCTTCGATGAGAAGGCGTCAACGACCGAAGTCAAGCTGCAGGTGACCGAGGACGAGGCTGCTGAGGCCAGGCTCATCATCGCCTATGAGCCTGCCGAGACGAAGGAAGCCGAGACAGGGGATTCTGGGGAGAAGGAAGCGCAGCCGAGCGTGGCCGCTGCGGACGAGACGGAGGAGATCTCGGAACCGGAGACCGGGGCAGAGGAGGAGAAGCGGGCCGAGGCCGAGCCTGAAGTCGAACCCGAGCAGAAAGACGAGCCTGATGCGGAGGCCGAGGACAAGAAGCGGGCCGAATCCGAACTCGAGCCCGAGGCCGAGGGCGAGGTCGAGCAGCAGGCTGAGGCCAAGCATGAGGAAGAACCTGCTGACGACGAACAGATAGAGGTTGACGTGCAGGGAGACGAGGATCCCGTTGTTGCCGAGGCGCCCAAGGCAAAGGCGGCGCCCAAGGCAACGGCGTCCCCCACAAGGGAAGGGGACGACTACGTCGAGCGCGAAGAGACGAACAACCTCAACGATATGCTCGACACTGGCAGCCTCACCATCACCTCGAAGGGCAAGACGTACGACCTTGCTGACCTTGCGGAGGGCGAGAAGGTCGAGATCGAGGAGGGCGAACCCTTCACGCTTCACCTGAGCTTTGCCGAAAACGACCAACATGGATTCAGGAAGGACGAGACCCCCCTTCTTTACACCCTGCCAGCCGGCATGACGCTGCCGGATACGTTCGAAGACTTCACCTTCGACATGCAACTCGGTGACGATGGCGTGCTCGCGAACAATCGCGTCGAGTATGACCGCGAGAACAATCAGCTCAAGATCTTCTGGAATACCGACGACGCCGCGGGCATGGATGCGCTGTACGCGTCTTCTGAGGCCATGTTCCAAATCGACATCACCGCGCAGGTGGACTCGAGCCTCCAGCAGATTGAGTTTTCGCAGGACCTCGTGGTCGAACTCAACCAAACGACTTCGCATGATGCAGAGGTGGAGAAGACCGGCACATACAACAAAGAGACCAACCAGATAGACTACACGGTAACGGTGACCTCCGTTGGCAGGAACACGGACGTGGTAGCCGAGGACACGCTCACCGGCGAGGCCTTGAGCTACAACTGGGATGACGAGAGCAAGCCAATGACGGTCGTCACGTATGCGGGCGAGAAGGATCCTGCCCCAATGATTACCAAAAAGACTGCAAAGAGCTTCAAGCTCACCATTCCCAAAATGGCGCATGGCGAGGTGTTTGCGTTCTCGTATTCCGCAAACGTGGACACGAGCGAGCTCATTCCCAACGACGAGAACGGCACGCTCGTGTCGGGCAACGAGGTGACGGTGATGGGGAAACCGCACTCATCAGAAGCAACGCTCATTGATTGGTCCGACATCAGCAAGAGGGCGGCGCTCATCTCAAGCTTGAACACGATTGATTCCAGGACTGTTGAGTGGACGGTGGTAGCCAATGACTCCCGCATCGGCAGCCTCGCCGGGAGCCACATAAGGGACTCCATCGACGAAGACTCTCGTGAGCGCATGACGTACACGGGTGACGGCCTGACGATCAAGGTCTACGACCAGGACGATCGGCTCGTAGCAACGCGCACGCACGCTTGGGCGGAGGTCACGGATACCGAGAACGACCAGGAGTGGGACTACCTCGTTCCCAAGACCGATGGCATATATAAGTACGAAATCACCTATCGGACGAGGGTGGCCCTCAAGGACAAGAACGAGACTTTCCGCGTGTCCAACACGGCCAAGAGTCGTGGCGGCACGGCACATGGCTTTATCGACTTGGGCCCGGGCATCGGCGAGAGCATCTATTACCACAAGTCCGTGAAGGCCGTCACCGAGGATTACATCGATTGGGACCTCAGCATTGACGTTCCCGCAAACAGCTATTGGGCTACGGAGCGCTTTGTGATCACGGACACGCTACCTGCCAAGGAGATTGACGGAACGTGGTACTATGACCGCCTCGACAGCCTAAAAGAGGAACCGTGGTACACGGAGTCGGAAGTCAAGCATACCATTGGGACTACGCCGTCAAACCACAATGAGTATTACAAGCTGGAGACTGTGGAACCTGCTGGTGAGGTTGGCCAGAAGGTAGTGCTCACGTTCTACCATACGGATGATGAGGGCCAGGAGCAGGAGGGCCTCTCTTCGATGGTGGCAAGGAGGACCATCTCGCTTCGCATCAGGAGCACAAATGACCAAGATTGGCTGAACTATGGCGCGGGAAAGGTGAAGGACCGCGACAAGCTGACTCATACGAACTGGGTGACGGTCAACAACTACGGCTCCAAGTCAGCGAGCGCCCACATCGCAAAGGCAGTCCTAAAGAAGACCCCCGTGCCGATTGGCGAGGACGAGAACGGCGACCCCATCTATTTGGGCAGGGACGAAGATGGCATGCCTTATTACAAGTTCCGTCTCACCATGCAGGGCATCACTCAGGATTATTTGGCTACGAACCCCATCAAACTGGTGGATGCCTTCAATGCCGATGATGCGAAGTACTTCGCGTACGACGACGCTTCGGCCACGTTGCTGGGCGGAAATGACGTTACTGACCTATCGACGTTGCGCGATGGCCCCTTCACTCGGCCCGCCAATACCAAGAGCGACTTCTATGCGGAGCTGACGGATGCTGGTGTCGATTTCCACCTGACGAGCCTCGAGAGTGAGGACCTTCTCGATTCCGAGGACGACAATGCCCCGTACGGCACCTATGCCATCGAATACAAGATCAAGGTCAAGGATGCCGATAGATTGAGCGCGCTGAACCAACGTTCGATTGCTGCGCACGAGGAGAGCCAAGGCTCCGGCAACGGAGAGACGCAGGGTGGTGCCATTTCTCTGACCAACACCATCGACGGTTATGGTGGCATCAACTCAATCCCGTTCGAGTATGTGTATGAGGCGCTCGGCAAGAGCATGCTGGCAGAGTCCGGGAGCAATGTCGCCCATTACACCATCACCGTGAATCCGGACAAGGCGACGCTCAATGGAGGCAAGTCCATGGAACTCACGGACGAGTTCTCGGAGAACCAGTCCATCCAGTACGACACCATCAGTGTGGTGCAGGCAACCAACAAGAACGGCCAAGACATGACGGATGCCATATCCTGGGACTTCCGCGGCCATGTCGGAACCTTCGTCATTCCGGACGAGACGGCCGTGACCATCACGTATGCCTCGACGCTGCTGCCGGAGGGGGAAGAAGACAACTATTGGAACAAAGCCTCTATGAAGGGGTACCATCAGACGGCAGAGCAGACCCTTGCCGTCACGCAATCTGCCAGTGGCAGCGCCAAGTCGTACAAGCTGCGCGTATACAAGTATGCTGACGGTAAGATGCAGCGGGGCCTGAGTGGCGCCACGTTCCGCCTGCTCGATGCGAGCGGCAAGCCCGTCACGTATCGCAAGAAGCGCGTGGAGAACGGGCAGACCGTTCACGAGAAGGGTGCTCCCGTGACGGTCACCACAGGTGAGGACGGCTATGCGACCCTCTTCCTGCACATGGGCAAGGACGGCGTGGCCTTGCGCAAGGATACCGTGTATTACTTGGACGAGATTGCGGCGCCCGCGGGGTTCCGGAGTGACTACGTTCACTATGGGTTTGTGATATCCGATAACCCCAACTATCATGCACCTGATGGCATCTACGTGTATCACAACAACGACATATTGAAGGTGCGCAATACGCCTGAGGACGCTGAACTCACCATCGTCAAGCGCTTCGCCGGCTCGGTGCAGCTCGCGGCCGAACAAAAGAGCAAGATCTCCTTCCGAATCGACTACCGTGCGAGCGATGCCGACGAGTGGGAGACCATCGAGACCATCACCTACAACGACGAGAACTTCATTGAGGGCGTCTACACGCTGCCTCGAAGTGAGTACAAGGAAGGTCAGTACCGCGTGATTGAAGTCATCAACGGTCTCGACCTCCCTGCGGATGTCGTGCGTACGGTTACCTACCTTGTGAATGGCGTGGAGACCGCACTGGACGAGGATGGTGCGGTAGACCTTACCATCGAGGACGTGAACCGGAAGCTGAGCCACCAGGTCATCGTGACCAACGAGTACGACAAGATGCAATACGACTTCACCAAGGTGGACTCTTCGACGGGTGCGGTGGTGCCGGGAGCCGAGTTCACGGCATATGCGGTCAATGGCGGCAGCGCGGTCAAGACCTACAAGACCAACAAGAACGGCACCTTCTCCATCACCAAGGCGGACGGCTATGCCGATAACACGCTCTATTACCTGGTCGAGACCAAGGCGCCCAACGGCTACATTCAGCCGAGCGACATTGGCCTCACCGCCTCCGATGCCTACTTCCAGAAGTATTACTTCTACTTCTCGAGCGGAGATGCGATGCCTGAGGGCTTGCCGGGCGACGCCACTGCGGTCAACCTCACCAAGGCCTATGCCAGCGAGGAGGTTGCCAACGAGAAGATCTTCAGGACCACCGCAAACATCGAGGCAAAGAAGAAGGCAGATAAGCTCCTGGTAGACAAGGACTTCGGGTTCGAGCTGCTCGACGCAGACGGCAACGTTGTTACCACTAGGACGGCTCAGCAAGGCGGAAAGGTCAACCTCAACCAGGTCTTCACGACGGCGGATCTCTATGACCCCACGACCAAGGAGTTCTTGACCTCGAAGGAGTTCCATTACACGCTGCGCGAGAAGATTCCTGCGGGTGCTCAAGCGTACGACAACCAGGGGATGCCCGTCGCAGGGGTTACCTATGGTGACGCAACGACGCCTGCACAGCGCGCAAGCTACACATGGAAGCTTGCGGGGGTCACCTATAGCAGTCAAGAAGTGCCAGTAACCGTGACGGTCACGCGCTCCGAAGCCGAGAGCAGCATCGGCAAGCTCTCCTCGACGGTTGCCTACGGGACTGCTCCCGTTGCCGATGCCAATCTCTTTACCAACGAATATGAGGCAAAGGGCGCGGCGAACGTTGCCGTGGGCAAGAAGCTCACCGGAAAGGTGCTCCAGGCGAATCAGTTCGGCTTCACGTTAACGGGCGAGGGCGTTGTGAAGACCGCGAAGAACGACGCAGATGGCGAGGTCGAATTCGGCACGATCAACTACACCGAACGAGACCTCGATCCGGATACGCTTGGCAAGACGTACGTATACGAGATCACGGAGGATTCCTTCAACATTGCGGGCATCTCTCGCGACACCTCGAACGGCCCCACGAGCATCTACGCACAGGTCAAGCTGACCGACCAGCGGGACGGCACCATTGCGACCACCGTCACGTACTTTAAGGATGCTGCCTGCACACAGGACCTTACGAACAACAACGTTAGCTTCGTGAACAAGTATGAGGCGCGTGGCAACCTTACGCTAAAGACGGACAAGACCTTCGAGGACGACTACTGGCCGAAGAAGACTACCAGCTACACCTTTAAGGTCACGCACGACAATTCGGATGGTTATGGGAATGCCGTGGTGCCGCAGTTTGCTTCCATAAGGATCAATGTGGCGATTGATGGGGGAGGACACGCGAGCACCAGCATCACCGGCGGCATGGCGAATTTCTCGCTTGCGAACCTCGCAAAGGTCGGAAGCGATTCGGAGGCGGATGCGCCGGCAGGCTATGTGAACGCGCGCACCTTCAAGTACAAGGTCTCCGAGCAGTCAGAGAGCAACAATGGCGTGGATTATGATGGTCGAGTAATTCCCTTGGAGCTCACCATTGCCGATGACGGCGAGGGACACATCACGGTGACGTCGCTCAAGCTCGATGGCACCGAGATGGCCAACAGCATCACGGGTCGCAACAGCCACAATGTGGGCGGCACCATCGACATCACTCCGGATACGGGCTCGTTGCCGGACTCGTTCCATAACTCCTATGATGCGACCGGCAAAGGCCAAGTACCGGTCGTGAAGGTGATTTCGGGCGAACGCGCGTGGCAGAGCAACGATTCGTTCACCTTCACGCTCAAGGCAAAGACGAACGATGCGCCCATGCCGACTGGCGACAATCTGACCACTCATGCTGACGGCAGCGTAAGCCTCACCGTCACCAACGGGACCGCGAACCACACGGGCAACTTTGGCAACATGGGCGTCGCGCTCAGCGACATAATGCAGGACGGCGTGTATCCCGCGTCGAAGACGTACGCCTATACGATAACCGAGACAATCCCCGTTGGTGCCAAGTCCACTGAGGATGACCTCACCTTTGGCAGCGAGACCACGGAGGCAGAACGCGAGGGCCACGATTGGACCCTCAATGGCGTCACCTATCATGGTGCTCCGCATCAGGTTAAGCTGACGTTCACGGATGGCGGCAAAGGCACCATCGATGCCACGCTGGTGGACGAGTCGGCTCAACCCACCGATGCGCCCAACAAGGTCACCTTCGACAACCACTACAAGGCCGATGGTGAGGCGAGGGTCAAAGTCGGCAAGACCTTGTTGGGCTGGAAGCTTGCGAAGGCACAGAACCAGGAGTTCACCTTCACGCTCAAGCCCGCGACGACCGGGTCCCCTAAGGCGCCCATCCGCTACAAAGATGGCAATGGCGTGGTACACGACCAAGGAGAGATGGTGAAGACCCTTACGCTCAACAACGGAACGGGCGAGGCATCCTTTGACCTGCTCTACTACGATACCGACCACGACAAGCACGACAGCTTCGTGTACCAGATCATTGAGAGCTTCCCGAACGGTAAGACGAGCGAGAATACGGGAATCACGCTTGACGATCCCATCTATGTAAAGGTGGACCTCAACCGCGATAACCTGATTGGTCACCTCAATCCTGAAGTCTCGTATTACAGTGATGCCGCATGCACGAAGGAACTCGGGGACGATGCGATTGTCTTCGAGAACGAGTACGAGCCGGAGGGAGAGCTTGAGCTGACGGCCGCGAAGACCTTCGAGCACGACTACTGGCCGAGCGGCGCCAAAAAGACGAAGTCGTATCGCTTCGGCATCACGTCAACCGACACGTCGGCACCGACGTTTGGCGACATCGTGCTCAACGTGAAGAACAACGAGACGAGCGACAACCATTACACCGTGAGCGGAGACAAGGCTCAGTTCGAGCGGAGGCATCTTGCGGATGTCGCGGGCGGCGAGAAGACCTACACGTATCAGATTCAAGAGAAGGTTCCTTCGGGTGAGACGTTCGGTGTGACCTATGACCCGCAGGTCATCACGATGGAGCTCAAGCTGCGTGACGATGGGGAAGGGCGTATCATACCGTCGGTGCGGTTCGGCGGGACCGGTGAATTTGTGGAGGTCACGGAAGCAAGCGCCAAACCAAACGTCGGCTCGTATCAGAACTCCTATGATGCTTCGGGTGACGGCCAGATCAAGGTGAGCAAGCTCATTAACGGTCGGGCGTGGAAGAGTGGTGAGACGTACGAGTTCACATTAGTGCCTGCGGAAGGCAGCCTGTCCATCGATGGCGCTTCGACCGTTGCCGTCGGTGTGGGGGAGACCAAATCCTTCGGAACGATTCACGCGACACTTGCGGACTTGGCGACCAACGACGTGTACGCGTCGAGTAAGTCGTTTGACTACCAGATCCTCGAGACCATTCCCAATGGAGCGAAGAGCACGGAGGGCAACCTCACATACAGTGATGCGACAACCCCAGGACAGCGCACGAACCACGACTGGGTCTACGAGGGCGTAACCTATAGGGGTGCTCCCCGCAGCGTCGTGCTCACGTTCGCGGACGAGGGCAACGGTCATCTTGCCTACACGGTGGTGGAACCAGGCAGCAAGGACGTTACGGCAGGCGGCTCAGTCTTTACCAACGACTACCATGCCAAGGGCACGGCAGAGCTCAAGGTGACCAAGAGCTTTGGCGAACAGGTCTGGCCGGGTACCCAAGGGTTCCTCTTCTCACTTGCGGCGACGAACGGGGGCAATCTCCCAAAGAACGATATCGGCGACGAGGTTACCAACGTCATGAGCACGAAGGGTCAACCCACGCAGAGCTTTGGCGTGATTTCCTACACGGAAGCCGACATGAAGACCAATGGCGTCTACAGCGCGACGAAGGACTTCACCTATACCGTGCGCGAGGTCGTTCCAATCAACAAGAAGGGCGTCATCTTCGACACGAAGACCCATACCGTGACGGTACACGTGGTCGATAATCAGGATGGCACGCTGAGCACGTCGTATCAGTGGTCGAATGACGACGCTTGGAGCAGCACCGCGCAGGATGCAACTGCCACCATCCGCAACTCGTACGACGCTTCGACCGCCATCAACGTCGTAGGCACCAAGGCCGTGGACGTGGCTCACGTGAGCAAGGACGGCTTTGGCTTCACGCTCGTTCCCGCTGAGGGCTCACCCGCCCAGACCAGCACGACGGCGACATCGGGCACCGACGGTGGCTTCTCGTTCCAGAACCTCACGTTCAGGCTTGCCGACATAGAGCAGGTGGTTGACGGCAAGAAGACCTACCCGCCCAAGACCTTCACCTACACCGTCAAGGAGAACGACATCACCAAGAACGGCTATACCAAGGGCGCGGGGGCAAGTGATGTGACGGTATCTGTCGCCGTCGCATACGATGCATCCATGGGCAAGCTGACCGCCACCCCCACGTACCGACGTGGCGAGACCGTACTCGATGCCGCGACCTTCACGAACTTGTATGACGCCAAGGGCTCCATTCCGCTTTCGGGCGCCAAGGTGCTGACGGGCCGCACGATTACGGCCGACGATACGTGGGACTTCACGCTCGCGCCCGTCACGGCTGGCGCGCCCATCCGCACGACTGAGGGCGGAGCGACGCAGACGAGCCTCACGGTACAGAACGTGGCAGGCGCCTACGTGCTCGGCACCCTCCACTACGAGCTCTCCGACCTCGCGGACGGCCATGGTGGCTATGAGGAGGAGAAGACCTTCTCGTACAAGGTCACCGAAGCAGATCCCGCAGGTAGCGAGGACCGCCACATCATCAACGACAGCGCGGCGTCGAACGGCAAGACCTTCGACGTTAAGGTCTCCCAGCACAAGACGAACGGCAAGTATGACGGCACGCTGAGTGCGACGATCGTGGGATCGGAGGCTGCGCCGACCTTCACCAACAGGTACACGGCGACGGGAGAGGTGTGTGTGCCGGGCACGAAGACGATGGCGGGCCGCGACTTCTGGAATGCCGACCCATGGACCTTCACGGTTGCGGCCAGCGACTCCAATCCGAATGCGCCGCTCACCATGTGCGGGAACGATGTCGGCAGGACTCACGTCGAGGTCGTTGACGGCAAGGGCATAGCGTATGTGATCAAGACCGACAAGCTGTGGGACTACAGCTTCTGGCTGTCGTACACGCTTGAGGACCTCAAGAACGCAGATGGTATCTACGCCCAGCAGAAGACGTTCTACTACACCGTCACCGAGTCGGGTACGGCGCAGGGCGTGACGAACGACCCTGCGGCCACGCGCACCATCGCCGTTACCGTCACCGACCCGCAGAACGGCGAGGGCAGGCTCGACGTCTCGCTTGCACCCGCTTCGCAAAGCACGGCATTTGTGAACACCTATAACGCGACGGGTAGCACCGCCATCGTGGCTTCCAAGGAGCTCGACGGACGCAAGCTCGAGCAGGGTGCGTTCACCTTTACGCTTACGGGCGAGGGACAGAACCAGACGAAGACGAATGTGCCCGACGGAACGGTGGCCTTTGACGAAATTACCTACGATGAGTCCGACATCGGCAAGACCTACCACTACACGGTGAAGGAAGTCGTGCCGTCTCCTGAGGTCAATGGCTACACGTACGACAAGAGCGCGTTTGATGTTGCCGTTGCCGTGACGGTCAATCCTTCTGACGCCTCCAAGCTGGTAGCCACGCAGACCATCACACAGACGAAGGATGCGAAAGGCCGCGCGATCGAGGGCGGACGGAGCGTCACCAACATCGCCTTCTCCAATGGATACGTTGCCACAGGCACCTTGAATCTTACGGCAACCAAGTCCTTCGAGGGTGACTACTGGCCCACCGATCCGAGCAGCTTCGGCTTTGAGCTTGTGGCCACGGGCTCCGACGCGTCCAAGGCGCCCACGTTCGGCACGGGGAAGGCCACAGCCACGAAGGAGGGACAAACCGCTGAGTTCGGTACCGCGCGTTTCTCGCTTGACGATCTGAGCAAGGATGCCGATGGCCGTTACCAGCCCACTACCTACACCTATGTGGTGAGCGAGGTCGTGCCGAGCGGGGCGCAGAACAACAAACTCAAGGGCGTGACCTATACCGCGCAGCCGCACGGGCTCGAGCTTACGCTCGAGGACGACGGCGAGGGTCACATCGTGCCGACCGCGAAGGTGGACGGGAAGGACGTCACCCTTACCGATGGCACCCTCTGGGCCGGAGACTTCCGCAACACCTACGAGGCCATCGGCGAGGCGAGCTTCTTTGCCACGAAGTCGCTGGCCGATCACGACTTGGCAGCAGGCATGTTCTCCTTTGAGCTTGAGGGGCCGCATGCAGGTGGCACGAGCGACAAACAAACGGTCTCGAATGGCAATGTGGGTACCGACGTCTCGAAGGCCACCTTTGCGAACGTGCCGTTCACCATGGCAGATTTGGCGATAACGAACAAATCGGGTGAGGTGACCGGCTACAAGAAGTCCGCGAGCTTCGAATACAAGATTCGCGAGGTCATCCCCGATGGTGCGACCGATAATCACGACGGGAGCTTCACCAAAGATGGCATCACCTATCGTGCGCAGGAGCAATCCTTCAAAGTGACCGTGACGGATTGCGGTGACGGCCGTCTGGCCGTGACCTACGGCGAAGGCGAAGAGGCTGCGGATCGGTTCGGCGGCGCGGCGTTCACGAATACCTACGATGCCGATGGTGACGTGGCAATCGCGGGCACGAAGAGCCTGCTCGGACGTGCGATGAGGGACGGCGACGACTGGACCTTCACCCTCACGGCGCAGAATGGCGCCCCCATCCGCACCTCCAAGGGCGGCCAGGTGCAGCAGAGCGTCGAGGCCCACAACGCCGGCGCGGGCAGCTTCTCCTTCGGCAAGCTGTACTACCGGCTGAGTGACCTCGACACGAAGGACGGCCGCTCTGTGGCGACGACGTTCACCTACACCGTTACCGAGTCCAACGGCGACAACGGTGCCATCCCGGGCGTCACGTTGGACAGTCCGAAGACCTTTGACGTCGTGGTTGAGGACAAGGGCGACGGCAAGCTGACGGTAACAAGTGATGCTGCCCAGAAGCTCGGATTCTCCAACACGTACGCTGCCACAGGTACGGCGACCATCGCGGGTGCGAAGCAGCTCGAGGGTCGTGCGTTCCGAGGGGACGATGCGTGGTCCTTCACGATATCGTCCAAGGACGAGGGCGCGCCGCTCCCCGATCCGACGACCGTGAGCATCGCTCCGACTGCGGGCCAGAGCGTCGCGTTCCAGTTCGATGCCATCACCTATGACGTCGCGCTGCTTGCCGACGTGACACCTGCGGCCGACGGCTCGCGTACGAAGACCTACACCTACACGATTGAAGAGTCGGGCAACGTCACGAGCGTGACGAACGCTGCCGTAAAGACCGTCAAGGTCACCATCACCGACAACGCCACGGGTGCCCTGACGGTGACGACTGACGTTACCGAGGACAAGCCACTCGTCTTTGTCAACGACTACGATGCCGCAGGCGAGACCACGCTTGAGGGCACCAAGCTCATCGAGGGCCGCTCGTTCAAGTCCGGCGACACGTGGACGTTTACGGTCACCAACGGTCAGGGTGCCCCGATGCCGGAGCACAAGAGCGTGACCGTCAATCCCACCGACGGTCGAAACATCGCCCTTGACTTCGGGAGGATCTCCTACACCGAGGCGGACGCGGGCAAGACCTACACCTACACCATCCTCGAGACCGGTAGCATCGACAACGTGACCAACGCCGTGGCCCAGACCGTGGACGTGAGCGTTGCGGACAACGGTGACGGCACGCTCACGATCACGAACTCCTCCAAGGACGAGAAGACCCCGCTCGAGTTCATCAACGTGTACCATTCCAACGGCGATGCAGAGCTCAAGGGCACCAAGACGCTTGCGGGAAGGGCGTTCAAGAGCGGCGACAAGTGGACCTTTACGGTCACGGCAAGCAAGAGCACTCCGATGCCGGAGCACACGAGCGTCGTGCTCGAGCCCACCGAGGGATCCTCGGCCCCCATTGACTTCGGAACGATTCACTTCACGCAGGCCGATCTTGCCGACGCCGAGCAGGCTGAGGACGGCTCGCGCACGAAGGTGTTCACCTACACCATCACGGAGTCGGGTACCGTCACGAGCGTACAGAATGACGGAAAAAAGACCGTGACGATTACCGCCGTTGACGACGGCAGGGGTCACATCACGACGACCAGCAGTGCGTCTACGACACCGCTCGTCTTTGCGAACACCTACACCGCTGAGGGGAAGACGACCATCCACGGCCTCAAGACGCTCTCGGGCCGCGAGTTCCAAGAGGGTGACGTATGGACGTTCGCCATCACCAGCGCCAACGAGAAGGCACCGCTGCCTGACCAGAAGTCGGTGACCGTCAACGCCTCCGAGTCCGCAAGATTCACGCTGGGACCGATTACCTACACTGAGGCCGATGCCGGACAGACCTACACCTATACTGTCACCGAGTCGGGCGAGATTGCGGGCGTGACGAATGCCATTGCGCAGACCGTGTCCGTCAAGGTCGAGGACAACGGTGACGGCACGCTCGCAATCACGAACCCGGCACACGACGCGAAGGATGCGCTTGTCTTCGCGAACGTATACAAGGCGACGGGCAGCACGACGCTGAGCGCCACCAAGTCGCTCACCGGTCGCACGTTCCAGAGGGGTGACGTGTGGGACTTCACAGTCACCGCCGACGATGAGGGCGCTCCCATGCCGACTACTCCTGAGGTGACGCTCAACGCCTCAAGGAACAAGGTGGCAAACTTCGGCACCATCAACTACACCGAGGCCGATGCGGGCAAGACCTACACCTACACCATCACCGAGTCGGAAGAGGTCGATGGCGTCACCAATGCCGAACCGCAGGTCGTAACCGTGAAGGTCGAGGACAACGGCAATGGCACGCTCAAGATCACGAATTCGGCCGAAGCCACCGGTGCCACCTTCACCAACGTCTACGACGCCGATGGCACGGCACGGCTGAGCGGTACCAAGACGATCGAGGGACGCGACTTCAAGTCGGGTGACACGGCCACGATGAAGATCGAGGCCGTCACGGAGGGCGCCCCGATGCCCGAGCACAGCACCGTCACGGTCAACCCGACCGGGGGCAAGAGCATCGCCTACGCCTTCGACGACATCACCTACGAGCTGGCCGACCTTCAGAAGGACGCCTCCGGCGATGCCGTGGAGACCACCTTCACCTACAAGGTCACCGAGTCCGCCTGCACCATGGATGGCGTGACGAAGGACGCGACCGAGCATAAAGTCACGGTAACCGTTACCGACGCGCATGATGGCACACTCACGGTCGTGACAAGCGAGAATGCAGAGGCGCTGAACTTCACCAATGTATATAGCACGCAGGCGGGCGTGACGCTCGGCGCCACAAAGACACTCGCGAACCGGGACCTCAAGGCCGGTGCGTTCACGTTCCAGCTGCTCGACGCCAAGGGTGTGGTTCTCGACGAGAAGCAGAATGACGCCGAGGGCAAGGTAACGTTCGACGAGCTCACGTATGCCATCCCCGATGCAGGCAAGAGCTTTGCCTACACCATCAAGGAGGTCGTGCCCGAGGGAGCGAAGGGCGATCTCTTTGGGTGCGTGACGTACGACACGCATGAGGAACAGGTTGCGGTCGAGGTCACCTATGACGATGTCGCTGGTGTGCTGACGGCAGTCGCAAACAAGGATGCGACAGAGCTCGTCTTTGCCAATACCTTCGAGACGACGGAGGTTTCTGGCCGCAAGGTGTGGGAGGACGACGAGACCCACAAGGACGAGACGCGTCCCGAGACCGTGGAGGTCAAGCTCCAAGCCAAGGGCATCGCGGGGACATGGGAGGACGTCGAGGGCAAGACGGCCACGGTCACAGAGGATGACCTGGGCTACGAGTTCACCGACCTGCCAAGGTATGACGGTGTGACCGAGTATGAGTATCGCGTCATCGAGGTTGAGGTGCCCGAAGGCTACGTGGCCACTGGGGGCACGGTTGATGACGATTACGTGATCACCAACACCATCGTGGACAAACGTGACGCCGAGGAGCCCGTGGTGCTTACGGTACGCAAGGCAGGAGACGGGGGAGAGTTGCTTGCGGGCGCGACGTTCGAGCTCACCGCCGCCGACGGCACCACCGAGGAGTACCTGACGGGCGAGGACGGCACGACCAGCATCGAGTTCACGACCACGGGAACGTGGACCTTGCGCGAGACCGTGGCCCCGGCCGGATACCTGCTCAACACGCAGGTCTACGACATCGAGGTCGAGCGTGACGGCATCAAGAGCATAACGTACGACCAGGGCGACGCCATCTGGACGTGGCTCTACAACCTCGTCGTTCGTCCGGACTACGTGGACAACGTCCTTACCGTCAGTGACGAGAAGACCACCGTCAGCGTTTCCAAGCGTGACCTTGCCACGGGGCGCGACCTTGCGGGCGCGACGCTGCAGGTGCTTGACCCGAGCGGGCGTGTGGTCGAGGAGTGGATTTCCGATGGCAGCGCGCACACGGTTGAACACCTGACGACCGGCGTCACGTACACGCTGCATGAGGCTGCCGCACCCAACGGCTATTACGCTGCGGCCGATGCCAAGTTCAGCATCGATGTGGACGGCACGGTGAAGAGCAGCGGCAGCATGGAAGGCAGCACGCTCGTAGTCATGAATGCCACATCGGAGCTAAAGGGGACGGTGACGCTCCAGGCTTCGAAGCTTGTCTCCGGCGAGGATGGCTGGGACGAGAACGAGGAGTTCGAACTCACGCTGACGAAGGCGGATGCCGCTACGAGTGACGTTATCGCCGACGACACCGTTACCGTGAAGAGCGGCCAGACGGGTTCCTTCGGAACCGTCACCTACATCAAGGAAGGCACGTACGACTACGTGATCGCCGAGACGCCGGGGACGGCCACCGATATGACCTACGACCCGGCACCACGCTATGCGCGCGTCGTGGTGGCAGCGAACGAGGATGCCACGGCACTCGAGGCGACGGTGACCTACAGCGAGGACCAGAAGACCTGGCATGACGATGTGCCTACGTTCCACAACACCTATGGCGCGCGAATCGACAAGTACGTCAACGGTGGCTCGCAGCTCAACGTCACGGACCCAGAGCAGACCTTCGAGTACGAGCTCGTGGCGCTTGTGACGGGCGATGCGGTGAGCGCGGTGATCGAGGACACCATCAGCGACAACCTCGAGTTCGTGAGCAAGCCTGAGGAGGTTAGGGTCGAGGACATCGGCACGCACCACAACCATCGGGAGCATGGTACGGTCGAGGCTGCCGGCGTGGCGCTCGAGGCCGGAAACGTGGGCGTCTACATCGAGGGCAAGACCCTGACGGTGCATCTGTCGAACCTCGACGGCTCGAACGGTGCAGACCTACGCGGTCACTGGGTGAGGGTCAGCTTCAAGGCAAAGCTCGCCGAGCATCTGAGCGTGGGGGAGATTCTCAACTCTGCGAGCTACAACATCTACGACACCAACTTCGAACATGGCGAGGAGCCACCTGAGCCTACGCATGGCGGGCACACCCCAAGTGCCACCGTGGTCCCGACGGTGGACATCAACGTTGCCAAGGCTTGGCAGGATGCTGAGGGCAAGGAAGCCGAGTGGCCCGAGGATGCCGAGGTCACCGTTGAGTTGCTCGCGAACGGCGAGTCTACGGGACAGACGCTTACCCTTACCACGACCGAGCCCGAGGGTCAGTTCAGCTTCGTTGACGCCTACGATGAGCATGGTGACGCGATTGCCTATACCGTGAGTGAAGCCTCCGTCAGCGGTGCGCCCGCAGGCTTCACTACGCTGCCGATGAGCGGCTCTGCGGAGGAGGGCTACACCATCACGAACCAGCTGCCGCCCCAGAAGCAACTTGGTGCCAAGACCATGGACGTCAAGGTGACGAAGGTGTGGCAGGATGTCGAGGGCGAGGAGGCCGCATGGCCCGAGGGGGCTACGGTGACGATTGAGCTTCTCGCAAACGACGAGCCCCTGAGCCCGAGCGTCACGATGGAGCTGACGGAAGACGAGCAATCGGGGACGTTTGAGGACCTTACGGTCGAGGATGACGTGGAGTACTCGGTGCGCGAGGTCAAGGTCGAGGGTGTGAGCGGCTACACGTCTGATGATCCCGAGGGTGACGCCGAGGAAGGATTTGTCATCATAAACTATCTCGAGGAGAAGGAGCCTGGCGAGCCCGGGGAGCCCATCGACGTCACGGTCGAGAAGCTCTGGGAGGACGCCGAGGGCAACGAGCTTGACTGGCCGGAGGGCGTGAGCGTTACCGTCGAGCTCTATGCGGATGGCGAGGCGACGGGCAAGACGTGCGTGCTCACGGCGGATGCGCCGGATGCCGAGTTCACGGGGCTGAGCGAGGATCCGGAATACACGGTGCGCGAGGCCAAGGTCACGGGCGACGTCTCTGCCTTCACCTTAGAGGTCGATGGCGATGCGGAGGGCGGCTTTGTGATTCACAACGTGATGGAGAGCGAGACGCCGGAGAAGGACGACGAGCCTGGTGAGAAGCCTGACAACAAGCCTGATAACAAACCATCCGAGAAGACGACGAACACGACAACCCCCGCAGGCGGAACAGGCACGCAGAGCCAACGGAGCACGACTTCTACGACTACCACGTACCCGTCGCCCACCACGACCACGCGAACGTCCACGCCCAAGACGGGTGACCTCACGACGGGCCTTGCCCTGCCGGCAATTGTCGGTTCGGTTGTGATCATCGTCGGGATGAGGGCGCGCCGCCGCCGCGCGTGATTACATTGTGCCAACGGGGTCACTCTCTGCGGGGGGAGTGACCACGTTGGGGCAGCTCTTTGGCGTGAGCTGGCAGGTTCGGCGGCAGGTTCGGTTACTTCATCAGTCGTGCCTGCTGGCGGTTGGCGCCCACGACCTTGACGCCCTTGATGCTGTCGGCGTACTTGCTGAACTGGGCATAGCCCGCGTCCTTCAAGCTGAAGTCGGGGAACGCCGCATACACTTCGCTGGCCAACGACGAGAGCAGCATCGTCTTTGACTGCTCCTTGGAGAGGCGCTCCCGAACGAAGGTCGTGACGCGTGACTGAAGGTCGCGCGTGTCGGCAAACGAGACGTAGTGCACCCCAGCCTTCTCTATGATTTCGAATCGCTGCATGTCACCAATCATCTTGGATAGCTTGGTGTAGCCAAAGGTCCGCACGTCGAAGTCGGGGTAACGGTTGTGGAGACCTTTGCCCACCGCGCCGAGTGGTGTGTCCTCGCCCTTGCCGTCATTGTTGCGAACGATGCCTGCCACGACGCGTTCGACGTCCTTGAGCGTGAGCTCGGTGGGCGTTGAAGACGTGTCGTTCTCGTCGGGTTCCGCGACGTCGGCGGCCTCCTCGCGTGAGGCGAGCAACTCGATGTTGACGAAGGTGGTACAGGCCCTACGGAACGAGACGCTCGTCTGGTTGCGACCCATGCCCACCACGTGCATGCCGCTTTCGCGAAGGCGTTGGGCGAGGCGCGTGAAGTCGCTGTCGGAGCTTACGATGATGAACCCATCGACCTTGCCGGCGTAGAGAATGTCCATCGCGTCGATGATGAGCGTGGAATCGGTGGCATTCTTGCCTGCTGATTCTCCGGGCTTGTGGCTCTTTACATTACTGAACTGCTGGACGGGCGTGATGGCGTTGTCGAGGAGTTTGGAGCGCCACTTTGCAGCCTGGGGATCGGTGAAGTCGCCATAGATGCGACGATAGGTCGCGATGCCATGCTTGGGTACCTCACTCAGAATGGTAGAGAGGTACTTGGAAGATATGTTGTCCGCGTCGATGAGCAATGCGAGGCGGGGAACTTGATCATTGGATGCCGCCATTACAGATTGAACCTCCTTGCGTTGAGACCTCCTTGCGTTGAGATCATGGAACCAAGTATAGAGTATGTGTTTCGCAGCGAGGCATACGCAAAGAGATTTGATGACGCGAAATGGACCACCGCTCCATTTGCCGAGCCGGACCCTACTATGCTTGCATTCGTGCGATAATGCCTACGACTATGATATGGGAGGCGAGAAGGATGCTCAAAAACAAGCAGGGTAACGTAGTCGTGCTGTTGTTGGCCATAGCCGCTGCCATTGCCGTCATCGTGGGCACCTGCCTGCTCATTTTTGGCGAATATCTGATTCCCCTCATGCAAAGTGCGGCACCATACTCGTACCTCACCGTGCTCGTGGTGTTTCTCGCCATCCTGTTCTTTGCGGCATCGTAGTATGAAGTGACCGCCTGCTCGAAAGGTTGACACATGTCCCTTGATGCCCCTCTCTTCACCGTGTATTGCACTTGCGTGGTGGGCTTGCTCGGTCTTTGCATGGGTTCGTTTCTCAATTGCCTTGCATGGCGCATGACGCACGGAGAGTCAGTGATGCATGGTCGCAGCCATTGTACGAGCTGCGGTCACACGCTTGCGGCACGTGACCTAGTGCCAGTCCTCAGCTGGCTCTTTTCGCGGGGGAGATGCCGGTATTGCGGCGAGCGCGTCAGTTGGCGGTATCCCGCTACGGAACTCTTGTGCTGCGTGGTCTACGTGTCCATCCTGCTTCGCTATGGACTCAGCATCGAGGCCACCGAACTCGTCGCCTTCTCGAGCGTGTTGTTGGTGCTTTCGCTCACCGACCTCGACACGTACACCATTCCCAACGTCACCATCGTTGCAGCCATCGGCATTCGGTGCGCCTACATCGTGGCATGCGCCTTCATGGGGCGCGACCCCTTCGTCCTGCTGCGGGATTCGTTCGTGAGCGGCCTCGCGGTGGGGGGTGCCGTGCTGCTGCTCTCCCTCGTGATGGACCGTGCGCTTGGTCGAGACAGCCTTGGCGGAGGAGACGTCAAGCTGCTCTTTGTGGCAGGTCTCTACTTCGGTTGGCAACAGTGCCTCTTCCTCGTCATCGTGGCGTGCGTCGTGGGCATCTTGATGGGTGTGCTGGGACAGAGGGCGCGCACAGGCTCGCAGGGTGAGAAGAGCCGCCTCATTCCCTTTGGCCCGGCCATCGCGCTTGCGTGTTGGATCTGCATGCTGTGTGGCGAGCAGGTCGTGGGCTGGTATCTGAGCCTGTTCTGAGTGCGTGACACATCGATTGTTATGCCCTGGCGCGGGAGGCCATCTGCGGTTCTGTTACTAGCAATAGCATGGTCTTAGCCGTATTATATGTTGGATGCAGGCTATCGAGGAGGTGCGCATGGCAGCTTCTTATGTGGGCATCGGCATTGGCACGAGCACGCTCAAGCTTGTCTATAGGACGGGGTCGGAGGTCAGTGCTGCTGCGGTACCGTTGCCCGAAAACGTGGTGGGAGAGGACGGCATCTCCGCTCCGCAGACTCTTACGACCATTCTCTCGGAGCTCCGCAAGAGTTCGAAGGTAAAGAAGCATGATGCGGTGATGGTTCTGGGCGATGCGAGCGCGTTCTTCAGGCACGTCACCCTACCGCCCATGAGCGATGCCGAGCTCAAGATCAATCTTCCCTACGAGTTCCGCGACTACATTGACGAGGACCCCGACTCCTACGTCTACGACTATGCCGTGGACGAGATTCCCCTCAACGAGGAAGGCGAGCCCGAGCGGTTGGAGCTCTACGCTTCGGCAGCCAGTCGCGCGCTCATCGACGAGCGTGCCCAGATTGCGCGCAAGGCCGGCTTTCGTCTTCGTGCCGTCATCCCCTCACAGATGGCATACATGCGGCTGGTGACGGAACGTATGAAGGCTGAACCCGAGGACTCGGATCGGTCTCAGGTCTTCGTTGACATCGGCAATATCTCCGTATCGGTGCATCTCCTGCATGGCAACAAGTTCAAGGCGTCGAAGACTATCGACTTTGGGTGTCGTGACCTCGACATGACCATCGCGGACCTCAAGGGCGTGGACCGCCATGTGGCGAGCACGTACAAGCAGACCAACTTCGAAGGGGTCTTGGACCTCCCGGAGTGCGAAGCCGTCTATGACCGCCTGTGCTTCGAGATCAGCAAGGTTATCAACTTCTATAGCTTCTCGAATCAGGAGGAGATCGAGCGCATGTTCGTGTTGGGTGGCGGCTCGGAGATTCCGCAGCTCATGGACGTGATGCGTCGTTCGTTCGACATTCCCCTAGAGTCGGTCTCGACCATCATGCCCCCCGAGATGGGACGCGTAAAGGCAATCGGCTCGATGGCGCTCGCCGCAGCTGCCATGCTAGAGGGGGAGGCGATAGCACGTGGCGCTTGATTGGAACCAAGAGGTAAGCCTTGCCACCATCATGGATTTGGTGCGTCCCGGCCAGAAGGGCAACAAGGGCACCGGTGATTTGCCGAGCAAGACGACCATAAACCTCTACCAACCCGAGGCAAGTGGCATGAACCTCCGCAAGGCGGTTCTCACCTTGATTCTTGTCCTCGTCGTTCTGGTCGCATTCGTCAAGTTTGGGGTTTTGGATCCGCTGGCGACGCTCTCGCATAAGCAGGCTCAGCTCGAACAGCAGCAGGAGCTGCTTACGAAGGCTGCCGCATCCACGGATGGATTCCGTGACGTGCGGGATCTCTACGATGCCTACGTGGCCAAGTACGGAACTGGTGCTCCCGACGCCATCTCGGTGCTCGATTTGGTCGAGAAGCGCGTCAAGAGCTCGGCAAAGGTCAAGGGAATCGTGCTCTCGGGGCAGACACTCACGCTCACCATAGAGGAGGTCTCGCTTCAGACGGTTGGTGACCTCGCGAGTGACTTGGAGAAGGATCCCATGGTGGCGTCTACCAACGTGTCGAAGGCTGCGACCCAGAAGGACAGTACTGGGCAGACTGCCTCAACCCTTGTGGTCACGCTCGTCGGCCTAGAGAGCGAGGAGGACTAGAAGATGCTTTCGTATACGTTTTCCACGCGCGAAAAGGTGCTGCTGTTCCTTCTGGGTGCAGGCCTGCTGGTCGTTGCTTGGTATCAATTCGTGTTTCTCAACATACAGAACGAGATCAATAGGGTCGATCAGCAAATCACTGCTGCGCAGAACCAGATAACGGTGTATCAGCAGCAAGGGGCCAAGCTCGCGAGGATGCGTGAGGTCATCGATCAGTACCAAAAGGATGGCATCAAGCCAATTACGCTGCCGGACTACGACAATACGCAACCCCTCATGGCCTACCTGCACAGCGTCTTGGGTTCCGCGCAGAGCTACGACATGTCCTTTGGAAACCCCGGTCTCTCGGAGGATGACGGTACGGTCCATCGCTCGGGAACGATCAAGTACGTTAGCGCCAGTTACGAAGAGGCGCGCTCGGTGACCGAGCAGATTGCGCATGGTCCGTATGCCTGTCAGGTCGATGCGCTCTCCATAAAGGAGGGCAAGACAAAGAAGTCCTCTGAGGCGAGCAAGACCTATACGACGAGTCTCCAGGTGACCTTCTTCGAGAATCCTCCCGAAGACAAGGAGATAGCGGCAGAAGATGACGCGCCGAAGGGTCAGGACCTCAGCGTGCTGACGAACTGGAACAAACAGTAGCGATTACGGTTCCACGAGGACGACCCGCATGGGTAACCCTGCGGGTCGTTTTCGTTGTGCATCAACGTGACGCAGAGGCCAGTTGTGCTAGAGTGTTAAACACTCTTACGGCAACGCACGAGGAGCATATATGCAGCAAAAACGAACCACCCTCACGCGTCGCAGCGCCTTGCGCCTGGCGACGGCCCTTGGAGCGCAGGCAATTCTCGCGGTTCCTGCGCTTGCGGATACTGCGACGGAGTTGAGCAGTGCCCAGGCGCAGCTTGCAGATGCCGAAGTCCAGCTCGATGCCATCGCATCTGAGTACGAGACCATCAGCCAGAGGCAGTCAGAGACGCTCGACGAGCTCGATCGGGTCGAGACGAGCATCGAGTCCATCTCGGCAAATATCGTGGTCATCGAGGGACGATTGGCGAGCAAGCAAGAGAGGCTCTCGCGAAGCGTGTCGGATGAGTATAAGGATGGGGGCCATGGTGTCGTCGACCTGATCGTGGGATCGACCTCCATCGAGGACCTCATCAGCGGTCTGTACTACTACGGCAAGGTCACCGAACAACAGGCGAAGCTCATCAGTGACGTGCGCCAAGAGCGCGAGCGTCTGGAGAAGGAACGCGACGAGCTTGCGGTCGAGCGTGAGGCCTTGCGTGGGGTGAGCCGTACGCAATCCGAGCAGTTGGATGCCATGCGCGAAAAGCAGTACGAGGCACAGCAGCTCATCGATAGTCTGGATTCGGAGGTTCGCGCTTTGCTCGCAAAGCGGGAGGCCGAGCTGCTCGCAGCCCAACAGGAGGCGGCGAAGGCACGACAGGACCGTGAGCGGGCTGCTGCCGCAAGCGCTGGGGCTGCGCGTCAGAACTCTGGCAAGAGTACCTCCGCCACTTCGGGTGCCGGCACTGCATCGGGTTCGTCACCGAGCGTCGCCACCTCCACGTCGGCGAGTTCCTCGGCGGTGGGAAATGCGGACGAGGCCTCGACCGATGATGCGGCCACGGCCGATGCGGTAGCCGTCCAGAAGAGTGATGACGTGGCGGCTGCGACGACTTCCGGGTCTGACCCCAACGATTCGACTACTTCGGAGGAGATGCAGGATTCTGCTGCTGCCTCATCCGAGGTGGACGCACCTGAGCCTGCTCCGGAGGTGACACCCGAACCGGAGTCCGTAGCCGAGTCCGAACCTGCGCCGGAACCGGAGCCCGTACCCGAGCCTGAGTCGGAGCCCGTACCCGAGCCTGAACCTGAGCCGGAACCCGAGCCCGAGCCTGAGACGGGGGAGGAGTTCGAGGGTGGCTCCGCGGGCCGTGGGGCGAACGGGTCGGGAGCGGCTGCTGCGGTAATCGACGCATGCTACAGCACTCCTTCTCCAGGAGGGGGACTGTGCGCCGGTTGGTGTTCGAACGTGATGATCAACGCGGGATACGGGTTCGTTGCGGGCAACGCCAACGACATGTACGCCGAGTTCTGCTATAGCTCCAACCGTGACGACCTCCGTCCGGGGATGGCCGTCGCAGTTTCCACGCATCCCCACACGTCTGCCGGGCGCATCTACGGTCACATCGGCATGTATGTGGGCGACAGCACGGTGATGGACAACATTGGTTACATTCGCAGCATATCGCTCGACGAGTGGATAGACTACTATGGGGTGACGGTCCCCGTACGCTGGGGATGGCTTAACGGGATTGCCTTGGAGTGATGCTGAGTGGACAGGTCTGAGCTCCGTGAGTTGCTTCAGGGTGTGGCGCAGGGCGACGTCACGGTTGAGGCTGCCGTGGAGCGTGTGGGAATAGAACCGTTCGAGGAGCTCGGATACGCGAAGCCAGACCTTCACCGTGGCATACGCACGGGGACACCTGAAGTCATCTATGGTGCAGGTAAGTCCGCCGAGCAGATTGTCGGCATAACGAGGGCGCTGCTGGAAGGTAGACAGCGCTATGTGCTGGTCACACGGGTCGATGTGCAGAAGGCTACTGATGTGATAACGATGCTGGGTGCGGATGGTGCCTGTGCTGACGTCACCACCTCGTACTATGCCGACGCCCACATTCTTCTGGTGGGAGAGATGCCCGAACCAAATGGCAATGGGTTTGTTGTGGTCGCATGTGCGGGGACAAGCGATCTGTACTGCGCCGAGGAGGCGGCGTTGACAGCAGAGGCGATGGGCAGTCGCGTCGAGCGCCTGTACGATGTGGGCGTGGCAGGCATCCATCGGTTACTGGCGCATGTTGAGCTGTTGCAACGCGCCAGCGCGGTGGTGGCCGTTGCGGGCATGGAGGGGGCGCTGGCGAGTGTGGTTGGCGGCCTGTGTGCGTGTCCGGTCATCGCATGTCCCACAAGCGTGGGCTATGGCGCCTCGCTGGGAGGTATTGCCGCCCTTCTCGCGATGCTCAACTCGTGCTCGAGCGGCATATCGGTCGTCAACATTGATAATGGCTTTGGAGCGGGGTACCAGGCCGCGCTCATCGATCATGCGCATGTGACGCGCACGTAGGGGGTTGGCATGGGAAGGACGCTGTACCTGCAATGCGATAATGGCATAAGTGGGGACATGGTGGTGGGAGCGCTCCTTGATGCGGGCGCAAGCGAAGAGGGCTTGCGTGCCGCCCTCAAGAGCCTTGGAGTCGATGGCTTCGAGGTCGTGGTGTCGCGCAAAGAGGTCGGTGCGCTGGTTGGCTGTGACTTCGACGTGGTCTTGGATGCCGAATACGAGAATCACGACCACGACATGGAGTGGCTCTTTGGGGATGTTGATGGGCACCACGGCCACGAACACGGACACGAACACGGGCACCACGGCCACGAACACGGGCACCATGCGCATCGCGGCCTAGCGGAGATTCGTGCCATCGTGAACGGTGCGGATCTGAGCGATCGTGCGCGCTCGACGGCCCTCAAGGTGTTTGAGGTCATCGCGGACGCTGAGGCAAAGGCCCATGGCGCAACGCGCGAGACGGTCCACTTCCACGAGGTGGGCGCCATCGACTCCATCGTCGACGTGGTCGCCGCCGCCTGGTGTCTTGACGACCTCGGAGTCGAGGACGTCGTCGTGTCGCCGCTTGCGGAGGGCGAAGGACACGTGAGGAGCGCGCATGGGATTCTCTCGATTCCCGTGCCGGCCGTGGCGAACATCGTCGAGGCAAACGGGTTGGTAATGCGGCGAGCGCATCGCAAGGGAGAGCTGGTAACGCCGACGGGTGTAGCGATTGCGGCGGCCACGCGCAACCGCGAGGAACTGCCGGAGCTGTATCGCATCATCGCACAGGGGCTGGGATGCGGAAAGCGTGCCTACGACCCCCCAAGCACGTTGCGTGCGACCTTGGTAGAGGGTGTGGCAGCAGCCGATCGGGCGCCCTACATCGACGAGCCGCCGCTGTACAAGCTCGAGACCGAGGTGGATGACTGCACGGGGGAGGCGTTGGGGTACGTCTTGGAGCTCCTCTACAAGGAGGGCGCGCGCGAGGCGCACTTCATACCAGTCTTCATGAAGAAGGGACGACCGGGGTATCAGATTGAGGTGCTCTGCACTGCGGAGGATGCTCCCGCGCTGGAGACGGTGCTCTTTGAGCATACGACCACCATCGGGGTGCGCCGCAGCGCTGTTGGGCGAACGGCACTCGTGCGCGAGCACATCGAGCTGAAGACTCCGTATGGCGTGGTGCGCGCTAAGCGTGTAACGCTCCCAGACGGCTCGATGCGGACGTATCCGGAGCACGATGAGGTCGCACGTATCGCCGCGGAGCGGGATCTTTCGTACCAAGACGTGACGCGAACGGTTCTTGGTTGTTGCTAGGGTCACAGGGTGCTCAGGCCATCAGCTGTAAGTCGTGCCACGCCAGTACGTAGTACGTCAGGAGGGCAGCCACAAGGAGTGCGATGGCCACCAACGCGAGGGTAGCGAGAAGCCCGCGCCTGCGTGCCGACCTAGAAAGGTCTGCCTTGCAGCGCGGGCATTGCTCCGCGCCGTCTTCCAGCAGATATCCGCAATGCGAGCAGAGCATGTTACCCCCTCAGACTGTCCGAGAGCAAATGGGAGGCGACCAAAGAGACAATCGGGCAACCTGTGCTGGTCGTTGACCAAAACATGGTATCAGGAATTGAGGCAAAACGCACCGAACTTAGTTGTCAGAGCGCGAGAATGCGTTGCGCATGCGCATGCTGGCCTCAAACAGCACCCTTCCCAAGAGGTCATCGGTGAGCTCACGCACTGTTTGCGCTACTCGCTCGTTGGCCGCCTCTGGGGAAGTGCCCGTGCGTTCAGCCTCTTGCAGGATGGCGAGCGACCGTGCGACGACGGCATTCTGATACCGTTCCACATGGGGCAGGGACCCGCCATACGAGGCGTCAGCCAAGGCTCCGACGAGGCGGTTTGCCCAATAGAAGCTCTCGGTGGAGACGGTGCTCTCGGTCGTCGCAAAGTAGCTCGGAGCCTCATCGACGTTGGCGAAGAGGGGCACGAACGCGTTAAAGAGATTGCTGCCAAACGCTATCCACTGAAGAGCCGCAACACCTGTGGGCATATCTGGGCGAATTTGTGTGGCGCTCAGCTGGCTCGTGCGATTGATGCCGATAGTGCGATACCTGCCCCTCAGGTCGGGCTGCGCGGCGGGGCCATAGGGATCATAGGGCGTACCCTGAAAATGATCGGAGAGCAAGCGCTTGATGTCCTGAATGGTAATCTTTCGCTCGGGGACGCGGCACCAGGGAATCTCGTCTGACTCCGGCCCGAGGTCGGCGTTCGGACCATCCCAAACGCAGGCATGTGGGTTGAGCTGTCGTTGGATGGACCAGGCGCGCGGGGTGTTGTAAACGTGGTCGGCGTCGGTTGCGCTGCCGAAGGCGAGGCGTGGGTTGAATACGTCGGCGTCGGGTTGCAACGCCAAATCAAGGTGGTGTTCCTTCAAGAAGAGGCGCAGATCGGAGGAGCACAGATACTCACGTCCCGCGCCCTCTGCGTCGGCGAGGTCGAATCGGTCGATGCCCAGCTGGTTGGGCATCGTCACGTAACAATCATCAGGGACGCGTCGTGCAATCCAATGGTGTCCGCCAATCGTCTCGAGCCACCAAATCTCGTCGGCGTCGTGGAAGGCGATGCCGTTCATCTCGTAGGTGCCATGGCGCTCGAGAAGCATCCCAAGTCTGAGGATGCCTTCTCGTGCGGAGGCAATGTAGGGAAGCACGAGCGTCACCATGTCCTCCTCGCCGATGCCACCCGCGACGTCACCCTGCTTTCGCACGAGGGGATCGGCAGCAAGGACGCGCGGGTTGGAGGTAATCGTCTCGGTCGCGCTCATGCCCACCTGTGCGGCGTTGACGCCTGCAGCAGCCCAGATGCCCTCGTTGTCCAGTGCGTTGGGCAGGGAGGAATAGCGCAGGGGGTTGTCTTCGAGCTCAATGTGCAAACCACTTAGGACGCTTTGGTAGCAGTGCGGTTGTTCTTCCGGGCGAACGATTGCGAAGCGTTTGGGTGTGAACTCGCCGTTCATCGAGTCCTCGTTGCGGGCGACGATGGTTGAGCCATCATAGCTGGCGAGCTTGCCGACGAGTATGGTCGTGCAGGGCATGGTGCGCTTCCTTTCTGCGACGCTGCAACAAAACGGCCCGGACGCTGCGATGCGGCGCCCGGGGCCAAATATGCGCCATTGGGGGGTAGTCAACCCATGGCGTATGTGGTGCGCAACTGATTAATAGACCTCTGTCGAGTCGTATGCGGAGGTGTCGTCGTAGGCTGCCGTGTCGTCATAGCCAGAGTAGTCAGTGTCGTACTCGGAGTAATCGCCGGTAGTGTCGTAGCCATACTCGTCGTACTCACCATACTCACCCGAGGCGTTCTCGCCAGTTGCCTCAGTGGCGCTCGAAGTGACCGTTTGAGGCACGGTAACCGCGTCGCTCTGAATCTGGCCGAAGTTGCTGAACTTCATGGAGAGGTTGAGGCTCGCGGAGAGGCTGTCCATCGCATTCTGGGTGGCATCCTCGGTCCCGTCCTCGGTCTTGTTTGCCTCGGCGGTGGCTGCGGGCTTGAATGCGGCGTTGAAGGTCACGTCGACGAGCTGATAGTCGTTGTTAAAGACATAGACGGCAGAACTGTTCTTGAACGACTCCATGAGCTGCTGGCTGTTCGTTGCATTCTCGCCAAGTCCGAGATCGCCCGAGAGAGACTGCATCAGCAAGTTGCCGGGAACCGTCAGCGTGTAGCCGGTGGAAGTCTTGGCGAGCTCGCCCTGGCTCATCAGCGTGTCCATGGTGAGGTCATCGGAGGGGATGACGTTCTGGTCGGACTCATCCTTGGTCCAGGTGGTGCCGTTGTCGGTGGAGGAGTACGTGACGTACTTGGTTCCCGACTTGGTGTAGTACAGCTCCTTTGTGGTCTCCTCGCCGAGAGCCGATGCCGTGAGGGTGCCGTGTGCGTTATCGCCTGCGCAGTCAAGGCTCGCGACGGTCTTGATGCTGATGCCGTTCGCACTGGTATCCTCGTAGCCGTACTCGTCGGTGCTGGTGGAATCGTCCGAGAAGGTGAAGTCCATGTTGAAGTCAACGTGCTCATTGTTGGTGTTCCCATTTTGCTTGTAGAGGAGGATGAGCTCGTTGGCGGTCTTCGGACCGGCGTCTTCCTGCTCGGCTTCCTGCTCCGTGGTGGCAGCGGTCTGTTCGCTCGTGGCCTCGGTCTGCTCCTCCTGCGCCGGCTGCGAACCGCCGCAACCAGCAAGGCCTGTGAGCACTAACGAGCCAGCGAGCACGACGCTGGCCATCCTCTTGCCCAAAAGCTTCATTTCTCTTCCCCTTTCTTTGGGCTTAAACGTATGAAAGAATATACCGCATGTGGGGGGATGTTTGAGCGGCATTTTGAAATGGCCGCGTTGAGCGGCACACGTACCGCACAAGTGTGAATGTAACCAAATGGCTCGCTTTTCTGTTCCGCGCGGGCATCGGCGGCATCTTATGGGATACTACCCAATCGTGCACGAGACAGTCTTTGCGGGCGGGATACGTGCAGACTCCGCTCGTGATGGTACATAGGTGAGGTGATCACATTGTCAATGGACTTCAAGCGACGGCTGCCGATTCCCAAGGAGATCCGCGAGGAGATGCCCTTGTCGGCAGAGCTCGCAGCTACGAAGGAGACGTTCGACGCAGAGGTCGCTGGCGCCCTCACGGGCGAGAGCGGCAAGTTGCTCGTGGTTGTGGGTCCATGCTCCGCTGACCGAGAGGACGCGGTGCTGGAATACGTGACGCGTCTTGCGAAGTTGCGCGAATCCGTCAACGATAAGCTGGTGCTCGTACCGCGCGTCTATACCAACAAGCCACGTACGAGGGGCACGGGCTACAAGGGCATCCTGCACAATCCCGATCCCAGTCGGCCCGATGACCTGCTTGAGGGCGTGAAGGCCATTCGGCACATGCACCTGCGCGTGGTGGAGGAGAGCGGGCTGTTCACGGCGGACGAGATGCTCTATCCAGAGAATTATCAGTACCTCGTGGACCTGATCTCCTACACGGCGGTGGGCGCTCGATCGACGGAGAATCAGGAGCACCGTCTGGTGGCAAGTGGCGTCCCGGTACCTGTCGGCATGAAGAACCCTACGGGCGGTAGCTTGTCGGTGATGCTCAACTCCATCTATGCGGCTCAGCAGCCACAGACGTTCATCTACCGCAACTGGGAGGTGGAGACGTCGGGAAACCCGTTGGCGCATGCCGTGCTGCGCGGCCGCGTGGGGTCGGACGGCAGGCAGCACGCGAATTACCACTACGAGCATTTGGAGAGCCTCGCCGCTGCATACAAGGAGGACATCTTCGCGAATCCGGCGGTCATCGTCGATTGCAACCACGACAACTCTGCCAAACGCCCGCTGGAGCAGATGCGCATATGCAATGAGGTGCTCGACAGCGTCGCGCGTTCCAAGGTGATCGCACGCCTCTTCCGCGGATTCATGATCGAGAGCTACCTTGAGGACGGTGCTCAGCGAATCGGCGATGGCATCTATGGGAAGTCCATAACGGACCCCTGCCTTGGCTGGGAGAAGACGAGCCACCTCATCATGAGCCTCGCCGACCGTCTCTAGCAAGGCGTCAAAAGAAGCGACGCCCCCGCACGAAATCTCGTGCGGGGGCGTCGCGCCGTTGAGCAAAGGATGATCAGACGCCCAAGCCGAAGAGTACGCCGATCTGGATAAAGACGGCCATGATCACGACAAAGCCGAAGGCGAAGGGTGCGACCTTGCCCAGCACCTCGCCGTCTTTGCCCATCAGGCCGCAGGAGGCGGTGCCGATTGCGATGGACTGCGGAGAGAGCATCTTGCCGGCAGAGATGCCAAGGGAGTTTGCGGCGCACAGCCAATACTCGTTGGCACCGATTGCCTGGGCGGCCTGTTGTTGCACGGACCCGAAGAGAACCTCGCTTGAGGTGCCAGATCCGGTGACGAAGGTTCCAAGGGCGCCGAGGACTGGCGCGACGAGCGGATACAGACCACCCAAGGTTCCGACGAAGAAGCTCGCGATGCTCGCAATCATGCCCGAGTAGCCCATGATCTTTGCGCATCCCAAAACGGCGAGCATCGTGAGAATCGTCTTGCTCATCTGCTTGCAGGTTCCCCACAGCACCTGCATCATCTCGGGGAAGGGGCAGCCCTGGATGAAGCCGCCCGCGATGCCGCAGATGAGGATGAGGACGCCGGGGGTGTTGATCCAGCTAAAGGTCAGCGTGGCGTTGGGGTCGCCCTGGTAGATGTTGAGGGTGGTCTTCACGGCAGAGAGCGGGCCGTTGATGAAGGGCACGAGCTTGGAGGTGAGGACGAGGATCGCAAAGATGAGGATGAAGGGCGCCCATGCGGTGAGGGCCTGCTTGGGAGTGAGCTCGCCTTCCTGCTTGGGCGTCTCGAGCGCGTATTCGGACGGAACGTCACCCTTGAGCTTGAGCGCGACCACGAAGGTGACGATGAGGGCGACGACGGCTGCCACGACCATGGGGAGGTCGGCACCGATGAATGCGGCGGCGGCAATCTCGGGAAGCGTAACCGCGAGACCGGTGATGAGCGTGATGGGGATGACGCCCTTGAGCGCCTTGGGGCCGCCTCCCACGATCATGACCATGAGGAATGGGGTGGCGATCACGAAGGGGGCCACCTGGAGCGCTTGCGTGAGGGCAAGGCTGATGGGGTCGAGGCCAGTAATGCTGGCGAGCGTGGTGGTCGGAATGCCGATGGAGCCAAACATGGTGGGCACACCGTTGCCCACGAGGCAGGCAAGAATCGCCGTGATGGGATCGAAGCCGAGCGCCATGAGCATGGACGCGGGGATGGCGACGGCGGTGCCGAATCCGGCCATACCCTCAAGGAAGCCGCCGAAGCACCATCCGATGAGGAGCACGAGCACGCGCATGTCGCTCGATACCGAGGTGAGCATGCCCTTGATCGTCTCCATGGCACCGGTGTGCACCGTAAGATTGTAGGTGAAGACGGCGGCTATGATTACTATGACAATCGGCCAGATGGCCATCGCCATGCCCTCGAGCGCAGCCGTGAGCGCGTTCACGGGGGTCATGTGCCACTTCGCCATGGCGAGCACGGCCGCCACAACCAAGGCGCCGAGACTTGCCTTCCAGGCTTCCATCTTCATGCCGCACAGGGCGAGCACGAGCCATAGGATGGGCATAAGGGCTAGTACAAAGTCGATGAGCAAGTCTAACACGATGATTCTCCCTTCACGAGGCCATGCGCCGCGCATACCGCGTCGTAGTGTACTCCCCTTATGAGTTGAGGGTGTCCGCGAATTGCAACAATCTGGTGGTTGGTAGAAAACGGGGCATTGGGGGGCTGTGCAAAAGCAGTCACAGCGCGGCCCAGGGCGATGAAGCCCTGGGGCCGCAACGACGGCTACGGACTCCGAAAGTCTGCATCGGAGTGCGCCCGTAGAGCAGGGAAGCCGACGACGCGCTCGTGGCCTAGGTCGCGGTGGGATCGTAGACGAGGGTTCCGCCCGTCACCTCGATGTCGGCGTCCTCGGCCTCGTCCTCGCTGAGTATGCTGCCATCGGTTTGGGCGAAGTCCTCGGCGATGGCGTTCGCGATTACGTTGATGTATGCCGGCTGGCCCTTCTCGTTGAGGTGGGTCTGGTCGTCGTAGAACCAATCGTCGTGGTTCTCGCTCGCCGCATGCCAGTCGATGATCTTGACGTTGTCGTAACGGTCGGAGAAGTCGGCCAGAGTCTCGTTGATCTGCTCCTCCTCGACCTCGGGGATGTGCACGTTGACGAGGTAGAGGATGCGATCATCGCACAGCTTGCGCATGGCCTGGAGGTCGTCCTCGGTGGCTGGCATGTTGGAGAATGACGCGACGATCACGATGTCGCCCACGACGCCTTGGTCGATGTATTGCTCCAGGACGCTTGCCGCCTGGAAGGGCTGGCGCCCCACATAGCTGTCGAGGAAGCCGTTGGGCAGGTGGTCCTCCAGATACCACTCGCCGTCGCCCGCGACGGAGTCGGCGACGATGAGGGGCATGGCATAGCCCTTGTCGACGTCGTCGGAGGAGGCGACGAGCACGAGAGGGTTGTCGGACGCCTCCTCGGGATCGTCCACAGGCTGGGCACTCGTGGTCGAAGTGCTCTTCTTCTTTTTTGACGAACTCTTCTTTGACGAGGACTTGCCGGAGTCCTTGGAGGCATCCTCGTCGGACGACTTCGCGTCACCCTTTGACGAGGTCTTTCCGTCATCCTTGTCGTTGGTGGTGGGTTTGCGCTTGGAAAGGTCGATGGCGGTGGCCGCTCCCTCGCCGGTGCTCTTGATGGCTCCTTCGGGCACGGCCGTCTCGTCGGGGATGATGGCCAGGCCCGTCAGGCCGCCGGCGAGGACGAGGGCAAGCGCCCCTGCCGGTATCCAGGCCAGATAGTTGGGCTGGGCGCTCCGTCTGGTACCGTCATCTTGCGGAATGAAGGGAATGCACCCCTGTGCGATGGTGCCGTCGACGAAGCGCAGGGAGAGCTCGGCGGCGAGCACCGAGAGCGCGATGGCAAGCACCACTAGGATGGGCGAGGTGGCGGTGTGCGTCACCTTGAAGAGCTGGAAGAGGGGGAAGTGCCACAGGTAGATGCCAAACGAGCGCTCGCCAATCCAAACGAGGGGGCGTGCCGAGAGCGCTTGTGCGAGTACGGAGCTGGTCTCCAACGCGCCCGCGATCAGCGCGACGGAGAGGAGCGCCACGAGGAGCATGCCACCGCGGTAGAGGAATGGCGAGATGGCGGGGCAGGCGACCATGATGACGAAGATGCCAAGCAAAGCGATGGGGCCCACGAGGGCGAGCGGGAGGCTGCGGATGGTGTGGCGTGCCGCGTCGAGGCGCAGCGGGCGTCCGCCAAGCGGCCATGCCAAGCCGAGCCAAGCGCCGAGCAGCGGCGCGAACGCGCGCGTGTCGGGACCATAGTACACGCGGGTGGGATCACCGTTGGGGTCATAGAGGACCGCCATGAGCACGACCGAGACGAGCGCGAGCGCAAGGGTGGCCAGACGAGCCGTCCGGTTGGGTCGGCCATTGGGGCACAGCGCGCCCAAAAGGAGGCTCCATGCCACGAAGAACTGCATGTCTATGCCCAAATACCACAGGTGGGTGAGTGGGGACGTTCCTCCTAGGTTGTCGAAGTACGATGCGCCTCTCATGATGGCGCCGAGGTTGTTGGCCAAAAGAAGCGAGGGTATGAGGTCGGGGCGGAGCTTGGTGAGAAGCACGTGGTTGAAGAGCACGCATGCCGCTACGGTGACTACGATCATGAGCGCCATCGACGGCCATATGCGCGTGACGCGACGCAGCCAAAGCCGAGGGATGGTCGAGAACCCGCCTTTGCGGAGCGCCTTGAGCATGCTCGCTGTCGCCAGATATCCCGAGAGCACGAGAAAGACGACGACGCCCATATGGCCGCTCGGTACCCAGGGAACAGCGAGGTGGTAGAGGACGATGGCGATGATCGCGATGGCGCGAAGGCCCTCGAGCGACTCGACGCGGCCTCCTCCCTGCGACTGGCGAGACTCCCGTCTGGGCGCTCGGCGTGCTCCTTCGGACGTGCTCCGCTGCTCCTCGTGGAAGATCGATCCCGGCTTGTGCAGTCTGTTCTCACGGGTTCCCGCGCGTTCGGGCGTGCGTGACGAGCGCCTTGATCCCTGTGCGCGTTCGCGGCTCTGGGAGCGCGGTCGCGTGGGACGCTCGGGGCGCGCTGCCCGCGGACGCTCCGCGGAGCGCGGACGGTCGCCGCGTCGTTGCGCGTCTCGCGACCTTGCCTGCCTTCCCGAGCGAGAAGAAGCCTCGCGCGGCCCTCGTCGGGAAGGTCGCTCGTCCGCTTGGTCTTCAGCAGATTGCCTCCTGCGTGTGGTGCGTTGTGCCATTTGGATACCTGCCTGTCGAATCAGCAATGCTCATATGATACGCTGATTTTGCGGCGGGGGAAACCCACACATTGGGGTGTGACTCATGGGTGGGACCCTCGCGCCCCTTATGGCGACTTCTTGTGGCGCATTCTGGCCTACGGGACTGCGTCGGGTGTTCCCCGGGCGTCCCTGGATGACGTGAGGGGCGATGGTTGTCTGCGTCGGTGTGGGTGAATATGGGTATAGTGATGAGTGGATGAAGGGGGTCGGATGCTGCAGCTCGAGCACGTTTGCAAATCCTACATAACAAGCTCATTCACCCAAGTGGCGCTTGACGACGTCAGCCTCGCGTTCAGGGACAACGAGTTCGTCTCGATTCTGGGTCCTTCCGGCTCCGGCAAGACCACCATGCTCAACGTGATTGGCGGACTCGATCACTTTGACTCCGGCGATCTCGTCATTGACGGGATTTCCACGCGTGAGTACAAGGACCGCGACTGGGACGCCTACCGCAACAACCGCATCGGCTTCGTCTTCCAAAGCTACAACCTCATTCCGCACCAGACCATCCTTGCCAACGTGGAGCTGGCGCTGACGCTCTCGGGGGTGAGTGCCGCGGAGCGTCGCGAGCGTGCGAGGCAGGCATTGGCCGAGGTGGGGCTTGGCGACCATGTGGACAAGCGGCCGAGCCAGCTCTCCGGTGGCCAGATGCAACGCGTCGCCATCGCTCGGGCGCTCATAAACGACCCCGAGATTCTGCTTGCCGACGAGCCCACCGGCGCGCTGGACTCGCGCACGTCGGTGCAGGTCATGGACCTTCTGCGCGAGGTTGCCGACGATCGCCTGGTAATCATGGTCACGCACAACCCCGAGCTCGCACGTGAGTATTCGACTCGCATCGTGGAGCTCGCCGACGGGCGCATCCGGGCCGACTCGGACCCCTTCGTCCCGACGCCGGAGGACCTGCGCGACGCCAAGCCACCGCGACGCACCTCCATGAGCTTCCTCACGGCCCTCGCGCTCTCGTTCAACAATCTCATGACGAAGAAGGGCCGTACGCTCATGACGGCGTTCGCGGGGTCGATCGGCATCATCGGCATCGCCGCCATTCTCGCGCTCGCCAACGGTGTCAACGCCTACATCCACGAGGTGGAGGAGGAGACCCTCTCGGTGTACCCGCTACAGATCACGAGCTCCGGCTTCGACATGACGTCGATGATCGCCGACGTGCAGGGGCAGCGCGACGAGCTCAAGTCCGAGGAGGCCCAAGACCCCAACACCGTCATCGAGTCACGGATGGTGGGAACCATGTTTGGCAGCGTGGGCAAGAACGACCTCGTCTCGCTCAAGGAGTACCTCGACGAGGACGGTGGTGGCATCGCCGGCCATGTGCAGGACATAGAGTACCTGTACAGCGTGACGCCTCAGGTGTTCTTGCACAGCGAGGGAAAGAAGCCCGTGCAGGTCAATCCCGACACCACGTTCGAGTCCTTGGGCTTCGGTGGCTCCTCCATGATGAGCGGGAGCTTCTCGACAAACGTGTTCTCGCAGATGCCGGCCGACCTCTCTCTGGTGGAGGACCAGTTCGACGTCCGGAGGGGAAGGTGGCCGGAGGCCTATGACGAGCTGGTGCTGGTGCTCTCGCCCCAGGGTACGATATCGGACTTCATGAGCTATGCCATGGGGTTACGTGACCACAAGGAACTCGAGGAGATGGTGCAAAGCTTTGCGAAGGGGGAGAACGTCGAGTCCCCGGACGACGAGCTGAGCTTCAGCCTCGAGGATTTGATGTCGACGACGTTCAAGGTGGTGCCTGCGTTTCGGTTCTACGAGCATGATGCCGAATACGACGTATGGACCAAGAAGGGTGACGACGAGGGATTCGTGGAGGGCCTCATGAAGGAGGCGCCGACCCTCAAGGTCGTCGGCGTGGTGCAGCGGCGCGAGGACGTTGACGCCGCGACCATCAGCATGGGCATCTACTACACGCCCCAGCTCACCAGCTGGCTCATGGAGCAGGCGGCGCAGTCCCAGATCGTCAAGGAGCAGCGCGCGCATCAAGACAAGAACATCCTCAGCGGCAAGTCATTCGACGAGGAGGCGCAAGGCGGCAAGGACCTCGACTTCTCGTCGCTCTTTTCGGTTGACGAGGACCAGATCGCCAAGGCGTTCAAGTTCGATGAGAGCGCGCTCGACCTCTCGTCGTTGGACCTCTCGGGGCTGGAGGGCGCCTTCGACCCCTCCATGATGGCGAACGGGCTCGACCTCTCCTCGATTGACTTCTCGGCAGACGACCTTCAGGGACTCGACATGAGCCAGCTTGATCTGGCGTCATCCCTTCCCTCGCTTGAGGAATTCGGCGACCTCGGTCTCGACCTGAGCTCGCTCGATCTTTCGGGAATCGACCTCTCGCGTCTGGACTTCTCGGGCGTCGACCTCTCGCCGCTGCTCTCGCCCGAGCTGCTCAGCGCGCTGGCACCGAACATCTCCGCAATCGACATCAACGCGCTCATCACGGACATCGCTCCAATGATCGACGAGGACGCGCTGGCGAAGGCCGGCGCGGCCCTGCAGACCGGATTCGTCGATTACGTCGCAAAGAACGCGCTCGGCTCCGATGACGCGCAGGAGCTCACAAACGCCTTGGCGAACTACCTTGCCTCCGACGAGGCACGCCAGGCGCTCCAAGGCGTGCTTGGCTCGGTGAGCATCTCGGATGCCGACCGTGCCCTCATCGAAGCCAGGCTGCGGGAGCAGCTCGCGAATGCGGTCGCGCCCAATGCGCTCGACTCACTGGACCCGCAGACACGCGCGAAGCTCGATGCCCAGATCGGGGCGGTCGTGGATCAGGTGGCACAAGAGGTGATGTCGCAGGTGGGCAGGCAGCTCGAGGAGCAGATGCGCCAGCGGCTCAGCCAAATCGACCTCTCGGCCATTGACCCTGCGACGCTCGCTCCTGGCATAGCCGACGGGGAAGAGGCCGATATCCAGGAGGTGCAGATACCTCCCGAGCTGAGGCAGGCACTCGTTCCGGACCTCTCGGCCATTGACCTCTCGGCCATCGACCTTTCGGGCGTTGACCTCTCCGGCATCGACTTGGGCGCGCTGCTCTCTCCTGAGGTCATGGCGGCGCTCGCGCCGAACGTCTCGGCCATCGACGCCGCGAAGCTCTTTGAGGGGGTGACGCCACGCGTGGATCAGGCGGCGCTCTCCACGGCGGTTGCCAGCCTGCAGTCGGGGTTCTCGCAGTACTTGTCGTACGCCTTGGGCAAGACCTCGTCTGTGGGTGACGTCAGCCAGCTGGTGCAGGGCTACCTCGCCACCGCGCAGGCACAACGGGCGCTGCAAGAGCTTGGGCAGGCGGTAAGCATTTCGGAGGAGGACTTGCAGGTGCTGGCCAAGCGGCTCCAAGGGCAGGTGAGCGCGCCTTCGGCCTCGGGCATCTGGGATTCCTTGGACGAGGGGACGCGCAAGAAGCTCGGGGAAGCGGCCCAACAGACGCTGGGGCAGCTTGCCGGCCAGATTGCCAACCAGGTCGGGGGGCAGCTGGGAGGTCAGCTTGCGCAGCAGTTGGGTGCCCGCGTCGGGCAGGTGCTCTCGTCGTCGCTCGCAAGGACGATGGAGACGTACTTTGCGCAGGTCATGCAAGCATATCTTACGAAGGTGATGACGGCGCTGCAGGATTCCCTTGTCAACTCGTTGGGCTCCGCGATGCAGAGCGGCATGGAGGAGGCCATGCGGCGTGCCATGGAGAGCATGGGCGAGAACATGGCGAATGCGATCAGCATCGACAAGGATGCGTTCGCAGGGGCGTTCGACCTCAGCATGAGCGAGAAGCAGCTTGGAGAGCTGCTTCAGGCGCTCATGAGCACCGAGCGCGCGACCTACGGCGGCAATCTTGCGAAGATGGGCTATGCCAACCCGAGTGCACCTTCCGAGATTGACATCTATCCGCGCGACTTCGAGTCCAAGGCAGAGGTCATCAGCATCTTGGACGCCTACAACGAGCGCGCCGTCGCGCAGGGCGAGGAAGACAAGAAGATCACCTACACCGACCTCGTTGGCGCGCTCATGACGTCAGTCACCGACATTATCAACATGATCAGCTACGTGCTCATTGCCTTCGTTGCCATATCGCTGGTCGTGAGCTCCATCATGATTGGGGTCATCACCTACATCAGCGTGCTCGAGCGCCGCAAGGAGATCGGCATCCTGCGTTCCATCGGTGCGAGCAAGGGTGACGTGAGCCGTGTCTTCAACGCCGAGACCGTCATCGAGGGGCTGGTCTCGGGCCTGATGGGCGTTACGATAACGGCGCTTGCGTGCATACCCGCAAACGCCATCGTAGAGGCGAACTTCGACGTGGAACGCGTGGCGCGCCTACCCGTTGCGGCGGCGGCGATTCTGGTGGGCGTGAGCGTGCTGCTCTCGTTCGTTGCGGGACTCCTTCCGGCGCGGAAGGCGGCTAAGGCCGATCCCGTCGAGGCGCTGCGCAGCGAGTGATGGCACAGTGTCAAATGCCGTCGAGCAAAAGAGGGATTCGCTATGGCAACCGACTCAGAGGCGCTCTTCTCGTCCACGCCGCCGGTGAGGCTCTTCCTCACGGCGGCGGTGCCCGGTGCCGTGGGGATGCTCGTCTCGTCGCTGTATTCGCTGCTCGACGGCGTCTTTGTCGGGCAGTTCGTGGGCGAGACCGCCTTCGCCGCCATCAACCTCGCCATGCCCTTCGTCATCGTGAACTTCGCCTTTGGCGACCTCATCGGCGTCGGCTCGTCCGTGCCCATCTCAATCGCTCACGGTAGGGGGGAGCGCGAGAAGGCCAACAACATCTTTACCTGCGCCTGTCTGCTCAACGTGGGGACGGGACTCGCGTGTGGGTTGTTCTTCCTCCTCGCCGCACCCTCCATCATGGCCGCGATGGGCGCGACCGGCGAGCTGGCTCGCCAGGCGACGGTGTACCTGCGCGTCTACTCCGCATTCCTGCCGATTACGTCCATCGGGTTCGCGGCCGACAACTACCTGCGCATCTGTGGCCGCATACGGCGCAGCATGCTGGCCAACGTGCTGCTGGCCGTCTCGGGTGCGGTCATAGAGTACGTGCTGCTCGGCATCTGTGGACTCGGTGTCGGGGCGGCGGCCCTCTCGTTCTGCGTGGCCATCGTGCTTTGCGTGGCGGTCTCGCTGTGGCCGTTCCTCCGGGGCGGCATGGACCTTGAGTTCGTGAGGCCGCGCTTCTCTGCGCATGTCGTTCGCGAGATCGTCGCGGACGGTGTCCCCGCGTTCTTGGAGAATGTCGCGGGGCGCGTCACTTCGGTAGTGCTCAACGTTGCGCTTCTCTCGCTCGGCGGTGAGGATGCCGTCTCGGTGTACGGGGTGCTTCTGTTTACCGACGGTGTCGTGGTACCCCTCATCTATGGCACGGTCGACTCGCTCCAGCCTGCCGTGGGCTTCAACTGGGGCGCAAAGAACCTGGATCGCGTGAGGGCACTTGAGCGATGCTGCTTTGCGGCGACGGCGCTCATCTCGGCCGTATACCTTGCGATTGCGCAGCTCTTCCCTGCGCAGATCGTGCTCGTCTTCATGCCGGGCGCTGAGCAGGGACTGCTTGAGGAGGGGGTGTTTGCCCTGCGGCTCTTCAGCATCTCCTTCGTGGTGCGGTGGCTTCCGTTTGCCACGCAGGCCTACATGGTTGCCGTTGGCCAGTCTCGCCTCGCCTCCATCGTCACCATAGTGCAGTCGCTGGTCATGCCGCTCGTGGCACTCGTCGTACTCTGGCCGCTCGGGCTTCTGGGCCTGTGGCTCAACATGCCGGTGACCGCCGCACTCTCGGCAATCCTCGCAATTGGGGTGCTCGCACTCTTCCGTCACACGGTGCGCGAGCGGATGGAGGCGTGAGCTTGTGCCGCTGAAGGCGTCCTGTGAGCATGGCGAGGCATCAGGGGACCGTTGACCGAGCGGGGAGAGCGCGCGGAAGCGGATGCACGGTAATGCTGCCTGAGTTCTGGACAATCGGCCCATGCCCCTCGTCTTGCGTGCTGTGGTGAAGTACCATGGTGGGCATGATGACACATGATGACATGCGCTATCTCTGCATCGACCTCAAGAGCTTCTACGCCAGCGTGGAGTGCGTGGACCGCGGACTCGATCCCCTTGCCACGGACCTCGTGGTCGCCGACGCCTCGCGCACCGAGAAGACCATCTGCCTTGCCGTCTCGCCCTCGCTCAAGGCGAAGGGCGTCCGCAATCGCTGTCGCGTCTTCGAGATTCCCGCGCACATGAGCTACATCATGGCCTCCCCGCGCATGGCACGCTACATAGAGAAGTCGGTCGAGATCTACGGCATCTACCTCGACTGGGTGAGCAGGGACGACATCCACGTCTACTCCATCGACGAGGCGTTCATCGACGTAGGGCCCTACCTGCGCATGTATGGCAAGAGCGCACGCGAGCTGGGCGAGGCCATGCGGGCGGATGTCGTGGCGAGGACGGGCATCCCGGCCACCTGCGGCCTTGGCACCAACCTGTACCTCGCGAAGGTCGCGCTCGACATCACGGCCAAGCACAGCCCCGACTTCTTTGGCGTGCTCGACGAGCACACGTACCGTCAGACGCTATGGAACCACCAGCCCCTCACGGACTTCTGGCGCGTGGGGCCAGGCATCGCGCGCCGATTGCGCTCGATGGGCATCCACACCATGGGGCAGCTCGCCCTCGCGCCTGCGGACCCGATATTCGACGAGCTGGGCGTCGATGCGGAGATTCTGCTCGATCACGCATGGGGTGTCGAGCCGGTCCAGATGCGCCACATCAAGGCGTACAAGCCACAGACCCACTGCCTTGCCACTGCGCAGGTGCTCAGTCGGGACTACTCCTTCGACGAGGCGCGCGTGGTGGCGTGGGAGATGGCCGACGCCCTGGCGCTCCAGCTCGTCGAGAAGGGCAAGGCAGCGAGTTCGATCGTGGTGTGGGTTGGCTATGGCCTGACGAGCGACGAGCGCGCCGCCATGCGCTCTGCCGACGGTGCCTGGTGGCGGGGCTGGCCTTCCGACGGTGGTTCGTATCGGTTCGTGAGCTCGACGAGCTCGCGTCAGCAGATCGTCGAAGGCGCGATGCAGGTCTTCGACGAGCAGGTGGCACGAGACCGGCCGGTGCACAGGCTCAGCGTGACGCTTGACGGCGTGATCGACGACGGTGCGGCTGGCGTGCAACTCGACCTCTTTGCCGACCATGCCGCCCTCGAGCGCGAGCGCCGCAGGCAGCTTGCGGTGAGCGCGGTTAAGGAGAAGTTCGGCAAGAACTCGATGCTACGAGCCACCGACCTCCTGCCCGAGGCGACGGCGCGCGAGCGCAACCTGCAGATTGGGGGTCACAAGAGTGGAGAGCAATAGGCGGGACGCCCGTGCGCAGGATGTACCGCGCAGGGCCACGTACGGAGGCCGCCAGCCCATGCCCTTGGAGGAGCGAGCGAAGATCTTCTCGCCGTTCGACCCGCTCGACGGCTTCCGCGAGGCCTTGCGCGCGAAGGAGCGCGAGCACGAGAGTCGCTGACTCCTTGCCTGCTGTGGGAGCGCGGTAGCCCCAAAGGGGAAGACTTCCCTACGAGAGTCCCGCCGTATGGGCGACGGCTGCGGCGACCACGTCTGCGACGCGACGGTCGAGCGCGGAGGGAATCACGTAGTCGGCACGCAGCTCCTCGTCGGTGACGAGCGCCGCGATGGCGCGCGCTGCGGCGACCTCCATCTCCTCGGTGATCCTTGGCGCACGGCTCGCAAGCGCCCCCTTGAAGATGCCGGGAAAGGCGAGCACGTTGTTTACCTGGTTGGGGTAGTCCGAGCGTCCGGTCGCGACCACGGCGGCACCGGCGGCTTTTGCTTCCTCGGGCATGATCTCGGGCGTGGGGTTGGCCTGGGCAAAGACGATGGGTGCCTCGGCCATCGAGGAGACCATCGATTCCGAGACGAGCCTGGGACCGCTGACCCCCACAAAGACGTCTGCTCCCCGCATCACGTCGGCGAGGCTGCCACGGCGACGCTCGACGTTGGATATGCGCGCGAACTGCATCTTTGCAATGTTGAGACCCTCGCGCCCTTCGTAAATGGCTCCTTGGCGGTCGCAGCAGATGACGTCGCCGAAGCCCATGTGGATGAGGAGCGTCCCTATGGCGATACCCGCCGCCCCGGCGCCGCTTATCACGATGCGCAGCGAGCCCATTGGCTTGCCTACGAGGCGCAGGGCGTTGATGAGACCCGCCGAGGTGACGATGGCCGTGCCATGCTGGTCGTCGTGGAACACCGGAATGTCGCAGAGCTCTTGGAGGCGACGTTCGATCTCGAAGCAGCGGGGGGCAGCGATGTCCTCCAGGTTGATGCCGCCGAAGCTCTTCGAGATGAGGTGGATGGTGCGTACGGCCTCGTCCACGTCGTGGGTGTCGATGCACAGGGGGATGGCATCGACGCCGCCGAACTCCTTGAAGAGCAGGCACTTGCCTTCCATCACGGGCATGCCGGCGGCGGGTCCGATGTCGCCCAGGCCGAGCACCGCAGTGCCGTCGGTGATTACCGCCACCAAGTTGGAGCGCCTGGTGAGGTCCCAGGAGCGCTGGTAGTCGGCGGCGATGGCCCGACACGGCTCGGCGACACCCGGCGTGTAAAGCAGGGAGAGGTCGTCGGCAGTCTTGCAGGCGGCGCGGCTCGCGATCTCTATCTTGCCTCGCAGACGCTCGTGCAGTGCGAGGCTGCGATCCTCGGCGCTCATCATCTTATCTCCTTCGTGCGATTGGTTGTGCTTCCCGTGGGTTCGTGCTAGACCATCTGCTCGGGGTGAAACACCTCGTCGAACTGCTCGGCGGAGAGGAACCCCAGCTCAAGGCAGGCGTCGCGCAGGCTGAGCCCCTCGTCGAACGCCTTGTGCGCCACCTGCGCCGCACGCTCGTATCCGATGTGGGGGTTGAGGCACGTCACCAACATGAGCGACGTATCGAGGTTCTGGCGCATCTTTACGCGGTTGGCGACGATGCCGGACGCGCAGTGCTCGTTGAACGAGCGCATCGCATCTGCGAGCAGGCGTGCCGACTGCAGGAAGTCGTAGGCGATGACCGGCATGAAGACGTTGAGCTCGAAGTTTCCCTGGCTGGCGGCGAATCCGATGGTGGCGTCGTTGCCCATCACCTGTACGGCGACCATGGTGACGGCCTCGCATTGGGTGGGGTTCACCTTGCCGGGCATGATGGAGCTGCCGGGCTCGTTCTCGGGTATGCGGATCTCGCCGAGGCCGTTGCGCGGACCGCTCGCAAGCCAGCGCACGTCATTGGCAATCTTCATGAGGTTTGCGGCCAGGGTGCGCAGGGCACCGTGCGCAAAGCTGACGGCGTCCTTTGCGGTGAGCGCATGGAACTTGTTCGGGTCGGTCTTGAAGGGTAGCCCCGCGAGCTCGCTCACATGGCGCGCCACCACCTGGTCGAAGTCCCGAGGCGCGTTGAGTCCGGTGCCTACGGCAGTGCCGCCAAGGGCGAGCAGCGAGAGCTCGGGCAGGGTGGCCTCGATCTGACGGGCGGATGCCTCGAGCATCCCGCGCCATCCGCTGATCTCCTGCCCGAAGGTGATGGGCACCGCATCCTGGAGGTGGGTCCTGCCGCATTTGACGAGGTCTCGATTCTCGGTCTCGAGGTGCTGGAAGGTCTCGGCGAGCTCGTGGATGGCGGGCAGGACCCTCTTGACGAGAGCCATGGTGCAGGCGATGTGCAGTGCGGTGGGGAAGGTGTCGTTGGACGACTGGCTCATGTTGACGGTGTCGTTGGGGTGCAGGGGCTTGATGTCGCCCAAGGTGTCGGATCGCTCCGAGCGCAGCTGGTTGGCACGGTTGGCGATGACCTCGTTGACGTTCATGTTGGACTGGGTGCCGGAGCCCGTCTGCCACACGACCAGGGGGAAGGCGTTATCGAGCCTGCCGTCGTAAATCTCGTCGCACACGAGGCCGATGAGGTCGCACGTGGTGTCATCCATCTTCCCGAGGTCTCGGTTCGCGCGGGCAGCAGCCTTCTTGAGCAGGGCAAATGCGCCGATGATCTCGTGCGGCATGCGTTCGCAGCCTATGCGGAAGTTCTCGTGGCTGCGCTGGGTTTGGGCACCCCAGAGTGCGTCGGCGGGTACGCGCACCTCGCCCATCGTGTCGTGCTCGATGCGATACTGCATGCGTTGCTCCATTCTGTTCCTTACGGTGGCACCCTCGTGCGTGGCTGCGCAAAGGATAGACGTTCTGACGTGCGACGGGCGGATGGGTGGCTTGTCTCACCAAAAACGGCACGTCTTCTTGCGGGGCGTTGGGCGGCGCGCTCACCAATAGTTGGCGGGATGCTCATCAGATCGCTTGTAAGGACGCTTCGTCGGGGACTAAAATCCGGGAGTTGGGGAACATACAAAATGGTGTGTCGAGATGGCGTGTAGCAGCGGAGAGGAGCGGACATGGCCACTGGCATCGAGAGCGACCGTGCCATCGGTCCCATCGTACATCGCATGCGCCGATGGGTGCGCAACGCGGTCTCGCGCGTGGGGGACAGCATCGGTCCGGAAGACCGCAGGAACCTCGATCCCATTACCGTCAACTATGCGGCGTGGCGCGAGATGCGTCGGCACGTGCGCGAGTGGCCGGGCTTCTGGGAGGCGCCCAACCGCCTTGAGGTGCTGGTGAGTCCCGAGGACTGGGAGGACTATTGGGGCATCGACGCTGGTCGCAAGGAGCAGTCCGTCGCGACGTACGTGCGTGCCCGCGCGGCAGAGAAGGGCTATTGGATTGCCGGGCAGCCGAAGGTGCGCGTCATCGAGGACGTGGCAATGTCAATCGGCGAGGTCGAGGTCGAATGCCAGTTTGTGGAGTCCCCCGATGGCACGCCGCCGCGTCCCGCGTCGCAGCTCGCCCCCCGGACGTCGAGGCGCGAGTCTGTCCCGCATCTGTCTGTGCGCGCGGATGCCGTCCCTGCGCAGAGCGTTGCGCGTGGGGAGAGGCGTGCGTGGGAGGATGCGCCTGGGGTACCGGGTGCCGAACTTGGCCCCCAGACGATGGCCTTCTCGCCGGCGGAGGAGACGGTGAGGTTCGTGAGCCCGGATGAGGCGGGCAAGGTGCTCCTCCTCGGGACGGATGGGCTCAAGATCACGCTGCGATCGGGCGATTGCGTCGGAGCCGTCACGTCGGCGGACGATGTGCCCGAGGAGGTGAACGTGCGCTTGGCCGCGCGGGAGTTCCCCTATGCGGAGGCCAAGCACTTCAGCATCGGTGTGGCGGAAGGTCGCTGGAGCGTCGTGAACCATGCCTCCACGGGCACGAAGGTCGTGCTGCGCGATGGAGGGCGTCTCATGCTGCATCAGCCAGAGCCGTATCCGCTCTCGGCAGGCGACGTCGTGTACCTTGGTCCCTTCGGTCCGCTGCGCTTCGAGTTCGCGTAGGCTCCCGGCGCCTTCGCACGAGGGCGACGATGCAAGACGGAGGGTCGGCTCGCGTTCGATTGGACTGCGTTCGCGGGCACACATTCTTCATATGCGCGCGGAGCATGGCGGTTGTGCCTTACAATGCAGGTAAGGAGGTATGCCGTGGCGTTCGTGGAGTTCGTTGACGTTTGCAAGACGTACCGGATGGGTGACGTCGAGGTCCGTGCGGTCGATGGGATGAGCTTCTCCATCGAGCGTGGCGAGCTGGTGGTGATCGTTGGTCCCTCGGGTGCGGGGAAGACGACCGTGCTCAATATGCTCGGCGGCATGGACTCCGCCACATCGGGAACCATCACGCTTGACGGGCGAGAGATATCGGGCATGGGGGAGCGGGAGCTCACGCAGTATCGACGCCACGACATCGGCTTCGTCTTTCAGTTCTACAACCTGGTGCAGAACCTCACGGCGCTCGAGAACGTCGAGCTGGCGAGCCAGATTTGCAAGAACCCGTTGCCGGCGGACGAGGTGCTTGCGCAGGTGGGGCTGGCCGGTCGCAGGGACAACTTCCCGGCGCAGCTCTCCGGAGGGGAGCAGCAGCGCGTCGCCATCGCACGCGCGCTGGCAAAGAACCCGAAGCTCGTTCTTGCGGACGAGCCGACCGGCGCGCTCGACTACCAGACGGGCAAGCAGATTCTTGGGCTCCTACAGGACACTTGTCGCAGTGGCGGGCGTACCGTCGCTATCGTCACGCACAACCTTGCGTTCACCCAGATCGCCGACCGCGTGATTCACGTTCGCGAAGGCCGTGCGGATCGCATCGAGCGCAACGCGCATCCCGCAGACGCTTCCGTCGTCGAGTGGTAGGCATGGGGTGAGGCGCTGATGACGGCCTTTGCGAAGACCATCGTGCGCAGCATTCGCGGGTCGCTGGGGCGCTTCTTGGCCATCTTGGGCATCGTCGCGCTGGGGTGCGGGTTCTTCGCGGGTCTGCAGATGTGCGGCCCCGACATGCGCGCGGCAGCCCACGAGCTGTATAGCGGCACAAACGCCTACGACATTCGCGTCGTCTCGACGCTCGGATTCGGCGAGAACGACGTCGAGCGCGTCCGCGCGGTCGAGGGGATCGAGCAGGTGATGCCCGTCACCTCATGTGACGTCATGGCGCGTCTGGGCTCCGAGCAGCAGGCGGTGCGCATGAGCTCCTTGAGCGTGGATGCCGCAGAGGGCGCCGTGGTACGCGACGCGAACGTGATTCTCTCCGACGACGGCGCCTACCTCAACCGAGTGTTCCTGCGTCAGGGACGCTGGCCCCGCAAGGCAGACGAGTGCGTGCTCGAGGCCGACAAGCCCATCGAGGGCCTGGGGCCGGGGGATCGCATCGAGGTGCTGAGCGGCACGAGCGACCTTGACGACGTGCTGCGAAAGCGCACCTTCAAGGTCGTGGGCCTGGTGAGCTCGTCCATCTACCCCTACACAGGCAGCTTCGGCTCCACCACGCTGGGATCCGGCATGATCGGCGCCTATCTCTACGTGGCCCCTTCAGCGTTCGTGGAGGACATGCCCTACACCGAGCTCTATGCGTCGGTTGAGGGGGCGCAACGGCACGAGAGTGGCTCTGACGCCTACGACGAGGTGGTCGGCGAGGTGCTGCGACGACTCGAGGACAAGGGGGACGCGCTGGCCGACGAACGCCTTGCCGACGTGCGCAAGGACGCCCAGGACGAGCTCGACGAGAAGCGCGCGGAATACGAGGAGGAACGTGCCGACGCACTCGACGAGCTCGATGATGCGAAGCGGAAGCTCGAGGACGCGCGCAAGGAGCTCGACGAGGCCCAAGAGAAGATCGACAAGGGCGAGAAGGACTATGCCGAGGGAGCCCGCACCTACAATGACTCCCGCGCGGATGCCTACGCAAAGCTCGACGACGCTCAGGCGACGATCGACAGCTCCTACGCGCAGCTGGTGGAGAAGGGCGCGGAGCTCGACTCCGCGCGTGCACAACTCGAGGACGGGACCTTCGCATACGAGGAGGGGGTCGCGCGGGTACTCGTCGAGGTCGGGGCGTCGTCGCTCGACGAGGCGCGCGCCAAGCTCGCGGAGGGTCAGCGGCAGGCAGATGAGGGCGCGGCCCAGGTCACCTCGGCGCTCGAGGGCGTGAACGGGCTCATCGCCGGTTGGGAGGAGCTTGAGGCGCACGAGGGGGAGTTCTTGCAAGGGCTTGCCGCTGTGGGCGTTTCGGCCTCGAGCGTCGCGGACGCGCAGACGGCCTTGGATGGCACCATCGCGCATCTGGAGGCAGCCGGTGCGCCCGAGGCACAGGTGGCGCCGCTCCGGGAGGCGCGCGCCGCCTCGGGCGAGCTCGCTGCGGCCCGGAGCGAGCTCGAGGCCAGGCGTGCGCAGCTCCTTATGGCGTTGGCGGCGCAGGGGGTGACCGCCCACGACGAGCAGGAGGCGAGGGCGCTGCTCGAGGCGCGCCTCGCCGAGGCCCAGGCCGCACAGGCGCAGGTGACCTCCGGCCTGCAGGGCATCGCGCAGCTCGATGCCGCGGCTGGGGAGCTGGCTCGTGCGCGCGAGCAGATCGCGGACGGCGAGCGGCAGCTGGAGGATGGCTGGAGTCAGCTCCGGGCCGGCCAGGATGAGCTCAATGCGCGCAGCGGCGATGCCGAACGCGAGCTGGCGGATGCCGCGCGCAAGCTCGATGACGCGCGGGAGGAGCTGGACTCGGGCAAGGCAGACCTCGATTCGGGCACCGAGGAGTACGAGTCGTCAAACGCCGAATACGAAGACGCGCGTGCGGAGGCCGAGGAGAAGCTCGCGGACGCCGAGCGCAAGCTCGACGACGCGCAGAAGGACATCGACGAGATCGAGGCTCCTGACGTGTACGTGCTCGACCGCAGCCAGAACGAGGGCATGCTCACCTATGACGCGGACAGCAGGCGCATGGACAGCATCGCAGACGTGTTCCCCTTCATCTTCTTCCTCGTCGCGGCCCTCGTCGCCCTCACGACGATGACCCGCATGGTGGAGGACGATCGCATCGAGCTGGGCACCTACAAGGCGCTGGGCTACTCCACCGCGCGCATCGCGAGCAAGTATCTCGTCTACGCCGGCGCGGCTGGTGCGATGGGCGCGTTCCTCGGCGTCCTGGCGCTCTCGCAGGTGCTGCCCTTCATCGTGACGAGCGCCTACTCCATCATCTACACGGTGCCGCTGCATCCGTTCCCGTTGCCCATCGACGTGCCGATCGCGCTGCTCTCGGGAGGTCTCGGCGTAGGCGTCACGCTCTTGGCCACGTGGGCTGCGGTCGTCTCGAGCCTGCGCGAGACTCCTGCCACGCTCATGCTGCCCCGGGCCCCTGCGCCCGGCAAACGCATCCTGCTCGAGCACGTTGGCCCGGTCTGGAGAAGGCTCAGCTTCTCGTGGAAGGTGACCTGCCGCAACATGTTTCGCTACAAGCGTCGCTTCGCCATGACGGTGGTGGGTATCTCGGGGTGCACGGCTCTGCTGCTGGTGGGATTCGGCCTCCACGATTCCATCTGGGACATCATCGACTGCCAGTACGGGCCCATCGTCCACTACGACACGACGATCGTGCTCGATGACGACGCGAAGTCGGGCGACGTTCGCGACGTGGTGAGCCTGCTTGAGGGGACCGGCGAGGTGTCGGGCATCGTGCGCTTCCAGCAGGAGAACATGCAGGCGGGGGTGCGTGACGGCGAAGAGACGATTCGCGTGCAGGTGGTCGTGCCCCAGGACGAGCGCGAGCTCGCGAGTGCGATCACCTTGCGGAATCGCCTGACGGGCGAGGGAATCGCCTTCGACGGTGACGCGGTGGTCATAACCGAGAAGCTCTCGCTGAAGTACGGCCTCTCGGCGGGCGACGAGATTCTTCTCTACGACCAGGATACCATTGGCAACGCGGTGGGGGACGGCCACGCGCTCACCGTTTCGGGTGTCGCAGAGAACTACGTGGGTAACCTTGTGTACGTAGGGGGCGATGCGTGGCGCACGGTGGACGTTGAGGAGCCCGTCTACTCAGCGCTCTACGCCACGACCACCGAGGACGAAGAGGTGCGTGCCGACGTTGCGGAGGAGCTTCGCGAGACGGGCGACGTCTCCACGGTCGTCTTCTCGGACGAGACGATCAACCTCTACCGCAACATGCTCTCCGTGGTGGACATGGTCGTGGTGTTGCTTATCGTGAGCGCCGGAGCGCTGGCCTTCATCGTGCTGTATAACCTCACCAACATCAACATCGGGGAGCGGGTGCGCGAGATTGCGAGCCTGAAGGTGCTTGGCTTCACGCGGCAGGAGGTGTACGCATATATCTTCAGGGAAATACTCCTGCTTGCGGTCATCGGAGACGCGCTTGGAATGGTCTTCGGTACGTGGCTGGAGAGCTTCGTCGCGGTGACGGCCGAGGTGGACTACGTCATGTTTGGTCGCACGATTCACCAGATGAGCTATGTCTACGCCTTCATGCTGACGCTCGTCTTCTGCGTCCTCATCATGTTCGCCATGCGGCGCAAGCTCGATCGCGTGAACATGGTGGAGTCGCTCAAGTCCGTGGACTGACCTGGGAGGGCGCACGAGGGGGTCGACCCTCGCCGATTCCCCGGACGGTTCTGGATGGCTGCCGTTCTTGAGGTGCGCTCGTGTTACCATACATGCACTTGGCCGCTCCTCAGGGGGGATTTCGGAAGCTATGGTATTCAGCTCACTCCTTTTCTTGTGTGTGTTCTTGCCTGTGGTCTTCTTGGCAGATCGGCTCGCTCGCTCGGTGCGGGCAAAGAACTCCATGCTCATCGTGGCGAGCCTGCTCTTCTATGCCTACGGTGAGCCCGTCCTCGTGCTGCTCATGTTGGCGAGCACCGCCTTCAACTGGTTGATGGGTCGCCTGGTGGGGACCGCGCAGCGTGCGGGGAGCCGCAAGGCGCTCGTGGTCGTGGCAATCGTGGTCAACATCGGACTTCTTGGCGTCTTCAAGTATGCGGGCATGGTGGTGGGCACCCTCAACTCCCTGCTCGGCCTGTCGCTGCCCGTTCCGCAGATTCCCCTGCCGCTGGGCATCTCCTTCTACACCTTCCAGGCCCTCTCCTACGTCATCGATGTCTACCGGGGCGACGTGGGATATCAGTCGAGCTACTCGCGCGTGCTGTTGTACATCTCGTTCTTCCCGCAGCTCGTGGCGGGGCCCATCGTCAAGTACCACGACATCGCCGCGGAGATGGAGGACCGTCATGCGACCGTCGGAGACGTCGCCTGCGGCCTGCGGCGGTTCTGCCTTGGCTTGGCAAAGAAGGTGCTGGTGGCCAACGTGATGGCAGGCGTCACCGACGAGCTGTACTCGCTGGGCGCCTCCTCCATCGGGTGCGCGGGCGCCTGGCTGGCGGCGTTCTCGTACTTCATGCAGATCTACTTTGACTTCTCTGGCTATAGCGACATGGCCATAGGCCTGGGGCGTGTCTTCGGCTTCCACTTCAAGGAGAACTTCGACCATCCCTACGCCTCGGCCAGCATAAAGGAGTTCTGGCGCAAGTGGCACATGAGCCTCTCGACGTGGCTGCGGGAGTATTTGTACTTTCCGCTGGGCGGCAATCGCAAGGGCCGTGGGCGCGCCATCGTGAATCGCATCATCGTGTTCCTGGTGTGCGGGCTATGGCACGGGGCGAGCTGGACCTTCGTGGTGTGGGGCTTGTTGCATGGGCTCTTCCTCCTGCTGGAGGACGTGGTGCCCGTGCGCAGACTCCCCAAGCCTCTGGGCATCGTGTACGCGACGCTCGTGGTGATGTGCACGTTCGTCATCTTCCGGGCCGATACCCTTGCGGAGGCCGTGCAGATGCTTGGCGCCATGTTCAGTGGCGCGGCGGGAGGTCGCCTGGCCTCAGTGCTTGTTCTCGAGCAGCTAACCCCGCAGTATCTGGTGACGGCGGTCGTGGCGGTCTTGCTCGCGTCATCCCTGCCCAAGGTCGTCTGCGCGCGGCTTGGGGGTGCCCATGGTGGTGCTGTGGGCGCGCTCTCGTATGCGTGCGCCCTGGTGCTGATGTTTCTGTGCGTGGTGAGCCTCTCCTCCGGCACGTACAACCCGTTCATCTACTTCAGGTTCTAGGGGGTGTGTCATGACAGAGAAGGGAATTGCGCCCAGGCACATGAGGGGCGGCGAGCCACTGGCTCAGCCTGATGCCCCGACGGTGCGCGGCCAAGCTCAAACGGGCCCCGCCGCGCTTGCGTTCGTGATCGTGTTCTTCGTGATGGCATTGGTCCCGTTGGTGTGCATGCCGTTCGTGCGCGAGGACGTGAGTGCCGAGAAGCGCGAGCTGGCACCCGTCCCGAGCCTCATGACCGAGAACGGGCCCAACCTCAACGTGCTTTCCGAGGCGGGTGACTACTTCGCCGACCACTTCGCCTTTCGGGGCACGTTGGTTGACTTGGATGCGACGCTCAAGCAGCGCCTGCTCATGACCTCCTCCACGAGCAACGTGGTGGTGGGCAGTTCTGGGTGGCTGTACTATGCGGGAACGCTCAACGATTATCAACGGCGCAACCACATGACCGATCACGAGCTGCTCAACATTGCGACCAACCTCGCGCTCATGCAGGAGTATGTGACGGCGCAGGGCAAGGGCTTTGCCGTGGCCATTGCGCCCAACAAGAACAGCCTGTATCCCGAGCACATGCCCTACTACGAGATCGAGGGCGAGGGGGAGCGCAACCTCGAGCGCCTCCTGCCGCTGCTGGCTGCCAAGGGCGTGCGTGCGTGCGACCTGGAGGCGACCATTGCCGAGCGGGATGACGTCCTGTACTACGAGCGTGACTCGCACTGGAACGGTGCGGGCGCGCTGTTGGCCTACCGCACCATCGCGCCGCTGCTCTCGACGCCTGTTCCCACCTTCGAGGACGCGGAACAGTCGGTGGCAGCGCACGTGGGGGATGTGGACGCCATGTTGCATCCCCAGACGGCCCAGTCCGAGGACGACCCGCATTGGGCTGCAGCTGATGCCTGGAGCTTCGCGAACGAGGCGACGAGCGTCGAGGACGACAAGATCCTGACGACCTCGACCATGCCGGGGGCGGCGGGTTCGCTCGTGATGTATCGAGACTCATTCGGCAACAACCTGCTGCCGTACTTCGCCACCGCCTATGCGCAGGCGACGTTCAGCAAACTCGTGCCCTACGACATGAGTCGTCCTGCGATTGCCTCTGCCAACGACGTGGTCGTGGAGCGCGCGGAGCGCCATGTGGACCTCTTTGCGACGAATCCGCCCTATCTGCCCTCGCCTGAGCGCGCGCCGATGCCCGAGGGAGAGGCGCGCCAGGGTGGTACGAGTGTGCGGGTCTCGACCAACGGGCCGTATCTGGTGGTGGAGGGCACCATCGACGAGGCGTGCGCCGCGGCCGAGGACGGCGTTTTCGTCGAACTGACGGGCGTCGATGGGTCCACGCGCGTAGTTGAGGCCTTTCATGTCTCGGAGGAGTCTGCGGGCACGCAGGACTTCGAGGGCGATGGGGGCGCAGAGGGGGAACCCGTCATACGGGGCGATTGGGGCTATCGCGCGTTTGCTATCATGGGAGAGCAGGGCGCGTCCGGCTTCGCGCAAGTTCGGGTACTTGTCGGTGGTGCGCAGGGCGCGCACGAGATCGCCCGCGTTGCCGTCTCGTCGTGATGCGAGGGAAACAGGAAGGAATGTGGGAAATGGGCAAATGCTTCAAGGGCTTGCGCCGTGCGTTGAGCGTGTTCATGACAGTGGTTGTGGTGATGGGCTCGATTCCCGCTGACGCCTTTGCGCAGATGCCCAACGAGGAGGAACGGCAGGTCGAGCCAGCAGAGGAGGTGCTCGACCAGACGACGGGAGAGGACGACCTCGAGGCTGCGGGGACGCAGGACGAAGCGATTGACGTGATTGCGGGGCAGGACGAGCGGCTCGTCGAGAGGCCCGAGGCGCAGCTCGAAGTGGCGGAGGGTCCCGAGTTGGCCGTGGAGGAGTCTGCGGACACGTCTGAGGGCGAGGCGCTTCTGGCAGAGGAAGGCGCGTCCGGGGAGCCAGAGGCCCTCAGCGAGCCCGTCGTGGCGCAGGACTCCGTCGAGGACGACGCCCTCGAGGCTATCGAGGGCCAAGCGGACCAAGGCACGAGCAAGACCTCAAAGGCCGCCACCCCCGTGCCCATCTCCAAGGCCAAGGCGGCAAAGATCGCTGCCCAGCCCTACACCGGCAAGGCGGCCAAGCCAGCCGTGAGCCTCACGTATGGCGGTACCAAGCTCAAGGCCGGCACCGACTATCGCGTCTCGTACGCCAGCAACAAGAAGCCCGGCACCGCCACGGTGACCGTTGCGGGCAGAGGCAACTTTGCCGGCACGCGCACGCTCAAGTTCAAAATCGTGGCACCCAGTGTCTCGTATGGCGTGCATCGCCAGACCTACGGCGACCAGGACGACGTCGCCAACGGCGTCGTGGCGGGCACCACTGGCGAGGGCAAGCGCCTCGAGGCCGTCTGGATCAGCTTGGGAAAGCAGTTTCCCGTCGCTGGCGGCATCACCTACCGTACTCATGTACAGACCTACGGCTGGCAGAGCTGGGTCCGCAACGGTGCCGTGGCAGGCACGCGCGGCAAGGGCAAGCGCCTCGAGGCCGTCCAGGTCAAGCTCACCGGCAAGATGGCAAAGAAATACGACGTGTGGTATCGCGCCCATGCTCAGAAGGTGGGGTGGACGGCGTGGGCGAGGAACGGCCAAGCCTGTGGTACGGTCGGGCTTGGCTGGCGCCTCGAGGCGCTGCAGGTGCTGGTGCGGCCCAAGGGCCAGAGAGCTCCGGGGAAGGTGGCCGGCGTCACCTCCAATGTCCCGGAGCGCTACATCGGGAACCCCGGCGTGCGTTACCGTGCGCTCCCGGCGGGCGGCTCCTGGACCAAGTGGGCCTCCGGTAGCGCTCGAGGTGCGGGAGGCGGTGGCGCCGTCTGCGCGCTACAAGCCAAGCTGGGGACGTCCGCGCCCTCTGGCTCGCTGCGCTCCCGCCTACGCGTCAGGGGAGGCTCTTGGTCGGCATGGGCCAAGGATGGTGCGACCTCAGGCGACGCTGCGGGCACCGGTGCCGACGCCGTCCAGATGAAGCTCTCGGGCCGTGCTGCCGTCTACTTTGACGTGTGGTACCGCGTCTCCGCTTCCGGCTTGGGCTGGCTCGGGTGGGCTCGCAACGGTAAGTCAGCCGGCACGGGCGGCAGCTCCAGGCCCGTCGAGTCCATCCAGGTGGCGATTCTGCCCAAGGGTGCGTCGGCACCTGGGCCGACGAATGGGCCGTACCGTCTGCTGTCCGTACGAAAGGGACTCGAGGCGGCTGAGGGGAGCCGCTCGGTGACTGGCTTCGGTGGCTTCGAGCCGAGCGATGTGGCGAGCGATGGCATTTCCGAAGCCATCGATGAGATTCGCAAGAACGGGTATGACGTCGGTCTGATTATGATGGACCTCACCTCCTGCAAGGGTGTGGCCTACAATTGCGATGGCCTGTTCTATGGGGCGAGTTCCATCAAGGCGCCCTACATTACCAGCGTGGTGAGCCAGAATCCCGAAGCGCTCACGAAGTATCAGTACGACATCCAGCAGACGCTCTTCTATTCGTGGGACTATCACTACAAGCAGGTGTATTACGGATACGGCAAGGATCCCATGCGTACGTGGTGCGCGGATTCGGGTGCGCGCGCCTCGATAGCCGAGAGCCTTCCCTGGGCATACTATACCGCGCGTGATCTGGCACTCATGTGGGGTCACAGCTATGTGTGGTATGAGAAGAGCGAAGCGGTCGAAGAGCTGGGCACGTGGTGCGAACGTCCGAACATCTCGACCATCCACGATACCTTGGGAGGCAAGTATCGGACCCGCTCGAAGGGCGGGTGGATTGCGGCTGGCGGCCGCATCGTCGAGGGGCTGAATGGCGGCGGACCAGAATTCGACGTGACTGACGATGGGGGCATCGTGTACGCGAAGAACGGCGCGTACGTCATGGCTATCATGTCGAGCATCCCGGCCGACCATGGTGCGTTGCATACGTTGACGGCGGCCATCGACGCGGCGCACGACGAGATGTAAGTGTGGTGATGGGAGTACCGATGAGGCGATTCCAAGTTGCGCTCGTGGTCTTGTTCTTGTTGCTCATGGGAGTGGGCACCGTGCCGGTGAAGGCGCTCGAGGGTTCCCAGATGAGCGATGCCGACGTGGAAGTCGCCGAAGAAGACCAGATCGTATAGTCCGATGCATCCGAGACTTCCCCGGTCGTTGAGGAGGACAATGCCTGCGATTCGGGTGACTCGGGCGCGACCTGTGGGGAGCAAGCCGTCGTTGGGGCGGTTGAGGAAGAGGACCTTTTGGAGATGCCCCTTTTGGAGGAAGCGAGCGGGGTTGTCGAATCTACGGAGGTCGTGCAGCTAGAACCTCAGGGGGATGATGCGTGCGACGAGCGCGCAGCACTTGAGGGACAGGCGGGCTCATCGAGCAGCAAGACGCAGAATGCGGGCAAACGCACCAACAACCCCACGTTGCGCTATGGCGTTCACTGCCAGACCTATGGGGACAGGGCAGAGGTCAAAGGTGGTGCCATTGCCGGGACGACGGGTGAGTCCAAGAGGCTCGAGGCAATGTGGATTCGCCTGGGAGGAATTCCCCTGGCCTCGGGCGGAATAACGTATCGTGCCCATGTTCAGGGCGTCGGATGGGAGCCGTCATGGGCGACGAATGGCCAGCGTGCGGGTACCTCCGGGCAGTCCAAGCGCCTCGAGGCCGTCCAGGTCAAGCTCACCGGCATGATGGCAAAGAAGTATGACGTGTGGTATCGCGTGCACACGCAGCGTTATGGGTGGCTCGGTTGGACGAAGAACGGCAAGAAGGCGGGAACCGAGGGTTGTGCGCTGCGTATGGAGGCCATCCAGATCAAGCTCGTGTCGAAGGGTGGTGCGGCACCCGGCAAGACGACCGGCGCCTTCAAGAAGGACCAGCGTGCGCGCATGGTCATCATTGGGGACTCGCGTTCGCTCGAGACATACGCGACGCTCTACGGCGAGCGGGTTTGGGACGCGGTCGCCGTGGTGCGCGAGGACAAAGCGGGCAACTGGTGGATTGGCCGCCATGGGGGTGGCTACAACTGGTTCGCAAACACGGGTGTCTCGCGTGCGGACGAGCATGTGGAGCGCGATACGGCCGTCGTCATCCTGCTTGGCGTCAACGACCTCCTCAACGAGTGGGGCAGAGAAGACCCCGTGCTGGGCAGCTCGGACGAGACGCACTACGCGCGACTCATCAATAGGAAGGCGAAGCAATGGAGGAGGCGTGGTGCGATCGTCTACTATGCGACGGTGACGCCCGTCGGCTCGCGGCCGGGCGATGACGTGTTCGTAAGCTCGTCTGGCAAGCGTGTGACCAACGCGCGGGTTCGTCGATGGAACGAGAATATGCGGTCACTGCTCTCGTCGAACGTCGTGGTGCTCGACGCTTACGGTGCCATCGCGAAGAAGTACCGTGCAAGTGACTCGATGCACTATGACGAGGCCACCTATCGGCGCCTGTTCGAATATGTACGTAGCCATGTGGCCAGCTGACGGTGTCCGCCTCGCAAGACTTGGGCTATAGTATTTTCTCCGCGCATGTTTGCGAGGCGCAAAGGAGGACGCATGCCCGCCCCTACCACCTATCAATCTCGTGAGCTCGTCACCGCGCGAGATGGGCTCACCATATATTCCCAGCTCTTCACGCCGGCACGTGAGGTGGATGGGCCGCTGCCGGTCCTTCTCTGTGCGCACGGCTTTGGCGCAAATTACCTGAGCTGCGTTCCCTATGCCTGGGCGTTGGCGGAGGAGGGATTCGCGGTGTGCTGCCTCGACTTCAGTGGTGGCGGGTACGCCTCCAAGAGCGAGGGCAATCCGCTCGACATGACCCTACTCACCGAGGTGGCCGACATCTCCGCCGTCATGGAGGCGCTTGCGTCGCAGGAAGAGGTCGATGCGTCGCGGATGTTCCTCCTGGGAGAGGGCCAGGGCGGTGTTGCGGCGGTTCTCTTTGCGGACGAGAATCCCGATGTTCTGCGTGCTTTGGTGCTCGTTCACCCGACGCTCAACATGCACGACCAGGCGCGACAGCTCTTCCCCACAAAGAAGAACATCCCCACCTCGTATCGCCAGCTCGGCATGCGCGTGGGGCGTGCCTACGGAGAGGTCGCGTGGGACACGAATCCCTATGCCCACATGCAGGAGTTCGTGGGCGAGGTGCTCATCCTGCATGGCAATGAGGATGCGACGGTGCCCATCGAGTATGCGCAGCGCGCTACGACCGTGTACGCGAACGCGCGCCTGGAGGTCATCCGACACGGGCGCCATGCATTCAAGGGGGATGCCCAGACCCGCTGCATGCAGAAGGTCTGTGACTTCCTGTGTGACGAGGCGGGTCTGGTGGACCTCGAGCCCGTGCACGGTGCGCACCTGCGTCCCCGATAGACACGAGGCAATGGATACACTATATTCTTGCAAATCAAAAGCCATCGAATCGATTCTGACGAAAGGTTCGCAATGAGTAATACTGATGCATCGGGCGTGCCGCCCCTACGTGTTCCTACGGCGACGGGTGGCGCTTCCGACTATGGCTTCAAGCGGTGCGAGGGTGGCGTGTGCGCGGCGCTCGGAATGCGGGCGGCCGGCGTTCATGCGGGCTTCAGGGATGACCCCAACCGTCTTGACTTGGCGGTGGTGGCGGCCGACGAGGCGTGCGTGGTGGGGGCGACGTTTACCCAGAACCGCTTCTGCGCCGCGCCGGTGCAGGTGTCGCGCGAGCGTGCGGCGACTGGGGTCGCGCGGGCCGTGGTGCTCAACTCGGGCAACGCAAACGCCTCCACAGGCCAGCCGGGCCTCGAGGCCGCTCGTGAGTCGGCCGCACTCCTCGCCCGCGAGCTGGGCTGTCCGGAGGAGCAGGTCTTGGTCGGGTCGACCGGTGTCATCGGCAAGCAGATGCCGCTCGAGCCGTACAGGATTGGCGTGCCCGCTGCGGTGTGCGCCTTGGACTCCACCACGCAGGTTGCGCACCTGGCTGCCCGTGCGGTGATGACGACGGACACGGTTCCCAAGGAGAGCTCCTGGCGGGGAGTCGTGACCCTCGGTGACGAGTCGGTGACGGTGAGCGTGGGCGGCTTCGTCAAGGGGTCGGGCATGATTTCGCCAAACATGGCCACCATGCTCTCGGTCCTCTCCACGGATGCGCCCCTTACGCGCGAGGCCGCCCAGAAGGCGCTCTCGAGCGCGGTGAAGTGCTCCTTCAACAAGGTTACGGTGGACTCCGACACCTCAACCAACGACACTTGCATCCTCTTTGCCACGGGCAAGGCCGCGCCCGGCGCCCTTGTTGACGTGGATTCACCCGCGTTCCCAGCCATCGCCGCAGCTGTGCGTGCCGTATGCGAGGACCTCGCGCGCATGATTGCCGCTGACGGCGAGGGCGCGACGAAGCTCGTCACGGTAGACGTGCTGGGCGCGGCGACCGATGCGGACGCGGACGTCGTTGCGCGCTCCATCGCGAATTCGCCTCTGGTCAAGACCGCAATCTGCGGGCACGATGCCAACTGGGGCCGCATCGCCGCGGCGGCGGGCAAGTGCGGCATCGAGTTCGACCAGTACGACGTCGACATAGACCTCATGGGCGTGCCGGTGCTTCGCGCCGGGCTGCCGCTGCCCATGGACGAAGAGAAGATGCTTCGGCTGTTTGACGAGAACGACGAGGTCTCGATCGTGGTGTCCCTGGGCGTCGGTGAGGCGCACGGGCGAATCTGGACCTGTGACCTCACGCACGAGTACATCACGATCAACGGAGACTATCGCACGTAAGGAGGGCTCATGAGAAAGGAAGACGCGAAGCGCCGCGTGCAGGCGCAAAAGAAGGCAGAGGTCCTGCTCGAGGCCATGCCGTGGATTCACAAGATGAGCGGGTCCATCCTGGTAGTCAAGTATGGTGGTGCTGCCATGGAGGATCCCGAGCTTTGCAAGTCCGTAATCGCCGACATCGAGCTGCTCAAGCTCATGGGCATACGCGTGGTGCTCGTTCACGGTGGTGGCAAGGCCATCAACGCGCTTCTCTCGAAGCTGCAGCTTCCAGTGCGCTTCGAGAATGGCCTGCGCGTCACCGATGACGCCACCATGGAAGCGGTTGCGGAAGTGCTCATCGGCAAGGTCAATCAGGAATTGGTGTGGCTGCTCAACGAGTATGGCGCCAACGCGGTTGGCATCTCTGGAGCGGACGGCAAGACGCTCAAGTGTCGGCAGACCGACCCCAAGCTCGGACATGTGGGCGAGATTATCGAGGTGAATACCGACCTCATCGTGAGCGTGCTTGAGGGCGGCTACATTCCCGTCATCGCGAGCGTGGGTTGCGGGCCCGATGGTCTGTACAACGTGAACGCCGACATTGCGGCAAGCAAGGTGGCACAGGCGCTCGGTGCGCACACGCTCGCCTATCTCACCGACGTAGATGGCTTGTATGGCGAGATGGGCAACGAGGAGAGCCTCATCAGCTCCCTGACGCGCAGCGAATGCCATGACGTCCTGAATAGCGGGGATCTTACGGCGGGCATGATTCCCAAGATCGCATCCATTGCTGAGGCGCTCGATGCGGGTGTGCATGACGTGCGCATCATGAACGGAACGTTTCCCCACGCGCTGTTGCTTGAGCAGTTTACGGATGCGGGTATCGGTACGATATTCTCTCAGGACTAGGAGGAAGGCATGTTTGCTAACGAGGACGCGCTTACGCTCGACGAGGGATATGTGATCCATACGTACGGACGGTATCCGGTCGAATTCGTCTCGGGTGACGGGGCGGTGCTGGTGGATGCCGCGGGCAACGAGTACCTGGACTTCTTGGCGGGCATCGGATGTGCCTGCCTTGGTCACGCGCACCCCGCGCTCGTGGCCGCGCTGCAGGACCAGGCCACCAAGGTGTGGCAGGTAAGCAACTACTACCACGAGGAGAATCGTGGCGAGTATGCACGCCTGCTCTCGCAGCTGCTTGCAAAGACGACCGACGAGCGTGGCCACATCACGGGCACGACCGGTACCATGTGGAAGACGTTCTTCGCAAACTCGGGTGCCGAGGCGAACGAGGGCGCCTTCAAGCTTGCCCGCCGCTGGGGCGAGAAGCGCCTCGACGGTGCGTCGGGCATCCTCACGGCGCGCAAGAGCTTCCATGGACGCACGCTCGCAACTCTTGCCGCCACAGGACAGGACGTCTTCCACAAGAGCTTCCGTCCGCTGCCCGCAGGCTTCGATGCGGTCGAGCTCAACGACATCGATGCCCTCGTGGCTGCGCTTGACGAGCCGAGCGATGCGACCGGTCGCGTGTGCGCGGTCATGCTCGAGTGCATCCAAGGCGAGGGAGGCGTGTGGCCGGCAGACCTCGACTATCTGCGTGCCGTGCGGGAGGCGTGCTCGGAGCGTAACATCCTGCTCGTCATCGACGAGGTGCAGACCGGTGTGTTCCGGACTGGCGCGCCGTTCTCGTACCAGCGCGCAGGCATCGAGCCGGACGTGGTGAGCGTCGCAAAGGGCATCGCAGGCGGGTTCCCGACTGGCGGCGTGGCGGCGCGTGCGGAGGTCGCTGACCTTCTCGTGCCCGGAGACCACGGATCGACCTTCGGTGGCAACCCCTTGGCCGTGGCTTGCGGGCGTGCGTGCCTAGAGACGCTCGTCGTGGAGGACATGGGCGAGCACGTCATAGCGGCGGGGGATCACCTCGCGCGTCGGCTCGCGGCATTGCCGCACGTCACGGAGGTGCGCGGTGCAGGCCTCATGCGTGGCGCCCAGCTCGATGTGCCCGTGGCGAACGACCTCGTCGAGAAGGGCCTCGAGCGGGCCGAGAACGGCAGCCGTGGTCTTGTGCTCAACCACATCGGCGACTCCATCCTGCGCTTCCTGCCGCCACTGGTCGTGAGCGACGAGCAGATCGACGAGATGTGCGACGCCTTGGAGCAGATGCTCGCGTAGCGGCTCATCCAATCCAAATGTTCCGTTGTGGGCGCATCCCCGCCGCAGCCAAATCCTGTGGCGGGGATGCGCCCGCTCTTTTCCAGCGAAGTGGTGCGACCAACGACGCGCGACCAGCAATACGCGCGACCAGCGGAAGCGTCTTCGCTCCGGGGGAAGGCCAGTCGCGCGCGGTGAGCCGGCCGGGTGGCCCAAGCTCGAATTGAACGTATCAAGTGTCTGGGACAAGAATTGCGTAATTGCCATTCGCGAAAGCCCCAATTGTGTGCAAAATGTGGAAGGTTTCGACAACCTCCGAGCAACGCCTCCTAACGGAAAGGGACCTTGCGGCAAAGCTCCTAACGAAATCGGACCTTGCGGCACGGCCCCTAACGAAATCGGACCTTGTGGCACGGCCCCTAACGAAATCGGACCTTGTGGCACGGCCCCTAACGAAATCGGACCTTGTGGCAAAGCCCCAGAGCTCCTCCTAACGAAACCGGACCTTGTGGCAAAGCTCCTAACGAAATCGGACCTTGTGGCATGCCACAAGGTTACTCTTCATTAGATTGCTTGCCACAAGCTCGATTTCTGTAAGAATTTCTGCCACAACCTCCGATTCCGTTAGGCGGGCGGCGAGGAGGCCGGCGCGCCCCGCCACAACCTCCGATTCCGTTAGGCGGGCGGCGAGGGGGCCGGCGCGCCCCGCCACAACCTCCGATTCCGTTAGGCGGGCGGCGAGGGGGCCGGCGCGCCCCGGCGCAACCTCCGATTCTGTCGGTAGTGTCACCTCAGCCGGATAAGGAACTCGTCCAAAAGGCATCAACCCAAACGTGGCTCCCCCCAACAGACAAAAAGTAAAAATAGGTTGACTTTGTAGTTGGCATACACTAACTTAGCTAGAGCTAACTTAGCTCAAGTTAACTTGTGCATTGTCGATTAGCGATGGGAAGGACGGACACATGCCACTCACGTTACTCAAGGCAGGTCAGAGCAGCATCATCACGAGAATTGGTGGGAAGCCCGAGACACGCCAGTTCCTCGAGGGCCTTGGTTTCGTGGTTGGGGTCCACGTGACGGTGATCAGCGAGATGGGTGGCAACGTGATCTGCTCCATCAAGGACTCTCGCGTGGCCGTGAGCAAAGAGATGGCAAAGAAGATCTTTGTCTAGTCCCGCCAATGCGCACTGACAAGGGCGAATCAACAAGGAGGAGAACATGACACTTCGTGACGCACGGGTTGGCCAGACGGTACAGGTGGTCAAGCTCAAGGGTACGGGTCCCGTCAAGCGGCGGATCATGGACATGGGCATCACCAAGGGACAGAAGATTCATGTGCGTAAGGTCGCGCCGCTCGGCGATCCCATCGAGGTCACCGTGCGCAACTACGAGCTCTCGGTGCGCAAGGCGGACTGCGAGATGATCGAAGTCGAACCGGTGGAGGCGTAACCATGGCACAGATCACCATCGCCCTCGCGGGCAATCCCAACTGCGGCAAGACGACGCTCTTCAACGCGCTCACGGGCTCAAACCAGTATGTGGGCAACTGGCCAGGCGTCACGGTGGAGGAGAAGCACGGCAAGCTCAAGGGCCATGCCGACGTGACCATCGCCGACCTGCCCGGCATCTACTCGCTTTCGCCCTACACGCTCGAAGAGGTGGTCGCGCGTGACTACCTCACCGACCAGCGGCCCGATGCCATTCTCAACATCGTGGACGGCACCAACCTCGAACGCAACCTCTACCTCACCACGCAGCTCGTTGAGCTGGGCATTCCCGTGCTCGTGGCCGTCAACATGATGGATGTCATCGAGAAGAGAGGCGACGTCATCGACCTTGCCGCGCTCTCCAAGGCCCTCGACTGCAAGGTGGTCGCCATCTCGGCCCTCAGGGGAACAGGCATCAAGGAGGCGGCCGAGGAGGCCCTCGAATTGGCGCGCTCGGGCGTCAAGCCCATCCCACAGCATCGCTTCGTGGGCAGCGTGGAGCATGCCTTCGCCCACATCGAGGAGGTCACGGTCCACAACCTTCCCGAGGAGCAGCATCGCTGGTACGCCATAAAGCTCTTCGAGCGTGACGAGAAGGTGCAGCAGAAGCTCGGCCTCTCGCCCCAGACGCTCTCCCACATCGAGAACGACATCGTCGCCTGCGAGACCGAGCTCGACGACGATGCCGAGTCCATCATCACCTCTCAGCGCTATGACTACATCACGTCCATCATCGACGGATGCCTGCGGCGCGCAAACAAGGGTGAGCTCACCACGTCGGACAAGATCGACCGCATCGTCACCAACCGCAATGCGGCCCTGCCCATCTTTGCTGTCATCATGTTTGGCGTGTATTGGGTCGCGATGGGGCCGCTCGGCACCTTCCTCACCGACTGGACCAATGACGTGCTGGGGGGCGAGTGGCTCACCGAGGGTTCGCGTGCGGTCTTTGAGAGCTGGGGCCTTTCGGGTTGGCTGGTTGGTCTGCTTTCCGACGGCATCTTTGCCGGCGTGGGCTCAGTACTCGGCTTTGTGCCGCAGTTGCTCGTCCTCTTCCTGCTGCTCGCCATCCTGGAGGATTGCGGATACATGGCGCGAATCGCCTTCATCATGGACCGTATCTTCCGTCGCTTCGGTCTCTCGGGCAAGTCGTTCATCCCGATGCTCGTGGGCACCGGTTGCGGCGTCCCCGGCGTCATGGCGTCGCGTACCATCGAGAACGAGCGCGACCGACGCATGACCATCACCACCACATGCTTCATCCCTTGCGGCGCAAAGATGCCCATCATCGGCCTCATCGCCGGCGCCCTCTTCGGTGGCGCGGCGTGGGTCTCCACGAGCGCGTACTTCATTGGCGTGTCGGCGATTATCGTCTCGGGCGTCATGCTCAAGAAGACGAAGATGTTCGCAGGCGATCCCGCGCCCTTCGTCATGGAGCTCCCTGCCTACCACATGCCCACGTTCGGCAACGTCATCCGCAGCATGTGGGAGCGCGGCTGGTCGTTCATCAAGAAGGCTGGCACCGTCATCTTGCTCTCGTCCATCGTCATTTGGGCGCTCTCCGGCTTCGGCACGGTCAACGGCACCTTCGGGATGGTGGATGACCTCTATGAGGACGAGTCGCTCGTCACCGACGAGTACATTGCGACCGTTGCGGCACGCATGCGCGTGACTCCCGACGAGGTCAGCCCCATGGACGACTCCATTCTCGCCGGAATCGGAAACGCCTTTGCCCCAATCTTTGCCCCGCTGGGCTTCGGTAGTTGGAAGCCAGCCGTCGCGACGGTCACGGGCTTGGTTGCCAAGGAGGAGGTCGTGAGTACCTTCGGTGTCCTGTACAACTACGACACCGAGTCCGATGACTGGGATGACGAGGGGTCGCCCATCTGGGCAAACGTCAAGGCGGACTTCGAGTCCTTCTCGGGTGGTCATGGGCAGCTCGCGGCGTTCGCGTTCATGATCTTCAACCTGCTGTGCGCGCCGTGCTTCGCGGCCATGGGCGCCATCAAGCGCGAGATGAACAACGGCAAGTGGGCGGCCTTCGCCATTGGCTACATGTGCCTCTTTGCCTATTGCGCTGGCATGGTGGTCTACCAGCTCGGCCTCGCTGCGGCTGGAGCTATGAACCCCCTCGGCATGGTGGTCTCCATCGCAGTTCTTGGCTTTGTGGGCTACATGCTGTTCGTGAAGAAGTATGAGGAAGCCGAAGAGCTCCTCGTCAGGTAGATTGGAATGATTGGTCGTGGCTGACTTTGTGGTAGTGACAATCCTCGTGCTCATCGTGGCGCTTGCCATCCGAGGCATGCTGCGCGGCGACGGCGGTTGCGGATGCGGCGGAAGCTGCTCTGGATGCGCGAGGTGCTCCACAGGGTGCAGCCACGGCCAGATTCATTTGAGTGAGGAACAGCTTCGTCAGTTGGAGGAGCTTCGATGATACAGACGACGGTGGGTATAGATGGCATGATGTGCGAGATGTGTGAGGCGCACATCAATGACGCGGTGCGCAGGAGCTTCGACGTGAAGAGCGTCAAGAGCAACCACCGCAAGAAGAGCTGCGTCATCGTCTCGGAGGAGGAGCTCGACGGGGAATTGCTCAAGAAGACCATCGACGAGACCGGGTATGAGTTCCTCTCCGTGAGCTCGGAACCATACGAGCGCAAGGGCCTGCGCGCTATCTTTGCGAGGCACTGAAGGCATGTCCATCGGGAGCTTCCTCCAATGGACGCGGAAGCTCTCTGTCGTGCGGATTCCCTGGAGCCCTGCGGCCTAATCACCATCGTACGCGCCATGCGAATCACGAAGACGCGTTACTGTTCATCGGCGTGTGGTGAGGCAATACCTTTGCAATTCGGCGTAATGGTTTGAGAGATTGAGCCACGTCTCGAACGCCGGCGTATAGTTTAGCGAAGGCAAAAAGCTGACGTGTATACGAAGGAGAAAGACCATGGCCCTCGAACTGAACCTGACCGAAGATCAGAGGCGACGCATCGAGAATGCCCAGACGCCCGAGGAGAAAGCAGCCGTCTTTGCGGAGGCTGTGGGCGACGGGAGGGAGCTCTCCGAAGAGGAGGTGGACGCCGTGACCGGCGGTGACGCCTACCGCATCCCGCCGACGCACGAGGAAATCGACAGGGCGTGGAACACCATTCAGACCGTGCAGGATAAACACGGTGTTTCGGTCGCGAATTACATGGCGTATAGGATGCACCTCATTCCAGACGATACGTTGGACGGTAGCGGACAATCTTACCTGAGCAGTCATACCATCTCCCAATTGCGCTACCGCATGCACGCCCAGCTCGACGGGACGCTCGATTCTCTCAGCTCGACGTGGGGTTACTAGTGCAGCCGGGTCTAGCTGGAGTACGCTGCCCTTCAGGGTGGCATGCTCCAGCGCGGGGCGAATAGGGGCAAACAGGGGGCACGAACCTTCTCCCAAGCGTTTTCGGGCGGGTTGCTGTTCCTTACATGTGCTATAGTTGCGCCGTTGTCTGGCGACCGAGGGAGAAGGTCATGCTGAGCAAGGAACTACTCGACGAGTTCGCCGAGCTCAAAGAGCGCCACGACGCGATCGTGCTCGCTCACTACTATGTGCAGGACGACGCGCAGGATCTGGCGGACTACGTGGGCGATTCGTACTTCCTTGCCCGCAAGGCGGCCAGCATCGATTGCCGAACGCTCGTCTTTGCGGGCGTCGAGTTCATGGCCGAGAGCGCCAAGCTCCTCTCGCCCGAGAAGCGCGTGCTCATGCCCGAGCCGTCTGCGGACTGTCCCATGGCGCACATGCTGCGCAAGGAGACCATCGACGCGGCTCGCGCGCAGTATGGCGACGATCTGGCGGTGGCATGCTACGTCAACTCCACCAACGAGATGAAGGCATGGTCGGACGTGTGCGTGACCTCGGCCAACGCCCTGCGCATCGTGGAGCGTCTCCCGCAGCACAACGTGCTCTTTGTGCCGGATCTGCACCTGGGCCACTACATCCAACAGCAGGTTCCGAGCAAGAACATCATCCTGAACGACGGGTTCTGCCCGACCCACGAGGCCATCGAGGTCGCCGAGGTGCGCCTCGCCATGGCGGAGCACCCCGGTGCGGTGGTCTGCGCGCATCCGGAGTGTGCGAGCTGGGTGCTCGACGAGGCGGACTACATAGGCTCCACATCGGGCATCATAAAGCGGTGCGTGGAAGGTATCGAGACGGACTATATTATCTGCACGGTCTATGGCGTGCTGCACGAGATTCAGAAGCAGGTCGCCGCAGCAGGCGACGCGGGCAAGAAGCGGTTCTTTTTCCCGGCGACCACGCCCATCTGCCCCAACATGAGTCGCGTGACGGGCGAGAAGGTCGTTGCGTGCCTGCGCGACCTTTCGGGCGAGGTGTTCGTGGACGAGGCGACGGCCGAGGGTGCCCGGCGTGCCCTCACGCGCATGCTGGAGCTCGCCGCATAGCGTGTCTCAACGATACCCTACAGGGAAGGAATCCCAAGGATGAAGAAGCTCCAATGCGACGTGGTGGTCGTCGGTTGCGGCATTTCCGGCCTCTACGCTGCGCTCAAGCTCCCACGCAACTGTCAGATTATCCTCATCGCGAAGGGCGACATCGAGACGTGCGACTCGATGCTCGCGCAGGGCGGCATTGCGGTGGCACGCAACGAGGACGACTACGAGCAGTACTTCGAGGACACGCTCAAGGCCGGTCACTACGAGAATCGTCGCGAGAGCGTGGACATCATGATCCGCAACTCGCGCTCATGCATCAACGACCTCATCTCCTACGGCGTCCGCTTCGACCGCGACCCGCAGGGGAAGCTCCTCTACACGCGTGAGGGCGCACATTCCCGGGCGCGCATCCTCTACCACGAGGACATCACGGGGCGCGAGATCACCGAGACGCTCCTGCTCCAGGCTCGTGCCGCGCATAACGTGCGCATCTTCGAGAACACCGAGATGGTTGATCTGCTCGACGAGGTCGGCGCGGGCGAGAAGCGCGTCTGTACGGGTGTCTCGTGCAAGCAGAAGGACGGTAGCAGACTCGACATCTTCTCGCGCTTCACCATCCTCGCGACTGGTGGCATCGGCGGAACCTATGAGCGTTCGACCAACTATCCGATTCTTACGGGGGACGGGTGTCGCATCGCCGCGAAGCACGGGGTGGCGCTCGAGCACATGGACTATGTGCAGATCCATCCCACGACGCTTTACCGAGACACTCCGGGTCGCTCGTTCCTCATCAGCGAGTCCGCCCGCGGCGAAGGGGCGGTCCTTCTCAACTCCAAGCTCGAGCGCTTTACGGACGAGCTCCAGCCGCGCGATGTGGTGACCAAGGCCATTCTCGAGCAGATGGAGCGCGAAGGCTCAAAGCACGTGTGGCTCTCGTTCGAGAACGTGATGAACGAAATCATCCGCACGCACTTCCGCCACATCTACGAGTACTGTCTCACGGAAGGCTACGACATCACGAAGGAGCCGATTCCCGTCGTACCTGCCCAACACTACTTCATGGGTGGCATACACGTGGACTCAAACTCCGAGACCACCATGCCACGCCTGTTTGCGGTGGGCGAGACTTCATGCACCGGAGTGCATGGCCGCAACCGACTTGCCTCAAACAGCCTGCTCGAATGCTTGGTGTTCGCGCGTCGCGCTGCCGAGAAGATCTCCATCGACCATACCCGCGAGCAGCGACCGCGCATCGATCCCTCGACCTTGAGCATGGTCATGGAGAAGCACATCCGCGCGTCTCTTGAGGAGGACATGCCGGGCGGCGACCTCTCGACGGACTCCGTGATTCCCGACCGCAGGCAGGCCCGTGTTGAGCTCATCTGCAAGCAGGACGGCGTGGTGGCGGGCATGGCCGTCTTCATGCGCACGTTCGAGTTGCTCGACTCGATGACGACGGTCACGCCCTTGGTACGCGACGGCGATCGCATCCGGAAGGGTCAGATGATCGCAACGATCGAGGGTGACGTGCGTACGCTGCTGTCGGGCGAGCGCACGGCGCTGAACTACCTTCAGCACATGAGCGGCGTGGCAACCTACACGCGCGAGGTGGTGGACATCCTTGCCGAGGCGGGCTCGACGGCGCAGGTCGTTGATACCCGCAAGACCACCCCGGGCATGCGCATATTCGACAAGATGGCCGTGCGCATCGGAGGGGGAGGGAATCATCGCCAGAACCTCTCTGACGCAATCTTGCTCAAGGACAACCACATCGAGGCGGCAGGTGGTATCACGCAGGCTCTCCAGATGGCGCGCTTGCGGTGCTCGTTCATGACAAAGATCGAGGTGGAGTGCGAGAGCCTCGCCATGGTGCGCGAGGCCGTCGCGGCCGGTGCGGACGTCATCATGCTCGACAACATGAGCCATGCGCAGATGAAGGAGGCGCTCGACTACATCGACGGGCGCACAATCACCGAAATCAGCGGCAACGTCACGCGAGAGAACGTGCAGTACATCGCCGACCTCAAGGTTGACGTCATCTCGTGCGGTGCGCTCACGCACTCGGCGGGCATCCTCGACATGAGCATGAAGAACTTGCAGGTGCTCGACACGGCACGCTCGAGCCATTGGGGATCTGAGGAGGAGTAGCGAGTGCCCAAGCCTACGGCGAATGGCGAATAGTCCCTCTTGGATTGCTGTAACATTTTACTTGCCAATCATGGATTATTTGTGCTAGCATACTTCCTTGCTTGTTTTTGTTGTCAAACCAAGGAGTTCGCATCGTGAGTCCTATGAACATCGCCTTGCTCATCGTCATGGCAATCTCGGCTTTCTTCACCATCATCCTCATCCTCATGCACTCTGGCAAGGGTACCGGCGTGTCCGACATGATTGCCGCCTCCATGTACAACGCTACTGCGGGGTCGGGCATTTGGGAGAAGAACCTCGATCGCCTTACCGTCATCTTTGCTGCCATCTTTGCAATCTGCATCTGCGTGATGGCGCTGACCTTCCCGGTAGGCACCATCGCCGGCATGTAATCCCTCATAACGAGTATCGGTGTAGTCTACTCCCCCAATCGCTATCGGTTGGGGGAGTTTTTTACAGTATCGAAACTTGCGTGCATCGGCACGTGTGTTTGCAGCCCTATAATTAAATCTATTGCATTTTCTGACGTAAAAGGTGGGTGTCTATGGATTCAAAGACTATCTCGTACATCCTCAAGCGCATCGTGATGGCGGTCTTTACGTTGTGGGCCGTCATTACCATCACGTTCTTCGTGATGCATGCGGTGCCCGGAGGTCCCTTCACGCGTGAGAAGGCCATCTCCGCAGAGGCTCAGGCTGCGCTCAATGCCAAGTATGGGCTCGACAAGCCGCTCTTTGAGCAGTACACCACCTATCTTGGCGATGCTATTCAGGGCAACTTCGGCCCGTCCATCAAGCAGCGTGGCCGCATGGTGACGGACATCATCGTCGATGGCATGAAGACCAGCGCGAAGATCGGCATCATCGCGCTTCTCATCGCCACCGTCTTCGGCATAATCTTCGGGGCGATTGCGGCCCTCAAGCGAAACACCATCTTTGACCGTATAATCATGGTGATGACGACGGCGTTCGTCTCGATGCCGAGCTTCATCATGGGCTCGCTGCTCCTCATTCTGTTCTGCACGACGCTCAACCTGTTGCCAGCCAACGGCGCGGCGAAGGGCGGCCTGATTCTACCCGTCATTACCTTGGCGTTGTATCCGATGAGCTACATCACACGCCTTACGCGCTCGTCGATGCTTGACGTTCTCGGCCAGGACTACATCCGTACGGCAAAGGCGAAGGGCGTATCGGAGCGCAACGTCATCGTGCATCACGCGCTCAAGAACTCCCTCATCCCGGTCATCACCTACTTTGGCCCCGAGCTCGCCTACATCGTCACGGGCTCGCTCGTCGTGGAGCAGATCTTTGCCGTGCCGGGCATCGGGCGCTACTTCGTCAACTCCATCACGGGACGTGACTACACGCTCATCATGGGCACCACCATCGTGCTGGCAACCCTCATTGTTATCATGAACTTGGTGTCCGACATCCTGTACAAGGTCGTCGACCCGCGCATTACGCTGGAATAGGAGGTGAAGGTCATGGATAAGAACCCCATCAGCATGCAGATCAACGTAGATGACTTCCTCCCCGCAAGCGAGGAGGAGAAGGCCTACATGGTGCAGATGCGTCCGTCGTCCACGTTCTTCAAGGACGGATGCAGGCGCCTGTTCAAGAACAAGGTAGCCTTCGTGAGCATGATCGTCATCATCCTGATCACACTTTCGTCGATCGTCATTCCCATGCTCTGGCCGTATGACTACCAGACGCAGCTCGGCGTACAGCCCGGCCATCCCGTGGATCCTTCGTTCAACAACCTCGCCCCCATGGAGTATTCCACTACGGAGCAGGCAGCCATGTCGAAGGGCGAGACGGTCTTCCCGCACATCTTTGGTACCGACGATCACGGACGAGATTACTTCATTCGCATCGTGTATGGTACGCGCATCTCACTCGCGGTAGGCTTCTTTGCCTCCATCATCGTGCTTGTGGTCGGCATGACACTCGGTTCGGTCGCGGGCTTCATGGGCGGTCGCGTGGACATGGTTATCATGCGCATCGTCGATGTCATCTACTCCCTGCCCGACATGCTCATGGTCATCCTCCTTGCAAGTGTCATGCGCGAGACGCTCGGCAGCGCGCTTGAAGGCACCGTCCTTCAGGCCATAGGCTCAAACATCATCTCGCTCTTCATCATCTTTGCCCTCCTGTACTGGTGCTCCATGGCGCGTCTCATCCGAGGTCAGATCCTCTCCCTGCGCGAGCAGGAGTACGTGCTCGCGGCCGAGGCGGCCGGTGCAAAAGCGGGATGGATCATCAAGAAGCACCTCATTCCCAACTGCATTTCGGTCATCATCATCTCCACGGCACTTCAGATTCCCTCAGCCATCTTTACGGAGTCGTTCCTCAGCTTCTTGGGTCTGGGCGTCAACGCACCGATGCCATCGCTCGGCAGCCTTGCCTCTGAGGCGCTGAACGGCATCACGAGCTATCCGTACCGACTCGTGATTCCCGCCCTTGTCATCTCGCTCATCGTGCTTGGCCTCAACCTCTTTGGCGATGGTCTGCGCGACGCGTTCGACCCCAAGCTCAATCAGTAGGAGGGAGGCACCTATGGCACTTTTGGAAGTACGTGACTTGCACACCTCGTTCTTTACCGACGCTGGTGAGGTCAAGGCCGTCAACGGCGTCTCCTTCGACCTCGATCGCGGCAAGGTACTCGGCATTGTCGGCGAGTCCGGCTCGGGCAAGTCGGTGACGGTATACTCCATCATGCAGATATTGGCCCCTGCGGGAAAGATCGTCTCGGGTTCCATTAAGTTCGACGGCCAGGAGCTTGTCGGCGCGGGGGAGCGCGTCATGCGCGACATCCGCGGCAACAAGATCTCCATCATCTTCCAGGACCCGATGACGTCGCTCAATCCAACCTACACCATCGGCCACCAGCTGATGGAAGCCATCCTCCTGCATACGGATCGCAACAAAGAGCAGGCGTGGGACCGTGCCGTCGAGATGCTCAAGCTCGTCAACGTCAACGAGCCAGAGAAGCGCATGAAGCAGTACCCGCATGAGTTCTCGGGCGGTATGCGCCAGCGCGTCATGATCGCCATGGCCTTGGCGTGCGAGCCCGACATCCTCATCGCGGACGAGCCTACGACCGCCCTTGACGTCACCATCCAGGCCCAGATACTTGAGCTCATGCAGCAGCTCCAGCGCGATTTGGGAATGGCCATCATCATGATCACGCACGACTTGGGCGTCGTGGCGCAGATGTGCGACGAGATCGTCGTCATGTACGCAGGCTCCTATTGCGAGCGCGGCACGGCAGACGAGATCTTCTACGATCCCCGTCACGAGTACACGAAGGGCCTGCTGCGCTCCATCCCGACCACGGGCACCGTGGGGCAGAAGCTGCAGCCCATCACGGGCACGCCCATCGACCTGCTCAACCTTCCCAAGGGCTGTCCGTTCGCACCACGTTGCGACGCGGCCATGAAGATCTGCATCAGGCAGGCGGCAGAGAACATGGAGTTGAGCAGCACGCACAAGGCGTCGTGCTGGATCAACGTGGAGCGCAACGCACGCGACCTAGGGGCTAGCGCGATGCGGAAGGCGCAGAAGGTCGGCATGGATCTCGATGACGCGGCGGATATTGCCAAGGCGCTTGAGGTTGGCGGACTTGGCGCATCGGTGCTCTCTGCGGAGGTGCATGCGGCTCGAGTCGAAGAGGAGCTGCAGGACGCGCGGCAGCAGGCTGCCATGGAGGTGCGGGAAGCCGGCGCCGATGTTCTCCCGGATGGCGACATCGTGGGAGACGGGGCACTGATGCAGTCGCGAGAGAAGGGCAATCGCATCTCGGGCAAACGTAATTCTGCGATGCGTAACAAGAAGCCAAGGAAGGGCGGTAAACGGTGATGGCAGCACAGGGAAACGACGCCCCGTTGGTGGAGGTGCGTCACCTCAAGGAATACTTCCCCATAAATACGGGCTTCTTCAAGACGACCCCACTCAAGGCGGTCGATGACGTGAGCTTTGCCATCAGGCGTGGCGAGACTCTGGGCTTGGTGGGAGAGTCGGGTTGCGGCAAGACCACAGTTGGCCGTACCATCCTGCACCTGTACGAGCCCACGGATGGCGTGGTCGTCTACGACGGCAAGGCCGTGGTGGGACCCAAGGAGAAGGTGGACATAGATAAGTTCGCCACGCCCGCTGACGGCGGTTCGCTCACGGGCAACACGCTCTCCTTGAATGAGTACCGCACGAAGACCACGATGGTGTTTCAGGACCCATACTCATCGCTCAACCCGCGCATGACCGTATCGGATATCATTGCCGAGCCGCTTGACGTGCACAAACTGTGCGCGAGCGCAAAGGAGCGGGAGGAGCGTGTGCTCGAGCTCATGAACCGCGTGGGCCTCAACTCCGAGCATGCATCACGCTATGCGCATGAGTTCAGCGGTGGCCAGCGCCAGCGCATCGGCATCGCGCGCAGCCTTGCGGTGAACCCCGAATTCATCGTCTGTGACGAGCCGGTCTCGGCACTGGACGTCTCCATCCAAGCGCAGGTGATCAACATGTTTGATGAGCTGCAGGAAGAGATGGGCCTCACGTACCTCTTCATCGCGCATGACCTGCTCGTGGTACGCCACATTTCCGATCGCATTGCCGTCATGTACTTGGGCAAGATGGTGGAGCTTGCCGACGCAGCCGAGATCTACGACCGTCCGTTGCATCCGTACAGCAAGTCGCTGCTGTCGGCAGTGCCCATCCCTGACCCAAAGATCGCGCGCGCCAACAAGCGCATTCCCCTGCAGGGAGACATCCCCAGCCCGCTCAACGCGCCTTCGGGTTGTCCCTTCCGTACGCGTTGCCAGTACGCGACCGAGGCGTGTGCTGCCACGATGCCGGAGTTCAAGGAAGTCGAGAAGGGGCACTTCGTAGCCTGCCATCGTACTGCCGAGGTCAACTCGTAGGCAGGCAGGCTTTGCAGAGCAAGTGAGGCGCGCCGCCGCATCCCTCGGGAGCGACGGCGCGCCTCTCTCAAGCGCCTAAAGTCGTCGGTTATGCACCAAAGACGTCGCCCGCGTAGGGAACGTAGTGGTAGTCCGCTTTTCCCACCTGCGAGGTGGTCGTCGTGCCTGGTATGCAGGCACCTATGATGCCTGTGACCAGCACGCTTCCCATAAATGCTACAATCGCCATCCTTATGCTCCTTCTGCTTGCTAGCACGTGCAACAGGCACTGTAACACTTCGGAAACAAAAATCAAGCATCGCCGCAAAGAATGTGCGCTGACGCTGCGCACGCACCAATGTACCTGCATTCGTGCTACCATTGCCATCGTTGCGTATTGTACGTTTGTTCACAAAAGGGGGACAAAACCATGCTTGACTTGAATCGTAGGAGCTTCCTGCAGGGCGTGGGCGGCATCGTCGTCGTGGGCGGCCTCAGCGCGTGCGGTAGCGGCGCGGGCTCGAGCAGCTCGTCCGAGGGAAGCGCCGGGGGCGATTCCACCGAAGCTGCTGCAGTCGATAAGGTTGACGTCACGAGCCTCTCTGATGGCGAGCGCGAGCAGGCACGTGCGGAGATTCGTCGCGCCATCGGTCTGCTCTTCGACCGCACTTATATCTGCAACGACATCGCTCAGGCGGACCAGATTCCCGCCAACACCTTCGTGTGCCAAGGCGTGCAGGAGCCCGATGGCTCAGACTTCGCCTACAACTCGGGTGCCGGCGAGGGTAAGGGCTACTACGATCCAACGCAGGAGGCGCTGACCGCCAACTTCGAGGAGGCCGTCGCCGTGCTCAAGAAGTACTACGACTTCGATGAGTCCGCGGGTCAGTTCACGAACTTCCCCTCCATGACGTATCTGTACAACACGAACGAGGCGCACAAGGCCATCGGAGAGTACCTGCAGTCCGCGCTCTCGGCCGTGGGCATCCAGATGACCATGGAGAACCAGGAGTGGGCCACATTCCTCAATACCCGCAAGGCGGGAGACTTCTCCATCGCGCGTAACGGTTGGATTATGGACTACACCGATCCGATCTGCATGCTCGACATGTGGACTTCCGGTTCGGGCAATAACGACGCGCAGTTCGGCAAGGGCAACCATGAGGGTATTGCGGCCTACAACCTCGACCTTACCGACCTCGGGTACGACGTGACCGTCGAGGGCGGCACCTGGGCCGACACCTACGACGTCCTCATCGAAACCATCAATACGGAGTCCGATCAGGAGAAGCGCTTCCAGCTCATGCACCGTGCCGAGGACATGATCATGAATACCGGTGCGCTGACCCCGCTGTACTACTACACCAACCCCTACATGCTCAATAAGGACGTCGAAGGCTTCTACGTCACCCCGCTGGGCTTCGCGCACTTCGAGAAGTGCACCGTGGGCGGCAAGGGCGACTCAATCAACGTTACCTATGGCTCCGAGCCCGACACGATTGACCCCGCCCTCAACTCCGCCGTCGACGGCGCCACGACGCTCGTACATACCTTCGAAGGCCTCGCCCGCTGGGAGCTCCAGAGTGACGGGTCCTACAAGATCGTGCCTGGCTGCGCTGAGGAGATGGTACAAGGCAAGGAGAACAAGGACGGCACCGTCACCTACACGTACACCCTGCGCGATGGTCTCACGTGGTCCGACGGCAAGCCGCTGGTGGCAGGCGACTTCGAGTTTGCATGGAGGCGTGCGGCCTCTGACGAGCTTGGCGCGGACTATGGCGAGATGTACTCCGTCATCAAGGGCTTCGAGGACGGCGACCTCGCAGTGAAGGCGATTGATGACAAGACGCTCGAGGTCACCACGACCAATCTCATCGCCTACTGGGACGAGCTCATGGCATTCCCCGTGTTCTACCCGGTGCGCGAGGACGTCGTCTCGGACGAGGGCTGGGCGACCGACCCCAAGACCTACATCTGCAACGGTCCATACAGCATCACCAACTGGAAGCACAACTCCGTGATCACCCTCACCAAGCGTGATGACTACTGGGATGCCGCCAACATTACCATGAAGGAGATCAACTGGTATCTCTCCGATGACTCGAACACCAACCTCGCCAACTGGGAGGCAGGCGACTGGCACTTCATTGACGAGATTCCCACCAACGAGATGGCACGCGTCAAGCAGGAGTACGCCGACCAGTACGTCGTCGCTCCGTATGCCGGCACCTACTACGTCTGTTGGAACGTGAACGAGGACATCCTCCCCGCGTAACGTCTCTTCCCGCAACGCTTTGAGGCATTGCCTAAACGGCCCACGAGGGATTGCCCCTCGTGGGCCGTTTTGCCACCCTTGGGGGTGCACGCCCCATGCGTCACAGAGTGGAAACATTGTGTGGCTACACTCACGAACGTTGTATGTTTTCACTATAGACAAGGATGTGATTCCCAATGGTAAAGCACTTCACCCGCCGTTCTTTCTTGGGCGCCACTGGTGCCTCGACGGCGGCACTGTTCCTCGCTGCTTGTGGTGGCTCGGGCGACTCGGGTTCGGGTGGTGTGGCTCCGAGCGAGGGTGCAGCTGGTGGCGGCAGTATCGGCGTCATGCTCTACACCAACGTGATGTCGCTCGATACCGACCTCGCGACTGATGGCGACTCCTTTGAGGTCATCGCCGACTGCATCGACGGCCTCATGCAGATGGACGCCGACGGTAAGGCCGTCGAAGCGCTTGCCGAGACCATGGAGGCCTCCGATGACGGCAAGACCTACACCTTCACCCTGCGTGATGCCAAGTGGAGCAACGGCACTCCCGTCACCGCCAACGACTTCGTCTTTGCCTGGCGTCGCATCTGCAAGAACGCCGGCGAGTATGCCTACATGATGAGCGACATCGGCCAGATCAAGGGTGCCGCCGCCATCGTCGCGGGCGACGAGAAGGACGAGACCACGCTCGGCGTCACCGCCAAGGACGACAAGACCCTCGTGGTCGAGCTCGAGGTTCCCGTGCCGTACTTCGACTCGCTCATGTACTTCCCGACCTTCTATCCCATCAACGAGGAGTTCTACACCAGCCTCGAGGACGGCACCTATGGCACCAGCCCCGCCACCTTCCTCTCCAACGGCGCCTTCGTGCTCGGTGACTACACGCCCGGTACGGCCAGCCTCACCGTGACGAAGAATCCCGACTATTGGAACGCCGACGTCGTCAAGCTCGACTCCATCAACTACCAAGTCGTCGGCTCCTCCGACAATGCCCTGACTGCCTTCAAGTCTAACTCCCTTGACGTCGTCATGATCAGCGGTAACCAGGTCGCGAGCGCCGAGGAGGACGCGGACCTCAAGGACAAGCTCACCGTCACCGGTGCCGGCTACATGTGGTACCTCACCTTCTCGCAGACCAAGAAGAACGCCCAGGGTGGCATGCTTGCCAACCAGAACCTGCGCCTGGCCATCTCCAACGCCATCGACCGCGAGGCTTTGGTGGACAACTACGTCATGGACGGCTCGCTGGCAACCTATACGGCGGTTCCGCCCCAGTTTGCGGCGAGTGCCACGACCGGCGAGGACTTCTCGGCGGACCAGACGATGTTCTCCGACTACATCGGCTACGACGTCGACAAGGCTCAAAAGTTCTTCGAGGAGGCAAAGAAGGAGCTCAAGACCGACACCTTCGAGTTCACCATGATCTATGGCAACAACGAGGGCGACGAGGTCGAGAAGGTCGCACAGGCCATCAAGGAGCAGGTGGAGGGCAACCTCAGTGGCATTACGCTCAACCTGCAGGGCATGACCAAGGCCGAGCGCTTGGACAAGATGCAGGAGGACAACTACGACGTCGCGCTCACGCGCTGGGGGCCCGACTACGCCGATCCCATGACCTACCTTGGCATGTGGATCACCAACAACTCCAACAACTATGGCTTCTGGAGCAACAAGGAGTACGACAAGATCATCGCCGACTGCACCACCGGCGACCTTGTCTCCGACTATGACGCCCGCTGGTCGGCCCTCTATGACGCCGAGGCCCTCGTCATGCAGGAGGCCGTCATCGCCCCGCTCTACACCAAGGCGAACGCGAACCTCATCAACCCGAGCGTCCAGGGCATCGAGTTCCACCCCGTCGCGCTGAACCGCGTATACAAGAACACGACCAAGGCGTAAGGGTTCGTCCGATTCGGGTAGTTGCCCCCCGGTCGAAGGTGTGCCCTCGGCCGGGGGGCATAACGATAGAAATCGGCCGATTCAGAAAGGAGCACGGTTGGCCAAATACATCTTGAAGCGTGTGGGACTGGCTCTGCTCACACTCTTCCTCATCGTCTTCATCCTCTTCGTGCTGGTGCGCATCATGCCGGGAAACCCCTTCCCCTCAGAGCGCATGAGTGCGGAACAGATCGCAAACAAGCGTGCGGAGATGGGCCTCGATGACCCCATCCTCGTGCAGTTCGGGCGCTACTTCATGAACCTGCTGCACGGTGACTTCGGCAAGGGCACCTCGCTCTACTATGGAGCCCCCATCAACACGGTGCTCTCGACCTGCATCTCCAACTCGTTCCGCATCGGTGGCATCGCCATTCTCGAGGGCACGGCGGTGGGCCTGCTTCTGGGCATCACGGCCGCGCTCAACAAGGGGCGCTTCCTCGATGGCTTCTGCACCGTCTTCTCCATACTGGGCGTGTGCGTGCCAGGCTACGTGTTCCTCATCTTCCTGCAGTACTTCTTTGCCTACCGAATCCCGTTCTTCCCGTACTTCTTCGACCCGAACCGCTTTGTCTTCTCGGCGATTCTGCCGTCGCTGTCGCTCTCGCTCTTTACGATGTCGACCGTCGCACGCTTCACGCGCAACGAGATGGTGGAGGTCATGGACTCCGACTACGTGCACCTCGCCGAGAGCAAGGGCATGACGGGAAGCCTGCTCGTGCGCAAGCACATCCTGCGCAACGCGCTCATCCCCATCGTCACGGTGCTCGGACCACTCATCGTGGACCTGCTCACGGGTGCCTTGGTCGTAGAGAAGATCTATGGCATCAACGGCATCGGCAAGCTCATGGTGGATGCCATCGCCGGCGAGGGCGTGGACTACAACTACGTACTTGCGCTCGGCATCCTGTACTCTGCGCTCTACATCGGCATCATGCTGGTGGTGGACATCCTGTACGGTATCATCGACCCGCGCATTCGCGTCTCGGCCAGTGGAGAGGGGGAGGCGTAGCCATGGCAGACACAACCTATGTTCCCGTTCCGGGGGACTTCGAGCTTCTCACCGACCGCGACATCACCGTCGACAAGAACTTCGCCTCCCAGAGCTACTGGAAGGGCGTCGCTACGCACTTCTTCCACAATCGTCGCGCGGTTGTGGGTCTGGTTCTGGTGCTCGTCATCGTGATCCTGGCCATCCTTGGTCCCATGTTGAGTCCCTACGCCTACGACCAGATCATTCGCGCAGCCGACAACGAGCAGGTGGTTGCGAAGGGCATCGCGCCCCCGGGCACCTCGGAGGGGTCCTTCGCGGGGATGACGTTCCTCTTTGGTACGGACGACCTGGGACGCGACCTCTGGACGCGCACGTGGCAGGGCGCGCGCGTCTCGCTCATCATCGCGTTCGTGACCATCTTCATCGACATGATCATCGGCATGAGCTACGGTCTGATCTCGGGCTACTTCGGCGGTATGGTGGACAACGTGATGCAGCGCATCGTGGAGGTCGCCAACTCCGTCCCACGTCTGGTCATCGTGTCGGTGCTCGCCATCTTCATGCCCAAGGGCATGGGACTCGTCATCGTGGCACTGCTGCTCACCGAGTGGATTGGCATGAGCAAGATCGCTCGTGCCGAGATGCTCAAGATGAAGGAGCAGGAGTACGTTCTCGCAAGTCGCACGCTAGGGGCAAAGAGCCTGCACATCATCTTCAAGCAGATCCTGCCCAACACCATAGGACCCATCATCACCCAGATGATGTTCTCCATACCCACGGCCATCTTCACCGAGGCGTTCCTCAGCTTCGTGGGCGTTGGCATCATGCTGCCGCAGTGCTCCATCGGCTCGCTCATCTCGACGGGCTTCAACAACATCACCACCCTGCCATACCAGATCCTCTCGCCCATTGCGGTGCTGGCCCTGCAGATGCTTGGCTTCAACTTCATCGGCGACGGCTTCCGCGAGGCGCTTGCGCCCAAGCTCGAGGACATGTAAGGAGGCCGCCCATGGAAATGAAGAACGAGAGGACGATCCTGCAGATCAACGACCTGGACATCTCCTTCAAGACGAATGCCGGTGTCATCCACGCTATTCGTGGGGTGAACATCGACCTCCAGAAGGGCGAGACCGTCGCCATCGTCGGCGAGTCCGGATCGGGCAAGTCCGTCACCATGAAGGCTGCCGTGGGCCTGCTCGATGCCAACGCCACGGTGAACTCCGGCGAGATTCTCTACCGCTACGTGGACGATGCGGGCAAGGAGACGATCGTCGACTTGCTCAAGATGCCCAAGAAGCAGCTGCGCAACACGATAAACGGCAGCCACATCGCGATGGTCTTCCAAGACCCCATGACGAGCTTGGATCCCACCATGACCATCGGGAAGCAGATCATGGAGGGCATCCTGCTGCACAAGAAGGTGGACAAGCAAGCGGCCGCCGCGCGCGCGCTCGAGCTGCTCGAGCTCGTGGGAATCACGCATGCCGAGGCGCGGATGAAGAACTACCCGCACCAGCTCTCCGGTGGCATGCGCCAGCGCGTGGTCATCGCCATCGCACTCGCCTCGGATCCCGACATCCTCATCTGCGACGAGCCGACGACGGCGCTTGACGTCACCATCCAGGCGCGCATCCTCGAGCTCATCAAGGAGATTCAGGCGCGACTCAAGCTCTCCGTCATCTACATCACGCACGACCTCGGTGTCGTGGCGAAGGTCGCTGACTACGTCAACGTCATGTATGCGGGAAAGATTATCGAGGTCGGCAACGTCAACGAGATATTCTACGAGCCCAAGCATCCCTACACGTGGGGCCTGCTCGCCGCCATGCCGGACCTCGAGACGGATGACGACCGCCTCATGTCCATTCCCGGAAGCCCGCCGAACCTTCTCCATGAGCCGAAGGGTGACGCCTTTGCGGCACGCAACCCCTTCGCACTCGCCATCGACGAGAAGGTCGCCCCGCCGATGTTCAAGGTGAGCGAGACGCACTACGCCGCCACGTGGCTGTTGCATCCCGACGCGCCGAAGGTGGAGATGCCGCAGGAGCTCCAGGCGCGCATCGCACGCGCCCTCAAGGATGTGGAGGAGTACCTATGAGCGAGCCATTGTTGCAGGTCAAGGACCTGAACCAACACTTCAAGGTGTCACGCACCTTTACGGTGAAGGCCGTCAATGGCGTATCGTTCGACATCTATCCCGGCGAGACGTACGGTCTGGTGGGGGAGAGCGGCTCGGGCAAGACCACCATCGGTCGCTCCATCATTCGCCTGTACAACCCTACTTCCGGAAGCGTCATCTTCAACGGACGCGAGATCTCCGGCAAGCTCGACCGCGATACCGAGGGAATGCTTCGGCGCGACATGCAGATGATCTTCCAGGACCCCATGAGCAGCCTTAATCCGCGCAAGAAGGTCGCCGACATCATTGGGGAGGGCCTCGACATTCATAAACGGCATGCCAACGCGGCCGAGCGTGATGCGGCCATCGGGGAGATGCTCGACAAGGTGGGGCTCTCAAAGAGTCACGCAGAGCGTTATCCGCACCAGTTCAGTGGTGGGCAGCGTCAGCGTGTGGGAATCGCGCGGGCGCTCATCATGAATCCAAAGCTCATCATCGCCGACGAGTGCATCTCGGCGCTCGACGTCTCCATCCAGGCGCAGGTCGTCAACCTCATGAAGGACATCCAGGAGGAGACCGGCTGCGCATACCTCTTCATCGCGCACGACCTCTCCATGGTGAAGTACATCTCGGATCGCATCGGCGTGCTGCATCTGGGCTACATGGTCGAGACGGGCACCGCAGAGGAGATCTTTGCGAATCCGATCCATCCCTACACAAAGAGCCTCTTGAGTGCGGTGCCGTTCCCGAACCCAGAGCTGGAGAAGCGCCGCCACCCGCTCGCCTACGACCGCAAGGCCGAGGGCGTGGACTATGCGGCCGGCACCGAGCATACGATTGAGGGCACCCACAAGGTGCTTGCCACTGACGCCGAGCTTGCTCGCTGGACCACGTAGCATGCAGACGGGCCCACGAGGATTTGCAACCCCTGTGGGCCATTTTCTGGTTGCCCCGATATTGCCCAGAAATTTCCGAAAAAAGTGCTTGCATTGGGATGGGGTACGGTGCTATATTACTTCTTGCCGCAAGGCGGCAGCGAGTCGGAGTGGCGGAATTGGCAGACGCGCTAGCTTGAGGTGCTAGTGTCTAATTCAACGGACGTGCGGGTTCAAGTCCCGCCTCCGACACCAGACCAACAGAGCGGGAACCCTTCGGGGTTCCCGCTTTTGTTGTAGCTCGACTCGGCGGTTGCGCACCACGGCTGATGGGCGCGATAGGCGCAGGTAGATGGACTAATGCTCAAAAGGCGTATTGCAGAATGTACACACGAGGGACGGGCCGGTCGCTCAAGGGGTCGTTCGGATGGGCCTCAACGCACTCAGATTCTGGGAGCTCTCGTTTTGGCATTGGCAGGTTTCATAGTAGAATCCCATTGAAGCCGCCATTGCGCGTCTCGGTGCGATGGTATGCCGCGAATCCGCTTAGCGTGGAATGAGTGGCCCGGCTACGTTGGGAAGTCCACCCTTTGCATTATGAGGTGTTGGGTCACGAGGGACTGTCCCGGCGACCCACTCGACAGCGCCCATCCGAAAGGACCCCCCATGATTGACCAGGTGACGGTGTTTTTGCCCAACGAGCCCGGCGAGCTTGCCGGCGTGGCTGCGTTGCTTGGTGGCAGGGGAGTCCAGATGCACACTCTCATGGTGGCAGACACGGCCGACTACGGCATCGTGCGCATCATTTGCGACACACCGATTGCGGCGGCCCGTGCGCTCGCCGAGCATGGCTATCGGGCCGCTGCGACGCAGGTCACGGCCCTTGAGGTGGATAACGTCCCCGGTGGGCTGGCACAGATGCTCACGCGGCTTGCGAACGTGGGGCTCAACGTCGAGTACGCCTATTGCGCCTCCATAGGGGATCGTACGTTCGACATCGTCAAGCTAACGGGCGAACCCATCGAGGAGAGGCTCTTGAGGGCAGGGATGCGCGAGCTTGCTCCTACCGAGTTGTACATCCCCGACGTGGAGTAGGGGTGGGTCATGTCCGAGGAACTCTTGCTCGCCGATGATGGCGGATTGGATGTCAGCGTGTTGGGAAGGTCGCTTGCGACCCTGCTTGCGCTCACCAGTGACGGGGTGCTCGTCATTGATGCCGACGGGCGAATTGTCCTGGCAAACAACGAGGCGGAGCGCCTGTTTGGCGTGGGCACGGGGAGCCTTGTGGGGACGCATGTGTGCGATCTGTTCCCGACGGACCCCACGGCGCGCGAGGAGGGTGTGGAGGCCCTACCGTTCCCGCTAGACGGCACTACGGCGACGGTCGTATGCAGCCAACCGCAGGGCCGACACATCACGATTGGCGTGCGGTGCGACCGTCTGCGACATCAGGCGGGAGGGTTCCTCCTGGTCGCGTTTGCCAGTGATGCGGAGCTGGCGGGCAGGCAGGAGCACGAGCGGCTCGTGGGTGAGCTCTCGCGTGCGAACCGGCGCCTCTCGGGCACATTGCGCATAGTCTTGGAGACACTTGATGCGCCGGACGTGGCCATGCTCTTCGACCGTGTACTCGGCCAGATTTCCGAGACGCTCGATGCGTGGGGCACGCTCGCATATGTGGTCGATGACGACGGCTTCAGGCTGCGCGGCGTATCGGATGACCTTGAAGGCACGAACCTTCCGCACTTCATACCAAACACGCATCCGCTTGCCGAGATGGCACTACGTGAGGCGCGACCCCTGCGCCTGCGTACCATGAGGCCGACGCGGGATGACCTGAGGAAGGGCAGCGTCTCGCAGCGACACGTCGTGGAGGAGGAGTCGCTCAAGGCGGTCACCGTCAGCGCGGAGCAGGCGATGCCCTTCGCGAGCTTTGTCTCGTGCCCGGTGTGGTTTGGCGGACACGTACTTGCGATGCTCGTCGTTGGTTGGAAACACGAACACAACGTCGCAGACGATGACGTGCGGCTGCTCGAGGCGGTGGCGGAGTATCTCTCGGTTCAGCTGGCAGGGGCATTCGCGGCGATGCGCGCGCAGCACGCGGAGCATCTCGAGGTTCTGCTGTCGCAGCTTCGTGAGCGTCTTATGATGGGTGGCGAGCCGTCTGAAGCCTTGGTGGACGAGGCGTTTGCGCGCGCGGCCGAGGGCGTGGATGCTCGTTGCGTGAGGCTGGCGGGAAACCCGCACCAACGAACGACGCTTGCCAAGCTGCCGGACGGAACGTGGCAGGCGATACCCGTGGACCTTGCCGCCCTGTTGGGCCGTCATGCGTCGTGTGTTACGGACGTCACGCAGAAGCCCCCGATCGTGAGGTGGCTTGCCGAGCATGCGTTGCCCGCACGGGGACTGCTCGTGGCGCTTGCCGTGGAGGAGGGTGCCTGCAAGGGATATCTTTTGGTGCGTCCCGAGGAGTCGGGTCCCTTCGAGACGGCGGACCTCTCGTTCGTGCGCGCATTTGTGGAGGACGTGTGTGCGATCGATGCCGGTGCGCGCGCAAGAACAAGAGACAAGCGCATTTCTCAGGCCCTGCAACGGGGCATGCGAAACGAGCTGCAGCACGTCCAGGGCCTCACGGCAGAGAGTTTCTACTGCTCCGCTACCGAGGAGGCCTATGTGGGCGGGGACTTCTACGACCTGATTCGCCTTCCCCACCAGCGTGCCTGCGCGATCATGGGGGACGTGAGCGGCAAGGGCGTGGAGGCGGCGTCCGTCTCGTCGGCGGTCAAGACGGCCCTCGGCGCGTATGCCTGGGAGGGTGTGGAGCCGGCACGCATGGTGTCGCTGCTCAACGACTTCCTGCTGGGCTTCTCGCGGGTCGAGACGTTCGCAACTCTCTTTGTAGGCGTCATTGACGTGGCGGCTGGAACGCTGACCTATTGCTCCGCGGGTCATCCTCCCGCACTCCTGGTGAGGTCGGAGTCGGGCGAGCTCATGACGCTTGGCGTGCAGTCGGGGGTCGTCGGGGCATTTGAGGGCATGGCATACCGTAACGGAGAGGTCAGGCTGGACGTTGGTGACGTGCTGCTGCTCTACACGGACGGGACGACGGAGGCGCGCAATCCCGAGGGCGCCTTCTTTGGGGAGGACGGGCTTCGCGACGCGGTGGTGCGCGAGGCTGCGGTTGGCTACGCGGGGATTTGCGAGCGACTGCTCGCCACCGTCGAGGAGTTCGCGGGCGGCACCTTGGGCGACGACGTGGCACTCGTCTCGTTGCGATACGACGGGATTCAGGATTTCGCCGAGGGGTAGCCCCGAGGCAGCCTTAATGAGTTTTTCGTATCACAAATGCTCCTCGCGCTGAATGCACCTGCGTTCCTTGGGGAATAAGTCCCTTATGCGACGTTCAACCAACATAGCCCTCGTTCCCGTCTCTGGCGATCTGTCGGTGCGCACGGTGCCGGCGCTCAAGCAAGCGCTTGAGGCGCTTATCGCGCGGGGTAGCCAACGCATCGTGCTCAACATGGCTGATGTGCCCTTCGTCGACTCGTCGGGAATGGCGCTCATATTTGGGATGGTCCGCCGCATGAGGGAGTGCGGCGGGCTTCTTTCTGTGGTGAACGTCAACCCTGACGTCCTGCGGGCCATGCGTCGCGCGCGTCTGGTCGATTTGGTGCCCGTTGGTGCCTTGGGTGCCGAAGGAGACGTTCCCGCGCTCGACTCCTCGACGCTGCCCCTTTGGCGCACATCGCTTCCCGTGAGTGGGGAAGACCTCCAGACGGCGCGGGAGAGAATCACTGAGCTGGCACAGAGAATGCCGTTTTCGCATGACGAGGTGTTCGACATCACCTTGGCGGTGGGCGAGGCGTTGGGCAATGCCGCAGATCACACCTGTGGCGTGGGAATCCTTGCGACCGTGAGCGCCTATCCCGATCGCATGGTGGTGGAGGTCACGGACTGCGGAGAAGGCTTTGATGGCAGCGCGGTGCAGGTCGCACCGGACTCCGAGCGCGGACGTGGCATCATGCTCATGCGCCTGCTCGTTGACTCGGTGAGCATCGAGCCCCGCCCGGGCGGGGCGGGAACGCTCGTCCGTCTCGTCAAGATGAGTTCGTAGCGGTCGGGGGAAGGCCGTTTCGGCGCGTCATCACAATTCTTCGCTGCGACAATTGATGCGTCTACCTGCTGTTTTGTGGTTCTGGGTGACCTCGTGTCCTCGACGAGCGAAAATGTCACCCCCTCAACGAGCGAAAATGTCACCCCTCGAATCCCATCGGCTATGCTTCCTCCATGGTCGTACGGAAGGAGCT
>CADBYM010000002.1 GCA_902798915.1 uncultured Coriobacteriaceae bacterium | reverse complement strand
CGCATCCCGGTCCAATCCATTTATCACCATATTCCGTTATCAAAGATCAATCGAACTTTTTTCCGTTTCCCACTTGACAGAACTTAGCTGGTCTTTCGGTTGAGCTTGGGTGCCTCACACGTTTATTCACAGACACCGAAGCAATGGGATTATTGCACGTGGAATGCATATTTCTCTTTTTCGTGATTGAAGAGGCGCCTGAGTTATGCTTAAATATACCCCATTAAACATCTTTGCTCTTCATGAGCATACGGAGAATTATGCACACCAAAGGCACGAAGCCGAGCGCATGCTGGAAGGACTACGCCTGCTTAAAGTGGTACCACACAGCATAAGGGCTGTTCTACGCTTGACGTTTTGATTGTGGTAAGGTTTCTTGTTGAGGGACGTCAGGAGACCCCAAGCCTGAGGCTCGGGGTCTCTTTGTTTGCAGCGTTCGTTTTGGATGGTTCAATTGCGCAATTGCAATAATTGCGATACGGATGAGGGGATGATTGCATGTACTATCGACTTAATGAGCCATGGGCGTTTCGCGGGTGGAAGAGGGTGCCCCACGCGATACGGGCAGAATACGGGGACAAGGCCATGGAACGGCCCACGTTCCTTCCCAAGGAGGCATTCCTCGACCTGTTGAGCTGCAACGGAGAGGAGGATGTTGACCCGTCGTCGTTCTCCGATGAGGGGCGTCGATGCCTGGAGGAGATGGTGTCGCATGGCGTGGTTGAGGAGTCTCCGGATCCGCTGCCGGCACTTGCCTCTTGGCAGCGCTACCACATCTTCCCGTCGAGGTACTTGGAATCGGTGCATTGGTCCATAACGGGCAAGTGCAACTTCCGTTGTCGCCACTGCCTCGTTTCGGCGCCAGATGCGCACCTCCCGCAGCTTCCCTTTGAGGACCTCTTGCACATAGCCGAAGAGATTGCCCGTTGTGGCATCAAGCGCGTGGACATTACGGGTGGGGAGCCGCTGCTGCGACCTGACTTCGAACAGCTGATAGAGGCCTTGTCGAGGTTCGGTCTACGCGTCGGCGTAGTCTTTACCAACGCGTCGTTGCTGAATGGGTCAACGCTCGACCTATTCGAGCGGTATGACCAGCAACCCAATTTCCAGCTGAGCTTCGATGGCTTGGGACACCACGACTGGCTCAGGGGGGTTCCCGGTGCAGAGAAACAAGCCGATGCGGCATTCCGGCTGCTGCAGGAGCGTCACATCCCCGTGAGCGCCGCGATGTGCATCCATCGCGAAAACAAGGACTGCCTTCGTGCGACGGCGAACTACCTCGCGAGCTATGACGTAATGGGTCTGAAGCTCAACGCCCCGCAGGAGTTCGGCGAGTGGAAGCGCTATGCCGACGAATATGCGCTTACCGACGATGAGGTTTGGGAAGTCTATCGCAACTACATCCCGGAATACTTTGCGGATGGGATGCCCCTCGACATCGAGCTGGATGGATTCTTCTCCTGCAAGAAGGGCGAGACCGACTATCAGATACACTATGTTCATCATGCGTCCGCAGATGCCGACTGGTCGAAGATGCCTTACTGCGAGAGCGTGCGTTACAACATGCACATCGGTCCTGGCGGTCGCGCCTATCCATGCATGGCATACAGCGACAGCGCGATCAGAGATAAATTCCCGAGCATCCTCGAGCAGCACCTTGGCGACATCACGCTTCAGGGGATGTATTACGATGCAGTGGAAACAAAGGTGGCGGATTTGCTCGCAAAGAACCCAGAATGCGCCGAGTGCGAGCATCTCCCCCAGTGTTGTGGCGGTTGCATGGTGCAGGACATGACCGACGACGGAGACTGGCTGGTGCCCGATCAAAGGTGCTGCTACTTCCACAAGCATATTGGTGAGCGGGCCGTGCGCGATGTGGCCGATGCTGCCATCGCGAAGCTCAAAGACCAATAGCGTCCGTCGTCGTGCTACACTTCGTCTGTCGGTTTCTACCAAAGGAGATAAAGCTGCATGTTTGGATTCAAGAAGAAGACTGACGAGCCGCGCACGGTGAAGATTGCACTTATCACGGGGTATCTGGGAGCGGGAAAGACGACGCTGCTCAACCACATCCTTGGCAATGATCGGGGTATCCGTGCCGCAGTCATCGTCAACGATATCGGCGAGGTCAATGTCGACGCCGACCTCATCGGCAAGAACGGCTTCGTGAGCGAGAGCACCGACGACCTCGTACCCCTCACCAATGGTTGCATCTGCTGCACCTTGGCAGATGACCTTGCCCGCCAGCTTACCGAGATTGCGCAGTCGGGCAAGTTCGACTACATCATCATCGAGGCCTCGGGCATCTGCGAGCCCATCCCCATCGCCTTCACCATCGACAACTTCTGCAAGCAGATGTCTGGTCAGGGTCTGCGCGTCGAGCTCGACAACATCATTGCGGTCGTGGACTGCGCGCGCATGTTTGACGAGTTCGCGGGCGGCGAGGATCTGCTTGCCGACGATATCGACGAGGAGGACCTCGAAGCGCTCCTCATCCAGCAGATTGAGTTCTGCACGACGCTCGTTCTTAACAAGTGCGACCTTGTCACATCTGATCAGATTGGCGAGCTCAAGGCAATCGTGCGCGGCCTGCAGAAGGATGCGCGCATCGTGGAGGCGACGCAGGCGAGCGTGGACTTAGACGAGTTGCTCAACACGGGGCGCTTCGACTTCAACGAGGCGTACGAATCTGCCGCTTGGATCGATGCGATGGAGCATCCGGAGGAGCACGAGGACCCTGAGGTCCTGGAGTATGACATCACGACGTTTGTCTACGAACGCCGCAAGCCCTTCAGCCTTGCGAGTTTGGAGAAGTGTGTCCAGCAATGGCCCGACGCCGTCATCCGCACGAAGGGCCTTGTGTGGATTGCCGACGACCCCAACATGGCGTACGTCTTTGAGCAGGCGGGCAAACAGGTTCATATGCAGGAGAACGGCTGGTTTATTGCCTCGGCTCCCGAGGACGAGTTCGAGCGCATCGTTGCCGCGAACCCCGAGGTCATGGACGACTGGGACGAGGAGTGCGGCGACCGCATGACCAAGCTCGTGTTCATCGGGCGCCATATGGACAAGGACGCGCTCATTGCGGGCCTCGATGCCTGTCTCGTGCCCTGGGTTCACTAACTGTTCGTACAGACCCTCCCACAGAAGGACTGACCCCATTGGCGTGCAAAGGGGGTCAGTCCTTCTGTGGGAGGTTACTCTTTCGTTGACGACCCTAGTCTTCGTCGGCTAGGCGGTTGAGCAACGCACAAAGTGCCTCGGCACTGTTGAAGTTCTCGGGCGTAATGTCCTTTGCAGGGATCGTCACTTCGAACTCGTCGTCAGCGGCACTCACGATGGCCAGGATGTCGAAGGAATCGAGAACTCCGTCGTCAATGAGCGTGACGCATTCTTCGTAGTCAACGTCTTCCTGAATGTCCTCGAGCATTTCGATGACGTCGTCAAGCGTGATGTCCATGGTCTCTCCCTCTCGATTGCGGTGAACAGCACGTAGGCGCGCCCTATGCTAATACATTTTGTGCCCCAGAACATTGACGAACTGTGATTGGAAGCAATCTGAGGCATTCGCGGGCATTCGCGAGCGACTACCGTCGAATCCGTGCGAGTTCGGCAAGAGTCGTGCGGTCGATCTTGCCATTCTTGCTCAGGGGCATCTCGTCAAGCTTTCGCGTGTTGTTGGGAACCATGTACTGGGGCAGGCGCTCGCGCAGGGTCTCTTTGAGCTGCTTGCGCTCCACGCTCCCCACGTAGCAAAGCACCAGCCGCTTGCGCGCGGCGTCGTAGAGGCAGCAGGCGCGCTCCACCCCATCGACCGCGTGCGCCGCAGCCTCGATGTCGCCCAGCTCGATGCGCTGCCCCAAGTGTTTGATTTGGTGGTCCTTGCGCGAGACGTACACCAGGTCGCCGTTCTCGTCGTAACGCGCGATGTCTCCCGTGCGATACATCGGCTCCAGCCAGCGATTGTTGGCGGGGTTCTGCATGAACGCCTTGGCCGTACGCTCCGGCGAGCCGAGATACCCCATCACGAGGCACGACCCGCTGACGCACACCTCGCCCACGGCACCGGCGCCCTCGACCTCGCGGTCATGCTCGTCGAGCAGGAACACGCGCTCGTTGGCAAACGCCTTGCCGGCGGGAATGACCTCGTTGTCGGCGTATTCGCGATCCACCACAAAGAAGGTGCAGTTGCACGTGACCTCCGATGGTCCGTACAGGTTGGCATAGAGCGCCTTGGGTAGATGATGCTGCCAGACGCGCAGCTGCTTGGGAGGCATCACCTCGCCACTAAAGAGCACGCGTCGAACGGTGGTGGGCACGCGATAGTCGAACCCACCCATGATGGAGACGAAGCACATGGCACTGACGGCCCAGCACAGCGTCGTGACCTCGCGCTCGCACAGGTAGTCCATGAGTTGCGTCGGGTTAGAGAAGTACGTGCGCGGGATGATCTGCACCGTGGCGCCGGTAAGAAGCGACGAATAGACGTCCTTGTTGGTCGCGTCGAAGTCGAAGGGTGCCTGATTGCCCATTACGTCCGTCTCGTCGATGCCAAACGTGCTGGTAAATGCCTGTGCCCAGTCGAGCACCGAACGATGTGGCGCGACGAATCCCTTGGGAGTGCCAGTGCTGCCGCTGGTGAAGTTGGCATAGAGGGGGTCACCATCCGTGGCACGAGCGCGAATGCTGGCGAGCAACGACGCGTCAACGTCTCCGCGCACCGTGTCCTCCACGAGCGCGACCGTGCACCTGAGTGGGTCGAAGAGCTCATGCGCGCGCTCTGCGTTGACGGCGTCAGTGAGGACAATCGCGGGGTCGAGCGCTGCGAACATATCGCGCACGCGGCCCTCGGGCTGGCGTACGTCTATGACGGAATAGAAGCCGCCCGCGTACACGGCGCCCAGCATGGCGGCCCATGCGGTGACGCTCTTCTCGAGGTAGAACGCCACGGCGGTGCGGGGAAGCACGCCGTTTTGCGCGAGCCAGGTGCCGGCGGCCTGTGCCGCGTCGCGTATCTCGGCAAAGCTCAGCTGGGACTGCGGGTCGGCAACGGCACATTTTGCAGGCAGGCGATCAGCGGTCGCCTCAAGCATTTGCAGTACGTTGTGCATGGCACATCCTTCCTTCTTGGTGCTGCCGACCAGTCAGGGGCAGCCCCATTGATCAAGTCAAAGGGCCCTTGCCTCAGTATGCGGTCCAATACTTGCACGACCGCATGGCGTCCTTGGTGGTCGAGCCAACGACCCGTGCCCTCACGCGGATGACGACGGACCCATGCCCCTCGATGGGCAGGTCGTAAGAGGAATCGCTCGCGTAGGCACGCGCCACCTCGAAGCGCTTCGACCCCTTGTGCTTCACCTCAAATTGGTACTCAACCGCGACATCCTTCTGCGCGATGCAAGAGGCAGAGATTGCGATGCTGTCGGACCCCACCTCGTATTCGCAGTAGCAGAGCGCGATGTCGGGATACGAGGCAAGGTAGGTGTCCCAGTCGTCGTATGAGTAGAACAGGGCGCCCACGTCTTCGCCCGCCTCGTCTTGGGCAATGAGCTGCCCAATGGCATGCGAGAATCTCTTGGACCCGTCGACGTTGAGGTGCTGCGCGTCCGAGAAGTCCGAGTCGAGCGGCCGATAGAAGTCGGGATGCGCGAGGTTGAAGTCGTAGTACGTGGCTCCATGCTCGACGGCGATTGCCTGCAGGCTTGCCATGAGCTCGGCGTACTCGGTTGTTTGGTGCGCTACGTTGGCATAGTCGGGACGCGGGGCGACGATGACCATGGGCGAGATGCCAATCTCGGTGCAGGTATCGAGGAGATCGACGAACTCTTGAATTGTCTTCTCCAAAAAAGGCGCGGACGAATCGATGGCAAGCTGATTCGAATCGGGGCTCCTTAGGTTGAGGTGCTTGTCATAGGCACAATGTCCCTGTCCCAAATACTGCCATGCGGAATCGGAAGCCAGCATCGCATCGGTGGGGTCGGGCATGGAGAGTCTTCTCTCGATGTTGGTTCGAATCTCGTCGGCTTCGAGTCCGACTGACGTATAGGTCCATGGAAAAATCCAGCCAATCGACTTGGATGTGGGGAAGTACGATTCGTCGAGTGCAAGCGTCGCTACGTTCTGCAACACATCGTCAAAGGAGTCGCCAGCGCTTTTTGCCTGTAGAAAGGTTATTTCCCGGTCATACTGGGCGGGGCGCTGAAGAGACTCGGTGCCCAGGCAAATGACGATGCGCTTGAGCTGATGGTCCTTTTGCACCGAACGGACGATGTCCCTTGAGTTGGGGAACGTCTGCGCCATGGTGGACAAGTTGAAGGAGCTTGTCCCAGCCTCCTCATCAATTGAGTGGGGGTCAACGCCAAAGGAGGCAAAGGAAGAACCCACCACCAGGGTATCGATCGATTCTCCTGGCGTGTTGCGGTAGTTGTACCACGTGACCTCGGTTGCGGTGCCATACTGCTCCAATACAAGGGTGAGCACCACGTCAAAGGCTATGACGGCGAGCAGGAGGGCCAGTGCCCGACAGGCACGTCGTGCGTACGTCTTAGTAGTTCGCATACATGAACGCCTCCCCCTGTCCCAAGCTGAATCTTAGTGAGAAGGCAAAGATGGTGCCGCACGCGAGGTAGATCGCAATGCGGACGGGGAGACGCAGGCACATGAGCTCGGTGCGCACGTCGTGCCCGCGCTCGTACAGCACGTCCACCACGAAGACGACCGCCAACGCCCAGAGCGCGACCGTCTCGAATCCCAAGGTGTTGGGCGACGTGACGCCCAGCGCCTCGAGCTGTGGCTGTACCGTGCTCAGGGGCACGAAGTTCGTGACGGTTGCCTTGAGGCAGGCGAGTCCAACGGCCACGCTCTCGATGCAGTCAAAATAGCGGCCGACGGCGACCACGGCAAAGGTGCGCAGAATCGCGAACGCGTGGAAGGGCACAGACTCTCGTTGTATGTGCAGGCGCTTGCCAATCCGCTCGAAGACGGGTGCAAAGAGGTCGGCCAAGGCGATCATGATGCCGTTGTACAGGCCCCATGCGATGAAGTGCAGCTCAGCGCCATGCCACAGACCCACGACGAAGAAGACGATGATGTTGGAGATGCAGGCAGAAATCGTGCGTCCGGTCTGCTTGCCCAGCAGCTTGGTTGCCCGCCGGTTCAGCTCGCGCATGGGGCCGCACACCGCGAGCGGATAGAACACGTAGTTCTTCATCCAGTGGCCCAGCGACATGTGCCAGCGCCGCCAGAAGTTGGCGAGCGACGTGGAGAAGTACGGCTGTCGGAAGTTCTGAGCCATCTCGACGCCAAAGAGCTCCGATACGCCCTCGACGATGTCGATGCCGCCCGAGAAGTCGGCATACATCTGGAAGGAGTAGAGCAGGATGCCGATGATGACGACGGGTGCCGATGTCGTTCCGTCAGCGGGTCCGATGATGGCGCGATAGTTGCCCACAAGCACGTTGGCGATGGCGTACTTCTTGAGGAGGCCGTAGCACAGCCGCAGCAGGCCACGGCGCATGCCGACCCACGAGGGGCCGCGTGAGGCAAAGAGCTGCGAGGACATTTCCGCGAAGCGGTTGATGGGACCTTGGATAACCTGCGGGAACCACGAGATGAAGAGGAAGAAGCGCACGAAGTTGCCCTCGGGCGCGAGCTTCTCGTTGTAGACCTCAAGCACGTAGCCGAGCGAGGCGAACATGTAGAACGATATGCCGAGCGGAAGCACGATGCCAAGGCTTGTGGTCGACTCAGCGAGTCCGATGTTGAAGAGGATGGTGTTCCAGTACTTGAGGTATCCGAGCATGCCGAGGCACACGGCAAAGACCGCGAAGAGTACCCAGCGGCGCTTGCGTACGTAGCGGGCCTTTACGGCCTTCTTCTCGTCGCGGCCCTTGGCCTCCTTACGTGCCTGCTTCGCCTGTTCGGATAGCCCGGCGAGCTTGCGCGCGCCCAGCCACGTGCTCAGTGCGGTGACGAGCATGAACGACAGGAGCGGCCACGTGCCCACGATGCCGTAGAACACAATGCTGCCGACGAGCAGCACGACCCACTGCACACGCGGGGCAATGCGGCCAAAAGCGTAATATATGGCGAGCAGTGCCGTGAGGAAGCACGCAAACTGGAGCGACAGGAGTTCCAAGCGATAGGCCTTCAACGGGTACGAATACGACGGACAAAGAATTATAGTGCAATTCGCGAGGCCATACCGCACCTACGTCGTTTGCACAAACCGTTCTGCACCGGACAGCTATCGGTTGGGTGGCTATCGAGCTGGCCGTCAGTCAAGCTTGTCTGCCACGATGTAGCGCGGACGGTGCTTGCTTTCAATGTAGATGCGTCCTACGTATTCGCCGACGATGCCGAGCGACAACATGATGGCGCCGCCCACGAACCAGATGGAGATGAGCAAGCTGGTCCAGCCACCCACAGTCGAGCCCAGGGCAAGCGAGACCAACGCATATACGAACATGAGGAGCGACACGATCACAAAGAGGGCTCCCGAACCCGCGACGATGCGCAAAGGCGTCACCGAGAATGACGTGATGCCGTCCATTGCAAATGAGAGCATCTTGGAGAGGGGATACTTGGAGGTGCCGGCAAAGCGTTCTCCCCGCTTGTAGTACACCTTGGCGGTCGAGAAGCCGAGAGACGCCACGATGCCGCGAAGGAACAAGTTGCTCTCCCCGTATTGGGCGAGGGCGTCAAGCGAGCGAGCGTCCATCAGACGATAGTCGGCTGAGTCCGGAACGGTTTCGGTGCCCATGCGCTGCATGAGTCGGTAGAAGGCATGTGCGGTACCGCGTTTAAACCGGGTGTCGGTCTCGCGGTTGTCACGCACGCCAAAGACGATGTCTGCGCCTTCCTCATATGCGGAGATCATGGCATCCATGGCGTCGATGTCGTCTTGCAGATCGGCATCCATGGAGATGGTTATGTCGCAACCCCGATTCCGCGCCTCCATGAGTCCCGCGAAGAGGACGTTCTGATGTCCGCGGTTGTGGGCTAGGGAGATGCCCGTAAAGAGTCCATTGTACTCCGGATCGTCGTGGAGCTGACGGATGATCGCCCACGTTTGGTCTCTGCTGCCGTCGTTGGCGAAGAGTACGCGGCTAGCTGGGGATATGCGGTGCTCTTGCATGAGCATGGCCATCTTGCGCGAGAGGCGATGGGCCGTCTCGGGCAGTACTTCCTCCTCGTTGTAGCAGGGTACGACCACATAGAGCGTCGGCGGATTGTCTTGTGGGATGCACATGCGTTGCTCCTCATTGGCATGGGACTTTGCTACTGCTTGATGCCGTAACTCTGCGCCTTTTCTCGTGATGGTACAAAGGTGACCTGAATGCCGTCGGGTATGACGCCGTGTACCACGAGGGCATTGCGCGCTTTGTCGCCTCCATAGTTTGCGAACGGGAAGTTGTCGGGGCTCCCGGAGACCTTCGGTACCAGAACGTCCACCTTCTTCTTGCCATTCTCTGATGCGTCGACCACTTGCGAGACGATGTCGCGGTCGATGGCGCGCATGGTCTGAGGAGCGACGGAGAGCATGTATGACTCCATGTACGTCCTACCCAAGGTGTTGCACGAGCAAGCCAGGATGAGCGTAAGAATGGGCAATGCGATCCGTACCGGGGGAAGTCTCTTGAGAACTACGGCGCATCCAAAGAGCGAGGCGGCGACAAACACGTAGTACACGGCAAACGACACGTCCGTGCGAGTGATGAATCCGGGGCCGGAGCTGGCGCACACGACACAGAGATATGCGACGGTGAGGATGAGCGAGAGCAGCTGCAGCGCCATTATTCGAAGTGTTGCGCGGAATGAGGCGTCCTCCTGATGGCGGATGCATACGATGGCACCGGCTACCAAAGAGATCGCTATGAACTCGTCGCACCAATGATTTGTCTCGCGAACTGTCGAGAAGAGCATTTGCATGGTCGTTACCATGCGGGCGAGAAGCGGCGTATCGGACTCGAGGGACGACGCGCGTCCGCCGTTCATCTCGTAGTACTGAACGATGAACCATGCGACGATGACGACGATGCTTACCAGATTGTGCTTGGCGTACGTGAGGATGCTGCCGCGCGTGCGGATGGTGCGAACGAGTCGGATGACGAGGCTGGTACCCACGACGGCGGCAAGTATGATGCTGGCGAAGAGGTTCGAAAGTAGGGCGAGATACACACAGAGCGCAATCATGCCGTTTCGCAGCGTCGGCTGGGGAAGGCCGTCTTCTTTGCCCCAATACCCTGCAGCATAGAGCATGGCGAGGCTGGCGTTGAGCAGGTTGGGGATAGTGTAGTAGAAGTAGTTCGTAACGCAGAACGAATACAGCAGGTGGCGATTGTCCGATTGCTGCTCGCGGAACATCAAAAAGTGCAGGACGAGGAAGAGGACGGAGAGGGTCGCTGCCGTCCAATCGCGATCGCAGAGCCTTTGTCTGGCGATGTGATAAAAGCACAGCACGTAGCAAGTGACGGCAAGTGAAACAAACAATGCGGCGGAAACCATCTGTGCATCCACATAGTCATTGACGAAGGGCATGACAACGTAGGCACCGAAGGCGCCCATGATGGGCATCAGTATTTCGGGCAAGACGCGGGTTGGGTTCCAGTCCTCCCATATTGGCGTGGCATCACGCCAATAGGCGATGTACGTCCAATCGTCGGTGTTTGTTATATAGAGAGGGTGGAGCCTCGAAAAATAAAGGGCCATACAGGCGAACACTGCTATGCCCAAGACTATTGGGCAGAGGTATTTGCGCAGTGGGCGGACGGGTGAGTTCATAGATAGCGCTTCTCCTTGATAGTCAAGCCAAACGTAAAAAAGTATAGACGATTTGGTCTCGCTGGCTGAGTGAGGTGCGATGCTTATGCAGCAGATTCAGCGCAATTGGCCTTCTGCGGCCGCAAAGGCGTTCCGCAACCGTCCCCTCACCGAGAACTCGGGACCTCAAGGGCTGCGGAGCGCTAGAGTAAAACAAGTATGTGTTCCGTCCACAAAGGAGCCCCCATGCCTGATTCCATCCGCAAGGTCAACGTCATCGGCCATCTGAATCCCGACACCGACAGCATCTGCGCTGCCATCAGCTATGCTTACCTCAAGAACCAGCTCGATCCCAGCACCATCTACGAGGCGCGTCGTGCGGGCGCCGTCAATCGCGAGACGGGCTATGCGCTCAAGCACTTCGGCTTCGAGGAGCCGCGCCTCATTACCAGCGTGCTGCCGCAGCTCAAGGACCTCGACCTCAAGGAGCAGGCGGGCATCGATGCCGAGACGAGCCTGTACGTGGCGTGGAACCTCATGCGCGAGGTGGGTGCCGGCACCCTTGCGATCACGGACTCGAAGCGCAAGCTGCAGGGTGTCATCGCCGTGCAGGATGTGGCGAAGGCAAACATGGACATCCTCGATCGCAGCTCGTTGGCGGCTGCGAAGACCAACTACGTAAACATTCTCGATACGCTCAACGCCGTGATGGTGGTGGGCGATCCCAAGGGCGCCATCCACTCGGGTGAGGTATGCGTGGGCACGACGCCGGAGGCCATGGAGGGCGTCGTGAAGCCCGGCGATACCGTACTCGTCACCGACCGTGTCGAGTCGCAGCGCTTCGCGCTCGAGGCCGGCGCTGCCTGTCTCGTCGTGTGCTGTGAGGCGAACGTCTCGGACGAGATCAAGCAACTCGCTGCGAGCAAGGGCGCCACGATCATCGCCACTGAGTACGACACCTATGCCACCGCGCGCCTCATCTCGATGTCGGTGCCGGTGCGCGCAAAGATGCTCCCCGCCGAGAAGGTCGAGTCCTTCTCGCTGAACACCTCCGTCGAGGAAGCCCAGAAGACGATGGCCCGTACGGGGCATCGCCTCTTCCCGGTCTCGGACGAGGAGGGCAACTACTTCGCGCTCGTCTCGGGTGGCGACATGGTGAACCCGCAGAAGAAGCGCGTCATCCTCGTCGATCACGCCGAGGTTTCCCAGATGGTGGAAGGTATGGACGAGGCAGAGATTCTTGAGGTCGTCGACCATCACCGCGTGGGCACGCTCGAGACCCCTGGCCCCATCTTCTATCGTCTGCAGCCGGTGGGCTGCACCTGCACCATCATCTACGAGATGTTCCAGGAGAACGGCATCGAGATTCCGTCGAACATCGCTGGTCTTATGATGAGCGCCATCCTTTCCGACACGCTATGCTTCCGTTCGCCCACCTGCACCCCGCGTGACATCTATGTGGGCAAAGAGCTCGCGAAGATTTGTGGCGAGAATCCCGATACGTACAGCGATGCCATGTTCGACGCTGGTGCCGACCTTGAGGGCCGCACCGCCGAGGAAGTCTTCAACTCCGACTTCAAGATCTTCAGTCGCGGTAACGTGAGCTTTGGTGTGGGACAGGGCTCCTACATGACGGAGAACAGCCGCAAGGCCGGCGAGGCCCTGCTCGAGCCGTACTTCGCCGATGCGGCCAAGATCAAGAACGTCCCGATGATCTTCTACATGTTCACCGACATCAAGAGCCAGACCACCGAGATGCTCTACTGGGGCAATGGTGCCGAGCGCCTGTGCGCCCGCGCGTTCGACTGCGAGGCGAAGGACGGCATGGCCGTGCTGCCTGGCGTCGTGAGCCGCAAGAAGCAGGTCATTCCCGCGATGATGAACACCCTCGCCAAGCTCGAGGCCGAAGAGTAGCAACGTGGAACACCCTCCCCGAAGGGTGTTCCATCAGGAGAAGAAGCACCCTTCCTGGAACACCCTTCCTGGAAGGGTGTTTTACCAGGAGACAACTATGAACGACAAAAGACGTGCGAGCGGTATCGTACTTCCGCTGTTTTCCCTGCCGTCCCCGCATGGCGTGGGGACGATGGGCCAGGCGGCGCGGGACTTCATCGACTTCTTGGCCGATGCGGGCCAAGCATGGTGGCAGGTGCTGCCGGTTGGTCCGACCAGTCATGGAGACTCCCCGTATCAGAGTCCTTCTGCCTTTGCGGGCAATCCCTACTTCATCGACCTTGACCTTCTGGTTGCCGATGGGCTGCTCACGACGGCGGAGGTGTGTGCTCCCGACTGGGGAGACGACCCCACGCGCGTGGACTATGGCCTGCTCTACCAAAGCCGCCTCGACCTGCTGCGCATTGCCCGTGACCGTGGGTGGCAGCGCGATCAGGCGGCCGTGAGCGCCTTTGTCGCTCGAAATGAGGACTGGTTGCCCGACTACGCGCTCTTTATGGCCGCCAAGAGGCACTTCGGCATGGCGGGATGGTTGGAATGGCCCGACGAGTCAATCCGCCTGCACTGCCAGGATGCGTGCCAGCGTTACGCGCGCGAGCTTGAGGACGACGTGCGGCTGTTCACCTACGTGCAGTACCTCTTCTTCACTCAGTGGGCGGAGCTGCGCTCGTATGCACATAAGCGTGGCGTGGGAATCTTTGGCGACATGCCCATCTACGTGGCGCTTGACTCGGCGGACGTCTGGGCACACCCGGAGAACTACCAGCTGGACGAGCGCAACAATCCCGTCGAGGTGGCGGGCGTGCCGCCCGACTACTTCAGCAGCGAGGGCCAGCTGTGGGGCAACCCGCTGTACGACTACGAGGCCATGCGGAAGGACGGGTATGCATGGTGGCGTCGTCGCGTGCAGGCGGCGGCCCGTCTGTACGACATGGTGCGCATCGACCACTTCCGTGGATTTGCCCGCTATTGGTCGGTGCCCGCCGGTGCGACCACCGCAAAGGGTGGGCATTGGGTGGACGGTCCGGGCATCGAGCTCATCGATGCACTGCGCCGGGACAATCCGCAGGTCTCGCTCGTCGCCGAGGACTTGGGGGCACCTACGCCCGAGGTCATGGAGCTGTTGTTGGCGTCGGGCCTGCCGGGCATGAAGGTCCTGCAGTTCGCCTTCGACGGGCGCGAGAACAACGAGCACCTGCCTCATGGCATTCCCGAGAACTGCGTGTGCTACACCGGTACCCACGACAACGCTCCGCTGGGTGAGTGGCTTGCCGAGGAGACTCCGGAGTGCATAGAGCTGGCTTGTCGCTATATGGGACTCAACGACGACGAGGGACGGCTGTGGGGCATGGTGCGGCAGGGGATGTCCAGCCCGGCCGTGCTGTTCTTTGCGCAGTTGCAGGATTATCTGGGGCTTGGTCCCGAGTCGCGCATCAACACGCCGGGGACCGTGGACGGTAACTGGCGCTGGCGCCTGCAGGAGGGGCAACTGACCGCAGATCTCGCACGGCGAATCGCCGACACCACGCGTCTGTATGGACGTAGGGCGACCGGTGAGAGCTTGTACGAATAAGAAAGGACAAAAAGATGGCAAAGCAGAACGAACTCGCCTGGTGGCAAAGAACCATCGCGTATGAGGTGTATCCCAAGAGCTTCCTCGACACGCGAGGGCAGGGTACCGGCACCATTGCAGGCATTACGGCCAAACTCGACTACTTGCAGAAGCTCGGCGTCGGCGCGGTGTGGATTACGCCGTGCTATCGCAGTCCCATGGTCGACAACGGCTATGACGTTGCCGACTATTATCAGATTGACCCCTCCTTCGGGACGATGGACGACATGGACGAGCTCATCGCACGTGGGCGCGAGCGCGGCATTCGCATGGTGATGGACCTTGTCTTCAACCACACGTCCGAGGAATGCCCATGGTTCGTCGAGTCGCGCAGCTCGCGCGACAACCCCAAGGCCGACTGGTACATCTGGCGTGACGCCCGTGAGGATGGCTCGGCGCCCACCAACTGGCGCTCCATCTTTGGCGGCAGTGCATGGCAGTGGGACGAGGGCCGTCAGCAGTACTACCTGCACACCTTTGCCAGGCAGCAGCCCGACCTCAACTGGGAGAACCCCGACGTGCGTCAGGCGCTCTTCGACATCGCAAACTTCTGGGCCGACAAGGGCGTGGGCGGATTCCGCATCGACGCAATCACCTACATCAAGAAGCCGACCGAGTTCGTGGATGGCCCCGTGGATGGCGCGGACGGGATGAGTGCGGTGCACGCAGCGACGGCAAACACTCCCGGCATCCTGGACTTCCTGCATGAGTTCAAGGCAAAGGTGCGCGATGGGCGCGATATCTTCATGGTGGGCGAAGCCAACGGCGTCAGCGCCGACGAGCTTGACCGGTGGGTGGGCGAGAAGGGCGTGTTTGACCTGCTCTTTGAGTTCAGCCACACGCTCATTCCCATGCATCCCTCCGAGGTGTGGTGCCGCAAGGCCGAGTGGACGCTTCCCGACCTCAAGCGCGCGCTTGCCGCGAGCCAGGTCGCGACGGCCACCAACGGCTGGTATCCGGCATTCTTCGAGAACCACGATCAGCCGCGCTCGACGGTGAACTACTTCCAGTGCGTGGGTCCCCTTGCCGAGAAGGCCAAGGTGCTCGGTGCCGTTCTGCTCACGACGCGTGGGACGCCGTTCCTGATGCAGGGTGAGGAGTTGGGCTATGGCAATGCACCGTGGAAGTCCATCGATGAGTTCGATGACCTCTCGACGCGCAACCAGTACCAGTTTGCCCTAAGCGAAGGTCTCGACGAGGACGGTGCCCTGGCCGCCTGCGTGCGCTACTCGCGCGACAACGCGCGCACGCCCATGCAATGGGATGCAAGCGAGAATGCTGGCTTCAGCTCGGCAGAACCGTGGCTTCCGATTCATGATGACTACCAGACGTGCAACGTGGTCGCTGAGGAGGCCGATTCCGACTCCGTCCTCAATTGGTATCGCAAACTGGCGGCACTACGTGCCGAACGATCCGTGTTTACGGCGGGTGACTGGACCGCGTTGCTGATTGATGACGAGCAGATCATTGCGTTCGAACGCATGCTGGACGATGCGCGTGCCGTGACGCTCGTGAACTTCTCGGGTGAGCCTGCGACGTATGACGCGACGCTCGTGGAAGGGCTCGAGCAGCTCGCGTGCTCGCAGGGTGCGTCGACTCCCGGCATGCTGCGTCCCTTCGAGGCGGTGGTCTGGGGCTAAGGAGTGCCGCAAAGGGACGACCCCTCCGTGAACAAATGCCACGGAGGGGTCGTCCCTTTGCGGAGACTTTTGTGGGCGCTTACATCTGCTCGTCCTGGATGATTTGAATCGCGCTCATCAGGGCGGGGATGACTTGCTTCTTGCGGCTGACCACACCGGGAAGCACGGCACGGCCGTTCTTTGCCTTGACGTTGAAGGCGCGCTTGAGGAGCTGGTGGGTGTTGCCGCCCCAATAGAGCATCTGGGTGGTCTGCGTACGGATGTCGGTGAACATGTAGTAAATCATCGGAATGTCCTTGGCCTTGGCGGCATCGGCGAAGTACGGCTCGAGCAGCGCCTCGGCGGCCTTGCGGCTCTTCTTGGTCATGAAGCTCGCTTGGCCGACGCCAAAGCTCACGTTGCCACGTGAGTACATCTTGAAGTCCGAGTTGAAGACCTCCTCGGCAGTGCGTCCGGTGAGGTCGGCACCCGCGTCGAACATGGCGTCGCTGTACGACTCGGGATCCTCGCCGCATAGCTGGGCGAGAACGCGACCGGCATTGACGTCTTCGGACGTGCAGGTGGGTGAACGGAAGCACAGCGTGTCGGAGAGGATGGCGCTCATCATGAGGCCGGCGATGTCGGGAGGAATCTCCACGTCGTACTCGCGGAACATCTCGTAGACGATGGTACAGGTGCAGCCGACGGGCTCGCAGCGGTAGTAGATGGGGCCGGGCGTCTCGATGGTACCTACGCGGTGATGGTCGATGATCTCCATGATTTCGGCCTCGGCGATACCATCGACGGTCTGCGAGAGTTCGGCATGGTCCACGAGAATGACGTGCTTCTTGTGATAGCTCAGCATGTTTGCGGACCCAACCACGCCCATGTAGTTGCCGGCGTCGTCGAGCACGGGGAAGAAGCGATGCTGCGTGCGGGCCATGACGCGCTGTGCCTCATCGATGGCGGTGTTTACCGAGAATGACTCGATGCGCTCCTCGGGAATCATCTTTGCGCGCACGGGGATGGACATGGTGATGAGGCGCGAGGCGGCGTAGGTGTCGTATGGCGTGATGATGATGGCGCAGCCGCGCTCTTGGGCGAGGTTGCGGATGACGCCCGTGATGTTTGCGCCGCAGCACACGACGAGACAGCCGGCCCCAGCCTCGAGCGCGAAGCGCTGGGTCTCGTAGCGGTTCGTCACGAGGACGGTGTCGCCGGGGACGATGAGCCCATCCATCATCTCGGGCGTGGTGCCGATCAGGAGCTTGCCGCGGTCGATTACGGTGTTGGGGTTACCCACGACCATCTTGCCGTTGAGGGTGTCGAGCACGTTCTTGTAGCTGGTGCGGGCCTTGGAGAGGACGAAGGTGTCGAGGATGTCCATGTTTGCGTTGGCGATGTCCTTGACGGCCACAAGGCCTTGCAGGTTGTCGTTGAGGTCGGTGATGCACAGCGTGCCGTGCACCGTGTCGCGCATGAGGTTCCATGCGACGTGCAGGCTCGTCTCGCGTGGGATGCCTTGCAGGGGCGTAATCTCTAGGTCCTTGATTTGCGGGGCTACGCTCGTGATGAGGCGTGGCTCCTTGAATCCGAAGTGCTTCAGCGCAAAGGCGGTCTCGCGGTTGATGGCACCGGCTCGACGAGCCTCATAGGAGGTCTCCATCCCCGCGATTTGATTCTTAAGATACGCATACGAGATTGCGGCGCAGATGCTGTCCGTATCGGGGTTGAGATGCCCGATTACGTTGACCTTGCGGATGGCGTCTGGTGACATGGCGCGCTCCTAACGTCGAATGGATACTTAACTGTACGAGAAATCGCCCGTCAGCGTGTATGGTCATTCGGCGGATGGGGAGACATCAATCCGCAGGGGGATGCAACGAAGAAAAACGCTACACTGATTCGGACCGTACGGACGGATGGAGCGTGGCATGAACAAGCCGGTATTGGGGATTCTGGGAGGGGTGGGCCCGCTGGCCACCGCACTTCTCATGCGCATGGTCATCGAGAAGACCCCTGCGCGGACTGACCAAGAGAACATACCGATGATCGTCTTCAACGACCCGCAGATTCCCGATCGCACCGCTCACATCCTCGACCGTACGAAGCCCGATCCCCTGCCCGAGATGGCCAAGGTGGCTCGTTGGTTGCAGGACGCCGGCGCCGACTACATCGCCATTGCCTGCAACACGGCCCACTTCTACTACGATGGCATTGCGGGGGCCGTTGACGTGCCGGTGCTGAACATCATGGACGAGACCGTGCGTGCGGTGTGTGCCTCGGCACCTGAGGTCGCACGCGTCGGCCTCATGGCGACGGAGGGTACGGTTGCCTCGGGAGTCTTTGAGTCGTGCTTCGCGGAGCGGGGCGTCCGGCTCGTGGTACCCAACGCGCGTGACCAGCGCTTGCTCAACGAGCTCATATACGGGCAAGTCAAGGCAAACCGGCCCTATAACCCCGAGGATTTGCTCAACATCGCGCGGCGCCTGCGAGGCCAGCGTTGCGATGCGGTCGTCGTAGGCTGCACGGAGCTTTCGGTCATCAATCATGACGTGCCGTCCGTCGAACGCCCCGCATGGCTTTACGACTCGCTGGACATTCTCGCCACGCGGTGCGTGGAGGTCGCGAAGGGAGCGGGGACCAGTTGAGTCCTTGGATCGACCTCTTCAGGCTGTTTGGTCTCCTCGCAGTTGCATAGAAGCAGGCCCGGAGACGCGAACGTCCCCGGGCCAAAGATAGGAAGCTCTAACGCGTGCGTGCTACTTAACAGGCTTCTTGAGGAAGGAGATGAGTAGGGCGCCCACGACGGAGCCGGCAGCGATGGCGACCAGCCACATGATGGGGTTGCCGATGACGGCGATTACCCAAGCGCCGCCGTGCGGTGCGGGGCTGTAGCAACCGAAGAGGGCCGAGAGGCCACCGGCGACGGCGGAGCCCACCACGCAGGTCGGGATGACGTGACCGGGGTCAGCAGCCGCGAAGGGGATGGCGCCCTCAGAGATGAAGGACAGGCCCATGATGTAGTTGACGAGACCCGCGTCGCGGTCCTGCTTGGTCCACTTGTCCTTAAAGAAGGTCGTGGAGAGGGCGATCACGAGAGGCGGAACCATGCCGCCAGCCATGCAAGCGGCCATGACCTGCTGGCCGGGGCCACCGAGGGCGGCGTCGGCGAGAAGGCCGGTGGAGAAGACGTAGGAAGCCTTGTTGAAGGGGCCGCCGAAGTCGATGGACATCATGCCGCCGACGACAGCGCCAAGTAGGACGATGTTGGCACCCTGCATGCCGCCGAGGAATTCGTTGATGGCGGTGTTGATGGCGCCGAAGATCGGGTTGAGCAGGTACATGACCGCACCGATGGCGATGATGCCCAGCAGCGGGTAGAGCAGGATGGGCTTGATGCCCTCGAGCGATTCGGGCAGGTTGTCGCACAGCTTCTCGATGTAGAGGGTGATGTAGCCGGCGAGGAAGCCTGCGCCGAGAGCGGCAAGGAAGCCGCCAGACACGCATACGGAAGCGTCAAATTCAGGGGCGGTGGCGAGGAAGGCCATGTTGATGCCCGACTTGGCAAAGAGGCCGCCCACGACGCCGGGGGCGAGGCCCGGACGGTCAGCGATGGACATGGCGATGTAGCCGGCAAGGATGGGCAGCATCATGCCGAAGGCCTCTTCGCCGATCTTCTTGAAGAAGGCGGCAAAGGCCGTGGAGGAGCCGTAGGCACCGGTGCCGGCGGCACCCATGTCGACGAGGAACGCAAGGGCGGTGATGATGCCGCCGCCGATGACGAAGGGCAGCATGTGGCTGACGCCGTTCATAAGGTGCTTGTAGATCTGGGAGCCAAGGCTCTCGGACTCGCCTGAGGCGGCGTCGGCGGAGGCGACGGTGCCCTCTTGCACGGGGGCCTCGTGGTTGAGGATGATGTTGATCAGGCGCTCAGGATCGTTGATGCCTGCGGAGACGTTGGTGGAGTAGACCTGCTTGCCCGCGAAGCGTGCGCGGTCGACGTTCTTGTCTGCGGCGATGATGATGCCCTCGCAGTTTGCGATCTCCTCGGCGGTGAGGATGTTCTTGGCGCCTGCGGAACCCTGGGTCTCGGCCTTGAGGACAAAGCCCATCTCGGCGGCCTTCTTCTCGAGGTTCTCGGCTGCCATGTAGGTGTGGGCGATGCCGGTGGGACAGGCGGTGATGGCCAGAATCTTGGGATAGTTGCCCGCGCTTGCCTGGGCGGCCTGGGCGGCCTGCTTCGCGGAGGCCTCTGCGTCACGCGCGGCCTCGGCGTCGTCGATGACCTTCAGGAACTCCTGCGGGGTCTTCGCGCTGCGCAGGGCGTTCGCGAACTCCTCATGCATGAGCATGGCGGAGAGGTTTGCGAGCATTTCGAGGTGTGTGTTTGCCTCGCCGTCGGGGGCGGCGATCATGAACACGAGGTCGGCCTTCTCGCCGTCCGGGGCGTTCCAGTCTACGCCACCGGGAATCGTCATTGCCGCAAGACCAGGGTTCTTGACGGCGGCGACCTTGGCGTGGGGGATGGCGATGCCGTCGCCAACTGCGGTGGAGAACTCCTTCTCGCGTGCGAGGATGCCCTCCTTGTAGGCGGCTTTGCTGTTGAGGTTGCCGGACGCATCCTGCAACGCCACCAGCTGATCGATGGCATCCATCTGGTTGGAGGCTTTGGCCCCCACCTTAATGCCATTGACCTTGAGCAAGTCAGTGATCTTCACGTGCTGCTCCCTTCTGTCCTATCCTTCCCTTACAACTTGCCTTGCTATGTCCAGACCGGCAAGCCGATCGTGGATCCTACTCGGTGACCGCCACTCCGCTGTGAGGTCGTAGCCAGGGCTGATTCCACGGTGGAGTGGCGGTCACGCAGTAATGAGTGTTACAGCGTGGCCAAAAGCGCCTCGACCTCGGGACGCGTTGCCAAGTCGGGCGAGAACGCGCTCGCGGAACCGGTGCACAGGCCCATGCGGAACGCCTTCTCGTAGTCGCCCGTCTCGATGGTGCCGGCGACGAAACCTGCCACCATGGAGTCGCCCGCGCCCACCGAGTTGACCACGGTGCCCTTGGGGGCCTCGCTCATGGCGACCTCACCGTTCTCGCTCACGAAGACGGCGCCCTCGCCGGCCATGGAGATGAGCACGTTGCGCGCGCCCTGCTCCTGGAGCTTCTTGGCGTAGGGGACGACCTCGTCCTTGGTGGTGAGCTTCACGCCAAAGATGTCGCCGAGCTCGTGGTTGTTGGGCTTGATTACGAATGGGTGATACTTGAGTACGCGGGTGAGGAGGTCGCGCTCGGCATCGACGGCGATGTTGATGCCACGGCCGTCGAGGCGGCTCATGATGCGCTCGTACATGTCGCCGGGAAGCGTCGAGGGCACGCTGCCGGCGATGACGAGATAGTCGCCCTCCTTGAGCTCGTCGAGCTTGGCGTAGAGGGCCTCGATGTCGGCGTCGGTGATCTGGGGGCCAAGACCGTTGATCTCGGACTCCTCGTTGGACTTCACCTTGACGTTGATGCGGCTCATGCCCTCGGCGACGTCGATGAAGTCACAGATGACGCCGTACTGCTCCATCTCGGCGGCAATCTCGCGGCCGGTGAAGCCTGCCATGAAGCCGAGCGCGGTGTTGTCGTGTCCGAGGTTCTTGAGCACGATGGACACGTTGATGCCCTTGCCGCCGGGAAGGATGTTCTCGTAGTAGACGCGGTTGACTGCGCCCAGCTTGAGGTCCTTCACGCGGACGATGTAGTCCAAGGACGGGTTGAACGTGACGGTGTAAATCATGCAAACCTCCCTTTCTTGTAATTTCCGTAGAGACCATGATACCAGATTATTGCGCCAAAAACAATCAAAAACAGGCAAAAGCAACCATGCGCGGGCACACTGCCGTTGAGCGGCATTCGAGAGCCGCTCCCGGCAAACCCCTGTCGCTATCCTTCAATCACCTCTTCAATGTTGCCGACGCTTCTGAGCGCGCGCGCCTCGTCGGAGAGACGATCGGTAATGACCTTCGCGTCCGAGAAGTCGGCAAAGGTGATGAGGGATCGCTTGTCGAACTTGCTCGAGTCGCACAGCACGTAGGGACGAATGGTGTGCTCGAGAGAGATTTGCTTGACAGCGGCCTCACTGAATTCCGGTGTGGTAAACCCCGATTCCAAATCGGCACCGTTTGTGCCCCAGAACCCGAGCGTGAAGTGGTAGCGACGGATTGCGTTGACGGTCTCGGCACCGACGAGGACTTCGGTGACGGGCTTGATCTCGCCGCCAGGCAGCAGGGTTCGGCATCCCTTGGCGAGCAGATGCTGTGCATGCGGAAGCGAGTTGGTGAGGTAGATGGCACGTGTCTCCGTGATGGCCTCGACTAGGCACTCAGTGGTAGTGCCGCCGTCGATAAATACGAAGTCGTCGGGAGTGATGAGGCGCGCGGCTTGGGCGGCAATCGCACGCTTCTCCTCGATGTAGAGGGTCTGGCGTCCCGCGAAAGGCTGGTCCTCGATTACGTAGTCTTCTTGGATGCTCGTTGCTCCTCCATGGACCTTGTTGAGCTTGCCCATGCGATCGAGCTTGCGGAGGTCGCGGCGAATGGTGGACTCCGATGCGTCCAGCGCGTCCATGAGCTCGATGACCGAAATCGCGCCGTGCTCGTTGACGAGGTCCGTGATGCGTGCGAGTCGCTCCTCTGCCAGCACCTTGCACTCCTTTCGATGGTTTGATGCATGCCCACTATAGCACTGCGTGGTCACGAACGAGCAAAATCAGTCACATACGACCATGAGCGGTCGTTCGCTGCCCCTCAGCGACCTCCGATGGGTGTCGAGCGTAGCGGCGACCGACTTTTTGTGAAACGTTCCATCCGTGCTACCATTTAGCCTAATTGTCCACAATGGTCGTAAGGACGCCCCATGGTCTTCTCCAGCTTCGTCTTCCTCTTCGTCTTCCTTGCGCTCCACTTACTCATCTATGCCGTGGTGCCTCAACGTGCGAAGAATCCGGTGCTGCTTGCCTCTTCCCTGATCTTCTACGCGTGGGGTGGTCCGCGGTACTTGGTGCTGCTCATGGGCGAGACCGCCGCAAGCTGGTTCTTTGCCTTGCTCATTCAATGCGCGCAGACCGAAGGCAAGCGTCGCGCCGCTCTGGTGGGCGAGTGCGTGGTCATGCTTGGCCTGTTGGGATTCTTCAAGTACACGGGCTTTATATTGGGCATGGTCCAAGGTCTGTTTGGTGTCCCCTCCGAGATTCCCAACATCGTCCTGCCCATCGGCATCTCGTTCTATACCTTCCAGCTCCTGAGCTACGTGTGTGACGTGTATCGTGGCGAAGTCGAGGCCCAGCCCGTCTATTGGAAGCTGCTGCTGTACTCCTCGCTCTTCCACCAGTGCATTGCCGGTCCCATCGTGCGCTACAAGACGGTTGCCCACGAGATCGACGAACGTCATGCGAGCAGGTCCGACGTGTACCTGGGCGTGCGTCGCTTCTGCATCGGCCTGGCAAAGAAGACGCTGCTCGCCAACGCGTGCGCCGCTGCGGCCGATACCCTCGTACCCATCGGCTCGGACGCACTTGCCGGTCAGGCGGTTCTGGGGTATTGGCTGGGCATGCTGTTCTACATGCTGCAGATCTACCTTGACTTCTCGGCGTACTCCGACATGGCCATCGGTCTGGGCCGCATGATCGGATTTCATTACCTGGAGAACTTCAACCATCCCTACCTAGCGTCTTCGGTACAGGACTTCTGGCGCCGCTGGCACATCTCCCTCTCGAGCTTCTTTAGGGACTATGTGTACATTCCGCTCGGTGGAAGCCGGTGCGCGGTGCCCATCTACATACGCAACATGGCCGTGGTCTGGTTCCTCACGGGCCTGTGGCATGGCGCGAGCTGGAACTACATCCTCTGGGGGCTGTACTTCTTGGCGTTCCTGCTGCTCGAGCGCTTCGTCATTCGCGACCACTTGCCTAAGCCCCTTGGCCATGTGTGTGCCTTGCTCGTCGTCTTCTTTGGCTGGGTGCTGTTTAGGTTCGAGGACTTCTCGGAGCTTGTGACCGTGGTCAGGGGAATGTTTGGCCTTGCCGCCGGCGGCTTTGCCAGCCTCTCCGTGCGCACCGTCTTCCTGCAGAACGTCTTCCTCATCTGCGTGAGCGTCATCGCCTGTACCGACCTGGGCACGCGCCTTCGCAAGCGCCTGTTTTCGCTTACGCGTGGAAACGACACCATGCTCACGGTGTTTGGCGTGTTGGAGGCCGCGCTGCCACCTGTGCTGCTGCTGCTTTCCATGATTTCCCTGGCGGGTGCCAGCTACAACCCCTTCATCTACTTCCAGTTCTAGCCGTCGGTAGTGTTTGCATCTTGTGAGAGAGGCGCGTCCCATGGATAACGCTCAACAGCAAAGGAATCGTCGAACCGGACGTGAGCGCTCGCGCTCAAGGGCCCGCTCGCAGGAGGGGGCGCGGGCAGGCGAGGCTCCACGTGGCGCGTCGTCTCGCCCGAGTCGTGACGGCCGCCCTCGCAGGCGAGCGGATGGCCGCGGCGCCGAGCCCCGTAGTGCCGAACCCCGCAATGACGAGTCCCGCGTTGGCGAATCCCGTGGTGCCGAACCCCGCAAGGTGCGTCGCGACGGGCGCCGGCAAGGGACCAGTCCGCGCACGAGCGAGCATCCGGCGCGTCAGGCAGCTGAGGGCCGGGATGGTCGTCCACCCCAGGGTCGTGGTCGCAGGCGGGATCATACCGGGCGTCGCGTCTCGCGCGAGCAGGCGGCACGCATGCGCAAGCTGAGCTCACTCCGCAGGGCGGGTGTGGTGTCCGCCGCGGCCGTGCTTGCCGTCGGGGCCGTGGTCGGGCTTTTCTTCTTTGCGCGGCCCACGACGTCCGAGGTCGAGAAGCGCACCCTGACGGCTCGGCCCTCCTTTACGTGGAACACCTTCTGGAGCGGGGAGTACTTCTCGGATCTGGCGCTGTGGTATAGCGACACCTATCCGCTGCGCGAGCAACTCGTTGCGGCAGACCAGAAGCTTAGCAGCCTGCACGGCATAAAGACGGACACGCAGATGATTGGCGGGACCAGGCAGGCCGACGAGCTGCCTCCCACAGACGCCCAGGAGAAGGGTTCCGCAGACGAGGACGAGTCGGGTGACGCGCCCAAGAAGAAGTCGGCCGGCGGCGCGAGCTCTCGCGCCAAGCGCGAGCGCGGAGAGGTTGAGGTTCCGGCCGAGGAGGTCATGGCCGAGGCAATTCAGAATCAGGTGCTTGATGGACTCTACGTGAAGGGTGACGCTGCCTATAACATCTATTACTTCTCGCAGGAGGCCGTGGAGGAGTATGCGGATGCGATGAACAAAGCGGCCGAGGAGCTCGAGGGCGAGGCGACCGTGTACTCGTTGGTTGCTCCCAACGCATCGGGCATCCTGCTCTCCGACCAAGAGGTCAAGGATCTGGGCGGCACCAACCAGATTGATGCCATAGAGTATTTCTACAGCCTCTACGACGATGGGGTCCATCCTGTCGATTGCGTGCCCAAGCTGCAGGAACACGATGACGAGTACATCTTCTTCCGCACCGACCACCACTGGACAGCCCTGGGTGCCTACTATGCCTATGTGGCGTTCTGTGAGGAGAAGGGCATCGAACCCGAGGACCTCGACGACCTGAAGCACTTGGACCTTGGTGACTTCCTCGGTTCGTTCTACTCACAGCTTAACAGCGCCGAGATGGCGGCAAATCCCGATGACGTCGAGGCATGGATTCCCAACGGCACCAACAAGATGCGTCTGTGGGAGCAGGACGGTACTGTGACCGACGACTGCGAAGTCATCACCGACACGTCCAAGTGGGACATAACGGGCAAGACGATGGCGTTCATCATGGGCGACCAGCCGCTGCAAAAGATCGAGAACCCCGACATCGACGATGGCTCGACCTGCCTGCTCATCAAGGACTCGTTCGGCGACTTCTTTGCCCCCTGGCTTGTGGATCACTACCAGACGGTGTACGTGGGCGACTTCCGCTACTTCGAGAGCAACATTGACGACTTCGTGCGCGAGAATGACGTGGATGACCTCATCTTCTGCAACAACGTGACGCTCGCGGGCGGCGGCGTGGTCGGACCGGCCATTCTCGGCCGCCTCTAGGGCCTGCAGGAGACGCGCGGCGATGGGCGGCGCGTCCTGCAAGTGCCTGCCACGCCGGGCGGCAGATGGGCAACCGTGGTCCGACGTAGGGCGCATAGCCATCCGGATCTACCATCGTGAACTCTTGGAAGTCGGACACCGCCGACTGGTGGCTGTACTTCTTGATGGGGAGGATGCCCGTGAGGTAGGCTCCCGCAATGGTGTCGTGTGTGAAGCTCAAGTCTTTGAAGAGTCCCCGCAGCCAGTCTGCGCACATGACCTGCGCTGCCTTATCGTCCTGTGCGAGTCGATAGGATGCGTCCCACTCGCCGTGACGCGATACCATCTGTGCCGCGAAGCTCTTCCCGAACCGTCGTGGTCGACTCACCAAAACAAGCTTGTCGGGCGTGTCCAGCGTGGCGTCAAACAGCCGCAGAAGACCCGTTTTTGTCTACGTACTCACCACGCAGAATAGTTGCGAACCCCTCGTTGTTGGGATTTGCATACATTCTTATGACAGCCTCCCAACGTCTGCTCGGAATCCATGGTGCTACCGCATGCCAAGCGTTGAGCGGGGGACAGGTTGTCGTTCGGGTCCTGTCCCGTCCTCGATTAGGCCTCAGGGAGATGCCCGTCATGTGCTGGGCCTGTGTCGGGCCAGACTCTGTCGCTCGGCAATCGTAGGAGCTGTTGTACGTGGTACGTTCGCGTTCCTGTGGGGTGCGTCAGATCATCTCGAAGTGTGCGCGGGCGAGTGCGGTGAAGATGGGATCGAGCTCCGAGATCTGCGCGGGGGCGGTGGTCATGACGGCGACGATGTAGGTGCCCTCCGGGGCAAAGACGACGCCGCCCTCGACGGTTGCGGGCTCGGAGTAGTAGTCGCCGAAGTATTCGAACCATCCCATCTTGCCAAAGGTGCGCACATCGGGGCCGAGCGCGGCGCGCATCGCAGAGACGGTGCGTCGCTCGAGGAAGCTGGCGAGCGTCTGTGACGGTTCGGTTCCCGACTGCAGATAGTTGTACATATGCAGCCACATTGCGAGCAGCTGGTCGGTGTTGATGTGGGGGTAGTGCCAGATGATCATCTCGCCGTAGGACCCGTACTCGCCAGGGCCGATGCCGGCATCTTGCAGCCATGTCGCAAAGATGTCCATGCCGTAGCGCTCGTGCAGTTCGCTGTATGCATCGTCGCTCGACTCGACGATGGTTTCCTCGGCAATGGGATAGACCTCTTCCAGGCTCGCCTGGCCCGTCTCTATGAGCTGTTGGAAGACGGCGGTGGTGTAGGGTGCCTTGATGCTACTCGCAGGATACTGCACGCGACCACTGTCGTAGCGCAGGTCATTGCCGGTCGCGAGGTCGAGCATGGCGAACGAGACCTGGTCGCCGGTGTCCTCGAACTCGCCGATTGCTCGGGTCAGGACGCCGTAGGCGTTGGTCGCGCGCACGGCATCGGCCGAGCTGCCCTCAAACTCGTGAGCAATCGGTCGAGGCTCCACGTACTCGTCGTGCTCGGGACGCGGCTTGGGCGGCACACCCTGCTCTTCGGCCTTGCCGTCGGGGGGCACCTCTGAATAGTGAGGCGTGGGTACGGTGAGCACAAAGAGCGCGACGGAGAGCACGATCGCCGCGACGGCATAGGCAAAGAGTGGCGTGCGCGCGAGCCTGCGTAGCCTGCGCAGACGGCTGCGCCTGCGACGCCGGGGGTGGGGCGCGATGCGTTGCGGCGGGCGTCGACGACGTGCCTGTTCACGCCTTCGGGGGCCGGCTTCTCGACCTTCTCGATCGCGGATCGGACGTTCCTCGGCCTCATACAGGACGATTGGCTGCTCGATGCGCGGGATCATGCCAGAGAGGTCAGCACGGCTCGGCCGGGGTAGTCGCCTCGGTTGAGCCAGTGGGAGGGGTTGAGGCTGTGGTGGGAAGAACTCGGGCTCTCGCGTTCGCGTCTGCGGGCGCTCGTGCTGCTGCGGACGTGCATCGGGGCGTGGGCGTGGGCCGTTATGGCGCTCGTCTGTGGGCGTCCTCTCTTCTCGGAAGTGGCGTGCCCTTCGAGGGGTTGGCACGTGGCGAATCGCGTTGGCGTCGGGAGCCGTCGGACCAGAGCGGCGGTGAGGCCGAGGCGTGGGGCTCTCGGACTTGAAGTGACGCCCGCGTGAGGAGGAGTTGCTCCGACGGTGCGGGCGGGGGCTTGCATCAGTTGTGTGCCACGATGGGCGACGGTTGCCACGGGGCTCGTTGGCGTCTTGGCGCGAGCCGTGCTGGGCATGCTTGCCATGTGAGCGATTCATGGTCACCCCCTCATCCGCACATAGAAGCATCCATTGTACGCTTGATGCTCACAAAATGCTCTGCCACAATAGTGCGACGGTCGATTCGGCATATGCCAGAGTGTATTTTGGCAGATGCCTTCTTGTAACGGGACAATCCTTTGATAGGAGGATCATGGCAGAGTTTATCTACCAAATGTATAAGGTGCGCAAGGCGCATGGCGACAAGGTCATTCTCGACGACGTGACAATGGGGTTCTTCCCCGGCGCAAAGATCGGCGTCGTCGGTCCCAACGGTATGGGCAAGTCCACCCTGCTCAAGATCATGGCCGGCATGGAGGACATCTCCAACGGCGAGGCGATGCTCAGCCCGGGGTACACGGTGGGATTGCTGCAACAGGAGCCGCCGCTCGAGGAGGACAAGACCGTGCGCGAGAACATCGAGCTCGCGTTTGGCGACATTCTGGCAAAGATTGCACGCTTCAACGCGATCAGCGAGGAGATGGCCGAGCCCGACGCGGACTTCGATGCGCTGATGGCCGAGATGGGCGAGCTGCAGGATGCCATCGACGCGGCGAACGGCTGGGATTTGGACTCGCAGCTCTCCCAGGCGATGGATGCGCTACAGTGCCCCGACCCGGACGCTCCGGTGAGCGTCCTCAGCGGTGGCGAGCGTCGCCGCGTCGCTCTGTGTCGCCTGTTGCTTGAGGCGCCTGACCTGCTGCTTCTCGACGAGCCGACCAATCACCTCGATGCCGAGTCCGTGCTGTGGTTGGAGCAGTTCCTGCATCGCTATCCCGGTGCCGTGCTCGCCGTCACGCACGACCGGTACTTCCTCGACAACGTGGCGGAGTGGATCTGTGAGGTGGACCGTGGCACGCTCTACCCCTACAAGGGCAACTACTCCACGTATCTGGAGACCAAGGCAGCGCGCATGGAGGCCGAGAGCCAGCAGAATGCCAAGCGCGCAAAGAAGCTCAAGGCGGAGCTCGCGTGGGTGCGCAGCGGTGCCAAAGCCCGTCAGGCGAAGGGCAAGGCACGTCTGGCGCGCTACGAGGAGATGGTTGCCGAGGCGGCGCAGAGCAAGAAGCTGGACTTCTCCGAAATTCAGATTCCGGCTGGACCGCGCCTCGGAAACAAGGTGCTGGAAGCGGAGCACCTGTGCAAGTCGTTCGGCGATCGCGTACTCATCGACGACCTGAGCTTCAGCCTGCCGCGCAACGGTATCGTGGGTGTCATTGGTCCCAACGGCGTGGGCAAGACGACCCTCTTCAAGTGCATTGTGGGGAAGGAGCAGCCCACGAGCGGTTCGCTCGAACTGGGCGAATCCGTCAAGCTGAGCTACGTGGACCAGACGCGCGAGGGACTCGACGCCGAGAAGACGATCTGGGAGGTCGTGAGCGGTGGCAACGACTACCTCATGGTGGGAGACACCGAGGTTCCGAGCCGTGCGTATGTGGCGAGTTTCGGCTTCAAAGGCACCGATCAGCAGAAGAAGTGTGGGGTTTTGAGCGGTGGAGAGCGGAATCGACTGAATTTGGCGCTTACGCTCCGTCAAGGCGGCAATCTGCTGCTCCTCGACGAGCCGACCAACGACCTCGACACCGAGACGCTCGAGTCCTTGGAAGAGGCGCTTGAGCGCTTCCCCGGCTGCTCGGTGGTCGTGAGCCACGACCGCTGGTTCCTCGACCGCGTGGCGACGCATATCCTCGCGTGGGAGGGCACCGACGACGAACCCGGACGTTGGTACTGGTTCGAGGGCAACTTCGAGGCGTACCAGGCAAATCGAGAGGATCGCTTGGGTCCGGAGGCGAGCAAGCCGCATCGCTTGCATCGCAAGCTCACCCGCGACTAGCGCGCGCATCCTCACGTATTTGCAAAGCGCGTCAAGGGGGAGTGTCTCTTGACGCGCTTTGTGATAGGATATCTCAAGAGATATCTCTTTGATGAGGGGAGTGCCATGCCAATTCTGAATGATCCGCGCGTTGTCTCGCGACGTACGACAAGTATCAAAAAATGGGGTACTTCGCAGGCTATCCGCATACCAAAGACTGTATGCGAAGAGATGCATATCGGGATTGGCACTGAACTCGTGTTGGAGTACGGCGCGGATGCAGAAGGGCCGTACCTCCTCGTACGCTCTGCAGAGAAGGGGCATCGCAATTACGGGGACGCTCCCTTCGTCTCAATGGATGAGGCATTCGAGGGGTATGCGGGCGGCTACGTATCACATGAGGCAGACTGGGGGATGGACGTCGGTGCCGAGATTGTCGCATGAGTGCACTGGAGCAGGGCGACATCATTGAGGTGGACTTCAATCCGTCTGTTGGTCATGAGCCGGCAAAGCCAAGGCCAGCGATTGTAATCACCGATTGGGGCTTTAATTCGCGATCATCGCTTGTCGGGGTAGTTCCCGTGCAGTCCACAGACTCGGGCTACCCTTTGCATGTGCCCGTCAGCGATGCAGGCTTACATGGATTTGCCTGCGTGGAGATGGCGCGTAATATCGACGTAGATCAGCGTGGCTATCGCTTCGTGGGATATGCGTCCGACACTACCATGCGCAGGATCATGGGCCTGGTGCGAGGTATGTATGGTTTCCGCTGAGGTCATGATTCTGGTACGCAAGGGAGCTTATTTGCAATTTCTCCACATTGCAAACAAATCCGTTGACAAGCCGGCGTGGTTTGTTATTATGAACAGGCTTGAAAACAGCAAAGGGCTGGGTAGCTCAGTTGGTAGAGCAGGGGACTGAAAATCCCTGTGTCAGGGGTTCGACTCCCTTCCCAGCCACCAGACATTTCACGAGGTCAACCATGGTATTTGGTTGACCTTTTTTGTTAGCTCCGAAGTCTGTTCACCCGGGTGGAACGGGGGACGGGTTTTTTGTTCCATGGAACAGGGGACGGGTTATGAACATGGAACATGGAACAGGGGACGGGTTATTTGTTCCAAACATGTGGGGCATCGGTCCTCCCTTGGCATAATCCCCCACATGGACAAGGGGTGTCGCCCCGAACCCAGCCGAGGGCGCAAGTTGTACAATGTCCGCCCATGTGTTTGGGACCGGGAGGTGCACGATGCCGAGAACCGCACGCAAGCAGAGCGCGTCGTCTATATATCATGTTATGAACCGAGGCGAGGGGAGGCAGATCATTTTTGAAGATGACTCCGACCGTGCCTTCTTCATGCATCGATTGGACGACCTGCTGGCGGAGATGCACGGGACGCTGCTCGCCTGGTGCCTTCTGGACAATCACTTTCACCTTCTTGTCAGCGCGTCCCTCGATGGCCTCAAGAAGCTGATGCATCGCCTCCAGACGGGGTACGCTGGCTATTTCAACAGGGTCCATCGCCACGATGGGGCTCTGTTCGGCGGCAGGTTCGAAAGCGAGCCCGTAGATACGGAAGAGTATCTCATGGCCGTCGTTCGATACATCCACGAGAATCCTGTCAAGGCGAGGCTCGGCGGCCTCGGTTACCGATGGAGCAGCTATCGCGAGTATTGCGGTGGCGCCGAGCATGTGAATCCGGAGTTCGTCCTCGGAGTGTTCGGTGGGGTCGGGCAATTCCGCTCGTTCCATGCCGCGGATCACGGTGACGAGAGGTGCCTAGACATGGCTGAGCTGCCTAGGCGCGGCATCGGCGACGAGGAAGCACGGGCCATGGCAGACAACCTGCTTGGTGAGGGGGTGGCGGCTTCGCTTGGCGGAAGGGCCAGGGCGGAGCGGGACCAGGGCCTCGCGACGCTCAAGGAAGCGGGGCTGAGCGTGAGGCAAATACAACGCTTGACGGGTATCTCACTCGGAACCATATCGAGGGCTGGCAGGGGTTGAACGAAAACCCCGTCCCCTGTTCCCGCGTCCCCTGTTCCACGTCCCCTGTTCCAGTCCCCTATTCCACTGTCCCCCTTCGTCCCCTGTTCCTTTCGAATCTTGACGAGTTTCTCTGCCAATATTACAGTAATTGGTAGAGAAACACTACCAGATTAGGATCATACATGGATGCTATTATCCTCGAGAAGCTCTCGGGCTTCCGTTTGGAGGACTACGAGCCTATACACACGCGCTCACTCGACCTGGGAGAGCCGCTCATCCCCCGCATCGGCAATCTCGTGAAGGTCGTCGTCGGAATGAGACGCTCCGGCAAGAGCTACCGACTCTTCCAAGAGATTCGCACGCTCTTGGACTCTGGTGTACCCATGGACCAGATATGCTACTTCAATTTCGAGGACGACCGCTTGACGCCCGTGACGTCAAGGACGGGGGACCAGGTCATCGAGGCGTTCGAGTCGCTCCATCGTGGCGCACTTGCTCGCGGTGTCTATCTCCTCTTTGATGAGATACAGGAGATGAATAACTGGGGTCCGTGGCTACGTCGCGTGGTAGACACCATGAGGGCCACGATCTACGTCACGGGTTCGTCCTCGCAAATGCTGTCACGAGAGATCTCCACCGAGTTCAGGGGTCGCGCCATAGACTTCGAGCTTCTGCCGTTTTCCTTTGCTGAGCACGTCGCGGCCTTCATGCCGGGCGTTAACGCCGCTTGTCCCTCCATGGAGGAGCGCGTCGCCTTGCAGCGCGAGGTGGCGATGTATTTGGCAGCAGGCGGTTTTCCTGCTACGCACGGCCTGCCCAGGGCACAGGCCGTTGCGCTTCTGCAGGCATACGCGGAGCGTGTCGTGTCGCGCGACGTTGTGGAGCGCCACGACGTGGGGCGGCCGAGGGTGGCGGCTGCTCTAGCGCGCCGCATCCTTGCGACAAACGCGATGCCCTTTTCCGCGCGTAGGGTGGAGGGGGACCTGCGGGCGGCAGGGCTGGGGACGAGCCGGGAGACGATAGGCGACCTCATGGCCTACTTCGAAGAGGCCTACCTCGTGTTCTTCGTCAGGGAGTTTAGCTATTCACTGGCAGAAGCTACCACGAGCATGCCAAAGGTGTATGCGATCGACCCCGGGCTGGCGCTCGCCTCTGCCAGAGCCAACTCCAACGCGCTCGGACAGCGGCTCGAGGACGCCGTATACCTCGAGCTCCGGCGTCGCACGGGGCTGGGACGCGCCGACTCGGTCTGTTCGTACCGCACGAAAGCTGGCGGCTTCGAGGTGGACTTCGTGGTGGGCGACGCCCTGATGGGGGACCTCTTCGAGCTGTGCCAGGTGAGCGCCGACGTGTCCGACGAGAGGACACTCTCGCGGGAGCTGCGGGCACTCTGGCAGGGAATGCGCGAGGCGGGCACCGAGGAGAGCTTGCTCGTGACACTCGAGGGCGACGAGGCGTATCACGAGCGAGACGGTATGCGGGTGAGACAGGTTCCTGCCTGGAGATGGCTTCTCGATGCCTGAGAGCAGTGTAGCGAGGCCGTGGACAATGCGACGAGACCGAGCTCACTGGAAAAGGCGAGGTTTTGTTGAACGCGTTTGATTCCAAGCTTTGACATTGCAAAGGCGCTAACGAGCCTAGTGAAGAGGAGTCTGCCATGATCGCCGAGATAGTGAACCCAACCATCCCCCAGATCAAAGAGGGAGTGACCCATGTGGCCTGCGTTGGCGACAGCATCACGTTTGGCTACGGCGTCTGGGCCACCGAGATGACGAAAGAGCATACGTATCCGTCATATCTCGAACGGATGATGGGCGATGGATACCAAGCACTCAACTATGGCGTCTGTGGAAAGACGCTTCTCAAGGAGGGTGATGAGCCCTACATGTCGCACTGCATGTACGACGAATCCATCCGTGCTAATTCGGAGATTTATATCATCATGCTCGGTTCCAACGACAGCAAGTGGAATAACTGGGATGCCGAGCGATTTGGTCCGGAGCTGAGAGACTTTGTCCAGACATACATCGATTTGGACAGCGCCCCCAAGGTGTGTCTTGCCACGCCCCCAAGAGTGTTTTGGGAGGGGGAGAGGGGATTTGGTGTCAGCAATGGCACGATAGAAAGCGAGATTGCTCCCATCGTGAGGAGCGTTGCGAAAGACATGGGCATCCCCCTCATCGACATGTATGAGAAGACGAAAGACCATCCGGAGTGGTTCGTGGACGGGATTCATCCGAACGCGACTGGAAACGAAGAGCTTGCGAAGGTCTTTGCCGCGTGCTTGGCGGGAGAAGAAACTCACAGGCTCCACCTGCGGTGCGATAGCTGGCTTGCCAGGACATAGTCGTGACATCTGGACCTCCGCCCTACGATGGTGCTGCCGCGAGCACGGCTCGCTCTCGGGGACGGGGGCCGAGGCGACCGTAAGGAAGTACGTACGCAGCCGGGAGGATGCGAGCAGGATCGCCCAGTAGGGTACCGATGCCCGCAGCCCTGCCGCAACCGCGGCATCGCAGCGAGAGCTGCGAACAAAAAGCCACTGGCTACCCCGGTGGTCAGTTGCTTCTTACGGTCCCCCTGCACACTCGATAATATGGAATTTGTTGTATCACGAAATGATGGGAGAAATGACGATGGCACTCATACAGGCCAACTACTTCTCCAACGCGCTGGCACGCATTATTCCGGTGAACGTCGTACTGCCTGCAGACAAAGTGGACTCCAAGACACATCGATATGCATCGTTTGATAAGCCGTTCAAGACGCTCTACCTATTGCACGGCATGTTTGGTGACTACACTGACTGGGTCACGAACACGCGTGTACAGTGTTGGGAGAAGAGCGCAATCTGGCGGTAGTCATGCCGTCGTGCGACAACATGTACTACTTGGAAAGCCTTCTACCATTCAACGATTACGGCGCTTTCGTGGGAGAAGAGCTACCGCGAATCATGCGCGCGATTAACTTGACCCGTGGGACCGAGGACGGCTTCTTAGAGAGCACGCGCGCCTTCCGCGACCAGCTCGTAGGAGACGGAGTGGACGTGACATACGATGAGCAGCCCGGAGGCCACGAGTGGGACTTCTGGGATGCTCAGATCAAGAAGGTCATCGACTGGCTCCCGCTCGACGACGCAGGCCAAGGCTTCGGCAGCGGCGCCATTGATTAGAATGACGGGCATCTCCCTTGGAACCATATCGAGGGCCGGCAGGGGTTGAACGAAAAACCCGTCCCCTGTTCCAGAACGAAAAACCCGTCCCCTGTTCCACCCTGTTCCACGCTCCGCTCTCGTGCGCCGCGCGGCTATTTCACCGAGCAAACCCTATCTATTTCAGCAAACATATCCATAACCCGTGTAATATGAAGACAGTCCACGGTATGGGGAAGGGGGCTGTCATGGATAAGACGATGCGTTCGAGCATTGTGTCCCGGGTCGTGTTGAGTATTCTGGCCGTGCTCTCCGTAGCGCTCATGCTCGTGGGCGTAAGCCGCCTCTACGGTCTGTACAAGACCCTGGCCGACAACGACGGGTCCATGGTGCGCGCGTCGCTGCGGGACAGACGGCAGCACGCCGTTCTCTTCCTCTCGTCCTACAGCCAGTCGCACTTCTCTGTGCCCTTGCAGTGGGACGGCATCAGCAAGGTGTTCGAGGGGACGGAGGTTCTGCTTGACACCGAATACATGGACATGAAGAACAATGCCGATGACGAGGCCCAGGCCCTCTTCGAGCGACTCCTGCGCCACAAGCTCGAGTCGCATACCTACGAGGTGCTCATCGTCGGGGACGATGCGGCGCTCAACTTCGCCGAGGAGCACCGCGACGACCTCTTTGAGGGGACGCCCGTCGTCTTCCTCGGCATCAACGACATCGACCACGCCCGCAAGGTCCATGAGGAGGGATGGGCGACCGGCATCCCCGAGCAGTCGAATATGGCCGATGTCTTTAGGGCTGCGGCAGACATCTTCGACGCGTGCGACACCTTCGTTTGCATCGTGGACGACACTGAGACCGGCAAAGCGGATGTTGTGTCCCTCGAACAGATGATGCCCCTGTTCCCCGGCCACGAATTCCAGATCGTTAACCTCTCCCATCTGAATGAGGAAGAGTTCCTGCGAAAGATGGAGGAGCTCGAGGACAACACCATTGTCTTCGAGCTCGACGCATTCAGGGACCGGGATGGTAAGGTCTACACGATTGATGACGTGTGCCGGCTCCTGGCTGGCAACTGTCCGCGCCCGGTCTTTCGGGTGAGCACGGGAGGCGTGGGCAATGGGGCCCTCTGTAGCGGCTTTCTCGACTTCACGAAGTTCGGCATCGATGCCGGGCAGATGGCCATCGACATCCTGAACGGCAAAGCGCCCTCCGATATCAACTTGGCAAGCGAATCTGCCACGGAGTACGTCTTCGACTACCAGCAGCTCAAGCGCTTCGACATCAAGAACTCCCAGTTGCCAGACAATTCCATCGTCCTGGGCGGCGACTCGAACCTCATGGAGAGTTACGGGGCCATCCTGCAACCCTTGTCCTACGTCTTTTTGGGCTTCGTCTGCCTGATACTCTTCCTCGTGTTGGAGTTTCTCAAGTCGCGGAGGAGCGAGAGGGACCTCTACTACCGCCACTACCATGACTCCCTGACCGACCTGCCCAACCGAAACGCCGCCAGGCAGCTGCACGGGAGGCGGGCCGTCGGCTCAGTCGCCCTCATCGACATCGACGGCTTCCGCTTCATCAACGAGGTCTATGGCTACGGCAGGGGGGATGTGGTAATCAAGACCCTGGCGGATCGCCTGCGCGGTCTGCCTGAGCTCAGGTGCGTCCGTTATGGTGCAGATGAGTTCCTGGTTCTGTTCGATGGTGACATCTCCCAAGAGTGCGGGCTGTTCGACGAAGTGATCAGGCTTACGCACGAGCCGGTCGAGGCCGACGACCAATCGATTGAGATTTCCTGTTCGGCCGGCATCGTCGTCCGCGATGGGAACCAGACCCTCGAGGAGCTCATGACCGATGCCGACCTAGCCCTCTACGAGGCCAAGGAGTCGAGAGGACGCAGCCGCTACGCATACTACAGTTCCCAGATGCGGGAGAAGATTGACGGTAAGCGTCAGATCATCAGCTCGCTGGATTGTGCGATCGCCGAGGAGAGCTTCAGGGTGGTCTACCAGCCCCAGATTGATCTGGCGAGCGGGAGGCTGCACGGATTCGAGGCTCTGTGCCGTTTTAAGGATGACCTCTACTACCCGAACGAGTTCATTCCCGTGGCGGAAGGCGTCGGCCTCATCATTCAGATCGACCGCATCGTAACCAAGAAGGTTGTCGAGCAGATGAGGGTCTGGAGAGACGCGGGCTTTGAGGTACCGTCGGTATCGATCAATTACTCGCCCATCCAGCTCAAGGACACCGAGTACTGTGCCTGGCTCAAGGGGCTCTTGGACGAGGCGCAAATGCCCGCAAATCTCATCAAGCTCGAGGTCACGGAGAGCGGGTCCTTCGACGACAAGAGGGCCCGGCGGTTCTTCTCGGAGGTCCACGAGGTCGGGATGCAGCTGGCACTCGACGATTACGGCACGGGCTACTCCACCCTGAGCGCCGTGAGCGACTATCCCATGGACTACATCAAGCTGGACAAGTCCGTGAACGACAGCCACCTGCAGCCGGGAAGCGAGCACTACCTCGAGTCCCTCGTGAGCTTCATCCATGGCCTCGGCAAGCGCGTGGTGGCCGAGGGCGTTGAGGACGCAGTCCAGATCGAGCTGGCAAGAAAGCTCGAGATCGACTACATCCAAGGCTACTATTATTCCCCACCGCTCGATGCGGCCGTGGCCGAGACGTGGTTGATCAAGCGGACATAGGCGCGGACATCACCAGCGGGAGGGGTTCTTTGCATCGCCATTCCCGGGCTTGGTTTTTTGGCAATTCTCATGAGACGCTTCGCCGCATCGTGCGTACCACTTGCGTCAAGAAGAGATGGACGCTCGGACGGCCAAGAAGGGAAGCAGCCATGGATTACGAACTCAACCTCACCGAGGACCAGCAGCGACGTATCGAGCGGGCGCAGACCCCTGAGGAGAAGTTGCGCATCATCGACGAGGCCTTTGGCGTTTCGCGCGACGGGGCGGAGTTCTCCGAAGGTGAGCTCGACGCCATGAGCGGCGGCGGATGGAATGCGCCTGCAACGATGGAGGAGGCCAAGGACGCGCTCGCCATGGTGCAGTTTTTGTATACGAACTTCGGTCCCGAGTATGCGAATCTCTGGTTGGAAGAGAGGGGCTATCCCCAGGTCACACACGAAGCCTTTCGCTCGGGGGCGGGAATCTCGGAACTGCGTCAGTTCTGGCGCTTCAAGATCGAGAAAACCGGAGAGTGGACCAATGGCGGCTCTCTTATGTATTAGGTGATCGCAGACATGACCTCCGGTAGATAGTCCAAGGCGTTCGAAGAGGGGTGCCATCGTCGTTCTTGGACGTGCTCGCCTGACGTCAACAGATTGAGATTCGTTGGCCAACCGTTGTCTTTCGGTTGGCCTTCTTTGACGGGGTCGCTCACGTCGCTTCGCATGCCTTCAGGCGTACAATTGCTCCATTGCACTCGTTGAAAGGGGCGACCCATGCTGACGCTTGGCCAAAACCGTCGTATTCTGCCACTGCACCATGTCGTTCTCGCATTCGTCTGTGCGCTGCTGTGTGTTGCGGCGCTGACTGGTTGTGGGGGCGATGCTCAGCAGCAAGTGCCAGAACCGCCCGTGGATGCTGCCGAGACGAGTGCCGTCGAAGAGTCTGGTTCGGATTCGGCGAGTTCCGCTCACGTCTTGACCGATGCCGCCGCAGACGATGCCGCTGCAGGCGTGCCGAAGCCGCAGCCCGAGCCTGCACCAATAGCCGAACCAAAAGCCGAACCAAAAGCCGAACCAGAGGCCGAGCCAAAGGTCGACGAGGCGCTGGCCAAGCGCTGGACGGAGGACTTCAATCGCATCGCGGACGCGTCGGGGATGACGGTGTGCATTCGTGCCATCGACCTCAATACCAACACCAGCGTGGACATCCGCGGCGACGAGAAGATGGCTTCCGCAAGCATGATCAAGCTGCTCATCGCCGAGACATTCCTGCATCAGGTGGTTGACGGGACCTTCACGCTAGACGATGCGTACACGCTCAAGGATACCGACATCGTGGGTGGTACTGGGTCGCTGCAAGGCTATGGTGCGGGTGCGCAAGTGAGCTATAGGGACCTCGTGTTCAAGATGATCAGCGAGAGCGACAACGTGGCTACCAACGTGCTTATCGATGCGTGCGGAATGGATGCCTTCAACAAAGAAGCCAAGGCGCTCGGCCTGAAGGCGAGCGAGGTCAATCGGCGCATGATGGACTTGGATGCGTCGGCTGCCGGTGTGGAGAACTACACGTCGGCCAATGACGTGGCGGCACTTCTCGAGCTGGTGTACAAGGAGGAGTTTGTGAATGCCGAGATGAGCAAGCTCATGATGCAGGCACTCGAGGCCCAGGAGGACGGCGAGTGCATCTCGCGGGGCTTGCCGCAGGGCGTGGTGTTTGCTCACAAGACGGGCACCCTTGCCACCGTGCGTCACGACGGCGGCATCATTGAGGGACAGAGGCCGTTTATCCTCGTGACGCTGTGCGGCGGCGAAGGCTTTAGCGAGCCTGCCGCGCTCGATACCATGGCCCAGCTTGGTGGGGCAGCATATGCCGGCGGCTTGAAGGCGGTTGCCTAGGTCGGGGTGACCTACGGGATTGGCCTGAGCGAGGTGGTCGCATGCGATGTGCGAGGGGCCGCTCTAAACAAGGAGGATTATCTAAACAAGGAGGATTATCTAAACAAGGAGGATTACATGGAGAGCGTCTTCTATGTCTTTTGTCACGGTCTCAATGGGTGCGGACAGTACGACGCGCGGTACGCGAAGAAGCCCTACTGGGGAGGTGCCTCGGGCGATATAGTCGCGGAACTCCGTGAACAGGGCCACAAGGCATATGCGGCGAGCGTGGCGCCGCAGGGAAGCGCGTGGGACCGTGCCTGCGAGCTCTACGCGCAGTTGGCAGGTGCCAGGACCGACTACGGACAGGCGCACGCATGTGAGTACCGGCACGAGCGCTTTGGACGTGACTTCACGGGTCGACCGCTCATTCCTACATGGGATGAGGACGTGCGTCTGGTGCTCATCGGCCATTCCTTCGGAGGGGCGACAATTCGGCTCCTGAGTGAGCTGCTCGCCAATGGCAGCGAGGCGGAGCGCGCGGTGACCGCACCGGATGACCTGTCTCCGCTCTTTGTGGGCGGCATGAGCGAGCGCATAAAGGCAATCGTCACGCTTGCCGCGCCGACGAACGGAACCGTCGCCTACGACATGGTGCTCGATCCCGAATTCGATACCAAGCGCATCAGGGTTGGCCTGAAGTATCGGTTGTTGGACCGACTGATGAAGTCGAGGACGAGAATTCGCACGGATGGTCGCGATCAGCGCGATTGGGCGAGCTTCGACATGCTGCTCGACAACGCGCAGGCGCTGAACGCGCGCATCTCGACCCTGCCGGACGTGTACTATCTCAGCGTGGCGTGCGACGCCACGCTGGCAGGGGTGGACGGGACGCGCTCGCCCGACCTCGACGTGGTTGACCCGCTCTTCGTGCGGACCTCCATGCTCCTGGGTCGCTACTGTGGTACGACGGCGGCAGGTTGCGTAGTGGATGACGCATGGCATGCCAACGATGGGCTGGTAAACACCATTTCCGCACGCGCACCTTTCGGTGCGCCGCAGAAGCAGCTTGAGAGGGATCGCGTCGAGAAGGGCATCTGGAACGTTATGCCCGATCTACGCGTGGACCATGGCTACTTCCAGGGCGGGTTCGTCGCGAAGCATGATCCGCGCCCGTTCTTCCAGGACCTCATGGAACTGCTCGTGACGCTGGACTGACGGCCACCCCACAAGGCAACCGTTCATTTTTACTCTTGCGCCTTGAACCACTGTGGGCCTACAATATCTCCACGTTTTTGCAACGTACGGAAGGAAGGAAACACGGATGAAGAAGTACATTGCAGAGTTCATCGGCACGCTTACCTTAACCACACTGGGATGCGGCACCGCTATGCTCGTGGGCTGCGATGCTGCCAACGGGAGCGGGTACCTGCTCACCGCACTGGCCTTTGGCCTCTCGATCGTTGCGATGGCCTACAGCATCGGCAACATCTCGGGATGCCACATCAACCCGGCGGTCTCGCTGGCCGTCTTCATGAGTGGCGGGCTGAAGGGCAAGGACTTCGTCGGCTATGTGATCGCTCAGCTTGCAGGTGCTCTGACGGGCGCCCTTCTGCTCCTGGGCATCTTCGGCTTGGGCGGTGTGCCCGACCAGACGGGAGGCTTGGGCTCTAACGGCCTGGCGGGCGTCAACGGCAGCTTCGTTGCTGGCCTTATCGTTGAGTGCCTGCTCACCTTCATCTTTGTGCTCGCCATCTTGGGCGTCACATCGTCCAAGTTCCGTCATGGCTCGCTCGCCGGTCTGGTGATTGGCCTGACGCTCACCTTCGTGCACATCTTCGGCATTGGTCTCACCGGCACCTCTGTCAACCCCGCCCGCAGCTTCGGGCCCGCGCTCGTGGCCATCTTCACGGGCAACTTCGCGCCGATTGCCTCCCTGTGGGTGTTTATCGTCGGTCCGCTCGTGGGTGCAGCTCTGGCTGCCATCACCTACGGCGCGCTCGAGTCGGACGAGTAGCCACAAACCTCCGCGATTGGTAACGAGGGGCAGGTCATCTGCATGAAGGATGACCTGCCCCCTCTTGTCTCTTTGCTGTCCTACCGTCAGAAGCGTACGCGAAAGTCGTACTCGCTCTCGAGGGGTTTGATGTCCTCGCTTTCGGCTATTACATATGAAGGCTGGTAGCGACCCCACGCATGACCAAGGCCGCCAAAGAACTCCGCTATCTGGCGTGTCGTGCCCTGTAGCTCCATGCTTACGCTGCCATCCCACTCATTGCGCACCCAGCCAGTGGCGCCAATCTTGTTGGCGAGCGCACGCGAGGTCCAACGGAACCCGACGCCCTGTACCTCGCCCTCGAACCGCAGACGAACCCTGCGTACGGATTGATTGTCGGCCATGGGTGCCCCCTCATCTGGTTAGTGTCTGTTCTTATCCATACTTGCACATTCGCAGGTCCTGCGCGCGTACAATGTCGTGAGTCGAGCGAGGGGGGACTTGTGGACGGTACCAGCTGCACAAGAAGAGAATTCGTGTCGTTGTTGACCGCGGGCTCTGCCCTAGCGGTCGCCGGGTGCGTCGGGCAGGATGGTCCCCAAGGGTTGAGTGCGGACGAGCAGCCACCGAAGGAACAGCGGGAAGTTGAGTCCGAGGTGGAGGAGCCGGCCGAGCCCGAGGTGGATCTGGACGAATTCAAGAAGCTTGCCATCGATATGGGTGCCTGGAAGTTCGACTCCGATAATGGCATCTTTTATCAGCTGGGCATCCCCTACTGCCTGGATCCCGCGTCCGAGACCTACGAGTCGTTGGCTATATTCGTGCCGGGGGCATACCTTACGGCCGAGGAAAACGGCCGTACGTATTCCTGTACGGTAAACGAGCGTACGACCGTGGGTACGTTCACCGCTCGCACCGCCCCTGTGGTCATGCCTATAAACTCAGGCACGCTCAACGCGCAGGTAAGCCCTACGAGCTACTCCTATGCGGGCCTTGAGGGCTACCTCAAGGCTGGCTTCGTGTATGTGTATGCGGGCTTTCGGGGCCGTACGGCAGGATTCGAGAGTGCGGGAGGTGGCGCGTACTCCGGTGGGGATCCTTGGCCCGTAGTTGACTTCAAGGCTGCGGTTCGCTATCTGCGCTACAACGCGGCGGTTCTTCCCGGGAGCATGGATCGCATCTTCACGTGCGGGTTTAGCATGGGCGGCGGGATGAGCGCCATCATGGGAGCCTCGGGCGACAGTGCCCTCTATGCGCCTTATTTGGAGGAGATCGGTGCGGCAACGCATGACGCTGAGGGAGAGCCCCTCTCCGATGCAACGTTTGGCTCGGCGTCTTGGTGCCCGGTCACTTCGTTTGACGCGGCGGATGCCGCCTACGAGTGGATGATGGGCCAGTACGTCGATACCGGCTCGCGTGCTGACGGCACATGGACGAGGTTGCTCTCCCGCGACCTCGCCGTTGCATACGGCGACTACATCAATGAGCTCGGATTTCGCGACGCGGGCGGTCAGCCCCTTGCGCTCGACGAGACGTCGGGCGAGATATTTGCCGACGGTACGTACTATGCCTACTTGGTAAACCTAATCCAGGACAGTGCGACCGCATTCTTTGAGAACACCCCCTTTCCTTACACCTATACCCCTCAGCACGTGCTCAACGCGAGCTTTCCCGGGGATCCGGCGCTGCGAAGCGCGGGATCGGGTAGCGCGGATGTGGACATGGCGACGGGTGACGCCTCTGCGCAGGCTGCGGGCATGGCGATGGGGGAGTCGCCGCGGCACGGCGAGGGCATGACGCAAGTTCAATCGGTGGTATACAACACCCAGAGTGACTATGTGAACGACCTCAACGCGGATGCGTGGTGGCTTACCTTCAACGAGACGCGCGCCACCGTACGCATCTCGAGCATTGGCGACTTCGTGCGCCACCTCAAGGATGCGGCAAAGGACGTCGGCGCCTTTGACGCGCCGGACCGTTCGACGGTGGTCAACCAGCTCTTTGGTGTGGACGACAATGGCTCACTGCATTTCAGCGGTATGATGCGCGATCTAATCATTCGAGGTAGTGCCACCTATGCCAAGGCGGACGGCTTCGACGCGACGCTTGTTCATGACTGGACTGGCGACCTCGACGTCGTGGATTCCCTTGGCACCGACATGCAGACGCGCATGGGCATGTTCGATCCGCTCTACTTCTTGCTTGACGCCTGCGAAGGTGCCGGGACGTCGGTTGTCGCACCGCATTGGCGCGTGAACTCCGGGCTTTTCCAGACCGATACGTCGCTCTGTACTGAAGCGAACTTGGCGCTTGCACTCAGCTCCCATGAGCAGGTGACCGACGTTGCCTTTACGCCTGTGTGGGGGCAGGGGCACGTTCTTGCCGAGGTTTCGGGCACTGCGGAGGCGAATCTGGTCGCCTGGATTGTCGGATGCTGCGAGGAAAACAAATCAAAATAAGGGGCATTGCTGCTCCACTCAACCATATTCACATAAAGTGCACAACTCTATAGGCGTGTGGTATAATCTTCTCGGCTATCGGGAGGAGTTTCCATGTTTAGTGTCGGTGAGTTCATTGTTCACCCCGGTCAAGGAGTTTGCAAGGTCGAAGGAGTCGTCGAAGAGCCCTTTGCCGTCTACCAGTTGATGCCCGTCGGTCAGCGCCATCCCATGCGCATAAGCTATCCATTGGCAAGCGCCGATAAGCTCAGGCCCATCCTTTCTCGCCAAGAGGCCATCGAGATTATCAATGAGTACCCGGAGATGTCGGTCGATCCGTATACCGGCAAGAGCAATGCGATTGAGGAGGAGCACTTCCGGCAGAAGATTCGTACTGGTTCCTGCAAGGACTCGGTGCGCATCGTCAAGACCTTCAGGAAGCGCATCGCCGATACGCGCGCGCGCAACAAGAAGCCTCCTGTGGTCTACGAGCGAATTCTGAAGCAGGCAAGTCAGCGCTCGCTGGAGGAGCTTGCTGTCGCGCTCGAGATGACACCGGATGACGTGCGCCTGCTCTTTGAGCAGCGTGTTGACGAGTCGGAGAACTAACCCTTCGCGCCTGTTCCGTAGTGGCAAGAAGCTACCTCGTGTCCCGTTCTACGGTGCTGGTCACGAGGTGGCTTTTGTCATGATGTGGTACAGGCTGCGCTTTGCTACAATAATTCTTTATCGAGTGCGGTTTGGGGGAGACAACATGAGCGCAAACGATGCGGCCGTACAAGGCCGCGCAATCATAACGGTGCTGGGAAGCGATCGGTCGGGTATCGTCGCGGCTGTTGCGGGTGCCTTGGCCACGTGCGATGCCAATATCCTCGACATCTCACAGACCATCTTGCAGGGCATCTTTACGATGACGATGCTCGTTGACCTCGGTTCGGCAACCGTTCCGTTCGCAGACCTTCAGACGCAACTTAACGCCCTCTCGGAAGAGCTGGGCGTACAGATTAGCATGCAGCGCGAAGAGGTATTCAACTTCATGTATAGGCTCTAGGGTAAGGGGGTCGAGCAATGCCCATGCCACAGATTCGGGAACGCATCCGCACCTTCCTCTCCGATAGGGAGACCTCGGCGTTCGAGCACGAGGCCGACAACTATCCCATGCCGTCAGTGTCGCTGGGCATACCGCCTGCGGCGCAGCAGCTCTACGACGGAATGAACCATGTCGGGGCAATCCCCAGCGACCTCTATGATCGCTACGACGTCAAACGCGGCTTGCGCAATGCCGACGGCTCGGGCGTGCTCGTCGGTCTCACTACCATCTCGAGCGTGCATGGCTACAAGCGCGAGGGTGGTCGAGTGGTTCCCGACAAGGGCGAGCTCACGCTTCGTGGCTACAAGATGAGCGACTTGGTGGAAGGTAGCTTCTCCGACAATCGCTTTGGCTACGAGGAGGTTGCCTACCTGTTGCTGGCAGGTGCGCTTCCCAACGAGGCTCAGCTGGCCGACTTCAACGCGCGCGTCGCATCGCGTCGTCAGCTGCCCGAGGGCTACCTGCAGACCTTCCCTCGCACGACGTACAGCCAGTCCATCATGAACGTGCTGCAGCGCGCAACGCTGCTGCTCTATGCGTTCGACCCGACGCCCGACGATGTGTCGCCCGTGCACGAGGTGGACGTGGCGCTCTCTTTGCTGGGAAGGTGGCCGCGTGTGGCGAGCGTTGCTCACGCCGCCTATCGGGCCAGTCAGGAGGACCGCAAGTTTGCCATCCCGCCCGCGCGTGAGGAATACTCCGTTGCCGAGAGCATTCTCGACGTCCTGCGTGGGGACGAAGGCTTCACGCGCGACGAGGCGTTGCTGCTTGACGTCATGCTCATGCTGCATGCGGAGCATGGCGGAGGCAACAACTCAACCTTCGCCACCCGCGTGCTTTCGTCCTCGGGAACCGATGCCTACTCTGCCTATGCAGCTGCGCTTGGCTCGCTTAAGGGACCCAAGCACGGAGGTGCCAATTACAAGGCGGGCGAGATGATTGACGACATCGCGGCCAACGTACGGGACTGGGAGAACGACGATGAGCTCGCGGCATACCTCACGCGCATCCTGAAGCGTGACGCATTCGACCGTTCGGGCCTCATCTATGGTCTTGGTCATGCGGTCTATACGGTGACGGATCCGCGCGCCGAGATTGTGAAGAGGTATGCGGGCAAGCTTGCCGACGAGTGCGGCGAGCGCGAGAAGTTCGAGCTCATCAAGCGTGTCGAACGCCTTGGACCGTTGCTCATGCGCGACGTTCGTGGCATCACGAAGCCCATCTCGACGAACATCGACATGTACACGGGGTTCGTGTATTCGATGCTGCACATCCCCCAGGACCTGTTCACGCCGATCTTTGCCATCGCGCGCATGGCGGGCTGGGCAGCGCACCGTATGGAGGAGCTCTATGGCGCGGCACGCATCATTCGGCCGGCCTACAACTCGTGCATGGACGAGCGCACCTACGTGTCGCTGCCCAAGCGCAAGTAGGGGGTAGCGTTGGCTCTGGCGCCGGCCATCGTCTTCTGTGACATGGATGGCACGCTCCTCGCGAGCGATAAGTCGCTTCCGCCGCAGAACGCGTACGCGCTCGACCTTTTGGCCGAGCGCGGCATTCCCTTTGTGCCCTGCACGGGGCGACCGGTTATAGGCGTTCCGGAAGAAATTCTCGCACATGATGCGGTGCGCTACGTCATTGGCGCCAATGGCGGGGTGGTGCATGACGTGCGTGCCGGAGCAAACCTCATGAGTTCGGGCATCGACAAGGACGGAGTGCTGACCCTGTATGCCCGGGTACGGGACTGGCCTATGACCTTCGATGTGTTTGCGGATGGGGTGGTGTACTCTGAGCGGGCGCGGTACGACTCCATGGGCACACTGGGCATCGATCCCGCGACCTTAGAGACCTTGCGCAGGGTGCGCACGCCGGTGAACCTCATGGTGCCGCAGATCGTGGAGCGGGCAACCTGCGTGGAGAAGCTTACCTGCTTCTTTGGTGACCTCGGCATTCGCGATCGTCTGGAGGCCGTGGCGCGCGAGGTGGGATGCTTCTCGTTCGCTCGCGGAGACCGCAACGACTTGGAGCTCATGGCGCCGGGCGTCTCGAAGGGTACGGCGCTTCTCTGGTTGTGCGAGCACTTGGGCGTACCCGTTGCGTCTGCCGTCGCCTTTGGCGACGAGGACAACGATGCATCCATGCTGCAAGTCGCGGGTGATGGCGTCGCCATGGCAAATGCCACCGAGGCGGTACGTGCCGTTGCAGACCATGTGGCCCCAAGCAATGACGACGCGGGTGTGGGTCGCTATCTGCTGGCGCTTCTGTAACCAACTGTTCCAGACGGGATGGCCCCCAATGACGCAACGAGCGTGCCATTGGGGGCCATCCCGTCTGGAAGGAGTGATTACTTGCAGTACGCCTGCCAGTCCTCCTTGGTGCCGTAGAAGAGGTCGAAGTCGAAGTACTCGATGTTGCCGTTCTTCTCGAGCACGCCGGTGCCCGTGTATTGGAAGATCGTGGGCTTGCTGCCCCATGCGCCCCATCCGCGCGAGGACTGCCAAGGATTCGCTTGGTAGCCATTCACGTCGTTAAAGTCGGGATACTCTGCGCCCCACAGGGGATACTTTTTGGCTACGGGGGACCAGTCGTAGGCGTTCGTGTAGTTCTTGCTGGTGTAGAGGAAGGGCGTGCCGCCGAACTTCGACTTCAGGCGGTCGAGGAACTTCTTGCACCAAGCGACATCCATGCCGGTGTCGAAGAGCTTGTTGCCGTCACCCTCCCAGTCGAGGCAGGCTATAGCACGGCCCTTGAAGTCCTTAATTGCCTCATAGAAGGAGTCTGCCTCCTTGACGGCGTCATCACCGTTCGCGTAGTGGTAGAAGCCCAGCAGCCTTCCGGAGTTGAGCACCTGGTTCGCCCACGTCTTGTACGAGGGGTTGTAGCGAGTGGCGGACTTCTCGCTCGTCGTGACGCCCTCGGTTGCCTTGATGATGAAGAAGTGCCCCTCGGTTTCCGCTATGTTGATGCCCTCGTCCCAGCCGGAGATGTCGACGCCGTTGAGCTTGCGGGTGTAGATGTAGGGATCCTTCGTGGTGCCGGGGGCTGCTGTGTCCTTGCGAAGGATGCGTACCTGATATGCCTCAACAGGGTAGGTTGCGGAATCGCTGCCAGCTGCAGAGCCGTTCTTGGTCCAGCCGAGCCATCCGTAGCTGGCGACGTGAACGCGATACCATACGTCGAAGAGTTCGGAGATGCTGCCGGAGAGCTTCATGCGCAAGGCTGTGACGTTCTTGCCGGAGCTTCCACAAGTCTCCCAGTCATGCGCCCAGGGAAGCCAGCTGCCAGCGTTACAACTGACCGCGTACTCGAGGCTTCCCTCCATCGGACCTCCGAGCTTTGCCCTGACGTGCTCGATGCGCGCGCTCTTGCCGGTGGTGCCGGCAGTTGCGCCGTTGCTGCTGTCCCCTTGCCAGCCACCGCTGCGTAGATAAGCACGGTAGCTGATGTCGGGGGTTGTGAGATATGGGGCGCTGGTCATGGCATCGTCGGCAGACGGTGACGAGCCTTTGGACATGAGCTTGATTTGTATGGCCTCCATGCGAAGGCCTAGGCCCGCAGAACCCGCATACGCGCCGTTCTTTGTCCAGCCCATCCAACCGACGCTCTGGATGTGGCACCGATACCAGATGTCGTAGCGCTGCGCCGCGCTACCGGTGAGCTTCACTTGGAGTGCTTCCAGGCGCTTGCCCTCGCCGCTGGTGCCGGAGAGCGCACCGTTGCTGCGCCATCCCTGCCAGCCGTAGGATTGGACGTGCGTGCGATACTTGATCCCGCCGCTTACGCCGCGCAGGGCGATGCGCAGCGCCTCTAGGCGCTTGCCCTCTCCGCTCGTGCCGGCGGTGCTGCCGCCGGACACTTCGCCCTGCCAGCCGTACGTCTGCACATGAGTCTGGTAGTACACGTTGGGGGAGGAAGATGTGGGCGTGGGATGGTACGAAGAGCCCGAGTTCGTGGGGACGGCATCGCCCTTCTTGACGAGCAGAATCTCGAGTGCCTCGACACGCTTGGCCTCTCCCGAGGTTCCGGCGACCTGTCCGTTCTTTACCCAGTTCTGCCAGCCATACGTCTGTACGTGTGCGCGATACCACACGTCATGGGTCTTCGAGACGTTGCCGGTGAGGTGAATCCGAACGGCCTCGAGGCGTTTTCCCTCGCCCGTCGTGCCCGAAACTGCTCCGTTCTGCACTCCCTGAAGCCAACCATAGGTCTGTGCATGCGTCGAGTATACGACCGATCCGCTCGCATTCTTGAGGCGGATACGCATGGCCTCAAGGCGTAGGCCCCTGCCGCTTGTGCCGCTGAGGGCGCCGTTCTTCTTCCAACCTTGCCAGCCGATGCTCTGGACATGCGTACGGTACTCGATGCTTGGCGTGCTCGCCTGGGCTTCGAGGCCGTCCTGTTGGTCACTGGTGGGTTCAATGGCCTTGTCTTTGTCGGCCAGGGCCTCGATTCCCGCATCATCTGCTTCCTCGGGGTCCTCTGTGGAGTCCTTCTCGATGGCCTCCTCGATGGCCGGGGCATCGGGGTCTTCGTCATCTGCCTCCAGCTTCGAGTCCTCGACGACGTCGATTGCGTCGGCGTCCTTTTGCTCGAGGTCCGCGTCCTCCACTGCGAGGTCATTGCTGGCGAGGTCGTTGCTGTCGTCCACGGAGACCTCAGACGCCGCATCATTTGCGGAGTCCTCCAGGATCGTGTCTTGCGTCTCGTCGAGGACGTCCACGGCGTCGAGATTCTCCTCGGGAGTGTCGGCGTGGTCCTGCTCCTCGCCAGCGTCTATGGGTCCAAGGTCCAATTCGTCTGACGTGGTCTGCGTGCCTTCGGCCGCGTCCTCTTGCGTCGTGTCGTCTTGTGCGGCATCCTCCGAGTCCTCTGAGGCGAGGACGTCCTCGTTGACAGGCTCTGGTGATTGCGCGACGTTCGTGAGGTCTTCTGCGGCCTCAAGCGATGACATTGCCTCGGCAAAGCCGTTGATGGGCAACCCTGCGACGCAGAGGGTTGCCGAGAGAATGAGCGCAAGGAATCGTTTGCAGCGTTTGCTCATCTGTCCACCTCTCAATAGAGTAAAACTGAAAAAGAAATCGTATCATAGATTGTCCGCATGCGAGCAAATGTCACACAATGCCATTTGAGCGCCGCACGAGATATGCGTGGTGTATACGTTTGTTGCGTGCGAAGTCCTCGGGAATGGTCTGAGCGGTTATGTCCTCGATTTCGACTTTGGCACGCCTGAGCTTCTCCTCGTCGGGTGCGAAGGTGCGCAGGTTGCACGAGAACACGCAGATTCCGTCGCGTGTGAGTAGGCGAGAAAGGCCGATGAGCAGCTCTGCGTGGTCGCGCTGCACATCAAAGGAGCGGCTTCTCATGCGGCTCGAGTTCGAGAAGGTGGGCACGTCACAAAAGATGAGGTCCCAGCGGTTGCGCGTGTGGCGTTGCTCGCCGATCCAGGAGATGACGTCTGCTTGCACGTACTCGTGCTCACGCCCCCCGAAGCCGTTACGCTCCATGTTGCGGTGCGCCCAGTCGAGGGAGGGGCGCGAGAGGTCGACGGTGGTCGTGTGGATCATTCCGCCGTCGGCCGCGTAGCACGTGGCCGTTCCGGTGTAGGCAAACAAATTGAGGAACCGCTTCGAGCCCTTCGTCTGCTTCGCCATTTCGCGCAGCATCGAACGGGTGTCGCGATGGTCGAGGAAGATGCCGCAATCGAGGCGCTGGGAGAAGTTGACCTCAAAGATGAGGCCGCCCTCTTCGATGAGATGTGCGCCGGGGGGAAGGACCGGGGCGCCCTGCTTGTGGCGTGGAGAGCGATTGTGCGCAGAGAAGGGTGCGGCCTCGTTGGCGTATTGGGACCCGCCCTTACCGTGGCGACGCACGCGCACAAAGACGTTGCGCGGGTCCACGTCGAGGATGGCGGGTGCAAGCGTCAGGGCGTCGAGGAGTCGGCAGCGCGCCAAGGCGGGGTCGATGTCCTTGGGTGGGGCGAACTCAGAGATTTGCAGCCACCGCTTGCCCGTGGTCATCATGGTGTGTGGGTCGCACCCTTGGAAGTAGTCAATGGTGAGGGCGTAGTCGGGAAGGTCCGCATCGTACACGCGATAGCAGGTGACGTCCTCGCGCTTGGCCCAACGCGCTCGGAGGCGTGCGACCTTCTTGAGACGAGCCGCGAACTGGTCGCTTGCCGATACCAGGAGCGTTATGGGTTCCGTGCCGGCGAGCTCGACCTGCGTGCGCGGCGTGTCTGTGAGGGGGCCGAAGGCATTGAGTTGCGCTTCGTCACGGCCGAGCCTGGTCGTGATGCTTTGCTCTGCGGCTGCGTTGAGCGCGAGCTGTGGCAACGAATCCTTGGAGAGCACGACCGTGCGTTGGGGCTTTCCCTCGGAAGCCGCATGCACGAGTCGCGAGATGAGGGACGCTTGTGCGGCAGGTTCTTCGGAGAGGCCGACGAGGTCGCAGGTGAGGAGCGCGGGGCTTCCCAGCTCGGTGACGTCCGCTTGGCACACCGCCTGCACCTCTGCGGCAATGCCGGCCGTGCGCAATGCGCGGTTGAGCGTCGTTGGCTTGCCGTCGAACGTTGCGAGGCGGACGTCCGGGGCCTCCACAAATACACGGTGGGCGCGCTCAAGACATCCTTGCCATGTCGGAGGATCAAATCCTGCCCACCCCTCGAATCCCCACCGCGTCCGCAACAAGCCTGGTGCCTGATGTGCGGCGATGGACGCGGCCTCTACGAGCATGGTGCCCTGCTCGCTGTGCGCATCAAGCAGAAGCGCGCCGGGGCCTGCCTCTGCCCAGCCGCCCATGGCGAGCATGGCCGCCGCGTAGTCGGGCCGAAATCCGCGGCGATCCCGCTCGTATCCGCGCCGGAAGAGGGGCTCGCCTGCAAAGTCGATGCCGACGGTTGCGCGGTTGCGCGAGATGCGCACCACAACGCGCAGATCGAGATGCTTGGCGTCGACTATCGGCTTCGTGCCGATAGTCTCTTGCAGACGGTCCACGATCGCGTCCTTGGCTCTGAGGGCCACGAACTGGGTGGTGCGCAGCTCGGCATTGGTACCCGATGCGTCAATGGCGAAGGTCTTGGTGGGGAGGAGGTGTTCCTCCCAGGTGATTCCGCTCAGCGATTCGTACAGCTCATCGGATGTCGATGCGTCGATTCGGCCTAGCACCAGCACGATGCGAGATGCGAGGCGTGACCATAGGCACGCCTCCATCGCCTGTTCGGGCGTGGCGCAAAAGGAGACTTGGCCCTGAAGCGGACGCACTGCCTCCATGCCAAGGTCGCGCAATTCTTGGGCGAGTAGCTGCTCGAAGCCGGTGGGACAGGTGGCAAAGAACTCCATGTGTGCCTCTGCTTTCGAGTCGGAGAGGTTTCGTCAATCTCAGTATGTCACTTTTCGCGCGTGCCATTCCCTTTTGTCCCCTCAACACATGCCATCCACCTACCAGTCTCCCCCGGCTAACAGGTCCCCTCCTAAAATGTACCAAGGTATGGCAAGCCAACGAGTTTGGAGGGTGTTCCCATGGACGAGAAAATCCAAGCCACGATCAACGAGTGGCAAGAGAAGGTAACCATTCCCGATCTTAAAGAAGAGCTCGACGCCCTTATCGCTGCCGGCGACGAGGACAAGCTGTTTGACGCGTTCTATCGCAGCCTTGAGTTCGGTACCGCTGGTCTTCGCGGCACGCTGGGCGTAGGCACCAACCGCATGAACGAGTATGTCGTGGCGCAGGCCACCAAGGGTGTCGCCGACTACCTCAATGCGCACTACGAGAACCCGACGCTCGCACTCGCGCGCGACTCCCGCCTGAAGGGCGAAGAGTTCCAGAAGGTCGCCGCAGGCGTTCTCGCTGCCAACGGCGTGAAGGTATACGTGTATCCGCGCATCGAGCCGGTGCCCACCCTGTCCTTCGCGGTTCGTTACCTCGGCACCTCCGCCGGCATCGTCCTCACCGCCTCCCACAACCCCGCGCCGTACAACGGCTATAAGGTCTACAACGACAACGGCGGGCAGATTGCCAACGAGGCTGCGGACGAGATCAGCGCCACCATCGCCAAGGTCAACCCCTTCGACGTCGAGGTCATGGACTTCGACGAGGCCATCGAGAAGGGGCTCGTCGTGTGGACGCCCGAGGAAGTTCTGGACAACTTCATTGCTGACGTCAAGAAGGTCTCCGTGCCTGGCTTCAAGGCCGGCGAGGACTACTCCGTCGTGTACACGCCGCTCAATGGCACCGGCATGGAGTGCGTCACGCGCATCCTCAAGGAGATTGGCGTCGACAAGGTCTCGACCGTTCCCGAGCAGGAGAACCCCGACGGCAACTTCCCGACCTGCCAGTACCCGAACCCCGAGTTCCGTGAGGCCCTCGAGCTCGCCCTCAAGCTCGCTGACGAGGTCAAGCCCAAGCTCGTCGTCGCCACCGACCCGGATGCCGACCGCATGGGCACCGCAATCCCGCACGATGGTGAGTACGTGCTGATTTCCGGCAACGAGATGGGCGTCCTGCTCATGGACTGGCTGGCGCAGCAGGCCCAGAAGAACGGCGAGGACGTCAAGGAGAAGGTCGCCGTCACCACCATCGTGTCCTCCACGATGCCCGACGCGCTTGCCAAGGACTGGGGCTTCGAGGTCCGTCGTGTGCTTACCGGCTTCAAGTTCATCGGCGACCAGATCGACCAGCTCAAGGATGCTGGCGAGGAGGATCGCTACCTCGTAGGCTTTGAGGAGTCCTATGGCTACCTGGCCGGCACGCATGCTCGCGACAAGGACGCCATCGTTGCCACCATGCTTGCCGTCGAGATGGCCTCCGATTATGCCACGCGTGGCATGGACCTCTATGACGCCATGGAGGCGCTGTACAAGAAGTACGGCTATTATCTGAACGGCACGGTCAATGCCAGCTTCCCGGGTGCCGCAGGCGCCGACAAGATGGCAGCCATCATGAAGAGCCTCCGCGAGGAGCCCCTCACCGAGATCGCCGGCTACAAGGTCGTCGGCATGACCGACTTCGCAACCGGCCCCGAGATGCCGCGCGTCGGTGGTCTGCAGAAGGAGGCCGCACAGGTGCTGCCCGCTGCCAACGTCATCGAGTACCGTCTTGAGGACGACAACAAGGTCATCTTCCGTCCGTCCGGCACCGAGCCCAAGGTCAAGGCGTACCTCTTCTCCAAGGGTGCGACCCGTGCCGAGTCCGAGGCCGTGCGCGATAAGCTGCAGGCTGCTGCTGAGGCAATCCTGTCGTAGTCGCTAGGACATAGTACAAGAGCGGGGGAGGGTCCAGCGGATCCTCCCCCTTGGCATGTGCTTCGACGTTTGGCTGCGTGGCGCTTGGGAAGTCGTCCCCAAGCGCCACGTCTCTACAGTTCCTCGATGGAATCCTCGGAATCCTCGGGGTTCTCGGAGTCTTCGGAGTCCTTGGTGCTCGTGGTATTGTCGCCAGCTTCCGACCGAGAAGAGGACGAGCTGCTACTGCTGCTCTCCAGTTTTGCAAGGTCCTCATCCGAAATCGTGATGGAGTAGAAGCTCTTGCTGGCATCGGCGATTGTTGAGGGACTCCACGGATGGTGCGACACGCTGCTCGACGTCGGATCGTAGAGCGTGACGGAGCCGTCTGCGTTCACGTTCACCACCAACGCCCAATGCGCGTCGTCGGTGATGGTTGAGTCCTTGAGTTCAGCTGCGATGACGGTGTTGTTGCCGAGTGTGTACAGCAGCGTGTCGGCCGACACGTCGACGGCTTCCGTCTTGAGCCCCAGCGAGGCGGCAAGCTTCGAGAACAACTCACCCTTGCTGCCCGACGCGGAGTCGGTGTAGTTGCTCTTGCTTGCCTGCTGGGCAATCTCGGTGGGGGTATTGTCCGTCTTGCCTGTGAGCCCCATATAGGCCATCGCCAGCGTCGTGGGCCCGGATCCAGTTATGGCGACGGGACCATCTCCGTAGGTCACAGAACCCCAGTGGGAGTCCCAGTCATAGAGCAGCGGTACCTCACCGCGCTTCACGGAGCCGTCATAGGGGCGGCTCGACTTGTCGGAGGTGGGATAGTTGGCTACAAAGGATATTGCGTCAGGCTCGTTGAGCGCGAGCTCGAGCATGCGCTCGTCATCGTACTTGTCCGCGTTCTCGGCAATCTGAGCGAGAAGATCCGCCTGGTCAAGTGCTTCGGTGAAGCGTGAGGTCATGACGGCCGAGACGCCTGCGGCGACACGGGCATCCTGCTCGTTCTTGGGTCTTACCTCTTCGGTGGTCTGTGTGACCTCGCTTCCGCGTCGAACGCAGCTGCTGATGCCCACGACCATCACGACCACGACGACGAGGACGATGAGCGCGAGAAGGAGCACGCGTGGCTGCAGCAGTGACGCGAGCCCATTCGCCCCATCGCGACGAACGCGTCGCGAGTGTAGCGTATAGCCAGTGTCGGGGCGTGTGAGCGTGCCACGCCTACTTTGACCCCCTGACTGAGGTGCGCGTCGCTGCTGTCGCTGACGCTGCCTATCGCCCGATTGACGAGACCGCGATGATGAGCGCGTGCCCGAGGTGCGTCTCCTGCTTCTAGTTGAGTTCGCCATGTCGGTATCCTTTGAAGTGCGGTTTTCCTACAAAATACTATGGTATGGCTATTGTCCTCGTTGTGCTAGTCTGCATCGCCCATTCCCCAAAAATGCTCGGCAAGAGTGACGTAGCCAGCGCTTCACGCGGTGATTCACCCCATTCTCTGAGTGCTCGATGCTCCAAGGCATGCCCAAATAACCAACCGTTCAGCCGTTCCCTCAAAGAATGCGCATCATGCTGACGCATTTGTGATACTTTCTAGTTGTATTCTTTACTAAAGATACTCGGGGAGGGGCACGCAGGCAATGAAGCGCCGCAATGGTCGACAGGAAGCCATACGTTGGATTGTGAGAAACAGGTCCATACGAACGCAAAAGGACCTTGTCGAGGAATTGCGGTTAAGGGGCTATACCTGCACTCAGGCCACCGCCAGTCGCGACATTGCAGAGATGGGCTTGCGCAAGCTACCCGAAGGGATTTACGTTCTGGCAGAGGACCTGCATTTGCAGCGCATGGTCTCCGAGTTCGTGACGGATGTGGAGGATGTCAACAATCTCGTGGTGATAAAGACTCAGCCGGGAACGGCTGCCGGAGTTGCGGCGGCGGTAGATGCGACGGGCATCGCCGACGTGATGGGCTCGATTGCGGGCAGCGATACCGTACTGGTCATCACGCGGAGCAACGAGAGTGCCGAGGCAACCGCAGAGCTCATTGGTCTTCTTTGCGCGATGAACAAAGGCGAGTAGCAGGGTGAGCCACGAAGGTGGTGTAGGGAACAGGCGGCCGGTCGGGCACCTGTTCCCTACGAGACGATGCGCTAGACGAAGCTTGAGTAGCTGTCGGACTTGCCAAGAAGGTAGTTTGCGTAGGAGGTGCTGATCTGCTCGACCTGGTTGATGGTAGCGTCGACGTCGTAGTAAGCCTTGCCGATCTTCATGATGACGGTGCGATGATTGGAGTTGTTGTATGCGTCATTCTGTACGGGCGTGTTTCCTGAGTGGGCGATGGGCCTGCCCGGAACGCACAGCCACGTCTGCATGACGCCGAGCTTGCGCAGCATGGCTTGGGTGATTGCGGAGAGTGCCCAGCAGTCGCCGGTCTTTGTCTGGGCGAGCGCACTTAGGCTGCTTGCATCACCGCTGTACGGAAATCTGCTTGTAACGTAGGAGCAAACATATATCGCCTTGTCTACAGGCGTCTTCAGCTTGCTCATCTTTTGGCGAGTCTCGATGAGTCCCTCTTCAAAGTTGTAGAGCTCTGAATCAACCCATGCGTTGATGTCATCGGTCTCGTTGATGCCAAGGCTTGCGAGCGTCTTGTAGTTGCGTGTGGGATGGCGTATGAATGCGATGCGATTCTCAAACAGTTGCTGCAAATACGTATAGTATTCGCGCATTGGTATGCACCACATGACGGTTGCGGGTGCGGTTGTTGACGCCCCCTCCATTTGGATTCCCGGCTTGGGACTGCCCTTTGGTTGGATTACGATTTGGATTGACTCGAGGCGGTAGGCGTACCCTTCGCTGCCTGCAGAGGCGCCGTTCTTTGCCCAACCCATCCAACCGAAGTGCTGGGCATGGACGCGGTACCAGACGTCATACTTCTTTGCCAACTTGCCGGTGAGCTTGATCTGAATGGCCTCCAGACGTAGGGCCTTGCCGGAGGTGCCCGCCATCTTGCCGGCATCCTTCCACGCCTGCCAACCTATCTTTTGCACGTGCGTACGATATGCGATTGACCCAGAAACGGGTGAGTTGTTCACCTTGATGTATATCCCCTCGAGGCGTTTGCTCTGGCCGGTGGTGCCGCTCTGCTTTCCGTTGCTCCGCCAGCCTGCCTCCCATCCGTAGGTTTGCCGATGTACGCGATAGAGGACGTTGGGACGCTTTATGTTGAAGGATATGGTCTTCGTACCAGTGTACTGCCCGATGCCCTTGATCTTGACCCAGTTACCCTTCTTGCCGTTCTCCACGTTCGTACCGTAGGAAGTGATTCGGTAGTCGGTGCCCTTCCTTAATGTGGTGGCACCCCACTTGACGGTGGGTGTGGGTTTGAGTCGCTTACCCGTGTATGCCTGTGCGGCAATGCTGGCCTTCGCCTGCGCAATATTGCGCGTCTCCGCTTGTGCGGAAAGCCCCGCTGCGTCATCGATACCTTCGATGGCTTCCACGGAGGGTACTGCCTCCGATGCACTCTCCTCTGCCTCGACTGCGATTACGTCCTCTAGAGGGGAGGACTCGTCAACGGGCGCGGTGTTGGGCGCGGCTTGGAGTTCAGGCTCAATCTGAAGTTCGGGCTCCGCGAGAAGTTCGGATTCCGTTTGGAGTTCCGTCCCCGGCCCGTCATCCGACAAGCGTTCAGGCTCAGATGTGGGCTCATCCTCGAGGGCGACGGCGTCATCAGCGTCAGAGTTTGATACTCCGTCCTCCTCAATGGTGATGGGCTCGTCTGAATCCGCTAGCGTTGCAAACGCCTTGGTCGGTACGCCGCCAAGAGCGAGCGGTAGCGACAGCGCAATAGCGCATGCCCTTACGAGACGGTTTCTCATGTACTGCTCCTTTGCTCGAAGAATGCATTTGGGGTGACCCGCTCTTCGAGGGTCACCCCAAACCATAGCAAAGAATTGGAATTAAGTTGCTAAATGTGCGCCGAGCAAGTCTAGTAGGTACCGTAATACCCATAGGCGTCGTAGTCTACGCCGTAGGTGCCGCCATAGCCGTCGGTGCCATAGCTCGAGCTCGAACCACTGCCGGTCCCCGAGCCGCTGCCCGTCCCCGACCCCGTGCCCGTTCCCGACCCCGTTCCTGTTCCCGTGCCGTAACCGTAACCATAGTCGTAGCCATAGCCATAGGTGTCGTCATAGTAATTCCAGTTGTTGTAGTTGTTCCAGTTGTTGTAGTTGTTCCAGTCGTTGTTGTTGTAGCCGAGAAGATTGCTCGTGCCGTTCTCCTGTGCGCTAATGCTGCCGTCGGTGTTGGAGAACGTCCACTCGGAGTTGTCCTTGTAGTTGGGCGCCTCGCTCGCGGTGGGGAACTCCATGCGGTCGGTGTTCTCAAGCATCGCATTGACGAATGAGGCGAAGATGGGGCAAGCGGTGCCGTCGGGGTGGGCGACTGCGCGGTTGATGTAGACGGGCTCGTCCGTCCGGTATCCGCACCAGATGGAGACGGAAAGCTGTGGCGTGTACCCGCAGAACCACAGGTCGCGATACTCTTCCGTGGTTCCGGTCTTGCCAGCGACAGGCTGGTCGATGGTAAGCATCCCCTGCATGGCGTGCGCGGTGCCTTGGGGAGAGGTGATGACGGTCTCTAGGACCTCGGTCTCTGCCTGAGCGATGGCGGGATCGAGCGCACGCTCCTCGGCGTTTTGATGCTCGTACACGACGTTGCCGTTGCGGTCCTCGATGCGCAGGATGGCAACCGAGTCGCGGTGGATGCCGCCCGTGGCCAGTGTGGCGTAGGCCTCGGCCATCTGCACGGGTGGTACGCCGTAGGTGCCGAGCGTGATGGAGAGGGTCGGTTGGAGCAGTCCGGTGTTGATGCCCAGCTTGCCTGCGTACTCGACGACCTTGTCGGGCGTGATGGCCTGAGCGACTTGCACATAGCCGGTGTTGGACGAAACCGCAGTCGCATCCTGCAAGTTTAGCGTGCCGTAACTTATGTTGCCGTAGTTCTGCACCTTCCAAGTGGGGGTAACCTGAATGGGGGAATCGCAGTTGATCAGGATGTTGGGATTCATGCCCTCGCTCATCGATGCCGCAAGCGTGATGGGCTTGAAGCTGGAACCCGGCTGACGGTTGGCTTGCGTGGCGAGGTTGAACTGGTCCACGTTGTAGTCGCGTCCACCGACCATGGCGACGATGTTGCCGGTGTCGGGCTCGATGGCGACAAGCGCAGCCTCGAGCTGGGGATTGCCGTATTCCTCAAGACGCCCAAGGACGGCCGCCTCTGCCTTCGCTTGGGAATCGGGCTCGATGGTGGTGTATACCTTCAGGCCGCCCTGGAAGACCTGGTCTTGGTCGAAGGTGTCGAGCAGAAGCTGCTTCACATAGTCCGTGAAGTACGGATAGACGCCCTGCTCCTCCATGACCTTGCCCTCATTGAGGGTGAGCGGCTCAGCCTGTGCCGCGTCGTGCTCCTCCTGAGTGATGTCGCCTGCGCTCAGCATGCGATCGAGTACGAGGTTGCGACGCGTGATGGCGGCCTCGGGGTTCTTGGTGGGGTCGTAGTAGGATGGCGACTGGGGAAGTCCGGCGAGGAGCGCGGCCTCTGCGAGGGTGAGGTTCTTTGCGTCCTTGTTGAAGTACGTGATGGAGGCGGCTTGGATGCCATAGGCGGCGTGGCCGTAGTAGATGGTGTTGATGTACATCATGAGGATCTGGTCCTTGGAGTACTTCTTTTCCATCTGGATGGCAATGTAGGCCTCGCGGACCTTGCGCTTGAGCGTCTGCTCGAACTGCTCGTCCGAGAGCACGGTGTTGCGCACGAGCTGCTGGGTAATCGTGGAGGCACCCTCGGAGCCGCCGGTGAACTGCACGAGGACGGCACGGGCGATGCCCTGCGGGTCGATGCCGTTGTGCTGATAGAAGCGGATGTCCTCGGTGTCGACCGTGCCCATGAGGACGTAGGGGGAGACCTCGTCCTTGCCCACGACACGACGGTTCTGGAGGTAGTATTCGGCGATGACGTTGTTGTCTGCGTCGAACACCTGCGTGGGCTCCGCCACGAGGTAGGCGTCCGTCGCCTCGTAGTCGGGCAGATTGAGTAGCCAAGAGTTGACTAACGCGCCAGCCGAGACGGCAAGAGCGATGGAGAGCAATGCTATGAATCCGAGCACGCCTGCGAAGCCAAAACCAATGATGTGGGTGCGAGAATGCCTGCGTGCCTTGCGAGTGCGAGCGCCCATGAGGTTCCTCCTTTTTTGCAGTGCTTTCCATTATACATGCAGCGGCGTGCCGCAATAGCGTTCAAATAAACATGTGGAAGCGTTCTACAGGGCGCTCAACTCTGTTTAAGCGCCCATCGAGGCGCTCAATTCTGTTACTCTGGTATGCTATCGCAACGTGTGGCTGCCGTAGGCAGTTCGCGAGGAAACCGATTCTATTGGAGGGCAGAGCGTTGCTGCCAGTTGAAGAGCAGTTGAAGGTAATCACGTCGGGGACGATGCAGATCGTGCCTCTTGACGAGCTAAAGAAGAAGCTAGAGAAGGGCACGCCCCTCAACATCAAGCTGGGCGTTGATCCCACGAGTCCAGACTTGCACTTGGGACATGCGGTGCCGTTGCGCAAGATGCGGCAGTTCCAGGACCTGGGCCATCGAGTGACGCTCATCATCGGCAACGGCACGGCGCTCATCGGTGACCCGTCCGGTCGTGACAGCACCCGTCCCCCGCTTACTGAGGAGCAGGTCGAGGCCAACGCCAAGACCTATGTGGAGCAGGCCATCAAGGTTCTCGACCCCGAGAAGACGACCATCGTGCATAACGGCGACTGGCTCAAGCCGCTCGACCTGCAGAAGATGCTGCACCTCATGTCGCAGTTCAACGTGGCGCGCATCCTCGAGCGCGAGGACTTCCACAATCGCTACGCCAGTCAGCAGTCCATAGCCCTGCACGAGTTCATCTACCCCGTGTTGCAGGCGTACGATTCGGTGGTGATAGGCGCCGACCTCGAGATGGGTGGCAACGACCAGATCTTCAACCTGCTCGCCGGTCGCGACCTCATGCGTGCCGAGGGCATGGAGCCGCAGGTTGCCCTTACCGTGCCGCTGCTCGTCGGCCTCGACGGCCACAAGAAGATGAGCAAGAGCTACGGCAACTACGTCGGTCTGACTGATGAGCCCAACGACATGTACGGCAAGCTCATGTCCATCGCCGACGAGATCGTGCCGCTGTACTTCCGCCTGTGCTCGACCCTCTCCATTGACGAGATTGATGCCATTGAGGCCGAGTTTAAGGCAGGCACCGCAGATCCCTATGCGCGTAAACGCCAACTTGCCGCGAACATCGTCGACCTGTACCACGGCGAGGGGGCGGGTGCCAAGGCGTCTGCGGCGTTTGACGCCCAGTTCAAGCGTGCCGAGATTCCTGACGACGTGCCCGAGTTCTGTGCGGCCGATGTCGTGACCGTCAACGACCAAGGGAAGGTATACCTGGCCAAGCTCATGGTGGATCTTAAGCTTGCCCAGTCCGTAGGAGAGGCGCGCCGCTTCATCGACGGTGGTGGTGTCAAGATCAACGGCGATACGATTCCCGCCAAGGCGTACAACGTCGATCCCGGTCTGCTCGTTGCCGGTACGGTTATTCAGCACGGCAAGCGCAAGTTTGCTCGACTCATTTAAGGCTGGCTGTCAAAAGGAGCGAATGGGGTGGCACAAGGTACCTGGTACCTTGTGCCATCAGCTTAGTTGCTCCGTATGGGAGGTAGGGATGATGCCGCACGTTCCCGAGCTGCTGGCTCCTGCGGGTGGCCCAGCTGAGTTTAATGCGGCGCTCGCAGCGGGTGCGGACGCGATCTATTGCGGTTACGGCCAAACGTTCAACGCGAGGCGCGGGGCGCAGAGCTTTGACGCTCAGACGTTTGGGGAGGCGTGCCGCCGCGCACATCTGGCGGGCGCACGGGTCTACGTGACCGTCAACGTCGTGGTGCGCGAAGACGAGCTGCCGAGCGTGTTGGCTCTCGTCCGTCGCGCGTGGACGTTGGGGGCGGATGCGTTCATCATTCAGGACTGGGGCCTGCTCACAGAGATTCGACGCCTGTGGCCGCAGGTGGAGTGTCATGTGTCGACGCAGGCAAACGTGCATGACGCGCGTGGCGTGGCATGGTGTCGCGAGCTTGGGGTCAGCCGTGTGACCCTCTCGCGCGAGCTGTCTCTTGCTGAGATTGGTCGCATTGCTGAGGAGGGCGTGGACTTGGAGTGCTTTGGGCACGGTGCCATCTGCTTCTGCTATTCGGGCGTATGCCAGATGAGTTCCTGTGCAGGCGACCGCTCCGCCAACCGCGGTGCCTGCGCGCAGCCGTGTCGGCTTCCGTATGAGTTGGTGGATGATCGGGGTGAGGTTCTCTCCTCTCCCGATCGGGGGCGTCCGCTGTGTCCGAAGGACATGTGCACCTTTGACGACCTGCCCGACCTGCGTGACGCAGGCGTTGCGTCGCTCAAGGTCGAGGGCCGACTCAAGGGACCGGACTACGTATTTGCCGTGGTGGGCACGTATCGTGCGCAGCTAGACGACGTGGCGGCGGGTCGTACTCCGACGGACGAGGTCGCGGCAGCACGCCATACGCGGCTGAAGCGCTCGTTCAATCGCGACTTCACGAACGCGTATCTGCGGGCGGCCTCGGGAGACGAGATGATGAGCTATGAGCGATCCAACAATCGTGGGGAACTGGTGGGCTTCGTCGTGGATGCTCGCACATACGGCAGCGTGAAGGTCCGGCGCGGGGGGACGCGCGGTGGCCGCGACCGGATGCGGACGGTGCGCGTGGCCGAGGTCGACGTGGCGTTGGACAAGCCCGTTGGGAAGGGTGACCTCCTGGAGCTTCGGCCCGTGAGCGATCCGAGTCAGTTCCTCACGTCGCATGCGGCCGAAGACGCTCGTGCCGGCGATGTCATAACGTGCAAAACCGCCCGTCCGGTCGAGATGGGGTCGCTGGTGCGGGTGATTCGAAGCGAGGAGGCCATGAAGGCGGGTGCCTCGGCCGCCGAGAGGGAGATTCCTCGCAAGCGTGCGGTATCGGTGCGGGTGCGTGCACGCCTCGGCGAGCCCTTCGAGGTGTGCCTCAGCACGCAGGACGGTGTCGCCACGGCCTCTGCCAAGGGATTTGTGGTCGAGCGCGCGGTGACGCGCGCGGTGACGCGCGAGGATCTCGTAGCCCACGTGGGTCGCATGGGCGGATCGCCCTTCGAGGCGGTCTCGTACGACGTGGAGCTTGACGATGAGTGCGGCATGGCCTTCTCTGCCGTGCACAAGGTGCGGGCCGAGGCGTGCGCGGCGTTAGAGAGCGCGATTCTTGCTCCGTATGCCTCTCGCTCGCTTCCTGAGGCGTCGCAAAGAAAGCAGTCTCCGTTGTGCCGGGATGGCGCGTGCGGGGCAGTCTCCGCTGTGTCGCCTGTCGAGGTGTGCGCGTTGGTGGCAGACTCCTTGAGTGCGCGGGCCGTGCTCGAGGCCGGGGCCACGCGGTTGTATGCGACGCCCGAAGCGCTGGCACAGGGCAGCTGGCCCGCAGGCGTCATTCCCCTGCTCGATGAGGTGTGCCGCGAGGTGGACCACGACCGGCTCGACTGCTGGGTGAAGGAGGGGGCACCCGTTGCCGTGGGCAACGTCTCGGAGCTTGCCTTGGCGCGTGTGCGAGGTGCCCGTGCCGAGGTGCGTGGCTGCATTCCCGTGCACAACTCCTCATGCCTGGCGATGCTGAAGGAGGCGGGAGCCCGTGCGGCATGGCTTTCTCCGGAGCTATCGCTCGGTGAGGTCGTGGCTTTGGCGCGAGCTGCGACGTTGCCGCTCGGAGTCATGGTGTTCGGTCGCGTTCGCGCGATGACCAGCGAGCACTGCGTGCTGCAGGTCGCCGATCGCTGCATCCATGACTGCGCGCGCTGTGCGCTGCGTCACAGAGACCTTCGCCTGCGCAACGGTGCTGGGGAGCAGTTTGCCGTGCGCACTGACTTGCAGGGCCGTTCGCGCATCTATGCGTCCCGCGTACTTGACGCAACCCCACAGATTCCTGAGCTTCTGGGTGCCGGAATCGTGCGGTTGGGTGTGGACGGCACGCTTCTTGCGCCGGACGAGGTCGCGCGGGCGGTCGAACGTGTGGTATGTGCCGTCAGGGCCGCGCGAGAAGGCCGACGTCCTGAGCCGCGACTTGCCGGCGCAACCTCCGGCCATCTGCTCCAACCCATCGGGTAAATTGGTCTGGCCGTGATTTCGCCGAGGGAAGGCAGTCTGCTCTCGCATGGGATGGTCCTTTGAAGAACGCGTGAACCGGCGCCGTCGTGTGCACGCTTCGTTATAATCCCATAGGTCACTAGGAATTAGGAGGGGAGTGCCCATGGCCGAGGAAGAGAAGAACGAGACCATCAACCGCGAACTGCTTGAGGCGACGCTGGGAGTCATTCGTCAGAGCTTGCAGGCAGATGGTGGCGACATAGCCCTTATCGACGTGGATGACAAGACCGGTACCGTCACGCTCGAGATGCAAGGCGCCTGTGCGGGTTGCCCACTCTCGTCGTTCGACATGAGCGAGGGTATCGAGCGCATCTTGCGCGACCATGTTCCGGGCGTCAAGCGCGTGATGCCCGCCGTGTTCTGACTGGTGTCCCAATCGACACACGGTACGGTTACGCCCAGTCGTTGGGGCCGTGACGGAGTCTATTCCGTTGCGGCCCCAATTCTGTAGAGCTTGAACCCGCCGATAGGCTCGACCAGCTCGAAGCGCACCTGTTGGGTGCTCCACGCCTCGAGGTCGCTTGACGAGAGCCAGTAGGTTGCCCCGAGCTTGAGCGCGTCTTCGGGAGTGATGGTGACGGCCAACGTGTCGCGCGTCGGATTCTGGAAGCTGGTGACGTCTCCGGGCGTGAAGGAGATGTGAGCAAAGCGGTTGTAGTTTTCCTCGTAGGTGCCGCTCGGGTCGAGCGCATGCCAGCGCTCGAGGTCGGGGTACACGTTGACGCTGTTGATGGTGGGTGCCCCCACGCTGACGCATGCCTGGCCGAGCGTTGCGTTGTCGGCGATCCACCGGGCGCCGGGATTCTCTTGCGCGATGCGGCCAACCTCGCGGAGCATCGAGCTTTGGAGCAGGGCGTCGGCACCGCGTTGCCATGGGTTGACGCACAGACCAGCGACGAGCACGATGGTCGCGCTTGCCAGGAGCCATGTGTCCCGCATGCGTGCGGAGCTGCTCGATGTAACGGGCTGTCCTTCGCAATCGTGCTCGAAGAACTCGCAGGGGAGCATGAGGGGAACGATGCACGCGATGAGGGCGAGCCAGAGGTAGACGCACTCGCGAGCTCCCATGAGGTCAGGCCTGCTCTGCCGGGCTGCAAACGCGAGCATCCCGGCAAGTAGGCACGACGTGGCGATGGCGACCAACGCGTTCCAGCGGCATGGACGTCGCGGAGCGTCGAGGTGTCGGGCGCTCGTCTTGACGGCATGCTGCTTGGGATGTCCGATGAGGCAGACCACACGAACGAGGAGTGCGACGTCAAGGTAGCCGAGCGCCATGGGCAACCTGCCCGTCTGCACGCGGTTGAGCAGCGTGAGCTTGCCCAGCAGGGATGGAAGCCCCCATACGCCATGCCAGATGAGGATGCCGTACGCGCAGGTGAGCGCGAGGAGGCATCCGTCGATGTGCCGCGCGTGTGCCTGACGGACGAGCAACGCAAGCGCGCCGAGGATGCCTAGGGGAAACAGAGAGAAGAACGCCGAGGCCTCGCTCGCGTTGGGGGCAAACTGGTCGGGTAGCAGGGCGCAGAGCAAGGCGGTGCTGGTGTTTGCGTGCCACTGCAGCAGTCCCCCTCCCGCCTGAATGAAGTTGCCGGGATACACCGTCTGTGCCACTGCCTGCAGGGCGCCCCATGCGCTTGCGACCGAGGCGGCAACGCCCACACCAACCAGAACGAGGGAGGTGCAGATGGGTGGCAGGAGCCTACGTAGCCGTGCGCCCGCAGCATCTCGATGCTCATGCACCCAGCTCGCCGTGTCCCATACCCCTAGCGCTCCGAACACGTAGGCGAGGGGTACCTGCCACGCGGGATAGACGATGAGCGCGTAGCAGCCGAGCAGCCAGGCGAGCAGGACCGAAAGACCCCAGCGCCCTCGTGGCGAGTCGCTACGCAGGAGGTGGTGCAACGCCAATACCAGCCCCTGTCCAAAGATGAAGAGCTCGGCCGTGCCGTTCACCGCAAACCACCACTCCACTATGGGCGAGAATCCCACCAGGACTGCCCCGTAGGCAGCGAGCCTACGTCGGCCGCCGGCGACGAGCGTCAGGCACTCGAAGCTCACCATGACGAGCAGTACGGCGCGCGCGCACCAAAAGAGCGAGAGGCCGTGCGAGGCTCCCAGGAGCAGGTATCCCCACAGGAAGGGGCGAAACGCGGTTGCGATGCTCCATGCGGGCTGGGCATGCACCATGGTGACGTCGGTGGCGGTTCCGCGTATGACGTCCGAGACGGCATGCGCTCCCGTCGCCACTTGCGAGAACGAGAACGGGGTGAGCAGAAGCCACTCGTCGCTGCGGATGCCCCGGGGAACGCCAAGGAGCGTGCCTTGGTAGGGGGTCTCGCCGAGTATGGCTCCCCACAGCGCGACCGAAGACCCGCTCATCTCTCCAAGGACGAGCAGGACGATGAGGCCAAGCGCAAGGTGCCAGCGGTGTCGATAGGCCCAGGGAAGGAGACGTCGGCTTCGCGCCATCAGTATGAGCGCACAGGCAAGTGACGCAGAGCTGATGACAAGACGTGCGGCCGAACCCCACGTGACCTGTCCATAGAACATGCCTGCGGCAATGCCCGTTCGTTCGGCCATCGACGCCTCGTAGGCGCATTCCGCATACAAACAGGCGAGCAGCGAGGCGAGTGCACAGAATGCCGGCGTAGCCACTTGTTTTGCCCTTCTCACGTGGCTTCCTCCAGACGGCCGGGATGAATGGCGGGCTTCGCGCACGGCGGGTGCGGCATTCCTGTCACTCGAATCTTCAAACAAACATTCTGAGCATACCAGAACGCGCAAATAGCGCCCCAACGTGTCATAATGGTACTCACGCAGACATCAAGCTTCCAGAGGTGGTCGTTCATGAAGGGCATCATTCTTGCCGGCGGTTCCGGTACCAGGCTTTATCCGCTCACTACCGTCACCAGCAAGCAGCTGCTTCCCGTATATGACAAGCCCATGGTCTACTATCCGCTCGCTACGCTCATGCTCGCGGGCATTCGCGACATCCTGCTCATCTCCACTCCACAGGACCTGCCCAACTTCGAACGCCTCCTCGGTGACGGCACGGACTTCGGGGTGCACATCTCGTATGCGGTGCAGCCATCGCCGGACGGCCTTGCGCAGGCGTTTGTCATCGGAGAAGACTTCGTGGGCGATGGCCCCTGTGCCATGGTCCTCGGTGACAACATCTTCTATGGCAACGGCCTCAGCAAGCGCCTGAGAGCTGCGGCAAGAGCGGCCGACGAGGGTCGTGCGACGGTCTTTGGATATCACGTGGACGATCCCGAGCGCTTTGGCGTGGTGGAGTTCGACGAGGACTTCAACGCGATTTCCATTGAGGAGAAGCCTGTCCACCCAAAGAGCAACTACGCCGTTACCGGCCTGTATTTCTACCCTGCAGGCGTCGTCTCGGAGGCAAAGGCGGTGAAGCCGTCCGCACGGGGAGAATACGAGATTACCGACCTCAACGCACGCTACCTCGGTCGCGGAGAGCTTGACGTCATCACGCTGGGCCGTGGCTTTGCGTGGCTCGACACCGGCACGATGGAGAGCCTCTTCGAGGCGTCGCAGTTCGTGCGCACGGTTGAGCGGGCACAGGACTTGCCCGTCTCGGTACCCGAGGAGATTGCGTTCGGCAATGGCTGGGTCTCGCGCGAGAGGCTTTTGGAGTGCGCGGAACGTTACGGCAAGAGCGATTACGGCGCGCACCTGCGCAAGGTCGCCGAAGGGCGGTTCGTACCAGAGAAGAGCTTCGAGGTGTAAAGGACTGCGAGCATGCGTGTTTTGGTAACGGGATGCAACGGACAGCTTGGACGAGCGATCAGAGCAGAGCTCGGACCGGATGGGGCCGACTGGGTCGATCTGCCCGAACTCGACATCAGCGACGCGGCGTCGGTCGATGCCTGGTTTGTGGCACATGGTCCCTATGAGGTCGTCTACAACTGCGCGGCCTTTACCAATGTGGACGGCTGTGAGGCGGACTTCCCCGCTGCCTTTGCCGCTAATGCGCTCGGTCCCATGAACCTCGCGCGCGCCTGCGCCGCCTGTGGCGCGACGTTGGTGCACGTATCGACGGACTATGTGTTTCCTGGCAACGAGTCGGGTGAGCGCGTGGAGACGGATGTGCCCGCGCCCATATCTGCCTATGGTCGTTCGAAGCTTGCCGGGGAGGGACTGGCACTTGCGGCGAACCCGCGCACGCACGTGGTTAGGACGGCATGGCTCTATGGTGAGGGCAAGAACTTCGTGCGCACGATGCTCTCGCTCGCCGACCGCTTCGACGAGGTGACGGTGGTGGACGACCAGCTGGGCAATCCCACCTCTGCAACCGACCTTGCGTGTCAACTGCTACGGATTGGCAAGAGCGAGGAGTACGGGATATGGCACTGCACCAATGAGGGGACCTGCTCGTGGGCGGACTTGGCCCAGGCGGCATTCGAGCTCACCGGTGTCTCGTGTACGGTGAAGCGCTGTACCTCGGCCGAGTGGAAGCGCATGCATCCTGAGTCGGCGGATCGCCCGGCGTTCTCGTCGCTGCGCAACGCACGGCTGGAAGCGACCATCGGCAACGACATGCGTCCGTGGCGCGAGGCGCTTGCGAAATACTTGGGTGGCTATTAGCATGCGGGGTGCTGAAGGGGCAAGTGTGCGTGCCGAGTGCGGTGGCGATTCTTCGCTCGAAGGTGCCATCGCCGTGCTCATACCTTGCTACAACGAGGAACTGACCGTCGGCAAGGTGGTGGACGACTTTCGTCGGGTGCTGCCCACGGCGGAGGTGTGGGTGTACGACAACAACAGCTCCGACCGCACGGCGGAGGTGGCGCGTTCGCACGGTGCGCACGTGCGCTTTGAGCCTCGCCAGGGCAAGGGCAACGCGGTGCGGCAGATGCTGCGCGACATTGACGCGGACTGCTACCTCATGGTGGACGGCGACGATACCTACCCGGCAGAGGCGGCACCCGACCTCGTCCGCCCGGTGCTTGAGGGCAGGGCGGACCACGTGGTGGGGGACCGGCTCTCCAATGGTACGTATGGCGCCGAGAACAAGCGGCAGTTTCATGGCTTTGGCAACGGGTTGGTGCGGTGGCTCATCAAGGTGCTCTACGGCTTCGAGTATACCGACGTAATGACGGGCTATCGGGCTATGAGTCGTCCCTTCGTGCGTACGTATCCGGTCCTCTCCCCGGGATTCGAGCTCGAGACCGAGCTCTCCATCCATGCGGTGGACAAGCGCTGGCGCATCGAACAGGTGCCCATTGCCTATCGGGACCGTCCGGAGGGAAGCGTCTCGAAGCTCAACACCTTCTCGGACGGACTCAAGGTGCTGCGCATGATCGCCTCGCTCTTCAAGGACTATCGCCCGCTTCCGTTCTTCATGCTGCTGGCGACGGTCTTTCTCGTCATCTGTCTTGCGCTTGGCCTGCCGGTGGTATATGAGTACCGGCACACGGGACTCGTCGCCCGCTTCCCCACGGCGTTTCTCGCCATGGGCTTTGGGATCCTGGCGGCGCTCTTCGTTGCCGTGGGCATCATCCTCGACACTGAGGTCAAGGCGAGCCGACGTGCCTGGGAGCTGGAGTGCGCGAAGGCCTTTGCGGAGGATCGGGTGCGCCGAGCGTCGTAACGTGTCCGATTGATTCGTGCTGTTTGTTCCATGGATTCAACCAGCCTTGCGGCTCGACGCGTAAACTAGCAGGGACTTGTTTCTCTGACCATGCGAGGAGTCTGTATGGCAACCTATCTCGTGACCGGTGGTGCCGGGTTCATTGGCTCGAACTTCGTTCTCTATGTGCTCCGCAAGCATGCGAATGCCCGGGTCATCAATCTGGATGCATTGACCTATGCGGGCAACCTCGAGAACCTACGCGACGTGGAGGGTGATTCGCGCTACACCTTCGTGCATGCCGACATCCGTGACGCCGAGGCGATGGCCAAGGTCCTTGCTGAGTACGATCCCGACTACGTGATCAACTTTGCGGCCGAAAGCCACGTGGACCGCTCGATCGAGAACCCAGGCATCTTTGCCGATACGAACGTGATGGGTACCGTGAACCTCCTCAACTGCTGTCGTGCCGCGTGGAACGACGGCGAGGGAGGCTTCGGTGCGCATCGCTATCTGCAGGTGGGCACAGATGAGGTGTACGGCTCGCTGTCCATCCCCGAGGCGCTCAATGCCAACGGCAGCCCCGCCGATCCCGCACATACGGACTACTTTCGTGAGGATACGCCGCTCAACCCGCACAGCCCCTACAGTGCGTCGAAGACCTCGGCCGACCTCTTCGTCAAGGCGTATCACGACACGTATGGCTTCCCCGCGCTTATCACGCGCTGCTCGAACAATTACGGTCCCTACCAGTTCCCCGAGAAGCTCATCCCGCTGATGATCAACAACGCCCTGCACCACAAGGCGCTGCCCGTCTACGGGGACGGCCTCAACGTGCGCGACTGGCTTTACGTGGACGACCACTGCAAGGCCATTGACATGGTGGTGCGCGAGGGACGCATCGGCGAGGTGTACAACGTGGGTGGTCACAACGAGCGCGCGAACATCTACATCGTCAAGACCATCATCGCCCAGGTGCGCGAGGTGACGGGGGACGAGAACGTCAACGAGGGCCTCATCACCTATGTCACCGACCGTGCGGGGCACGACCGTCGCTATGGGATGGCTCCAGACAAGATTCGTGCCGAACTGGGCTGGTATCCCGAGACTCCCTACGAGGAGGGCATCGTCAAAACCATCCGTTGGTACCTCGACAACCCCGAGTGGGTAGAGCACGTCACGAGCGGTGCGTATCAGGACTACTACGAGCGTATGTACGCCGACCGATAGCGACGATCGACCGTCGGGATTTCCCGGTGGTCGCTATACGATGAGCGAGATGCACGAGCACCAAAAGCTGCCAAGCAGGATTGCCGTCATGCACCCGAGGACCGAGCCGTTGTACCACGTTGCGTTGGTGCGACGGCTCTCTCCGGTCAGCCCGAGGAATGTGGGTCCCACGAACATGAGGAGCGGGAATATCATCGGTAGCAGGTAGCGCCTCTGGACGCCGTGGATTTCGTCCAGACCTACGGGGGTAAAGTCAAAGTACAGCGCCGTCACTATCATGAGGAAGACACCAAGGCACAGCACAAGGCTCACGATGCCGGGTAGGATGCCGAGCCGATGCGTGTGGTCCTTGTCGGTGAGCGTCGTCCACAGAAGGACTACCCAGAGCACGGCCGTGAACGGCCACTGCGTGCGTGGGAGGTAGCCGTAGTTCGCGAGCAGGCCTGGCGATGCCTCCACAGAGAGGAATCCGCCAATGAGGTTGTGACCTTCGGTGTCGGGTACCCCGCCTTCCATCGAAAGCGGTGGCATCACGAAGCGTAGCAGCGTCTGAGCGTACTCGAGTGGATGCGATAGTATGTAGGCGACCTGCGCCGTGGGGTCAACGGTGCCGCCACCGCGTGAGTCACCTGATCCCAGGCCCGCCATGAGTCGGGGCACCAACCACACGCCAAGTGCCGCGAAGGCCGATCCGATGATGAGGGTCCGGTATGCCCAGGCAAGCCGCTTGCTCGAGAACCGTTCCGTGGGCACGAGCAGGCAGAGGAAGATGAGCGGGAAGTACACGACGCGCGGCAGCATGCCCACAAAGAGCGCCGCGAGCATGCCCAGAAGCGAGGGAATCCTTACCCTCACGTTGTCCTGCATCATGCCCATGAGCGTGGCGAAGCCGTACAGGCAGAGCGAGAGCAACCAATATGAGTACCCGAGCTCGGCCGCGAGGAACACGGCTGTCGGAAGCAGGGCGATGGCCGCATAGAGCATCTTGCCCCATCGGAGCTTGCGCATGCCAAGGAACGTCACGATGGAGTAGACGATGCCACCCGTCAACCGGACGAGGAGCAGCGTACGCGAGAAGGAGAGTCCGCACAGGCCACAGACCGACATCGTGAGCGCATAGGGAAGGTACTCGACACTCGTCGCGTAGGCGAGCAGACCCGTCGGGCGATCGAGGGTGGTGGCGAACTGGGCATCTTGTTCGTCAAGTACCTCTTCTTGGGCGTCGATGGTCCTAAGCTCGCCTCCGTCGCCCACATCGGGCGGGTTCGTCTGGATGATTGAGAGGTCGGAGGTGGTTGCCTCGACGTCTCCCTCCCAGTCGGCCAGGCGCAGGATGTTGCGGTAGTGGGTTCCAACGTCCCATCCAAGCTCACGTACCGAGAAGGACCAAGAGAAGAGCGTGGTCATGCAGAGCACAACAACGAGGTAGAGGCGCTCCGGCTTGGTGGCCAACCAGTCGCGGCAGACGACGAACGTCCCGCCCGCGAAGCAGGTGATTGCAAAGAAGACGAACCAAAAGCGGTTGAACCAGCCTCCCGAGCTGAAGGACCCGCGTACCTGCGCGACGACGAAGCAGAGTGCCATTGCCACGAGGCATGAGGCGGCCGCAAGGAGCGCCAGCGATATGAGTCGCGCAAAGAGTGACATCGGTTGCGCCCCGAGTGATTCTCCCTGCTTGAGGTGCTGCGGTTCTGACGCCATGGACGCCTCGCTTCAATCGGTGTTGCATGCCGCTCAAGGATAGCACGTAGGCGGTCAGCGAGGATGACTTGATGTGGCCCGCTAGCTCCTGCCGACGAGGGCAAGCGCCTTGCGAGCAAGGCCGTAGGCTGGCCGGCATGCCACGATGGCGTCCCTCATCGCGCGCATGACGGGGTAGATGGTGTGCGAGCGCAGGGTCTGGGCACTTGCGACCGCACGTATGCTCGCGCAATCCTGCTCGGGAAGCCCCTCCATGAGGTGGCGGGTAAGTGCGTCGAGCTTCAGCGCCTCAACGTGGGTGTCAATCGACTGCGTTCGGCTGTTGTAGTGCGTGGCATAGCGCTCATCCCTGAGGATCGAGGGCAGGTGCAGCAGGAACTGCTCATAGTACCTGCGCACGACCGAGCAGAGTACGCTGGTTCGCACCTCTCCCTCAAGCTCGTTGCGCACGAAGTCGAACTCGCAGGCATAGCGCGGATAGGAGTACTCGGGAGCGTAGACGTTGGTTCCGGTCCTCGTGCTGTTGACCGCGACGTCCTCGGCGCTGAGCGTGTTCGCGTATTTCCATCCCCTGACGTGCGAGGTCACGAAGTCGGCGTTCTGTACGAGGTCATCGCGTATGAGCTGATGGGCGACGAATCCGTAATGCGTGTCGAAGTATGCCCGGATGTACGTGCGATAGAGTTCCGTGCGGAAGAACCGTCGTGCGTAGATGCTGCCGCTGGGATGTATGAGCAGGGTGCCGTTGGCCTTGGCCGCATCAAGGCCTGCGGCATAGGTTCTGTCGGGAAGGTTCATTCGTAGGTTGCCCCGCTCATCTTCGGCGGAGAACAGGAAGTAGCCGGCGTTGGGGTTCTCGTCCAGGACGTTCATGACGTCATCGAGGGCGTTGACGCACGCCATGTCGCGCGTGCGGAGCAGGAGGATGTGGGTGCCTCGGCACTCGTCGAGCGCATGCAAGATGTTGAGGTCGTGACCGAGGTTGTGCTCGTTGCGCACGTAGCGGATGCGGGGATCGTCAAAGGCCGAGACGAGTCCTGCGATGTCCTCCGTCGAACAGTCATCGCACACCACAAACTCAACGTCGTCGCGCGTGCACGTGACGAGCTCGCGCAGGTTGGCGGCGAGCATCTCCGACTGGTTGTACACGGCAAAGCAGATGCTGAGTCTAATCACGACGGTACCTCACGATCTACGATCGTCCGATTGCGCGGAATGCGAGACGGGCCTTCTTGCGGTAGGCGACCAAATACGTGCCAAGCACCAGGAGGTAGAGTCCGAACGCGGGCAGAAGCGGCAGCGCAGAGCAGCATGCCGTGAAGGCCACGGCGACCACAATCTCGGCATAGGGGAGCGTCCCGAGTGTGATGTCTAGTTCCCGCGCGATGGTTTGTGAGCAGTATCGGCTGCGGCTCACGATGGCGATGGCTGCGATCAGTATGACGATGTTGTAGGAGTGAGCAAGAACGGTAGCGCCCCATGTGGCCAGCGCAGCAGAGCCCGCAACGACGAGGTTGACGAGAAGCATGGTCCGCTCGCGCCGCTCCACCTTATAGAAGGTGTAGTAGATGAGGTTGGTCTTGCAGTCAAAGAGGCAGACGGGCAGGAGCGCGGCCAGGAAGGTGAGACTCTCTGCGTAGGCGGGCAGCCACGTGCCGAGGATGAGCACGAGGGGAAAGTAGCTCACATACAGGATGGGGAACGCAAGGCTCGTGAGCGCCTCGGCCGTCTCGACGAAGCGGCGCATCGTGCCGGCCTCGCTCTGCCTCATGGCGGGGAAGAGCACCATGCTTGCCTGGCTCACGAACACCATGAAGAAGTTTGCAAGGGTGATGGAGAGCGAGAGCTTGCCGAACACCTCGACGCCCCAGCCCCAGTCGATGGCAAAACGAGCGATGCCGAGGATGAGCTGGCTCGCGATGCCGGCGAGCATGAGTTGCAGTCCCACCCGGATGGATTCTGCGGCCTCCGCGAGCGTCTCGCTCGTGGTGAGTAGGCCCGCGTGCGGGAAGTCGCGCATCTGGTACAGGCAGTAGAGCAGCTGGATCGCGGCGGCGGCCAGCTGCGCGGCCACGTAAGGCCTGAAGTCCAGAACGCCCGTGCCAAGCAGGGCAAAGAGCGGCAGGCAGTATGCAAGGCGCTCGACCACCGTCGCGTACGAGGACTTCTTCGTCTCGTTCATGGCCTGCAGCACGAACATGAGGTATGCGGCCGCGTTGTGCAAGACGAGGTAGCCGCCTGTGCACGCGATGATGAAGGAGCGGTCGGGTCCGAGGAGGCCTGCCAGCGCGAGACATACGATGACGGCGGCAAAGACGAGCTGGTAGCCCACCGAGAAGAGGAATTGGGAGTTGACGGAGGGCTTCGAGATTTCCTCGCGTGACTCGCCGCCCTTGATGAGATAGACGCCGTCGTTGAGCCCCAAGTGGAAGAACCCGACATACGAGATGTAGAACACGAAGAGCTGCCAGTATCCGTATGCCTCGACGCCCAGGACCTTGGGTACGAGTACCGACTGAATCGCGGCGACGAGCAGACCGATGCCCTGCGCCGCGAAGGCGGTCACGGCGTTGCTGATAAGCGCTCGTTTGTCCACGGACGCATCCCTGCCGTTATGAGGTGAACTCGAGCAGGCGCATCAGGCTCGTAGCTACCTGCTCCGCGTCCTCGCGCGTGAGGTAGGGTCCCATGGGCAGGCTCAGCACCGTTGCGCAGAGGCGCACCGTCGTGGGGCAGCCGTCCGGGCATAGGCACGCGCCCGCGAAGGCCGGCTGCTCGTGCATAGGGCGTGGGTAGTAGACCATCGTAGGTATTCCCTCGGCACGCAGGGCGTCTTGGAGCGCGTCGCGGTCGCAGCCTTCCGGCAGGCGCACGGTGTACTGCGCCCAAGAGGAACGCGAGTTCGCGGGCACCTCGGGCAATGCGAGGGCTGCTTCGGTGAGGAGCGTGCCGTACCACGTCGCACGCTCGTTCACGTCGGCGACCTCGTGCGCCTCGAAGGCGGAGAGCTTCACGCCGAGGATGGCGGCCTGGAGGGTGTCGAGGCGGCTGTTCATGCCGACGCGCACGTTGTCGTACTTGCCGTCACCCTTGCCGTGTACGGCGAGGCTGCGGATTCGGGCGGCCCAACCGTCGTCGTCGGTAAAGACGGCCCCCCCATCCCCGTAGCATCCCAGCGGCTTGGCGGGGAAGAAGCTCGTGGTGGCGACGTCGCCGAACGAACAGGCGCGCACCCCGTCGAGAGAGCCCCCGAAGCCTTGCGCACCGTCCTCGAGCACGAGCAGACCGAGCTCGCGGCATAGAGGCAAAAGCTGGTCGAAGTCCGCCGGCAGACCGAAGAGGTCGACCGGGGCGGCGGCGCGGGGCCTGAGGTCTGTGTGAGCGACCACATGGTCGTAGGCGCCGTGCAGCGATGCTGGGTCCATGTTGAAGGTGCGCTCGTCCACGTCTACGAAGACGGGGGTGGCGCCGACGGCAGCCACCACCTCGCCGGTGGAGAAGAAGGTGAAGTCGGGCACGAAGACGGCATCGCCGGGACCGACACCCCACGCCATCAGCGCGAGCTGCAGCGCGTCGGTGCCGTTGGCGCACGTGACGCAGTGACGCACGCCGACGTAGTCCGCGAGCCGACGTTCCAGCTCGGTGACGGGCGAGCCGCCGATGTAGCGCCCTGCGGCGACCGTAGCGAGGATCGCCTCATCCATCTCGGTCTTCATCGATGCATATTGCGCACCCAAATCGCGGAACTCCATGCTAGACCACCTCCACAAGGCCGCCTGCGACCTCCTCGTACGTCCTTCCGCATTCGGGACAAGAGAGCGTCTTTGGCAAGGGCGCTCCGCACTCGCACGCCCAGCCGACCTGACGTGCCGGCACGCCCACCACGAGGGCATGGGCGGGGACGTCGGAGGCGACGACGGCACCCGCGCCAACCATCGCCCACGCACCCACGTTGTGGCCGCACACCACCGTGGCGTTCGCGCCGATGCTGGCACCCTCGCCAACCTGCGTGCGCAGCCAGCCGGTCGGACCTTTGGGGTGGGCCGCCCGGGGCGTGAGGTCGTTGGTGAAGACGCACGAAGGACCGCAGAACACGTGGTCCGCGAGCTCGACTCCCCGGTAGATGGAGACGTTGTTCTGGATTCTGCAGCCGTCGCCCACCACGGCGCCGCCCGCGACGTTCACGTTCTGGCCGAGCGAACAGTTGCGCCCCACGCGGGCGCCGGACTGCACGTGGCAGAAGTGCCAGACCTTGGTTCCCTCGCCGACCTCAGCGCCCTCGTCGACGTAGGAGCTCTCGTGTGCCCAGTAGCCACTCACGCGAACTCGCCTGCCATATCGAGGGTCGAGAAGTCCTCCATGGGGAGGTGCACCGGCAGTCCCGTCTTCTGCGACTTGTAGATTGCGAGCACGAGCTCGAGCGCGTCACGCCCAGCTCGCGCGTCCACGTAGGGGTCGCGGTCGGTGCGGATGGCGTCGATGACGTCGGCGTAGAGGGGAGTGTGCCCGAAGCCGTAGACGTTGGGCGGGTTCTCGCCGAACTCACGGACGACCTGTGTGGGGTCATCGAGCTGATCAGAGAAGCGCCACTCCTCGATTACGTTGACGGAGGTGCCGCCCGCCTTCACGGTGCCCTTGTCGCCGAAGAGGTAGAGCGTCTCCTCCAGGTTGCGCGGATAGACGTCGGTCGTGCCCTCGATGATGCCGTATGACCCATTGCGGAAGCGCACGATGGCGATGCCGAGGTCCTCGGCCTCGATGTAGTCGTGGTCGAGGCGGTCGGTCATGCCCATGACCGTCTCTACCTCGCCGCCCATCATCCACCTCAGCAGGTCGATGTTGTGGATGCACTGGTTCATGAGGGCGCCGCCGTCCTGCTCCCAGGTGCCGCGCCAAGGCGCGCGGTGATAGTACTCCCAGTCGCGGCACCAGCGGATGTGGGCCGTGCCGTAGAACATGCGCCCGAAGCGGCCGCGGTCCACGGCCTCGCGGATCTTCTGCACGGACTTGTTGAAGCGGTTCTGGTGGTTCGCGCACACCTTGACGCCGCGCTCCTCCGCGCGGCGGATAATCTCGTCGGCGTCGGCGAGCGAGAGCGCGATGGGCTTCTCGACGATGAGGTTGCAACCTGCGTCGATGCAGTCGAGCGCTATGGCAGCGTGCCGGCCCGACTCGGTGCATACGGCCACCAGTTCGGGTCTCTCGTGTTCCAGCAGGTCGTGGTAGTCGGCATAGCGCGCAACGTCCCACAGGTCGAACTTGCGGACCTTGTCCATCATGGCGAGCTCGTCGACGTCACAGATGCCGACGAGCTCCAGGCCGTTGTTTCGCGCCGCCGCAATATGGTTGGGGGAGATTCGGCCGCAGCCGATGAGCGCGTACCTCATCAGTACCACCTCGCCTCACTGGTCGTGGTTACAGGTTTCCAATAGATAATCGATGACGGGACGCATCGTCGCGTCCATGCTGACGTGCTCCTGGGCGTATGCCCGCATGCGCCCGGCAAGTGCTTGGGGCGATTCGTGGTCATAGAGGGCGTCGCAGAATTCGATGAGCTTCTCCATGTCGAGAGGCTCGTCGCGCTCCGGCACCTGCAGGCAAAAGTCCACGGGGTCGTTGACAAACGTGTCGATCACCCCAGCGTAGACGAAGGGGATGCCCTTGGCCAGGTACTCGCGGCTCTTGAGGGAGGAGGACTGGTGGATGCCCTTGCGATAGTTCGCGAGGCACTCGATGGCGACGTCGCTCTCGTCGTAGAGATGGTCAAACTCGTCGATGGACATGCGCCCGTGGAAGACGATCATGTCGTCGACGCCGGCACGCTTGGCCTGTCGCGTGAGCTGCGGCTGCGCCTCGCCCTCTCCCACGAGGTGCACGGTGATGTTCCTCGTGCCGCCCGCTCGTCGGTATGCGGCCAGGCCGGAGATGAGCCGGTCGATGCCGTGCCACGGCATGAACATGGCCACCGATATGATGCTCAGCGAATCGTGGCCATACGCATGGGCGCGCCTCGTCTGGAGGTTGCTCAGGTCGATGCCGTTGCTGATGCGGATGCCGCGACAGCCAAAGATGGTGTCGTGCTCCTCGGAGGCAAGGTAGGGGATACGACTCACGTACTTGTGCAGGTGGGTACGCCACATGCGGTCCTTGCGCCCGGCTGGCCGCATGTGCAGGGACTCCATCTCGCCGTCGTAGGGATACGTGGGAACCTCATACAGGATGCGAATGGAGGGGTTGAGCTGCTTGACCTTCCGCAGGAACGCCACGAGCTCCCGACTTGCGAAGCGAGGACGTCTGATGTACATGAAGTCGAGTCCTTCGATGCGCGATGCGCTGGGCCAGTTGACGCCGTCGTTTGCGAACGGAAGGCACGAGACTACGGTGGGAATCAGGGTCTCGGGCTGTGCGCACTGGATGAACTCGCAGTTCAGCCCGGCGTGATTGAATGCCGCAATGTGACCGGCCACCTTCTTGTCGATGCCGGTGGGACGGGGATTGCGTTCCGTCACGTCACGGTAGTGGAGGTAGCAGCCGCGGATTGCTGTTGCGTCGTTGTTGTGTGTCATGTGTCTCCTTGAATCAACCCCGGTATTATCGCAGATAATCGAGGGGCGGCCCGTGTGAATCGGTGGGCCACACAATATGCGGCGTCGCGTGGCCACGCCGCGCGGAATCGGGGGAGGCCTTGCCTTGGATGATGCGTTGCGTAGCGCGCCTGACCATTCCTTTGCGATCTGTGCGTACGGGCAGAGCCCCTACCTGCGCGAGTGCATCGAGTCCGTCCTTGCGCAGAGCTTCGGCGACAGCGAGGTATTTATAGCTACGTCCACGCCGAGCGACTGGCTCAGTGGGCTTGCGCGCGCGTACGACCTTCCCGTGTGGGTGAACGAGGGCGAGCATGGCATCGGCCAAGATTGGAACTTTGCCTATTCGTGCGCGACGGGCCGCTACGTGACCATCGCGCACCAGGATGACGTCTATGGGCAGTCGTATGCGCGCGAGGTCGTGGAGGCGATGTCTACGGCGCGCAAGCCGATCATCTTCTTTTGCGACTATGGCGAGATTCGCAATGGCGCTTTTGTCGACTCGAATGAGCTGTTGCGAATCAAGCGCCTGCTCCTGCTGCCCCTGCGCGTGAGGCGCTGGTCGTCAAGCGAGCGAGTGCGTCGCATGGCGCTGAGCCTTGGCTCGTCGATTTGCTGCCCCTCGGTGACGCTTGCCGTCCAAAACTGCCCCTCCCCGCCGTTCCGAACGGCGATGCAGTGCAACTTGGACTGGGACACGTGGGAGCGGTTCACCAGACGGGAAGGCGACTTCGTCTACGTGCCGCGCGTCCTCATGCACCATCGCATTCACGAAGGGTCGGCCACCACGGCGCTCATCGAGAACAACGTGCGCTCGGACGAGGACCTGGAGATGTTCCGACGGTTCTGGCCCGCGCCTGTCGCAAAGGCGCTGCACCGCATGTACGCGCGTAGCGCTGCCAGCAACGAGCTCTAGTCCGCGTCTGGGGGTGCCTCCGTGGGCGAGCGGAGCGCCTCCTCCTGGGCGAGCTCGTTGACGCGGCTCTTCAGTGCCGAGACCTCCGTAGAGAGCGTGAAGAGCTTGATGAGCAGGATGGCTATGACGGCGAGAAACACGAAGTTGCTTGGCGCCTGGAACCCCAACAGCTGCGAGAGCGTCGTCGCGATGCCCGGAAAGATCGCGACAATCACAAGCCCTAGACACATGACGACCCAGAAGATGGCATCGTCCATGCGCATGCGCGAGCGACGGATGCTGTTGGTGACGATGAGGAACGTGGCGGCGGCGCCGACGATGCAGAGGACGCGAAGCGAGAACGACATGGCATGTCCTATCTGAACCACTGGAAGAGAAGGATGGAGGCGCAGGTGCGGGCCATGTAGCGGACCACGTGCGAGAGGTCGAGGTAGCTCTGCCCACCCTGACGCTCCTGCATGTGGGCGGGAATCTCCACTACCGCGCCTCCCTTGCGAGCGACCAGGGCGATGGTGTCGGGCTCGGGTGTGAGGTCGTAGCCCTCCGCGAAGAGCCGAATCATTCGTGCGTTGTACATGCGCATGCCCGAGGTGGGGTCGGTAAGGCGCACGCCTCCGGTGAGGTGGACGAGCGTGCTGATGAGGCGCGAGCCGATGCCGCGCGCGCCTCCCAGGCGCTCGCCGGCGAGCACCCGTGAGGCGATGACGACGTCGGCATCCTGCTCGACGAGGGCGTCCGCCATTGCGGGGATGTACTCGGGCAGGTGCTGCCCATCAGCGTCGAACTGTACCGCGGCATCATAGCCGTGGCGTTGCGCGTACTTCATGCCCGTCTGGAAGCCCGAGGCGAGCCCGGTGTTGATGGGCAGGTCCACATGGGCGAGTCCCCGCTCGTCCAAGATGCGCCCGGTGGCATCGGTGGAGCCGTCATTCACGACGAGGTAGTCGATGTCGGGGCACGTCTCGACGAGCGAGCGCACCGTCTGCTCGATGCACGCCTCCTCGTTGTAGGCGGGTATGACGGCCAGTATCCTCATGATCGCTTACATGCCCAGCTCGCGGTAGGCCTTGCACACCTCGCGCGTGGGGCCGACCATGCGCATCTTGCCCTTTTCGATCCAGCACACACGGTCGCAGATGCTTTCCACGAGGTCGATGCTGTGGCTCACGAGCAGGACCGTTACCTTGCCTGACGAGACGAGCTCCTGTATGCGGTCCTCGCACTTGCGCTGGAACAAGAAGTCGCCGACCGAGAGGGTCTCGTCCACGATGAGGATGTCGGGCTCGGTGACGGTGGCGATGGCGAAGGCGATGCGGGCGACCATGCCGCTCGAGTAGTTCTTGAGGGGCATGTCCATGAAGTCGCCGAGTTCTGCGAACTCCACGATGGAGTCAAACCGCTCGTCGATGAACTCCCGGCGGTAGCCAAGCAGCGATCCGTTGAGGTAGATGTTCTCCTTCGCGGTGAGTTCCATGTCGAAGCCCGCGCCGAGCTCGATGAGAGGCGCGATGCTTCCCACGACCTCGCACGTGCCCTCGGATGCCTGCAGGACGCCCGCGATGATCTTGAGCATGGTGGACTTGCCCGAGCCGTTGGTGCCGACGAGTCCGAACGCCTCGCCTCGATGGACCTCGAACGAGACGTGGTCGAGTGCGCGGAACGCCTTGAAGTTGAGTTCGTGGCGATTGAGCGCGATGAAGTACTCCTTGAGGGAGTTATATTGCTCGGAGGCGATGTTGAAGACCATCGAGACGTCCTTCACCGTGATGGCCGTCTCGGCGTCGGGGGAGATGGCACGCTTGGCGAGGCTCTGCTGTTCGCCGCGCTTCCCTACGGGAAGGTTGCAGGTCAGGGACTTCATGGTGCCCTCGGGGTCAATGAAGGTGCAGGTCACGATGAAGTTCGCTTCGAAGGGGATGATGAAGCCAAACATCGGCATGTAGGTGATGCCGGAAGCCCAGAACCCCGAGCCGTTGGCGAGCTGCCACGAATATGCGTAGCGAAAGTCCGAGGCGTCGCAACCGTCGACGTGCATGTAGAGGTCGACGTGTCCCTCGGACTCCCACTTCGACCAGTCGACGGTATAGGATGGCTCCCACGATTCCAAGCTCAATCCCTTCTCTTTGGCGAGCAGCATACAGGATAGCCGAGCGCGCAGCCTTTTGCATGACGAGGTCAAAATCTACCGATGGGAGTCATTGCCTGCGTCGCGGGCAACCTCGGCAGGAGACATTGCGTACAATGGATTGCTGCAAGCGACGATGAGGAGCAACCATGAACCTGCGCTTTGGCGAGACCACGCGTGGCCGCGGAAAGATTTTTATCCATTTGACGAGCACCGACATCGCACCGGGCGCACGCCTCGAGGCGAGTTCGCGCACCAAGGAGGGGGTGCCGCTTCCCGCCTACGTGCTGCGCCTGCCCGACCTGGAGGGATGGGTGCTTGTGTTGGCGGTCGTTCGGGTGACGCAGCTGGTGAGTGTGCGCGTCTACGATGACGAGGGTGGGTCGCAGGAGTTCACCAAGACCGTTGCCGCCTTCGTCGCAAAGATGCATTCCCGTGCAAATACCGCCCTGCACAATCCCGTCACAGAGAAGATTCGCAACTGCGACATCTGGACGCGCCCGCAGGGGGTGTTCGTGGACTTCACCGGGCTTGTGTGGAACCCTACGGGCGGCTGCGACGTCTTTCGCGGGGTCGTCTCGATCAAGACGCGCGATCGAGCGGTTGCGGAGGCACCGCTGGAGCTGAGCTTCCTTGGTGCGGTGGGCCAGGACGTCACGCTCGGCGACTGGGTGGACATGGGCGACACGCTGCAATGCAGCGAGGGCATCTACGAGCGGCGCCTCAGCTTCTCTGCGAGAATTCCCATGAGCGCGCAGTCCGACTGGCTCATCGTGTGGGCGCGCAGCCCGCAGACCGACCTCATGGACGGCTTCGTCGTCTATGAGGACTTCTTCCTGCGCGAATGCGAGGCGGGTTGGCGCGACATGACCGTCGCTGCCGGCGCCGACTCGCAAGAGATCGTGGACGACCAGTACGAGAGGTGGTTCTTCGAGCGCCTGCGCACGTCCTCGCGAAACATCGACCTGCAACGCGGCCACACCTTCGAGCAGGACGTGACCTTCTCTGTTATCGTGCCGCTCTATCGCACGCCGCTCGAGTTCCTTCACCAGATGGTGCGCTCCGTGCTTAACCAGACGTACGGCAAATTCGAGCTTTTGCTGCTCAACGCGAGTCCGGAGGATGCCGAACTCTCGCAGGCCATTGCTGCCTATGCCGAGCAGGATGCCCGCGTGCGTGTGGTCACGCTCGAGCGCAACGAAGGCATTACGGGCAACACACTGCGCGGCATTGCAGAGGCGACCGGGGACTTCGTCTCGTTCCTCGACCACGACGACGTGATCGAGCCCGACCTCTTGTATCGCTACATGGAGGGCATCGAACGCCACCCGCAGACGGACCTGCTCTATTGCGACGAGGACAAGTTGTGCAACGGCCATTATCGGGACCCGTTCATGAAGCCCGACTGGAACCTTGACCTGTTGCGCTCCACCAACTGTGTGTGCCACATGCTCACCGTGCGCCGTTCGATTGCATTGCAGCTACCTGAGGACTGCCGCCAGTGCGAGGGGACGCTCGACCACTACCTATCCCTCTTTGCGGGAGAGCGGGCGCGCAACGTGTACCACGTGAGGAACGTGCTGTATCACTGGCGCATTCACGAGCAGTCGACGGCTGGTGGGGGAGAGGCGAAGGAATACACGACCTCCTCGGGCGTGCGCTCGGTGCAGGCGCATCTCGATCGCTGTGGCATACCGGCTCAGGTGACGGCGCGTCCAGAGACGCCCAACACCTATCGCGTGCGCTACGACGTGGTGGGCGAGCCCCTGGTCTCCATCGTCATTCCCAACAAGGACATGGTGCCCGTGCTGCGTCGCTGCCTCGATTCCATCCGAGAGGTGAGCACGTACCAGAACTACGAGGTCGTCGTCGTCGAGAACAACAGCACGGAGGACGAGACGTTCGCCTACTACGACTCGCTGGCCTCAGACGAGCGCATCAAGGTGGTGCGGCATGAGTCCGACGGCACGTTCAACTTCTCGAAGAGCGTCAACTACGGTGTGTCACAGTCGTGCGGCGACTACATACTGTTGCTCAACAATGATGTTTCGATAATAACGCCTGACTGGCTCGAGCTCATGGTCGGTCAGTGCCAGCGGGCGGACGTGGGGTGCGTGGGCGTGAAGCTCATCTACCCGGATGAGCTCATCCAGCATGCGGGCGTCTTCGTGCATCGGGGAATCTATGACCACATCGGGCGCAAGCTCGATCGCAACTCGCATGCGTACTTCGATTCCCTGCAGCTCACGCAGGACCTCTCTGCGGTGACGGCCGCGTGTCTGATGGTCGCGCGATCGACCTTCGACGAGCTGGGTGGGCTTGACGAGGGGCTGCCCAACGACTTCAACGACACGGACTTTTGTCTGCGTTTGCGCAGTAGGGGCAAGCTCGTGGTGTACGAGCCGCAGGTGGAGCTGTATCACTACGAGTCAATATCGCGCGGCGCGAACGAAACGCCCGTCAAGCGGACGAACTCCGCCCATGCGCTCGGCATCATGATGCAGCGCTGGCCCAAGTACGTGGGCGAGGGGGATCCGTACTGGAATCCCCATCTTACGCCAGGGCCGTATCGCACGCTCTTCGTTGCCGAGATTCGGGTGCTTGACTAGGGGCGCTGCGCGCCGGGTGCTACGAGTGAGGGAGCCGTCATGAAGAAGGTTGGGGACAGCCGCGTCAAGGTTGCCGGACGCTGCCGGGGCGAGGGTCTTGGCTACGTCGCGCTGTGGTCGGTGGAGCGCGCGTTGAAGCTCGACGTGCGTGCTTGCGTCGGTGACGTTTCGGTGCCTTGCGCCCTGCTGCCCGTGGAGGCGCCTTGGGAGATGGCGACCATAGATGCGCGCGCTCGCGCGGCGTGGGTCGTGGTCGTCCCACTGCTTGGGCGTTCGTGCGTCATAACGCTGTTCGAAGGCGCATCGGCGATGCGCGAGCTGACGTTTCCCCCGCTGGGCTCGAAGGTCTCCTCGCGGCTCCTGAGCGTGGCGCGGCCCGAGGTCGCGACGCTGCTCAGGGGGTCCGAGCAGCGTCCGAATGCGGGTCGGGCGAGGGCTTGGGTGCATGATGTCTGGCCATCTGACGATGGCATGGTCGTCTGGCGCGTCGTCGCGGAGTTTCCTACCGGCTCTGCCGAGGGTGAGCCGACCCTTGCCGTCTACGATGGGCTTGCGCAGCGGATTCCCGCTACGCCCATCGTCATGGAAGACCAAGTCGTTCCCAACTCGAAGGATCGGCCGCTGCCCGTACGGCTCGTGACGTTCTCGTGTGCGCTTCCAGAGGGGGTGCGCTCGTTCTACGTCATGGCGACCCTTGCGGGCCATCGCTGCTTTGCGGGCATGAATGCGCCGCGAGCGGCGGGCATGCTTGAGGGCAGACGGCGTCTTGCTGCCGGTGCCGAGGCAGATGCGGGCTATGCGGCGTGGTTTGCGCTGCGGAGAGCTACGGATGCCGAGCTTGGTCGTCATCGTGACGCTTCTCGTGACGATGACCCACTCGTGAGCGTCGTTGTCCCAGACGCGACGGACGCGCTTGTGACGTCGCTCGAGGCGCAGTCGTACGCACGATGGGAGCTGGGCGACCAGGGTGACTACGTGATGTTTCTGCGTGAGGGGTGCACGCTGGAGCCCGACGCGCTCTGGCAGTTTGTGTGTGCGATACGCGCGCAGCCAACGGCCGACGTGCTGTACTGCGACGAGGACGTGCGGGATGGCATGACCGTGCGCGCGCCGTGGCTCAAAAGCTTTCCCAACTATGGGAGCATGTATGTGCGCAACGCGGTGGGCAATCTGCTGGTCGTGAGTGCCAAGGTCCTTGCGGCCACGCGGTCGCACGGAGCGCTCGCGAAGGGCGCGGAGCTGTACGACCTTGCGTTACGTGCCTTCGAGGTTGCCCGAAAGCCGGTGCATGTGCCGCGGGTGCTGTGCCACACGCCTGCGGAGGCGCGTTTCGCGTGGGGGGAGGCTTATGAGGCGGGGTGTCGTGCCCTCAAGGAGCATCTTGCCCGTCGGGGCATCGCTGCTACGGTGGTGGAAGGTGCGGTTGCGGGTACGTACCGCGTGCGCTACGAGCTGCCCGACCCGCGACCGCTCGTGAGCATCGTCATCCCAACGCGCGATCAAGCCGGGCTTCTCAATACGTGCGTCTCGTCGATTCTGGATCGTTCCACGTACGAGAACTTCGAGGTCGTGCTGGTGGAGAACAACAGCATCGACGACCGGACCTTCGCGCTCTATGATGAGCTGCGCGCCCGTGACGAGCGCATCAAGGTGGTCGCCTGGGAATCTCCCACGCCGGGCGCGTTCAACTACTCCGCCCTCGTCAACTTTGGTGTGCGACGCTCTGCCGGCGCTTACGTCGTGCTCCTCAACAACGACACCGAGGTCATCGAACCCACTTGGCTGGAAGAGATGCTCGGCTGCCTCATGCGGCCCGAGGTGGGCATCGTGGGCGCCAAGCTGCTCTTCTACGACGGGCTCATCCAGCACGTCGGCATGGTCGCGAACCCGAATGGGGACAACTGCCACGTGTTCCAGAACCTCACGCGGACGGCGCCGGGGTCGTGCTTGGCAGCGGCGATGCCCGGTGACTACTCCATGGTGACGGGTGCTTGTCAGATGGTCGGTCGTGCGCTCTTTGAAGAGCTGGGCGGGTACGACGAAGCCCTCGCGGTGGGCTTCAACGACACGGACTTCTGCCTGCGTGCGGGCGAGGCGGGCTATGCGGTGACGGTCGCCGCCCACGCGCTGCTGTATCACCGAGAGTTCTCGACGCGTGGGCGCGAGTCGACCGACGCGCGTCAGCGTGCGCGGCTCCTGCGCGAGCGCTCGTACGTAATGGGCCGTCATGCCGAGTTCTATGCGCAGGGTGATCCCGCGCTCAACCCAAACACCAATCCATTCGGTGCCTACGGCGAGCTCGGCTGGTGAGTTCGTTGCGCAAAGTAACATAGTAGGATGAAGTTGTCGGGCTCGACGTACGTAGCCGGTGTGAGGAGGAATCATGATTGACAAGATCACGGCGGTTGTCGCCGATATCGACGGCACCATCAACATCAAGGGCAGCAAGCCACTTCCTCATACGCTCGCGGCCATGGAGGCGCTGCACGAGCGAGGCATCCTCTTTGGCACGGCGTCGGGTCGCCCGCTGGACCAACGTTCGCTGGACAAGGCACACGACTGGGGTCTCTCCTTTGAGTTCGACCTCGCCATCGGCATGAACGGTGGCGACCTCTGGGACAAGGGTCACGAAGGCATCGAGCACATCATGCTGCTCAGCAAGGACTACATCGGCGAGATTCTTGAGTTCATGTGGCCGCTCGATTGCAATGTCATCGTCTACGAGAACGCCTACGACCACGTGCTGGTCAAGCGGCTCGACCAGCATCTGAAGGATAGCGTCATCCGCAACAAATCGAACTGGGAGTTCTCCACCCCCGAGGAGATGGCGCGCAAGGACACTGGCAAGATCGAGTGCCAGTACGAGCCAACGCCTGAGTTGGACAAGCTCATCATGGATGTGGTCCGTGCCCATCCCTCGCCCAACTGGAGCGCAGTGCGGACCTTCCCTGGTACGGTGGAGTTCATGACGCCAGGGCTCGACAAGGGCGTAGCGCTGCGCCGCTATGCCGAGCGCAACAACATCTCTACGGGCGAGATTCTGGCCATCGGGGACATGGACAACGACATCCCCTTGCTCGAGGCGGCCGGGTGGGGCGTGTGCATGGCCAACGGCTGTGACGAGTGCAAGGCGGTGGCAGATGCCATAACGGAGTTCGGCGTGCTCGAGGACGGCATGGGTCTCTATCTCGAGCAGTACGTCCTTGCGTGAGGGGGATGGGAGACATGGGCAATCGCGCGATGCTTGACATCAGGCACTACTCGAAGTCCTACGGGGCGGGGAAGAAGGCTGCAGACGACGTCACGCTCAGCGTCATGAGTGGCGACATCTACGGCTTCATCGGGCATAACGGTGCAGGCAAATCGACGACGATCCGCGCCGTGGTGGGCGTGCTGGACTTTACCGACGGAGAAATCTTGATCGACGGCCATTCCGTCAAGGACGAGCCGATGGCGTGCAAGCGGGTCACCGCCTACATTCCCGATAACCCCGACCTCTACGAGAACCTCACCGGCATCCAGTATCTGAACTTCGTGGCGGACGTCTTCGGTTTGGGTTCTGCGGAACGTGAGCAGGGCATTCGTCACTATGCCGACCTCTTCGAGATCACGGATGACCTGGGCGACCTGATCGGCGCCTACTCGCACGGCATGAGGCAGAAGCTGGCAATCATCTCGGCACTCATCCACGATCCCAAGCTCCTGGTGTTGGACGAGCCCTTCGTCGGGCTCGATCCCAAGGCGACCTTCACCCTGAAGGAGGTCATGCGCGAGATGTGCGCGCGCGGTGCGGCGGTCTTCTTCTCGACCCACGTACTCGACGTGGCTGAGAAGCTCTGCAACAAGGTCGCGATTATCAAGCAGGGCAGGATCATCGCCTCTGGCACGATGGAGGAGCTGACTGAGGGACACTCGCTGGAGGAGACGTTCCTGGAGGAGACGTTCTTGGAGGCAGACGGCGATGCGTGACGGTGTTGTGCTCCTGAAGGCGTTGCTCCTCTCCACGAGCCAGCGAAACATATACCGGCACACCACAGATGGCCGGAAGCAGCGGCGCATCATCGCGAATGCCGTCGGCTTTGCGTTTCTCTACGTGATGATCATGGCCTACTGTGTGACCATGTGCGTCGGCTACGGAATCATTGGCATGGCGGAAGCCGTTCCCGCGCTGTGTGCGCTTACGCTGTGCGCGCTTGCCTTTGTGTTCACGCTGTTCAAAACGAACGGCTATCTGTTCAACTTCAAGGAATACGACGCGCTGATGTCGCTTCCCTTTGAGCCGAGCACCGTGGCGGGGTGCAAGTTCCTGTACATGTACGTCAAGAGCCTGCCATGGTATGCGAGCATCTCGCTCTCTATGATGGTTGGCTACGCGATCTTTGCCCGTCCGCCCGTAGTCGCGTACCTAGCGTGGGTCGTCCTCTCTTTGTTCCTGCCCGTCGTTCCGATGCTGGCGGCTTCCCTCATAGGGCTCCTCATCGCGAAGCTCAGTGCGGGGTTCAAGAAGACGAACATCGTTCAGACGCTGCTCATGTTCGTCTTTGTGCTGGCCTTCTTTGCGCTCCGCTTCGTCATGGACGACCTGTTCCGGAACAACAAGACCGAACTGGTCCTCGAGCAGATGTCTGCGATGACTGCCGATGCCGCGCGAAGCTATCCGCCCGCCGGATGGTTTGCGGACGCAATCGCGAAAGGATCCGTGCCGGGCGCCCTGCTCCTCGTCGGGGTGAGCGTCGCGCTTTTTGCCATCGTCTTCCGAATCGTCGGCCAATCCTATCGAAGCATCAACTCGGCGCTACGGTCCCATGCGGCCAAGGGGAGGTATCGCATGACCGCGCAGAGAAGGCGCAGCGTGATGGGAGCGATTGCGTTCAAGGAACTGAAGCGCATGACTGGCTCCAGTGTTTACATGGTGAACGGCGCGATGGGCGAGGTGCTTGCCGTCTTTCTCGGCGTGGGCACGCTCGTCATCGGGTTCGACAGAATCGTCGCGACCGTCACGCAGGGAGCGCCGATTGACGCGGCCATACTTCGGCCCGCAATTCCCCTCATCGTCTACTTCCTCATCGGCATGGTTGCCACCACGACGTGCTCGCCGTCCCTCGAAGGCAAGAACTACTGGATTCTGCAGAGCCTGCCCATCGAGATGAAGACGGTGTACCAAGGCAAGATGCTCTTCAACCTGTGCCTGTCCGTCCCGTTCATGGTCTTCGCGACCCTCTGTCTGTGTGTGTCCGCGCGGGTGCCTGTGCTCGATACGGGCTTGTACCTGTTGCTGGGCTTAGCCCTATGTGCGTTTTCGACGGCGTGGGGATGCGTGTGCGGTATCCGGCACATGCGACTCGACTGGGAGAACGAGGTGGAGGTGATCAAGCAGGGCGCGGCGGTCGTCGTCTACCTGTTTCCCAACATGTTCGTGACCATGGGACTCACCGTTCTGGTGGTCGTCCTTGGCATGCACATCGACGGTAGGTTGGTGGCGCTTGTACTGACGCTGCTGGCGACCGCGTTGGCTGTCATCAGCTACGTCTGGGTAGTGCGGATGGCACAAAGGGGGTCGTCCCTTGAGGGACAAGGCGACGCAAAGGGGACTGCCTCCCAAGTGGCAAAGCCCTAACGCGTGCGATTGCGCACATGACGGGCAAGTTCCGCGAGGTGGCGTGGGGCGAATGTCAGGGCACGACCGGCCTTGAACGACGCGGAGCTCGTCACGCAACCGAGGACATGGCGCAGCTCTGCGACCTCCTCCTCCGCATGTGCCCGCTCATTGCGAGTTCGAGTGACCTCTTGCTCGAGCTGTGCGACGTGTACCCGCGCGCGCGACGCTGCGGTGCAAGCGGCGTCGAAGTCGTCCCTGCATTGTGTGGCGAGCCTAAAGAGCGCCTCGTGCGGATCCCCGTTGACGAGGGGCTCAATCTGGTCGTAGCGGGCGAGCATATCGGACTTCTCGCGCGGGAACCCTCGGATGTCGAGCCGATCGAACCCCTCCTCGCACATGGTCTTCGTGATTCGCTGATAGGCCTCGTAGTTGCGTGCGACGCGCAGGTTGAAGGCGACGCCGTCGATGGCCCAGTTCACGAAGGAGTCGTGGTAGAGTTCCCAGGTGCCTTGCTCCTCAAGTGATGCGCGCAGCGCCAGGAATGCCTCGTAGAAGTCGAGGGGGTACCGGTCGCTCGTCGCCATAGCGCTCTGGCCGTTGTTTACCCGATAGCGGTGGAGCGGCTCGTCAAGCAGGGAGATGAGGTTTGCCTCGGAGAGCGCGCGACAGGTGAAGAGGAGGTCTGCCGTGCGATGCACGTGCTGCATGTGAAGGTCGTGATTCCGTACGAACGACCCGCGGAAGAGCTTGTTGTGCACCCAGTTCTGGAAGGAGTTGAACAGACGCTCGGGATGGTCCTGCGGACGGAACGTGTCGTCTGAGGTCCAGTCGCGTTGGAACGACCAGGCGCAGAGGTACTCCTCGCCCGTCTGGTCATCGAGCATTATGGTGCGGAACACCACGACGTCCGCGGCGGTCTGCTCCGCGCGGGCGATGGACTTCTCGAGCAGCTGGGGCATCATAAGGTCATCGGCATCGAGGAAGTAGAGCCAGCTGCCCGTTGCCTCACAGAGGCCACGGTCGCGCGCGACGCCCTCTCCGCCGTTCTCTTGCGAGATGACGCGCACGCGGGCGTCCTTCTCGGCGATGGCGCGAAGCAGCTCGAGGGTGCCATCGGTGGAGCCGTCGTCCACACAGATGATCTCGATGTCGCCGATGGTCTGCTCCTGGGCGCTTCGTACCGTCCCCTCGATGAACCTGGCCGCGTTGTAACAAGGAATGACGACTGACGCCGTTGGCATGCTCGACCCCTCTTCTCCTGCGGATTCCGGCGGAAGGGAGACGTGCTCCCTCGTGCTCGGGCCATCCCTTCTGTACCCTGCGTGTCATTCTACCCGAGTCTGTTATACTCGCTACTCGTGGACATGTGCGAACAGCTGGAGGGTTCTACGATTATGGTCGACTATCGCCTGTGTAATGTTTTGGTCAACGGACCGCATATCGAGCAGTATCCCGCGATGTATATCCGACAGGGAGCCGTGGGTCTCGTCGATGGCGGGAACGGTGCGCTCGTCTCTTCCTCGCGCGTCCGCTACGACTTCGCAACGTATTTCAACGCGTTTTCGCTGGGCAAGTGGCTGGCGTACACCACCATCGATGGCGTGTCGCTGCGCATTGAGGCGAAGGGGAGCTACGAGGTCGTCTATACGGGGTACCGTATGACGAACAAGTATCCCATGCGCGTCGTGTTCTCGAGCGCCTCCTTCGACGAGGAGGACTTTGTGACTCACGACTTCGCCTACCCCCAGACGGATTGCGCCCTCGTGGCGTTCGAGATCGTCGCTTCAGAGTCCTTCGAGCTGAAGGATGCCTACTACTTCGCACGGGTGGAGGAGGCCCAGATTCGCGACGTGGAGCTCGCGGTGTCTACCACGACCTTCCAAAAGGAGGAGTTCGTCATCCCCAACATCAAGAAGTACGAGTCCGAGATTCTCGGTTGCGACGAACCGATCGCGCGCCACTTCACGTTGCACGTTGTGGACAACGGCAGGACCCTTGACGTCGATGGGCTCTCCTCCGACCGCGTGAAGATTCACCCGAATCCCAACGTCGGCGGCGCAGGCGGATTTGCGCGCGGCATGATGGAAGCGGTCGAACAGGAGCCCAAGGCCACCCACGTGCTACTCATGGACGACGACGTCCAAGTGTGCCCGGAGTCGATCAAGAGGACCTTCAACCTGCTCTCGCTGGTGAAGGACGAATATGCGCGTTCGTTCGTCAGCGGCGCGATGCTCTCGCTCGAGAAGCCCGATGAGTTCCACGAGGACATCGGGTTTGTGGATCCAGGCGGCGCATTCGGACCCACGAAGAAGCCCCGTCCTGGCACCGACTTCATTCGCGTCACAGACCTCTACGACATAGTCATGCTCGAGACTCGACACTACCAGTTCGAGAATCGCTATGCGGCATGGTGGTACTGCGCGATTCCCATCTCGACCATCGAGGAGCAGGGCCTCTCCCTGCCCATATTCATCCGCTGTGATGACGCGGAGTACAGCAACCGCGCTGCCGACGGCATCCTCTCGATGAACGGTATCTGCATCTGGCACCTGCAGAGCACGGGCGTATTCCGTGCGGCGCTCGAGCGCTACTATCCCATGCGCAACACGTTCGTCACGCAGGCGGCGTCGGGCATCTATGGCAATGTGGACTTCATGCTCTTCCTCAACCATTACTTTGGCATAGACATCAAGACCTTCAACTACGATGCCGCCGAGTTGTGCCTGATGGGCTTCGAAGACTTCCTCAAGGGCCCGGAGTGGCTCAAGCACCTTCAGACCGACGAGCTCAACAGGCACATTTCCCAAAAGAACGAGACGCTCCGCGATATTGACGAGCTCCTTGCCGAGCTGCCTGCGGGCATCCAATTCAACCCCAACGCGTTGTACTACCCACAGCAGCGCAGCCTCAACGAACGCATCTTTGACTTCGCCACAGCCAACGGGCAGCGCGGTCCCAAGTGGCTTGCGCGCGGTGGCCTCGCGATCATTCCCTTTGACGGATTCTATTACGCTCCTAACGAGGTGCGCGGCAAGGACGCGGTGCTGGCCGTCACGCTCGACGGCACGAAGGGCGTGCTCCGCAGGAAGGACCGCGAGCGCGCGCAGGAACTGCTGCACAGATACGACTCCTTGCGCAAGGAGTACGCACAGCGTAAGGACGAGATTACGGCGCAGTGGGCACAGGCCCAGCACGAGTTGACGTCAATGGACTTCTGGAAGTGGTATCTCAAGGACCAGGCGCAGCACATGGGCATGGAGCTGGAGTTGTAATGTTTCTCAATGACCTGTATCACTCCCTCAATCCCATAGCCTTCGCCCTCGGGCCACTCGTGGTTCGTTGGTACGGCATCGCCTATCTGGCGGGCTTCGTGGTGGCGGGCGTGCTCATGTACCGCATTGCCCGGCACTGGAAGCTTGACCTCACCCTAGACGACGTGCTCAACGTGATGACGGGCATCTGCGTGGGCATCGTCTTGGGCGGACGTCTTGGCTACGTTCTGTTTTATGGCGCAGGATACTACCTGAGTCATCCGCTCTCCATCTTTGCGCTCAATGAGGGGGGCATGAGCTTCCATGGCGGGTTGGTGGGCGCCATCGTGGGCGGTGCGATCGTATGCCGTAGCACAAAGACGAGCATTGCCACGATCTGCGACTTGACCGCCTGTGGCACGCCGTGGGGCCTTTGCTTTGGACGCATGGCCAACTTCGTGAACGGTGAGCTCTGGGGCAAGGAATGCGATTTGCCGTGGGGGGTCATGTTCGAGACGGGCGGCAACGTGTATCGACATCCCTCACAGCTGTACGAGGCGCTGCTTGAGGGCGTGCTGCTCTTCGCAGTGTTGTGGGCGCTCTCGCGGCGTGTGCCTCCGCGGCCACAGGGTACCTTCATGGGAACCTTCCTCGTGTGGTATGGGGTGTGTAGGTTCCTCATCGAGTTCGTGCGTGTACCCGATGCGCAACTGGGCTATCTCTTCGGCTTCGTCACGATGGGGCAGCTGCTCTCGCTTCCGCTGGTTGTTGCAGGTGCATGGCTGCTCGTTCGTGCCCGCAAGGATGCGCGTCCGCAGATTGGCCACGTGGCGTAAGACACACAATGCGTGCTGGCATGATGACGCCCACGAGGGATTATTCCTCGTGGGCGTTTTTCGGTGCGTCAAGCTGGGAGGGCGCGCCGTGCGTGGCGCGCCTCTGCCCGGTTTTCTATGACGTCGGACTCCTATCCCATGAGGTCGATGACGTCGTCGAAGTTGACCGAGGAGGCCTCGATTGCCTCGCGCGGTCCAAAGACGCACACGACCTTTGTCTGACCGAATGCGTCGAGGGAGTCTGCGAGCAATCGAATCCCGTCTGTCGTAGCACAGAGTACCTCGGCGCGTACGAGGTCTCGCCAATCCGGGGTTCGTCCCGAGAACCTGAGCAGGTCCTGACGTCGCGCAAGGGCGCGCGGCTTGGTTGGGGCGTCATGACTTGCGACGGTCGAGACGATGTAGCCCGTGAGCTCATCGTCGTCTGGCTGCCATGCACGCAGCCATGCTGCCATGTCGTCGTAGCGTTGCAGCGTCGCGTCGATGCCGGGGTCCCGGTAGGACCAGCATTGCAGGATTCCGGTTTGCGTGCGACGAAAGCCGCTGCCGTATGCGCCGCCCTTGACGCGCACCTCGTTCCACAGATAGTCGTACGAGAACGCCCTCTGGGCTACGCGCCAGGTAGCTATTGCAGAAGCGGACTGGTCCACTTCCTCAATGGCGGGCGCGACGCCAGCGGCGACGTAGCTCACGTTTGAGGGGATGATGAAGGCCTCGCTGCGCGGTGAGGACATGGGGACCACGAGGGAGGGGCTCGCATCGGCAAGTGGCTTGAGTCCGAGCGTCCCGCCGCTCTCCCAGAAGCGCGCCCGGTCGTCGGCAGCGCCCACAAATGACGAGATGACGTTGCTTGCCGAGAAGACGCGCTTCGCGAGAGCGCTGAGGCGGGTGCAGAGTTCGTCCTTGCGCTCCTGCCAGTGCGCGAGCAGGTCCTTGAGGAAGAGATAATAGTCAACGCCACCCAGCTGTCCGAGCGTCTTGGATGCTGCGGACCAGTGGGTTGCCATGCGGGTTATGCTGGCCGCATGGCCGGCATTGATGAAGTGCTGCTCGAGCATGATGCGGCGCTGCTGCAGGAGCGCGAGGATGCGCTCGGCGTCATCGTAGAGCGTGTCGTTCCAGACCTCCGCAGGAATGCGTGCCAGCGAGTCGACCTTTGTTGAGAGGGCGCTAGCGCCGATGATGAGCGCGGGCCTCGCATCAAGTCGGTCGTCTGGCCTGCCGAACGTCTCGCAAAAGACGTCGAGCGTGCCAAGGTTGAGCTGCACAAGCGTGTCGAGGTCTGCCGCGCTGTGTTGCTTGGTTGCGAGCTTGCCAAGAAGGTCGCTGAGCAGTCCGACATACGGGAGGTCCTCGAAGGAGAGATGACGAAGGTCAAAGTAGTGGAAGACGTAATCGATTCCTCGGGTCTCGAGTTCGTGGGCGATGCAGGGGAGGGGTGCCTCGGCGTCCTGCGCCTGCCCCTCGGGCTCGGGAGGCTCGATGTCCTCGATGGAGAGTTGCGGCAGCTTGGCGAGGTCCTCTGGTGCGTCAGGTGCCTCCTGCTCGGCGCGCAGCGCATCGACCTCCTGGGCAATGTGGCGCAGGTCGTCATCGCTCAGTCCCTCGCGCATGGCGCGAAGCTCTTCCTCCTCCTGCGTGGCGGCACCTTCCTTGACGGGCACGAGCTCGACCTCCGCGCTATGCGTGCTCTTGCATACCAGATCGCACAGCAGATGCTCGAAGTATCCCTCGTCGAGTGCCGATTTGAGGGTCTCGAGCATGTCTTCGAACCGCAGGAAGTCAACAGGGCGGGCATCATCGTAGAGCCAGCTCGCCATCGCCTGCATCGAGAGCGTGATGCCTGCGGGATAGGGTCCGAAGTCCTGCTCGCGTAGATGGAACTCCGCCTGCGCGAGTGAGGCCGCCAACCGGTCGTGACCGATGCCTTCCTCGCTCAAGCGCGCACAGGTGTCCTCGACCAGCGACCGGAACTGCTCTGCGACGCCTTCCTTGGCGCCCTTGAGCACAAAGACAAGGCGGGGCTGGAGCTCTCCGTCGGCGAGCATGGGCATGAAGTCATCACCAAGGCCAGCCTCCAAGACGGCACGCTTCAGGGGTGACTCGTTGGATCCGGCGATGGCGTCGAGAAGCACGTCACTGGCAAAGAGACGCTCGCGCTCGGATGCGTCGCCCACTACATAGGCAAGCGCGACGGCGGCGTTCTCGGGTGCGGTGGCCATCTCGACGCGCGAGAGCCCCGCCACGACGGGCTGCTGCAGCTCGAGCGGGTTGGGCGCACCGGCGTTGCGTTGCTCTGCGCCCTGGAGGCGCTTGTCGATGAAGGAGAGCTCACGCTCGATGTCCATGTTGCCGTAGAGGATGATGTAACTGTTCGCGAGGTCATAGTGGCGTGCGTGCGCGTTGAGGAACTCCTCGTAGTTGAGGGAGGGGATGGCACGTGGGTCGCCGCCCGACTCGAAGCGATAACAGGTGTCGGGGAAGAGCGCGCGGTCCACGCCAAGCAGAAGCACGTCATCGGGGTCGGAGGTTGCGCCCTTCATCTCGTTGAAGACCACGCCGTTGTACGCAAGGCTGCCGTCTTCGTTTACCTCGAGATGCCACCCCTCCTGCTCGAAGATTCGTGGACGATGGTAGATGGCCGGGTGGAGGACGGCGTCAAGGTACACGTCCATGAGGTTCTCGAGGTCGGCGGTGCTGGTGGAGGCAACGGGATACATGGTCTTGTCAGAGAAGGTCATGGCGTTAAGGAACGTCTGCATGGAGGTCTTGAGCAGGTTGACGAAGGGTTCCTTGACGGGGAAGCGGTCGGACCCGCACAGCACCGAATGCTCGAGGATGTGGAAGACGCCCGTGTCGTTGGCGGGTGGTGTCTTGAAGGCTATGGCGAATGATTTGTTGTTGTCGTCGCAGGCAAGCCATAGCGTACGGGCACCGCTCGCGACGTGCCGCATGACGTACGCGGTGCCTGCGAGCTCGGGGAGCGGCTCAATGGCCGTCACCTCGAAGCCGGCATGCCTCTCGCCCTCGTGTAGGTCCGGGCAGGAATACGTGCTCAATGTCTACCTCCTGTTCGCTGCCGGTATGATGGTGGCCCCCCGCTGCTCCTTTGGCGCGGAGGGCCACCTCCCATCCAGCTTCGTCCAATGTGCTAGATCTTGTCCATCTCGGAAAGCACGGTTGAATACCATACGTCGTAGATGTCGTTGCTGGCGTACATCTCGGCACCCTCGAGGGTGATGGTGCTGCCATAGATGTCGGAATAGCCCTCGACATAGCGATCGATGGCCGTGTCCCAATCGCTCCAGCTCTGGGTGCCCCAGCCCCATGCGTTGTGGTCCCTGAACGTCACTTGACCCCAGCCGCTCTCTACGCCCGAAATGGCGGGAGCGATGCGCGGGTCCACGCCGTAGTCGGAGGCGGCCTGTGCGAACTGCTGGCCGTAGCCTTCGAGAGCGGTTCCCTCAAGGTAGTTATTGATGCGTGCCGCCCAATCGGAGACCTCGTCAGACGTCATGTTGTTGACGATGGGGTCGGTGCTCGGACTTGCCTCGGCAGGTACCTCTACGGTGGCTGTGTTGCCCGATGCCGTAGTGAAGGTCGCTTCGGGGGCGGCTGGTTGCTCGGCCGGTGCCGGTGCGGGTTGCTCGGCCGGTGCCGGTGCGGGTTGCTCGGCAGGTGCTGCTGCGGGCTCCGGAGTTGGCTGCTGCGCGGGGGCAGGCTCGGTCGGGGCCGGCGCGCTTGTTGCTTCGCTGGTCTTCGCGCTCTCCTGGGCCTCGGCGGGCTTCTCTGCCTCCTCGGCCTGATCGTCCTTCTTCTCGTCTGTTGGGGTCGTGGCAGAAACCGTGATGCCCGATGCCGGTGCGGCGGCGGTCGTCAGGGCGGCACCGTTCACGATGCTCTGCGCGGCGGCGATTGCCTGGGCACGTCCTTCGGCCTCTCGTGCGGCTACGTCATTCGCATGCTGCGCGAGCGCCATGCGCGTGTTGCGTGCTGCTTCGAGGGCGACACGAGCGCTCTCCTGACGTGCGGTGACGGCGTCGCGTTCTGCCACGAGCGATGCCTTCGTCTGCACGAGTTCGTCCTGCAGGTCGCTGAGCGCACGAATCTCGGCGGTGTTGCGTTCGGTGATGGAGTCGATGTAGTGCAGCGTGCTCACGAAGTCGTTGAAGTCCTCGGCAGAGCAGATGAGGTCGAGCAGGCCTGGCGTATTCTGCTGGAACTTGTAGAGCGTCCGGATGGATGCCGCTGTCCGCGCGCGCTGCTCGGGGAGACGCGCCTGAATCTCCGTCTCCTTCGCCTCGTTCTCGGCGATCTGGGTGTTGAGGTTCTGGAGCGCTGTCTCGGCCTCTTGGTAGATGCGCGTCGTCTCCTCGACGCTCGCCATGAGGTCGTCGGACTTGTTGAGCGGCGCGACGGAGTCGTTGCCTGTAGCGAAGGCGGGCGTGCTCGTGCCGACGGAGAGCGCCAACGAAAGCGCGCATGCGATGGCGGCGTGCCTATGAGCGAACGGTCGCTGTTCCATTGCAATCCCCCTGTTTCGTAAACAGATGTTTCTCCATCATAGGCCATCATCGAGTATGCCACGGGATATTCACTTGTCTTGAGGCCATCCGAACCGTCGAGTGCTCGCGTGTGCGCCAAACGCCAGCAGAAATCCCCAGCATAAACCCCCAGCGCGAGGTGGTCTGCCTCGCGCTGGGGATTTATGCTGCGTCAGCTTCAAGAGTTGTGGCCTCATCCGAGGGCGGTATCCTCGATTGGCCGTGCCCGTTACTTGACTACCAGGGTGTCGCAACCGGGGATGCGGGAGAGGAACGTCGAGGTTGATCCCATCAGTGCGTACCGGAAGTTGGAAAGACCCAACGCACCGCAGATAATGAGGTCGGGCTTCACCTGGTTGATCATGTCGTCGCGAAGCGTCTCGCGAACCTTGCCGATGCGCACCAGCAGCTCGACCTTGCGAATCTGTGGTTCCATCTCGGCTTCCGCGATCTGTGGCGCGATGCCTTCCCGGAAGCTCTTCTCGAGGGTGGGGAGAAGCTCCAGGGGATATGAGCCCGCCGTCTCGAGCGTGGTGGCGTCCACGACATGCCCGATGTAGAGCTCGGCGTTGTTGTTTGCTGCGATGATGATGGCGCGCTGGATGACCAGCTCCTGCTGCGGCGTTCCGTCGACTGCCACAAAGATGCGATCATATCCCAGCGACTGATAATTAGGTGCGGGGATGTTCGTTGTTGCCATAGGTACCTCCTCGTGACGTGTTGCATTAGTGTAGCTGCTCGCGCGCCGAGGAGCCTCGAGGAATGCGTGCGCGGTTGTGCTGGTTTGGTGTGCGGTGTCGCGGGCCCGTTTGGGGAGTCCATCATTGGTTGTTGACATAGTTGCGCGCGATGCAAAGAAGCTGGGAGGAACCGTGGATCTAGTCGAAATATTGAAGGCGGCGCTCTTTGGTCTGGTCGAGGGCATAACCGAATGGCTGCCGGTGTCGAGCACCGGGCACATGCTGCTGCTCAACGAGTTCGTACGACTTGACGTGAGTCGTGACTTTTGGGACATGTTCCTCGTCGTCATACAGCTCGGCGCGATTCTTGCCGTGCTCGTGCTGTTTTTTGATCGCCTCAATCCCTTCTCGGGGAACAAGTCGTCGCATGAGCGCCGTAGCACGTGGCGTCTGTGGGGGCAGGTCATCCTTGCCTGCGTGCCTGCCGCTGTCATCGGCATCCCCCTCGACGACTGGATTGAAGAACATCTGGGAAGCCCCTTCGTCGTTGCGGCGGCACTGATCGTCTACGGCGTCGCGTTCATCGTGATCGAGAATGCCCGCAACCGTTCGGTATCGGGGGCGCATTTCGCCAAGAGTTCTTCGAAGGGCTCCTCTGGCGGGCTGAGGCTCACGTCCGACCGCGACGCGCGAATCCAGTCAGTCTTCGAGATGGATTGGGGCACGGCGATCGGCATCGGCCTGTTCCAGGTCCTTTCCATGATTCCCGGTACGTCGCGTTCTGGTTCGACGATTATCGGCGGCCTGCTTCTGGGCTGCTCGCGGGCGGTTGCTGCAGAGTTCACGTTCTTTCTCGCCATTCCCGTCATGGTGGGGGCAAGCGGGCTCAGGCTCGTGAAGTTCTTCCTCAAGGGGAACGCCTTCGCGGCGCAGGAGCTGGCCATCCTCGGCGTGGGATGCGCGATCGCATTTGTCGTCTCCATGCTCGCAATTCGATTCCTGATGAGCTTCGTCAAGAAGCATGACTTCAAGCCGTTCGGCTGGTATCGCATCGTCCTGGGCGTGATCGTGATCGTCTACTTCCTGCTCGCCCGCTAGGCCTCGATTGTTGCCAAATGGTAAACGACACCTAATCGCTCTCTTTGACGGGCATTCTTGACAAAACACCAGTTGGCATGCAAGGCGAGGCGCCAAACAAAGCGATTAGGTGTCATTAACAAGATGGAAACAAAGCAAGAAATGGCAGAGAGGCTTCAGTTATAGGATAGAAGTGATGGGTGGAGGCAACGATAGTGCCGTATGCGTTCTTGAGTCATGAATCTGCCTGTGAGGTGCTGCGCGAGAAGGGTGCGAGTGGCAGGCGATGGCCCAAAGAGGGGCGCTTGCTGCCGATTTGGGGCGACTGTGTTGCGGGCCAGCGTCAGATGAAGGCTTTGGAGCAGGGCTTGGACTTTGAGGCGCTCGGTGCCGTCACGCGCCCGATTGACGTGATAGTGCCTACGAGTGGGTACCGGACTCGCGGCAAGCATATTCGCACGCATGTGTGGTCGAGTGCGATACCGGCTGGTTCGATGATGTGGATGCACCCGAACGTGCTCGTGAGCGGTCCGGAGTTTACGTTGTTGCAGATGGCGCATGCGCACAACATGCATTGGCCTCAGTACGAAGTAGTGGCGAAGAAGATTGCGGAAGAGAATGAGATGCTTCGTCGCTACGGATATGAGGGAACGGCAAAGGGCGAGAAACCTTTGCTGTGGGGGTCCGTACGCTCCCTCGTCATGTTGGTGCGCCGGGCGATGGAGTTCTTGGGCACGTATCGGCTCGGCAAGCCCGGTGAAGAGGCGAAGTCCGACCAGCCGCAGCTCATGACGCTCGAATCGGGTCGCGACTTCGCGAAAGGTGTGCACAAACGCAGGGCATCGTCGCAAATGCTGCGCGCGCTTGATTTAGCGCTTGAGAATTCGGCCTCTCCTCGCGAGACCGACTTGTCGCTTGTGCTTACGCTTCCAGTCGAATTGGGGGGCTACGGGCTTACGCGGCCGGTGCTCAACAAGTGTATCGATGCGCCGGTCGATTGGTATGAGCTCATGGGCGAGCGACACATCAAGCCTGACCTGTTGTGGGAGGATTGCCACGTGATCGTGGAATATTATGGGCATAAAGCGCATCGTGCGCTTGGGCATAGCAGGACTGACCGAGACATCATGCGGGCAAACATGCTGCGCGCGATGGGGTATCGGGTGTTGGAAGTGACGCACGGAGTAGTGAGCACGGCAGCGCGCATGGATTTCTTTGCGGATCAGGTTGCGACGCTTCTAGGGCAGCGTGTTCCGGAGGCGAACGAGGACGCGCGGACCGTTCGACAGCACCTGTACGAAGAGTTATTCTCGGTCGAGTGGGATGCTTCGTAGAGTCGTGATTTGGTTCGGTGTTAGAATTGTTACCATCGTGTAAACGACACTTATTGAGTAAAAATGACATCAACATTGATATGCCAACAGGGCATTTGACGTAGATTTGCAACAAAAAAGCCCATTATGCGTTGTTTTGAGGCGGGCGCGGGCGGGCGCGGGCGAGAGGCGCGGGCGCGAGGCGCACTGGGGGTACGCCGATAAAGGCAGGGAGGAGACGGTCATGGCAAACGTGGAAGCGATTGAGGTGCGTGGCGCACGCGTGCACAACCTCAAGGACGTGGACGTGAACATCCCGTTGGGCAAGGTCGTGGGCATCGCGGGCGTGAGCGGCTCGGGCAAGTCAAGCTTGGCGATGGGGGTGCTGTATGCCGAGGGCTCCCGGCGCTACATGGATGCGCTCTCTACGTACACCCGTCGTCGCATAAGCCAGACCGGCCGAGCCGACGTGGACGAGGTGTTGCACGTGCCAGCTGCCCTCGCACTTCGCCAGCGCCCGGGCATTGCGGGCGTGCGCTCGACGTTCGGCACGTCCACGGAGCTCCTCAACCACCTACGTCTGCTCTTCAGCCGGCTGGGCAGTCATCGTTGTCCCAACGGCCACTACGTGCCGCCTACCATGAACGTGGCCCTCGAGCAGGAAATCGAGTGTCCCACCTGCGGCGCAACCTTTATGGGCCCCGGTGCGGAGATGCTTGCCTTCAACTCTGACGGCGCGTGTCCGGAATGCGCGGGGACGGGCACCGTGCGGCGCATTGATGAGTCGACGCTCGTTCCGGACCCGAGCAAGACCATTGACGAGGGGGCGGTCATGCCGTGGGGCCACCTCATGTGGTCGTTGATGAAGGACATCGCGCGGCAGGCGGGTGTGCGCACCGATGTGCCTTATCGCGACCTCTCGGACGACGAGAAGGAGTTCGTGCTGCACGGTGCGCCGGACAAGTACCACCTGCTGTATCACAACGAGAAGACCGGCACGGCAGGAGAGATGGACTTCACCTACTACAGCGCGGTCCACTCCGTCGAGAATGCCTTGGCCAAGGTCAAGGACGAGAAGGGTCTACGGCGTGTTGCCCGCTACCTTGTGGAGGCACCGTGCCCGGCCTGTGGTGGCACGCGCCTCTCGGATGCGGCTCGGGCGCCGCTCGTGCGGGGCATCAACCTCGCCATGGCTACCGCAATGACCCTGGATGACCTCGCAGAATGGGTGCGGGAAGTGCCGGACTCGCTTCCGGGGGACATGCGCCCCATGGCACGCACCATCGTGGACAACATGGCCGAGCCGATGGAGCGGCTCCGCGAGCTAGGCCTGGGGTATCTCTCGCTCGATCGCGCAAGCTCGACCCTCTCGACGGGCGAGCGACAGCGCGCGCAGCTGAGCCGCGCCGTGCGCAACCGCACGACCGGGGTGCTCTACGTGCTGGACGAACCATCCATCGGCCTGCATCCCTCCAATGTCGATGGCCTTTTGCACGTGATGGACGACCTCGTGGAGGACGGCAACTCCGTCGTGGTGGTCGACCACGACGTACAGGTGCTGCGTGCGGCGGATTACCTCGTCGAGGTCGGTCCCGCCTCCGGTGCCGAGGGCGGGCGCATCGTGTGTCAAGGAAGCGTGGCTGAGGTCGAGGGTAATTCCGCGTCGCGCATAGGCGGCTTTCTGAGCGGGGCGCGACAGGTTCGGGCAAGGCAGCGCTGTGCGACTGACCAGGTGTTTGACCAAGGCGAGATACGCATCGAGTGCGGCGCCATCCACACGGTGCGTCCGCTCGTGGCGCGTTTCCCGCGCGGTCGTCTTACCTGCGTGACGGGCGTCTCGGGATCGGGCAAGACGACGCTGGTGCTGGAAGGGCTCGTTCCGGCATTGCGCGCGCTCACGCCCGCTCCCGGCCAGGATGCGCCCCAGATGCCCGCGCACGTTCGAGGCGTCGATGCCGAGGGCGTCAGACGTGTCAACCTCATCGACTCTACGCCCATCGGCGCGAATGTCCGCTCCACGGTAGCCACGTACTCGGGTGTGCTCGATGACTTGCGCCGTGCCTATGCGGCGACTCCGGTTGCCAAGGAGCGTGGCCTGCGCATGGGGGCCTTCTCGTACAATACCGGATCGCTGCGGTGCCCGCGGTGCGATGGCACGGGATCCATATCGCTCGACGTGCAGTTCTTGCCCGACGTGGACGTCGTGTGCCCCGACTGTCGCGGGTCTCGATACGGACGCGAGGCATACGAGGTACTTCGGGCTCCGGGCCGAGGCTCGAGTGGCCCGGGATTCTCGCTTCCCGACCTCATGGCGATGACGGTGGACGAGGCGCTTGACGCAACGCGTGGTCTGCGCAAGGCGCACGACAAATTGACGACGCTTGCTGGCTTGGGGCTTGGTTACCTCACGCTGGGCGAGGCGACGCCGGCGCTGAGTGGTGGCGAGGCTCAGCGCTTGAAGCTCGCGAGCGAGATGGGTCGCAGGCAGGGGGATGCGCTCTTCGTCTTTGACGAGCCGACCATCGGTTTGCATCCACTCGACGTCGAGGTGCTCTTGGGTGTGCTTGAGCGTCTCGTGCAGGCGGGGGCTACGGTCGTGGTCATCGAGCACGATCTGGACGTTATCGCGAACGCGGACTGGATTGTGGACATGGGCCCTGGCGGTGGCAATGCGGGCGGCCGCATCGTGTGCGCGGGTACGCCGGAGGAGGTTGCCGCCTGCGAGCAGAGCGTTACAGGGCGCTACCTTCGGCCGTGCGACCTGTGACGAACGTGCCTACCAGATTGGTGCGGCGTCGAGCCGACCATGCGAGCTTGTTCCGCTGTAATCGGAGCCGTCGGCATTGACGCGCCACAAGACGTCGGTGCGGTCGTCGGGTTTGAATGCACCGAGGTCGTGGAAGTACCAACCGGGTCCGTCGAGCAGCTCACGACGCTCGACGTGCTCGGGACGGATGGCGATGTCTCCCAGGGGCTTGCCATACCCGTCGTAGGTGTGGGCCGTGCCGTTCTCCACGTGCCAGACGCCGCGATACCGCAGGACGCCGTTCTCGTCGGAACTGTTGCCTCCCATCTCGGCCCACCAACCGTCGAGCGAGCCTATTACTGCCTCGGGGTTTTGTGGCGCGGGTGCCGCGGACGTCTCCTCGACGGAAGGTGCCGACGGGGTGGCCTCTGGTGCGGGTTGTTCCGAAGCCCGCTCGTTTGCGTTCGTTTCCACGGACTCTTGCGGTGTGGATTCGGTCGCCTTCGCGGCTGTCCTTGTGGGCGGGTTCTGTGGCTGCAGACGAAGGGCCACAACGATTGCCGCCGTGATGCTCACCAGCGCTATGGCACCGACCACAAGGCCTCGCGGTGGTCCCTCGTGCCGCATGTCTTCTCGTGTTCGCACGGGCACCGGCTTTGGGGCGACAACTTGCCGCGACTGGTGTTGTGCCTTGGAGAGGGGCGTCCCGCATGCGTCACAGAATCGCGCGCCGCTGGGCAGTGCCTTCTTGCAGACTGGGCACAACAACATGAATCTCTCCTCGTTGCAGGGTCGCTCCATCGTAGCACATGGACCGGCCAAGGCGCGAACGGCACATCTTTGGTAGGCTGTAACCATGAGCAGAAGAACGTACATCAGCAACAACTACCGGAGAGGCGTGCGCGGTCGGGCCGTATGGCCGCTTGCGCTCCTGTGCGTGCTGCTGTGTGCCGCTTCGGCTTGGCTTATCGTGTCGCGCGTGACAGGTGCGGCCGCGGCGCGCGAGGTGGCGGATGCGCGCGAAGTTACGTTCGACTGGGACGAGGCGGACGCGCCCAACTACTACAAGGTCGTGGGGCCAGCGCACTTCGACGAGACTCCGGGGGCGGGGGAGGTCGTCTATTCGCCGCTCGATGCACTCGGTCGTGCGGGACGGGTGGTTGCCTGCGTGGACCATGCCCTCATGGAGGTGGGGCGCAGTCGCGAACGCGAGCCCATGAACAACCTCCTGCCATCTGGCTGGGGAGAAAACGCCGAGGTGGAAATCGAGCTGCCGAACGGCGATGCGTACCACGGCTACTTCTGGAACCGATCGCATCTGCTGGCCAAGTCGCTGGGAGGCGAGGAGGTCATCGAGAACCTCGTTTGCGGAACGCGCATGCAGAACGTGGGTGCCAACGTGAATGGCATCGAAGGCGGCATGGCCTATGCCGAGTCCCTCGCGCGCGACTGGCTCGAGGAGCATCCTCGGGGTAGCGTGCTGTATGCAGCGCGTCCGCTGTACCGAGGGGATGAACTTGTCTGCAGGAATGTGGTGGTGGACGTGCGCTCGTCGGATGGCGCGCTCGACATGGAGGTGCTTGTCTTCAACGCAGCGAAGGGATACGCCATCGACTACGCGACGGGTGAGTTCTGGGGCGAGGAGGATCTGCCGTGAGTGGACGTGGGTTCGGTCGCCGCGAGCAAGGAGATGACCACATGGCACGACGTGGCAAACAACACAGGACGCCGTGGCCGCAGGGCCGAGAGGTGCGCGAGGACGAGTTCCTGCCCATGACGCGCGCTGCCATGGAGCGGCGCGGCTGGGACCAGTGTGACTTCGTCTACGTGTGCGGTGATGCCTACGTGGACCACCCTTCGTTTGGCGTGGCCATCATCAGCCGCGTACTCGAGGCGCATGGCTTCAAGGTGGGAATCATCAGCCAGCCAGACTGGCGCGACCCGGCGAGCGTGACGGTGCTCGGAGAGCCGCGTCTGGCATTCTTGGTCTCGTCGGGCAACATGGACTCGATGGTGAACCACTACACGGTTGCCAAGCGGCGGCGCGAGCACGACGCGTACTCTCCGGGCGGGAAGATGGGCCTGCGTCCCGACCACGCGTGCGTCGTGTATGGCAACCTCATCCGTCGTACGTACAAGCGCGTGCCCATCGTGCTGGGCGGAATCGAGGCCTCGCTGCGTCGGCTCGCCCACTACGACTACTGGGACGACAAGCTCAGGCGTTCCATCCTGCTTGACTCCGGTGCCGACCTGATCGGCTACGGCATGGGGGAGCGCTCCATCGTGGCGATTGCCGAGGCACTCGACGCGGGGCTCGAGGTGGGCGACCTGACGTTCATCCCGGGCACGGTGTATCGCGCGCGCACGACCGAGCAGTGCGACCGACCCGTGGTGCTCCCCACGTGGGAGGAGCTGCAGGTCGACAAGCGTGCCTACGCGCAAAGCTTTGGCATGCAGGTGCGCGGCCTCAACCCGTACCTTTCGCACCCCTTGGTGGAGGAGTATCCTCATGGCGTGTACGTGATTCAGAACCCGCCGTCCGAGCCGCTCACCACCTCCGAGCTCGATGCCGTGTATGAGCTACCGTACGCCCGGGCGTATCATCCCACCTACGAGGTTGCCGGGGGAATCCCCGCGCTCAAGGAGGTCAAGTTCTCGCTTGCGAGCAACCGGGGCTGCCTGGGCGAGTGCGCGTTCTGCGCGCTGAACTTCCACCAGGGGCGCATCATCCAGTCGAGGAGCGACGAGTCGCTGCTCGCCGAGGCGGAGGCGATGACGCGCGACCCCGAATTCAAAGGCTACATTCATGACGTGGGCGGGCCGACGGCGAACTTCCGCGTGCCCGCGTGCCAGCAGCAGCTGTCGCGCGGGGCATGCCTTGGCCGCAGGTGCCTCTCGCCTGAGCCCTGCAAACACCTCACCGTGACGCATGCGGCCTATGTACGACTGCTGCGCAAGCTGCGTGCGCTGCCGGGGGTCAAGAAGGTCTTCGTGCGCAGCGGCATTCGCTTCGACTACGCCCTGCTCGACGAGGATCACACCTTCATTCGCGAACTCGCCGCGTACCACACGTCCGGGCAGCTTCGTCTGGCGCCCGAGCACGTCTCGAACAAGGTGCTGCGCGTCATGGGAAAGCCGTCCAACGAGGTGTACCAGCGCTTCTGCCGTGAGTTCGAGCGGGCCTCGCGGGAAGCGGGCAAGGAACAGTATGTCGTGCCCTACCTCATGAGTTCGCATCCCGGGTCGACGCTGACGGAGGCCGTGCGACTTGCGGAGTTCTGTCGGGACCTCGGCTACAATCCCGAGCAGGTGAGCGACTTCTATCCCACCCCGTCGACGGTTTCGACCTGCATCTACTACACAGGGCTCGACCCGCGCACCATGCAGCCGGTGTACTGTCCGACCGACCCGCACGAGAAGGCCCTGCAGCGTGCGCTGATCCAGTATCGTGACCCAAAGAATCGCAAGCTCGTCATGGAAGCCCTGCGCCGCGCGCACCGCACGGACCTCATCGGCTACGGCAAGAAGTGCCTCGTCCGACCTGAGGAACGCAAGCCACGCCGTCGGTGAGCGTCTGGCTGCCCCATCACGGCGTGTCGGGTAAGCGGACGAGGTCGTCTACGGTGGGGTATGCTTGTGCAAGGATGCCGGGGTGGCTGGCGTGGGAAGGCGGATCATGGAGCGGTTCATCGCATTTTGTGTGAGCGTGGTGCTGGTGGTCGGCGCACTGCCGACGTCCGCGTTCGGCAAGCCTGCGGGCACGCCGTGGAAGGACTGGTTCGTGCGGGGGCGACTCGCGGACGACGATGCCATCCGTCTGGAGGACGACTTCTTTGCGGCCGTCAACCGCGATGCGATTCTCGCCTACAACGCAGATCCGTTTGGTCCGGCTTCGCCCTATGAGGAGCGCGAGAATCAGATTGCGGACCAGATGGCGGAGCTCATCGCTACTGACGAGAAGAAGGCGGGTGGTGCGGCCAACGACCACGTGACGCATGACCTTGCCTGCCTGCGTACCTTGTACCAGCTTTATGCAGACTGGGATGCGCGCGACAAGGACGGCATCGAGCCGGTCGAAGCGATTCTCGACCGCCTGAGCGACATTCACACGCTTGACGAGTTGACAGACTGGTATTGCTCGGACGACGCGCGTCTCTCGATGGCATGGCATGCGGACATGGAAAGTACGAGTTTTACTGCGCGGGGCATCTCGCTGTTTGTGCTTTCGGCGTACAACGAGGTGGATGGAGAGGCTGCGGGCTCGTATGCGGTGAAGGCCTATGCGCCGGAGTATAATCTGGCGGCTTTCTGCTGGAGCGACTCTGCCGTGTACACGGGCGGTGAGGTGGATGTCTATCAGCTTCAGGAGTTGCGCGATGCCGCGACGAACGTGGACGAGGCATACCTGGTATTGCGAAGCCTGGGCTTTTCGAAGAGGGATGCGAAGGATATCGCCTTCGATGCTGCGTTGTTGGAAGACCACATCGAGTCGGCCTTGGAAGAGAAGTCCACTGGCGAGGACGCCGCCGCGTTCGTTCTCGACACCGAATCGTTGACGCATGCGGAGCTCAAGGCGCGCTGCAAAGGGGGATTTCCGCTCGATCGCATCATTGACGCCTATGGATATGCCGATGCCGCTGCATACGAGATCGATGGCTCCTCATGGCTCGATGCGATGAATACGCTGTATGTCGAGGAGAACCTCGACCTCTTTGTTTCTCACGCACTCGTGAGCATCGCATTGGAAAGCTCGATGCTCCTGGACTCTGACGTGTACGACGCGGCGCAGGTTGCCGACGGCGACCGATACATCTCGGACGAGCTGCGTGAGGCGGCGGCTGAGGGGAGCGACGGTTCGGACGAGGTCAACTACGACGAGGCCACGGATGAGCAGCTGGCACTCTGGGAACGACGAGACGCGTGTTCCTTTGCGCGCGAGGCTGCTCCCACGAGTTACGCCAAGGTCTATGCCCAGCATTTTTACGACGAGCAGACGTCACGCGACGTGGAGGCCATGGTGCGCTCGTACCTTGAGCACTACGAGAAGATGCTGGCAAGAGAAGACTGGATCTCGCAGAAGACGCGCACGGCAGCTATCGAGAAACTCCGTGCGTTGCGTGTCAAAGTGGGGCATCCCAAGGCGTGGCCCAACACCGCAGGGCTTGAGGTCCGCTCGCGCGCCGAGGGTGGCACGCTCTTCTCCGAGACGCGTCGGGTTGCGGCCAATGACCTCGAGCAGGAACTCTACCTGCTGCATCATCCCGACGAGGGGGAGTACTGGTACGACTGCATGGACGTTAACGCCCGCTATGACCAGGCCACGAATTCGGTGATCGTTGGCATGGGGATCTTGGGCGGGGCCTACTGGCCAGAGGATGGTTCGTACGAGGAGCGGCTTGCGGGCTTGGGTACCACCGTCGGGCACGAGATAAGTCATGCGTTCGATGACCAAGGCGCGTACTTCGACAAGAACGGCGGATACGAGCAATGGTGGACGAGTGGGGATCTGAAGGCGTTCCAAGACCGTGTCGAACGCGTGCAGAAGTGCTTCGGTGCCATCGACCCCATCGGCAGCGGTTGCTACGACGGCGCAGAGGTGAGCGGAGAGGCGATTGCCGACATGGGCGGCCTCAAGGTGACGATGTTGGTGGCGGGCGAGCGACCTTCCTTTGACTATGATGCGTTCTTCCGCGCCTACGCAAAGAGCTGGGTGAGCGTCATGAGCCTTGCCGACGCAACGGATCTGCTCGCCAACGACACCCATCCGCTCGATAGGGATCGCGTCAACGTGCCCGTGCGCGAGCTAGACGAGTTCTTCGACACATACGATGTGACGAAGGGCGATGGCATGTGGCTCGATCCGGCCGAGCGCGTATCGGTATGGTAGTGTTGCCGTCCGAAACTAGCGCTTCGTCTGCGTGGCGAATGCCAGCACCCGCGCGGCGCAGGCCTCGATTTCGGCACGCGTAATGCCGTCGGGCTTGTCGAGCGATTCCAGCAGGCTGGGATGCACGCGATGCCCCCGTGCGACGCGACCGATGTTGCCTGGCATGAGGACGTCGACGCCGGCGCGAACGCGATAGGCGTTGTCGCGCAGCAGCGGAAATTCCGGACTACGGGAGCGTTGCATCCACCAATCGGTGATGACCACGCCCTCGAAGCCCCACTCGCCGCGAAGCACGGTGGTCACGAGGTCGAAGCTGTAGTGCGCCCAGACGCCATTGACCTTGTTGTAGCTCGTCATCATGAGGCGTGGCTTGGCGTCGCGCACGCAGATCTGGAAGGGGCGCAGGTACAGCTCGCGCAGGGTCCGCTCGTCCACACGCACGTCGAGCGTGTTGCGTCCGAGCTCCTGGTTGTTGCAGGCAAAGTGCTTGGGACACGCATTGACGCCTGCGGCACGCAGTCCCTCGACGACGGCGCTGGCCATGTGACCGCTGAGCACGGGGTCCTCGGAGAAGTACTCGAAGTTGCGACCGCACAGCGGGCTGCGATGGAGGTTCATGCCGGGAGCGAGAAGCACGTCCACTCCCGCTTCGGCGACCTCGCCGCCTACGAGTTCATACAAGTCGCGGACGAGGCCAGTGTCCCACGTACTTGCCAGGGCGGTGGCGCAGGGGAGCAGGGAGCGGCGACGCGCCAGACGTGCGCCCGAAGGGCCGTCGGCGCACAGGACGGCGGGGATGCCGCGTGCCTGGAGTTCGGGCGTGGTGCCCCCGAATGCCCCGGCGTTGCCCGCCGGGCCCGGTGCGACGTTCATGGTCCCCGCCCCGCGCGTGAGCGCCTCGAGTTCGGGGAGGGCAAGCTCGCTTACGCCTGACTGCTCGCTGCGGAGGCCCTCCACGTGCGCGAGGATGCGCTCGCGCAGGTCAACGTCCTCCGAGCAGATGGGTTCCAGGCGCTCGAAGACCACGTCCTCGTCGAGCGTCACCTTGCCGAGCAGAACATCGTTTGCGCGGAAGTGATAATGGCCGCGTTCGAGCACGAAGGCGCGGCGCGTCTCGTCGAAGGAGGCGATGTCGCGGAGCTCGGCGACGAGCGTGACCTCCTCGCTCTCGCCCGGTCGGAGCTCGCCCGTCTTGGAAAAGGCGGCAACTACGACCAAGGGTTTCTGGATGAGGCCGCGCGGGGCCTCGCACCATGCCACGATGGCATCGCGCCCGGCGCACGGGCCGACGTTCGTGACGCAAAGGTGCAGGTAGACGCGCATGTCCTGTCGTTCGCATCCGAGCGGCTCGTATGAGAAGCTCGTGTAGGAGAGTCCGTGCCCCAAGGGGAAGCGCATCTCGTTGGGGGCATAGGTGGAGAAGTGCCGGTGGCCGATGAAGACGCCCTCGGTGTATTCCTGTCGCTTTGTCTGGCCGAAGGTGGCGCTGCTCGGGTGGTCGGCCAGGTCGCGCGCGATGGCGTCGGTGAGGCGGCCGCAGGGGCTCACGCGTCCGTAGAGGACGTCCGCGACGGCGTTGCCAGCCTCCATGCCACCAGCCCAGGCGATGAGGACGGCCGAGACCTTCGGTGCGTAGAGGTCCATCCACGAGAGGTCGATGGCGTTGCAGACGTCGAGCACGACCACCACATGCGCGAAGTGCCCCGTGACGGCTTGCAGGAGCTCGTGCTCGTCTTCGGTGAGGTAGTAGCCGCCCGGCTCGGGCGCGAGGTCTTGGTCCTCGCCGGCCGTGCGGCCGATCACGACGAGGGCGACCTCGGCGTTGGCGGCCGCCGCCTCGGCAAGCACGGGCGAGATGGGCATCTCGGGGAGGCTCTGTGGCCAGTGCCCCCAAAATCCCGGATCCATCGCGTGCCTTGGGTCGGCACACCAGCTGCGATACAGCTCGGCGAGGACGTGGTCGTAGCGGGCACCCACGTCCTCGAGGCCGTCTATGAGGTTGGTGAGGTAGGGAGGGTTCACGTCTCCACCGCTCCCGTTGCCCATGTGGACCCAGTCTATCTGCCTGCGACCAAAGACCGCGACGGCCGTGTCGGTCGAGAGGGGCAGCGTCGCGTCGTTGGCGAGAAGCACGCATCCTTCCGCAGCGGCTTGGCGTGCAAGTGCGGACATGCCGGCCGTCACGCTCGTCTCGCCCTCCGCCGCGACGGAGTTCTGTGCTAGGTTGCTTCCCGTAAACGTCCTCATGACGGCGCGTGCGGCACGGCCTACGAACTTGCCTGCAGGAATCATGCGATCTCCCCTCGAGTTGCCCTGGCAACAGTATATCGGTCGGCGCCCACAACGTAACGCTGAGCGGCGCTACGAGTCCATGGCGGTGCGTGCGACCTTCTTGGCGAGGGCCATGATGGTGAGTATGGGTGGGTTGCCGAGGGATCGCGGGAACAGCGTGGCGTCGGCGACGTAGAGGTTGGCGGGAAGGGTCGCGTGGTGCAGCGTCCGGGCCTCGGCGGTGGTGAGCGGCAGGCAGCCGCCGGGATGGCCGGCGTTGAGCGTGCCGTAGAACGTGCGGTCGCGCGACACGCCTAGTGTCTCGAAGACCTCGTAGACCTTGTCCACGGCTCCTGCCAGGACCTCCCAGTCCTTGTCGGCGAGCGGTTTGGTGAGGCGGCGTCCGTCGAAGGACCCCGCTGAGGTGTCGGCCATCTTGATCATGATGCTCATGATGTCGCTCGAGGGCATGCGCCACTGCTTGTTGAAGTAGAAGCTCAGCCAGTCAAAGTACGGCGAGAGGATGTAGTCGGGCTGCTCCGAGACGAACGGCATGGGCAGCTGCGTGTCGAGGTGCGCCCCCTCCCAGCGACAGGCGATGCAGAGCACGGGGTCGACGAAGAGCGTGGGGCTCGTCGGAATGCCCGATGCCTCGAGCACGACCGGCGTGCCGAGGCCGCCCGCAGCCAAAATCACGAGGTCAGCGGAGCGAGTCTCGCGGAGGGGTCCGCGCCGTATGACCGCGCCGGTGGCCACGCCATTCTCTATGGTTACGCGCTCGACCTTCGAGCCCTGCTCGATGGTGACGTTGCTCAGGTCGTCGAGCAGTCGATCGCAGGTCCACTTCGCACCGTGGCGGCAGCCGAGCGCGCACTTGCCGCACGTGACGCAGCGCTCGGGGTCTTCCATGAACTTGGGGGTGACCTGGGGCTCGAGGCCAAGCTGCTCGAAGGTGGCAAAGAGACGCTCGGTGAGCGCCGACCAGTTCGCACGGTGTTCCGTCGTCTGGGGTACCTCGCGCTCAAGCTCGGCGAACTCCTCGTCGAGGTCAATGCCCAGTTCCGCCAGGTGGCGGTCGTAGCGCAGGGCGTTGCCGGTTGCGAGCGTCGTCGTGCCCCCGACGGCTTGGCCGGTGACGTGGACGAGGCCGACTTGGCCCTTCTGGATGCGCATGGCCGGAAAGAGCAGCTCGATCATGCGTTCGTCGAGAAAGAGCCCTGCCTTGCGGGCGAACTCAAGCCGCTGCAAGTCGAGCCCAAGTGGCCGGAAGTCGCGCCCTGCCTCAAGTACCGTCACCTCGTAACCATGCAAGGCGAGCTCCCGCGCGGCCATGCAGCCGCCTGCACCGCTTCCTATCACGATTGCCGTCCTCATACACGACCTCCCCCTATGATGTCGCTTTGGCACCTTCCAGAAATCTTGCGCGGCAGCAGGGCGCCCCCTGCGTGAGCCTGCACGAGAAGCTGAGTGCGGCATCCGGCATCCCCGAGACCCCGCACATGAAGCCCTCGTCGAAGGCGGACATGAGCCAGCAGTCCGCTGGCGTGTAGCGCTGTGCGAACGAGCAGCGGACGAACCGAAGCTCGCCGGGTAAGGTTCCCTCGAGCTCGATGTCGATGCCGCGGTAGAAGAATGCGGCCACGGAGAACGCGCGTGACGGCGTCACTCGAAGGGACCGTCTCACGAGCGTTCCGAGCTCCCGTGCCTCCTCGCCCAGGCGATGGCGTACGTAGGGGGCGACGGGCGGGCGCTCGAGGGCCAGCTCCATGCAAGCAGCCGTGAACGCGCGGAACACGCGCAGCGATTCTGTCGCCGTGAGACCACGAAGTGACGGTGCCTCGACGCCAAAGGCCTGCGAGAACGTGCGCATGAGTATCGTGACCTCCAGCTTGCGCATCCATACGGGCGGTCTGGACCCTGCTCGGTTCTGCGGCCTCATCGAGCGGCTCCCGCATGCAGGATCTCCTCGCCCGTCGGGCCGTCCCAGGTGCCATAGAGCGTCTCTACGAGCTCGGTGCGCGTCTTGACCACTTGGTTGCGACGAACCTTGAGATTGGGTGTGAGCTCTCCGGCTGCGACCGTGAGCGGACGGGCCGCCACGATCCACCGCTTGACCTGCTCGGGATGCGAGAGGAGCTCGTTCGCCTGCTCCACGGCGGCGTCAAGCGCGTCGAAGTCCGCATTGGTCGCGTCGTCTTCGAGCCAGAGGAGCGCGGTAGTGAAGGGGCGTCCGTCGGCCACGACCATGGCCTCGCTCACACCTTCGATGCCCTTGAGCAGCATCTCGATTCTCTGCGGCGCGATGTTCTTTCCGTACGAGGTAACGAGAATCTCCTTCTGGCGGCCGTTGAGGACGAGACGACCTGCTTCGGACCACGTGCCCAAGTCGCCGGTGCAGAACCACCCATCCTCGTCGGTGGCCGGCTCGTCCGTGCCATCATAGCGTCTGGTCACCTGCGGTCCGCGTACGTACACCAGGCCCTCTTCGTCGAGGCGGACCTCCGTCTGGGGTAGCAGCGCGCCCACGCTTCCCAGCTCGTTGTCGCCAAGAGGCGAGAGTGTGATGAGCGGCGCCTCCGTCACGCCGAAGGCGTTGTGAATCTCGACGCCGAGGGCGCGGAACGACTCGAGGAGCTCCATTCCGATGGGCGCCGACCCCACGATGAGCTGTCGGCATCGGTCAAGGCCCGCCTTGCGAAGCACCACGAGGCGCAGTGGGTGGGCCAAGAGGTGCTTGAGCAGACCGTCGGGCAGGGCGATCCAGAGCCTGCCTGTGCCGGTCGCGGCAAACTGGTTCCAGACCTTCTCGTAGAAGCGCGGCACCGAGAAGAACACGTTGGGCCGCACTTTGGGAAGCATGCTCGCGAGCTGCCCGAAGTCGTTGAGGTAGTACATCTCCATGTTGGTGAGGAGGTAGTAGGGTGCGTAGGCCACGAGTATCCCCTCGACCACATGGCTCATGGGCAGGAAGGAAAGGTAGCGCAGACGTCGTGACGTGCGCGTGCGCCAGTCGAGAACCGCAGGCATGACCTCGCCCATCCAACGGACCTGCTGTTGGTCGAAGACCACGCCCTTTGGGGTTCCGGTAGTGCCGGACGTGCAGCGGATGGTGGCCGTGTGGGCGAGGTCCACATAGGGGAGTGGCTGTGGGGTCCGCGTGTTGGCGCCGGCGAGGAAGTCCGCCCAGCCGAGGATTCCCGGTCGCAGGTCCTGCCGGTCACTCATCGAGATGACGCGTGCCCCAGTTCGTGCGAGGTCGAGCCCGTCGAGCATGCGGTCGGTGCCCGCAAAGAGAAACGTCGCGTCGTTGGCCGCGACGAGGCCATAGACGTCCTCGACGGAGGAGGTGTAGTAGAGGGGCACGTTGATGGCACCCACGAGGCCGAGCGCCGCGTCGAGTGCGAAGTAGCGCACCGAGTTGACTCCGAGCGTCGCGACGCGCGTGTCTTGGGTTATGCCAAGCGCCCTGAGCGCCTGGGCGATGAGCTCGATCTGCGTGCGCACCTCGGTTCCCGCGTGCCGCACGATGCCGTGGGCGCCCACGTCGAAGTAGTCGATGTGCATGGAGGCGCCCGGACGCAGGCGCATGAGGATCTGCTCGTAGACGGTTCGGTCGGTGTAGTTCAGGAAGCCGCGCCGGATGGCATAGGCGAGGAGGCCTGGGAGGTAGTCGCGCCAGTCGAGGAAGGGGCTTGCGGAGAGGGCGCGGGCGTTTTCCACTGCGTATGTGCGGTCCTCGTAGAAGTACGGTGCCAAGGCGAGCAGGTTGCGGAGGGGCGAGCGGCGCTTCTCTTGCCTGGCTGCGCGCAAGTTGCGTGACTTGCCGAGAAGGCCGAATGCCCTGACCGGTACGAAAAGCGGTGCGGGAAGGCTGAGGCCCAGGTGCTCGCGGGCCCACGTGCGTACCGACTCCACGAGCTCGCCGAGCGTGGGTAGTTCGTCGGGGCGGCCGACGGCATGCACCACGCGCGGAGCATCGTGCTCCACGATGGCGGCGCGGCAGGAAAGGTGTGCGACGTAATCCACGGGCACCATGTTGATGCGTAGGTCATGCGAGGCGGGGATGACGCGCAGCTTGCCGCACAGGTATTGCTTGAGCGGGTAGTACAAGGTGTTGAAGGCCATCACGAAGCCGGTGTGCGAGTCGCCCACGATCTGTGATGGGCGGATGATGGTGTGGGGAAGTTCGTCGTAGGTGCTCACGAGGAGCTCGGCCTCGTGCTTGCTCTGCTCATAGAGGCTGTTGTACTGTGCGTCGCCGAAGAGCCGCTCGGGAATGTGACCCCTTTGGCGCCCCGCGACATAGGCCGTGGAGAGGTGCACGAAGCGTCTGATGCCACCGCTTCCTTGTGCCCGTCGCGCGAACTCGAGCATGTGGTAGGTGCCCCGCACGTTCGCGTTCCAATAGCGCTCCCTCGTCTGGTTGATGCCGACCTCGGCCGCGGCGTGGATAATGGTGTCGACCTCGGCAGCGAGCTCCTCATAGCGGGCGCGTTCGAGGCCGAGCAGCTCCCGTTCGACGTCCCCCTCAAGGACGGTGACGCGCGTTCCGAGCGCCTCGCGCAGCAGCGGTCGCTCATACCACAAGGCGCGCAGGCGTTGCTCCCCCGTGCGGCCGGTGCGAGGACGAACGAGGGCGACGAGGTGGGCATCCGTGGTGCGAACGAGTTCCTCCGCGATTGCCGAGCCAACGAAGCCCGTAGCGCCAGAAAGAAATATGACGTCGCTCATGTGCATCCTCCGCTCCACCACCCTCGTCTTTCACCAATATTACCCTAATATATCGTGCGCGATTTGTATTTCTTGGTAATCCACGAACGGGCGCATGCGCCACGTGAAGTCACGCTAGCATAGGCGGGCCAAACAACGACGACATGAGGAGATTCGTGTGACGAAGCACAAGGTGGGATTCGATGGCCTCGGCTTGCCGCCGACGGTGCTCGCCGCGGTGGCCGAGCTGGACTACGAGGAGCCGACTCCGGTGCAGGAACAGGCGATTCCTGCGATACTCGCGGGGCGCGACGTGATGGCGGCCGCGCAGACGGGCACGGGAAAGACGGCGGCGTTTTTGTTGCCCGCGCTGGGAAGCATGGGTCGCGTTGGTCGTGGGGAAGGGCCGCGCATGCTCGTGGTCACGCCCACGCGTGAGCTTGCCCAGCAGATTCAGGAGGTGGCCCGCATCGTGTGCGCCCATACCCATCAGCGTGCGACGAGCGTCGTGGGCGGGGTGAGCTATGAGCCTCAGCGGGAGGCGCTCCGACGCGGATGTGACCTGCTCGTCGCCACGCCCGGAAGGCTGCTCGACCTCATGGGTACGGGTGACTGCGACCTGGGCGGCGTCGGGGTGCTCGTGCTCGACGAGGCTGACCGCATGCTGGACATGGGCTTCCTGCCCGACATGAGGCGCATCGTTGCCGCGTGTCCTGGCGAGCGCCAGACGCTGCTCTTCTCGGCGACGCTCTCTGAGGACGTCCTCAAGAACACGCGAGACCTCGTGCGCGACCCCGTGCGCGTGGAGATCGCCCCCAAGGGGACGACGGCCGAGACCGTTGAGCAGTACGTGTTGGGCGTCTCGGCCGAGGCCAAGAAGCGCGTGCTCGTGGAGGTCTTGCGTCGCGAGGGCGCCGAGCGCGTCATCGTCTTCTCTCGGGGCAAGCACCGCGCCGACCACCTGTGTCGCATCCTGCGCAAGAAGGGCTTCAGCGCGGCACCCATCCACGGAAACCGCAGCCAGAATCAGCGTGCGCGCGCCCTGGCTCAGTTTGCGTCGGGCGAGGTGGGCGTGCTCGTCGCCACAGACGTGCTCGCGCGCGGCATCGACATCTCCGAGGTTGCCTATGTGGTCAACGTGGACGTGCCGCACGAGTCCGAGAGCTACATCCATCGCATCGGGCGCACGGGTCGCGCTGGCGAGCGCGGTTGGGCGCTCATGTTTGTGGACGCGGACGAGCAGCAGGACCTGCGCGCCATCGAGAAGCTCATGGGCAAGACCATCGCGACGTATCCGCGTGCGGACGGTCTCGACGTGGGCGAGCATCCTGCCGAGCTCGACCCGGGGCGCATGCAAGGCGAGCAGGCCCCCGGCAATCGTCCTCGCAGACGTAGACACAGACGTCGCCCGACCGCACGCTAGGAAGATGAGTCGCCTTGGGGCTGCCTTCCAGTGACCGACTGCTAGATCGTCTCCTCCCACAGGACCTTGTCCCCCACGGCCACGCGGCGCAGGCCGGGCTCCTTGTGCTTGTTGTAGTTGAAGGAGAGCAGGTAGCCCACCGAAAGGCCGAAGTGCTCGAGGTAGCCGACCACCTGCCGCTCTCCCTCCTCGTTGTAGCGCGGGCCCCTCCAGACCTTGAGCTCCACCACGAACCGCTCGCCGAGGTAGTCCACGACGACGTCGGTGCGCGTCTGGTCGCGGGTCTGGGCCTCCACGTAGTAGTTGCCGGTTCCGTTGATGATGGGCTTGAGGTACATCAGGAAGAGCTCGCGCCCGTCCTTCTCGCGGAAGCGGCCGCCTTCCTCGAGCGGGCCGTATACCTCGACGTACGTGCGCCGGAAGCCCTCCAGCACGGCGCGCATGTCGAGACGGCCGCCGCGGACGAAGAGCTCCCGCTCGCGATCGCCGGCTCGGAAGAAGCCGTTGCCGGCGGCGCGCTCCTCTCCGATGAACTGGTCGTAGAGCAGCGTCTCGAAGATCCGGTTGGCGATGACGACCTTGCCACCGCGCTCGGTGACGAAGCCGTACATCCTGAGCTGCTTCTGAGTCTCGTCGTAGGGCAGGTACGCCATCTGCTCGCCCTCCATGAGGATTGAGCGCAGCTGCTCCTTGAGGGCGGGGTAGCTCTCGAGCTTTCCCGTGAATGACTCGAAGAGGCTCACGTCGTCGTCCTTGAGCAGCAGCCGTACGGCTGCGTCCACGCCCTGGTGGTCCCACGGGAGCCCGCGCTCGTCAGCGAGCTGGCAGAGCCGGCTCACGAGGAAGGGGTAGCCCCCCGTCCAGGCCACGAGCTCCCCGGAGACGGAGGCCACGTCCATGCCGGTGGCGTGGTCGGCCTCGTAGTCCGCCAGCATGCCGGCCACGTCGTCGGTGGAGAAGCTCATGTCCACGCGGAAGTCGGCGGCGATGTTCCACGGGCTGTTGACCTTCGAGGCCTCGCCCGGGCGAATCCTCGCCTTGAGGTGCTTGACGTCGGTGACGCCCGCCAGCACCACCGAGCGGAACGCGGGGAAGGAGGGCCTCTTCTCCCGCTCGAGGTACTGCAGCCGCAGCTGCGCCAGGAAGTCGAGGAACACCTGGTTGTTCGTCGCGCTGTCCACCTCGTCGACGATGAGGACGACGGGGAGCCCAGACGCCTCGATCCAACGCCTCAGCGCGCGGAAGAGCGCCCGGAGGGTGAGCCCGGCGGGGTCGCGGTCCGCGAGGGCCTCCAGCGCGTCGCGCGCGGCGTCGGGCAGACCGGGCCCGAGCCTGTCGAGGATCTCCTCGGAGAGCGCGACGACGAAGGCCCCCTCCGTGGCGAAGTCGGCGTGGCTGAGTGCCTGGAAGTCAAGGCTCGCGACCGCGAAGTCGCCCTCGAGCGCCCGCCTGAGCGCCGCAAGCGTCGTGGTCTTGCCGTACTGGCGCGCCCGGTTGATGCAGAAGTAGTCGCCCCGCTCCACCATGGCGCGAATCTGCGCAACGCGTCCGGAAATGTCCACCATGTAGTGCTTCCTAGGCACGCACAGCCCCGTCGAGTTGAATTCGCGCATGGTGCACTCCTCCCGTTGTTGCCTTCGCACATCATGATACACGCCGCAAGGACAGAATTACTGGTTGAAGAAACCCACGGGATCCGCCTGCGGTCGATGGCTGGCTTGCCAGGACGTAGTCGTGATGTCTGGACCCCGCCCTACGATGGAGCTGCCGCGGACACGACCTGCTCCCGGGAACGGGGGTCGAGACGGACCAAACGAGAGCCTGGCGCGCACAAAATGTGATAGCGCGTACCAATAGTGTGGATTCCCGAGCACGGGCGGAAGGTGCCGTGCGGCGAGGGACCACGCACGCATGTGCCCGGGGATGGCGCAAGTCCGTCTTGTTTACCATTGCGCCGCGCTCCGTCATGGATGCCAAGATTAAGGTGACGGCCTCTCCAAGCGGGCATACGCCGGCAAGCAGATCAAGCCGAAGCCCACGGTGAAGCACAACGAAAAGACCCTCAAGCTCGGTCGCGACTACACCCTCTCGTGGGGCAAGAACAAGAAGGGCGGCAAGGGCACGGTTGTCATTAAGGGCAAAGGCAACTTCAAGGACTCGACCGCAAAGCAGTTTGTTATCAAGGCTGTCGCCTCCGTTCGGTATCGCACTTACATGCAGTCAAAGGGCCAACTTACGTGGAGCAAGAACGGCGTCATTTCGGGTACGACCGGTGAGGCACTTAAGCTCGAAGGCTTCAAGCTCCAACTCGACAAGAGACTCGAGGCCATCCAGGTCAAACTGACGGGTACCATGGCCAAGAAGTTCGACGTGTACTATCGCGTACATGTGCAGGGGCTCGACTGGATGGGCTGGGCGAAGAACGGCCAAAAGGCAGGTTTGATGACGGTAAGATCGTTGAGCCGACCCTGCACTACGTTGGTCACTCTAATCGGTATGGCAATCACAAGGACTTGTTCCCCATTGGTTGCGTGTGGGGAGGGGACAGGCCATTTCCATAAAAAGTCGCGTGCGGCGGGGAGCAAAGTGGCACAATAGAAGCATGATTCTAGCCAGACGGAACCCCAGGACAGGAGACAAGATGGCAGAGACAACCAAGCGTCGGCTTGTGACGCGCAGCGACTTTGATGGGCTCGTATGCGCGATGATTCTGAAGGAGCTCGACCTCATTGACGACATCAAGTTCGTGCACCCCAAGGATGTGCAGGATGGCAAGGTGGACATCACGTCCAACGACATAACGACCAATTTGCCGTTCGACCCGCGCGTGGGACTGGCATTCGACCACCACGAGTCCGAGCTGACGCGCAACAAGGACGTGGACTATGCGGGGCGCTATATCATCGACGGTGACGCGAAGAGCGCCGCGCGCGTGGTGTACGACTACTACGGCGGCAAGGAGGCGCTGCCGCGCATCAGTGACGAGCTGATGTGGGCGGTGGACAAGGGCGACTCGGCTGACTTCACGCTGGAGGAGATTCTGAACCCCGAGGGTTGGGTGCTCATGAACTTCCTTATGGACGCACGTACGGGTCTGGGCCGCTTCCGTGAGTTCCGCATCTCCAACTACCAGCTCATGATGAAGCTCATCGACGTGTGCCTCGAGCATAGCGTCGACGAGGTGCTTCAGGATCCCGACGTGCAGGAGCGCGTCGAGCTGTACTTCGACCAGCAGGAACGCTTTAAGGCACAGGTCGAGCGGCTTGCGCGCGTCGAGGGGCGCGTCGTGGTGCTCGATCTGCGCGACGAGGAGACGATCTACGCGGGCAACCGCTTCATGGTGTATGCCATGTACCCGCAGACGCAGATCTCCGTGCACGTCGCCTGGGGCTTCCGCAAGCAGAACACGGCCGTCATGATCGGCAAGTCCATCCTCGACAAGCGCAGCCAAGCGAACATCGGCGAGCTGTGCCTTTCCTACGGCGGCGGCGGGCATGCCAACGCCGGAACGTGCCAGCTCGACAACGACAAGGTCGATGCGGCGCTGCCCGACATCATCGCCGCCCTCAACGCGGACTGCACGCCGCTGGAGTAAACCTGGTGCACATAAGCGTGCGCAAGTTCGGCCTGCGGGGGGATAACCCCTGCAGGTCGTTTTGTGTGCCCAACCAAGTTGGAAGCTCAGTTTTGAACATCCTGCTCCGTGGGGCATGCAATGCGTTTGAGTGATACTGCATACGATATGTCGCAAAGAGCATATCTGGAAGCACTTTTGTAGCCGAGAGCGTTCCTCGAGCTCAAGTCTTGTGTTTGAGACAGCAATTCTACCTGCGTGAACGCCGTTTTTGGGGAAACTCCGGGGTAATATGCGCGAACTTGCGGTCACCTGGCCCAAAAAAGATCTGCTCGCCAGGAGATGCCGGTCGTATTCTTGAGTGCACAGCAGAGATCTAAGAAAGCATCCAAAGACAATAACGTAAAGGATACCGCCGAAGGGGGGACCATGGCGCTTACCACTGCATGCTCAGAGCAAGACGAACGTCAGCCTAATGGCTCGTCTCGGGGGAGGCGGCTGGGCGCTGGAGCCAGGGTACCGGTTACCCCTACCTTCATCGGCACCGTGATTGACGACAAGTACGAGATCGTGGGCGAGGTCGGTCGTGGTGGCATGTCCGTCGTATGGCTCGCTCGCGACGTTCGTCTGGAGAAGATGTGGGCCGTGAAGGAGGTCAAGCCTAACGACGGTGGCGAGCGCGGGAGGCTCCTGAGGCAGGCGATCGTCGACGAGGCGAACTTCATGAAGCGCCTCGATCATCCCGCCATTCCCCGTGTGGTCGACATCATCGATACGGGAGCCGAGCTCTACGTGGTGATGGACTACGTGAACGGGCGTCCGCTCAGTCGTGTGCTCGCCCAACGTGGGCGGCCGTTCCCGCAAGAGGAGGTCGCGAGCTGGGGGGTGCAACTCTGTGACGTTCTCGAATACCTGCACGGGTTCGTCTCTCCTGAAGGGGAGCGGCGCCAAATCATCTACCGCGACCTCAAGCCCGCCAACGTGATGCTCAGGGACGACAACCAGGTGCGTCTGATCGACTTTGGCGTGAGCTGGGAGCGTACGGGTGGCTCCAACAACGACGGGAAGGTGGTGGGGACGCCAGGGTATGCGGCGCCCGAACAGATTCCGTCGGGGTCTGGGATTGCGCGCTTGGGTGAGGATGTGGTTATCGACGGTCGTGCCGACATCTACGCGCTTGGAGCGACGCTGTACAGCTTAGTGAGCGGACATGTGCCCAAATTGGCGAAGGGCAAGGAGGGCGGGCAGGTCGTCTCGTTCGACATGCGGCCGATTCGCGCCTGGAATCCCGCGCTCTCCGAAGGTCTTGAGCATGTGATCGAGAAGGCCACGCAGCTCGACCCTGCGCAACGATACCAGACGGTCGCGGAGATGCGCTATGACCTGGAGCACTACGAGCGACTCACGCGTGCGTATCGTGCGGTTCAGGAGGCGAAGGTGACGGGTTTCCGCCGTCGTCTCATTGCCACGTTCGGGTGCATGGTCTGTGGCGTCATGTGTCTGGGCCTGAGCGCGTTCGCCCGTGCGTCAAGCTATGAGTCGCTGATGCGGGAGGCGAGCATCGCCTCGGTCGAATCCTCCGACGAGCGTTCAGCCTCCCTGGCCGAGCGGCTTTACGTGCGCGCGATAGAGGCCGACCCCTCGAAGGTTGAGCCCTTCGAGGCGCTCATCAACAAGGTGTATGAGCTGGATGGCGTATTCGATGGGGGCGAAGAGGAGCGTTGGAACGAGCTCTTTCGCAGGTACGAGCACTCGTTGCGCCCAAATGCCGGCTATGCGCGGCTCTGCTTCGATGCCGGCGTGTGCTACTTGTGCTTCTACGGTGCGTCCGATGGTGAGGGGCACGGTGCTCCGCTCGGACAAGGCGCCCTGGTGAGCGCGGGGAAGGCCCGGTCGTGGTTCGAGCGGGTGGAGGCTGCCTGTGACGTCCGGGGTCAGGAGGCGGAGTCTGTCGCCAGTTTTGAGGTGGACTTCGACAAGGGCGCCCAGGACATCGATGACGCCGATGTGCGCGCCGCACATGTCTATCTGCAGATCGCAGCGTTCAACGACCTCAAGCAGCGTGCGGCGCGAGAGGGCAAGGCGGCCGGGGAGGCCTATCGAAGCTTCTGGAACGCCCTTCGCAAGGCGGTCGACATGTCGTCCCTCTACATCGAGGGCGTGCGCCTGCGTCTCTACCAGATTGCGTTCGAGGCACTTGCCGCCGATGACGTCCTCGACGGCGTCTATCGCGTCGCCCTTGAGGATGACCGTGTCGACGAGTCGCGCGATGAGGCCCAGGAGTTGCTTGAGGCAATTGAGGGACACATCAACGGCGAGGAGATGCGGCTCTTTGCCGAGGCGCCGAGCAACCAGGACGTCTATGGACCGATGTATCGGCAGGTGGCAAACAACCTTGACCTGGCCCGAAGGAACATCGTGCGCACCTTCGAGAATCCGGTGGCACGTACCGACCGAAGCTCGTCACAGAGAAGGGAGATCCCATGAGCCCGTCTGCGCAACAAGTGCTTCTGGCAATCGCGTTGCTCTGGTTTGTGTGTGGGGCAGTCCTTGCCGGCATCTCGCTTCGATACTACGCGAGGCACGACATCCGCGAGGTTCGCGACGACCTCTCGGGTCGCGCGCGAATGCGTGAGCTGAGGGCATTTGACGGCGACAAGGCCAGTCGTTCCCTCCCTTCCCGCCAGTCGCTTGTCGGTGGTCACGTCGTCGCACCCGCGCGCGACGCGGGCGGCGAGGACGAGGTCGTTACGACCGTTGAGGCGTTGACGGTCATCAAAGACGTACGGTCGGTACATGCGAAGGTGGGTGCTAAGTCATGATGTGGGGATCGGGTTTGTTTGACGGCGGTCGCTCCATGGGAGAAGGTGCGGCTCTGTGCAGGCCGAAGGCGGTCTTGGCGGGATTGCTCTCGGTGACGACTGCGGGCCTGTTATTTCCGGTGGTGCCGACCCGTGCGGATGTCTCGGACGGAACGGGAGAGGTCGTCGGGCTCCAGGGCAAGGCTCTGGGGGAGTCGTACGGGCAGTCTCCGGAAGAGATGGGGCAGACGCAGGACGGGCTTGGGCAGCAGGATGGGGGAGCGCCTGAAGTGCTTGGCGTGCCACGCCTTGGTGGCGAGGAGCTTGTCTCGGGCACGGGACTGAACCCCGCCACATACGAAAGCGGGAGCTTGGCGTTTGCGTTTTGCGCAACGAATCTGCCGGTGAGCGTGACCATCTGTGCGGATGAGGACCGCTGGGTTGTGGATGACTGCGAGCGCTCGGGCATCGGGAACGAGTATGAGGCGAAGGCCGAACTTGAGGACGGTGCGTATCGCACCATCTCCCTGCGTGTCGAGGATGGCTCCGGGGCAGTCTGCGAGCTGACGTTCGAGCATGTCATCGTGGACACGAGGCCGCCCGCCTACGAGGTCGCATGGGCCGAGCACGCGGTGACTTGGACATCTGACGGCTCTGCCTACGTGACGGAACCTTGCGAGCTCATCGTAACCGTCGACGAGGCGAATCCAGGCGACGACCTTGCCATCGTGCTCAATGGGACGCCACTCGAATATGAGTCTGAGGGGAATGTGCGAACCTATGTCGTGCCATGCGCGGAAGACGGGACGTACGAGATTGACGTCGTTGGTTCGGACGTCTTGGGGCGAGCCCCCGTGTGCGAAGGCACGGGGCTGGGGCTTCCCCTGCGCGTGGTGGTCGATGCGACCGGACCGGTCGCGCGCGTGCTCTACGACGGCGTGGAGCTCGGGCTGGAAGAGCTTGGCCAAGGAACGCTGTACCGGACGGAGCGCCCACACGTCACCATCGAGGTGAGCGACAACAACCTCGACGTCTCCTCCCTGCGTGTCGGTGGCGTCGCCTACGACAACTGGCGGACCATGGGCCGCACTGCGGTGCTCGAGCTTCCTGAGGCGGTAGACCTCTCTCGGCCCTTGTCCGTGACGGGCGCTGACGAAGCGGGCAATGCCCTTGGCGAGGGTGTGTGGGTCGCACCCGTCGTCGTGGACGTCGACGCGCCCTCGATCGAGGCGGAGCGGGTGAAGGCAGATGCCGTGGCCACGAACGGCGACGGCACGTCGCTCTTCTTTGCCGATGAGCTTGCGGTACGGCTGACGATTCGAGACGACCGGGGAATCGGCGAGATTCGTGTCGAGCGCGGCGGTTCCTGCGCGTTTGACGATGGGGGCTTCGTGCCGGGCGACACCGAGGCGACGGTGACACTGACGCCTGCGGAGGGAAGCGAGTTGACGGGCGAGACTGCCGTCATCGCTTGTGACCTTGCGGGCAACTGGCGTGCATGGAGCATCGCCGAGGAGGGAAACGCATGTACGTCGGGGACTCAGGTGCCTTCGACTAATGACTCGCTTCTTGATGACGATGACGGTGAACCTCTCTTCCCGCTCATGCTTCTGCTCGACACTACGGCGCCAAGCGTGGAGATGCGTGGTGTCGAAGAGGATGGCACGTATGATGGCGAGCAAGTGGTGACGGTCTCCATCGACGAGTCGGGATTCTCCCACCTCAGGGCATACGGTGGCGCGCGCTTTGCGGATCAGCCGGTGCTGATGGCCGGTATCGACAACCCCAATGCCGGGGAGCGTGCCAAAGGCCCCGCGCCCCTGCTGTACGTGCGCGACTTTGCCCTGAATGCGCTCAGCGGCAGATGGGAGGCTATGACACGGCTCGTCCAAGATGGGTCGTACACGCTAGAGGCGCAGCTTACCGACATCGCGGGCAATGCGTCGAATCGAATCGTCCGCCACCTGACAATCGACGCAACGGCGCCGGAGTGCGACGTCTCCTTCGTGCGGGACGCAGATCATGCGGAGGAGGGCGAGGAGTCGTACTACCGTACGCCGCGGCTGGCTGTCGTACGCATGCGAGAGCACAACTGGGAGGATGTGCGCGAGTTTGACCTGCACTACACGACGGAGGATGGCAAGCGGCATGCGGTGAAGGTGTCACGCTTCGAGCCCGTCGGCGGCGACTGGTACGCGTGCGAGGTCGAGTTTGCACGGGACGGCAAGTATCAACTGTGTCTCGATGTGACCGATGTGGCAGGCAACCAGATGGTGCCCTATCGCTCAGAGAAGTTCACGATAGACACGGTCGATCCTGAGGTCTGCGTAACCTTTGAGGGTGCACGCATGGGCAACGATGGCTACTGGAACGGGCCCCGTACGGCAATTGTGCGCATCGATGAGCGCAACTGGGGTGATGACGCGCGGTACGAGGTCGCCATTGATGCGGAGGGCGCCACGGCGGGCATCGAGCCGAACGTGTCGGCATGGCGTGTTCCCGACGCCGGCCATCCCACCGTCCATGAGCGCAAGGTTGAGGTCGTTGCAGACGGGAAGTATGTGCTCAGGGTCAGCGGACGTGACCTCGCGGGTAGGTGGGCCAAGCACCAGGGCGAAGACGGCTACACAGAGTCGTTCACCATCGACACGGAGGCACCTGAGGTCAGGGTGGACTTTGCGCCCACCTCGTTTGCGGAGCTCGACGGGATCAAGTACCTCAACCATGCCGTTGATGTTCCCGTCGCCGTGTGCGACCACAACCTCGACTCCAACCAGGTCACGGTTGCGACCGATCAGGTGAGCGCCGTCGGTGACGAGCGCGTCGGTTGGGACCGCATCGAAACCGACGATTCAGGGATGGTCAGTCGCAGCAAGGTGATGTCGTTCGGTCACGGGAGGCATGTCTCGCCCTCGGTCGTTGCGCGGGACATGGTGGGGCACGAGGTATCAGTGAGGGGGGAGCCGTTCGTCGTCGACCTCGAGGCACCGAGCATCTCGTCGGTCGCTACGAGCGAGCCGTCGGCTGCAGGCTACGAGGACTCTTGGGAGGACGAGTCGGGTGAGGTGCAGTTCTTCGGCCGACCGACGCGGTTGGTGTTTGAGGTGGAAGACGATCTCGCGCTCGAGGGCGCGCGTCTGTACGACCCGGATGGCCAGTATGCCTTGGAGTCCGGGTTCGAGCGGGGGAGCACTGCGGCGCGCGTGGTCGCGAAGCTGGCAGAGGGAACGGGGTCGCACGCGGCAGACGCCTATGAGCGCAACATCGTGTTGACGGTCGCGGACATCGCAGGCAACACCCACAGCTGGACGCTGGATCGTCGCGGTGCAGTGGTGGCCGACGTTGTTCGCGAGGGTGCTGACGTGACGCTCAATGATGCGGGTGAGGCGCCGTTGGCGCTTGTGCAGGACAGCGTCGCCCCGACGATTTCTGTGGAGGGAATCGTTCCCGGGCAGGTGACGAACCAATCGTTGGTTGCCCAGGTGAGCGTCGGCGAGACGAACTTCTCCTACCTGAGGACCTTTCGGCCCAGTGAGCCCGTGGTTCAAATCACCTCGCGTGAGGCCTCCGCCGGCCGAACGCAACACATGGAAGAGGTGAGCGTCGCAAGCTTTGAAGGGGAGGACCCCTCCTGGACATACGCCAAGGAGTTTGCCTCTGACGGTCATTACGCGCTTTCGGCCTTCGTGGCTGATGTGGCCGGCCACCCCTCGAACCACATCGAGCTCGGAGAGTTCACCATCGACAAAACGCCACCGGTCATACAGGTCGCATGGGACCACGACGTGGACGAGGCGACGCGCGAGGGAGGCAGTTCCTTCTTTAAGACGACGCGTCGGGCGACTGTGACCGTTCGCGAGCACAACTTCAGGCCTGGTGACGTAACGATCGACGCAGGAACGGCGGGCGCAATCGGCGCATGGCGCGACAACGGAGACGATACCCACACCTGTGCGGTGGACTACCTCGTGGAGGCGAAGGATTGTCACCTCTTGGTGAGCGCGAAGGACGAGGCGGGCAACGAGGCACGCCCGTACGAGCAGCGCGGGTTCGTGATCGACCTCACACCTCCGCGAGTGCGCATCCTCAATGTGCCTGGTCCCCAGGGCGAGCGTGCCTTCGCTGGTGAGGTGCTGCCCGCGATAGCCTTTGACGACGGTGATGACGGTAACTTCGACCCCGGGCTTGCGGGATGGTCATACGTGCTGCGCGGGAAGAGGGACGTAAACGTTGCCGGGCGCGGTGACTTCGGACGCTTCGGGCAGGAGGAGTCGGCTACGGCGGATGGCGCGGAGGTCAGGTTTCTCGACTTCGGATTGGATGCACAGGGCAGCGGAGGCTACGACGTGGGCTTCGACGACGTGTACACGCTCACCGCACGGGTGCGTGACCTGGCCGGCAACGAGGCCGAGGCGGATGGAGTCACGTTCTCCGTCAACCGATTCGGCTCGAACTTCTTCGTCGAGGAGGTCGAGGGCATGGCGCCGGGGAACGGGGGACGGGACGGAGCGGTGCGACCCCTGCCGGAGTCGCCGCAGATCGTCGTGCACGAGGTGAACGTGAGCGGCGCCTTGAGCGAGATTAACCACAGCGTGGTGCGTGACTATGCCAACGCTCCGCAAGAACTCCCGCAGGATGAGGCGGGTGCGCATCCGGGGCGCGATGATGCCGGGTACAGCTTGCAGGCGTCGAGCGATTCGAGTGACTACAACGACTATGCGGGCTGGTCGGAATACGTCTACACCATACGTCGCGGCAACTTCGGCGCGGGTGCCATTGAGGGAAGCGACGGACAGGGTCTGTATCGCGTCAACGTCGCCTCGGTGGATGCCGCGAGCAACGAGAACACCACCAGCCGGTATTGGGCATCTGATGCCGAGCGCTCGGATGCCGCAGACAAGAGCGCCACGGTCACGTTCACCCTAGATGAGTTGCCACCCGAAATCGATGACCTTGACCTCGTCTCGGGATTTGTCGTGGGCAAGGAGTACCGGGCGACCTTCCACGTGACCGATGACATCAGTTGCGGTGACAAGGTGGAGGTGCTTGTCGATGGTGAGCCCGTCGAGGTGTTTGCCGCCGGCTCAGGCCAACCCATTGATGCGAATGGCATTGCGACGGGGACGTACGCCTTCGTGGTGCCCGCCCGCCCCTTTACCTCTCGGAGCGTGAGCGTACGGGTCACTGACTACGACGGGCGGGTTGCGACGAGCGACGGGGCGGTGCTCGTCACTACGCTCGTGGCAGAGGCCGCCGCATCTGCGCTCTTGGTCGGAATCTGCGCGGCGGTGTTCGTGGCCGTGTTGCGCAGAAGAGATGCGGCGGAGCCCGCATACCCACATGCCGTGTAGGGCGACGCAGGGTTGCCCTCGGGATAGAAAGGAAGCGTTATGGCAGGACAGATCAGGATTACGCCGGACCAGATGCGCACGCGTTCGAACTCGTATCGCACGCAAGCCGGCAACGTGGAGCGTGTCATCACAAAGATGGACCAGCTTCTGCGTGCCTTGGAGGGCGAGTGGGAAGGCGAGGCGAGTCGCGCCTATTCCGCGCGCTTCGCGGAGCTGCGCCCAGGTTTCGTGAAGGCGAAGGAGCTTATCGAGGAGATTGCGCGCGCACTCGACAACACGGCGCGCACGCTCGAGGAGACTGACGCGCGCATCGCTGCGGCGATGTAGCACGCGCGTGGGCGGGAGGGGAATGCTCCCCTCCCGTCCTCCTGGCCGACTTGGAAGGAGTACCGATGGCACAGACCTTGCTCATAACCATGCGCGCGGAAGGCGCTTGTCGCACGTTCTCGTTCGATGAGTCGGCTCAGTCAGTCCTTTGGGTCGCTCCCCGCCAGGGTCGGGCGTCCGGGTCGTTCGGCGTTTGCCTTGAGTCTGTGGAGGGGACGCTCGAACTCAAGGCAAGCGATGGCTGGACGATAACGATGGCAGATGGACAGGCTGTCCAAGCAACCCATGTCTCGGTTTCGGCCGCTCGTGAGGGCATATACGTGCTCGAGCGAGGCTCAGAGGGGATTACCCTCCATGTGCGGGCGACCAGCGAAGGAATCAGGTCGTTCACCAAGCTGCGCCTCACCCATGACGTCGATTTCGAGATCGGTCGGGGCGACGGCTGTGGGATGTGCTATCGAAACCGGCTCGTCTCACTCCATCATGCGCGGGTGAGCGTACGTGAGGGAGTGCTCTCGATCATGGATTTGCAGAGCGCGAACGGAACCTACGTCAACGAGCGACGCTTGGCGAATCGGCAGCCCCACCGGCTTTCTGCCGGTGATGTGGTGCAAATCGTAGACCTCATCCTTGCGGTGGGATTAGGGTTCGTGAGCGTCAATGCGCCGGACGGCCTGTCCGTGCGGGAGGGCGTGGGAATGAGGCCTCTGCTGCGATGCGGGGTGGGGTTCGACGGTGCCGCGCTTCCGGAGAGGTGCGAGCGGTCGCTCTTCTATCCTGCCCCGCGCCTGACCAAGTCAATCCATCCGCTGAAGCTGGTCGTCGATGGCCCACCGGCCCAACGGGACGAACGTCAACAGCCGGCACTCATGCAGATGGGTCCGTCGTTCCTGATGGGAATGACTTCGGTTCTCATGGCGGTGAGCGGCGTTGCCCGCGTGGCAGGAGGCGATGACCTGCTCAGCGCCGCCCCGTCCATCGGCATGGCAGTCGCCATGATCGGCGGATCGTTCGTGTGGCCGCTCATATCGCGGTCGTATCAGCGCAAGCGTCGCCGGAGGGAGGAGGCCATCCGCATCCAAGCCTACATGTCGTACCTCGACAGCATCGAGAACACCGTTGCCGCAGAGGTCGAGGAGCAGGGGCAGATTCTCCGCGAGACGAGGCCGACGGTGGGCGAGCTCCTCAGGCGCGCGGAGGCGCTCTCTCCACTTCTCATGAATCGCACGAGTGCGCATGAGGACTTTTTGGCGCTTCGCGTCGGCTTGGGTGACGAGAGGGCCAGGGCGGACATCGGATGGCCAGAGCAGCGCTTCTCGCTGAGCAGGGATCCCATGATCGACAAGGTTGGCGAGCTTGCCGCAGCACCGCCACTGCTGCGTGACGTGCCGATTGCCTTCGACCTTGCGCATCACTTCGTGGCGGGCGTGCTGGGCGAGCGTGCGCAGGTGTGGGAGTTTGTGCGTGGACTCATCGTACAGGCATGCGCTCTTTACAGCTACACGGACCTGAAGGTCGCTCTGCTGGCCTCGGAGGAGGAACGTGCGGAGTGGGATTTCCTCACCTCCTTGGGGCACTTCTATGGGCGGGAGGATGATCGACGCTTGGTGGCACTCACCTTTGCGGGCATGGTGCAGCTCGACCTGTTTTTGGAGCACGAGCTCGAGGGGCGCTCAGACGTACAGGCTGACGTGCTGGGTGACCTTGGCAGCTACTACCTTGTCGTCTGTGCGCATGCCGCGCTCTACGAGCGCTCGGAGGCGGTAGGGCACCTTGCGAGCCTTCGCCAGAACCAGGGCTTCTCGCTCGTATTCCTGGGACGCGACTTGAGCGACCTGCCTCGCGAGTGCACGTATCTCGTGGACTTGGCACCGGCGGGCACTCCTGGCCTCGGTACGGGCGCGATGTTGGGAGGACGGTCCGAGGAGTGCAGGAAGGCATGCATGTTCGAGCGCTCAGACGTCTCGGGGACGCTCGTGCCCTTCGATCCCGACGTCTACGTCTCTGCGTCTGGGGCACGTGCCTTCGCGCTCAACCTGGCGCGGGCACACCTTGACGTACCCGGTCAGCGTGCGGCGATGCCTCAGGCGGTGGGGTTCTTGGAGATGTTCGAGGCGGGTAGCGTTGCGCACCTCAACGTGGGCAAGCGGTGGGCGGACAACGACGCGTCGCGCACGCTGCAGGCCCAGGTGGGTGTGGGACCACAGGGCGACCCCGCCTATCTCGACCTGCACGAGGGCGTGCATGGTCCTCATGGGCTGATCGCCGGGACGACGGGCTCGGGAAAGTCTGAGTTCATCATTACCTATGTCCTCTCGCTCAGTGTCTGCTTTGCGCCTGACGAGGTCGCCTTCGTGCTGATCGACTACAAGGGCGGTGGACTGGCGGGCGCGTTCGAGAGTGAGCGGCACCACCTGCCGCACCTTGCGGGGACCATCACCAATCTGGATGGGGGTGCCATCCGTCGCTCGCTTGTGTCCATTCAGAGCGAGCTGCGTCGTAGGCAACGGCTCTTCAACGAGGCGCGCGAGCGTACGGGGGAGTCGACCATGGACATATACCGATACCTCTCTGCCTATCGACAGGGCCTGCTCGAAGAGCCGTTGCCGCACCTGTTTATCGTCGCGGATGAGTTCGCCGAGCTCAAGCAACAGGAGCCGGACTTCATGAACGAGCTCGTCTCGGCCGCGCGCATCGGTCGTTCGCTGGGCATTCACCTCATACTGGCCACGCAGAAGCCGTCGGGAGTGGTGGACGACCAAATCTGGTCGAACGCTCGCTTCAAGGTGGCACTGAAGGTGTCGGATGTTGCGGACTCGCGCGAGATGATCCGTCGCGAGGACGCGGCGGAGATTGACCGGCCCGGCCGCTATTACGTGCTCGTGGGATACAACGATTCGTTCTCTGAGGGACAGGCGGCCTATGCGGGTGGTCCCTACATGCCCAGCGAGCGCTTCGTCCGCAAGCGGGAGCAGGCGGTCGAGCTCATTGACGCGCAAGGACAGCTGATTGCCGCGCAACGTCCGCGCATGCCGATGACGTCTGGGAAGACCTCGGAGATTGATGCCGTGCTGGGCAAGCTCGAGGAGACTGCGGACGCCCTTGGCGTGAGGGCGCGCAGGTTGTGGCTGGATCCTTTGTCCGAGCGCATCACGCTCAACGAGCTTGTGGAGCGCTATGGCGACCTGTCGCAGCAGGGCCTCACTTGCATCGTGGGCGAGCTCGACGATCCGCGTCGTCAGGAGCAGCGACGCTTCGAGGTTGACCTTGTCCAGGTGGGTAACATCATGTTGTACGGCTCCCAGAGCTCCGATGTCGACGGGCTTCTGCGCACGATGCTTGTCTCGTTGATGCTCGCGCATGCGGGCGAGGAGCTGTGGGTGTATGCCATCGACCTGGGAGCAGGCGGACTCGCGTCGCTTCGCGCGTTTCCGCAGGTGGGTGGCGTGGCGACTGCGGGGGATGACGAGCGGGCGAACAACCTCATTCGGCTTTTGGAGGAGGAGGTTGACCGTCGTCGTGATTCTGCAGTGGGGTGGAACGCGGGGGATGACCCCAGAATCGTGGTGGGTATCGTCAACCTCGCGGCCTTCTACGAGCGCTTTGAGGCGTTGGAAGACCGGCTTTGCGCGCTGACGCGCGATGCGACGCGCTACGGCATCCACTTCTTGGTCACCTGCGCGACTGCAGGTACGCCAAGGCTGCGTCTGCGCGCCAACTTTGGCTTTGCGTTGCCCACGATTCTGAACGATTCCAGCGACTACTCGATGCTCTTGGGTGGTCTGGACGGCATGCCTGTGCCACAGCGCGAGCGTGGGGGCATCACCAAGGTGGGCAAACGCATTCTTGAGTTCCAGGGCGCCTGCCTGGGTTCAGGCCCCAAGGAGGAGGTGCGTCGGATCGAGGAGCTTGCCAGTCGCGTCGAGACGGGTGCCTCGGCGCGGGCACGCATGATTCCCGTCTTGCCCAAGGTGGTAGACGTGACGGCGATGGGGATCCCGGAGCATGCCCTGCTCGTGCCCGTGGGCTACTCAAGGGCGCGTGTCGCGCCTGTGCACTTTGACCTTGCCAAGTCACGCGTCATGTTGGTGCTGGGCAACGACGTTGACGAGATCGGGCGATACCTGCGTGGACTCCGTGAGGCATGCGCGTGTCGTCAGGATGTCACGTATCGCTTCGTGGACCCACAGCGCGTGCTGGGGAACGCGCAGGACGACCGTGTGCTCCAAGAGGAGGAGTCGGTGTGTGCCCTCGTGCGGTCGCTCGACGAAGGTGACGCGGATGCGCGGGTCATCGTCTTTACCAGCATCGTGCAGACAATGAACGCGCTGCCCGCACATGAGGGCCAGCTGCTCGAGACGTTCCTTGCCGAGGAGCGTGACGCGCACGCGCACGCGCTGGTGGTTGCCACGGAGCTCTGGCGCGCGAAGTCGATCTATCAGGACTGGTATCGCGTGGTTACCGCCTACGGCAGTGGGGTGTGGGTGGGCGGGGGCTTTGCCGAGCAGACGGCATTCGGGTTTGCCCGCTCGCTTCCCGAGTATCGCAGGCCAGCCGCGCGCTCCGACGGATTTCTCGTCATGCGCGGCCACGTCGAAGGCGTTCGGTTGCTGGAGGCGACATGACGCTCGCGCATACAGCGCGCAGATGTGACCCGTAACGCCTTAGGCGCATGAGTCGAGGAGGGGATGCCACAGGGGAAGGAATGCGCACAAGAAGGAAGGCTGCCAAATGAGGAGGAGGGAAGGCACGTATGTTTGACCCACGCAAGGATTGGATGCCCCTTGGGAGCGTCGTGCGCCTAAGAGGGGCGGAGCGTCTCGTGATGGTCGCGGGCTTCATGTCCGTCGATGGGGAGAGCGGCCATGCATGGGACTATGCCGGCTACCCATACCCGGAGGGAAAGCAGGACCCGGACGAGCTCTTTTTTGATCGAACGGACGTTGAGGAGACCTATCAGTTCGGCTTCTGCGATGCGGAGGGCATGGCGTTCATGAGCAGACTCGCTTCCATGGAGGACGAATACCGGGAAGAGCGTGCCCGTCTGTGTGCCGGAGGGGGTGCGTGATGGCCGGTGGCACGATTCGTATGGACTATGCCGCCACGATGCAGGCGGCAAAGCGACTCGGCAGCGTGAACGACCTTGTTGACGATGCCCAGTCGAGGCAAAGGGTGGTCGTGAGCGACATGAAGAGTTGGGAGGGCGCTGCGGCCAGTAAGGCAAAGGTGACGGTTGCAAAGGTGAGCGATGTGCTCCGAAGTTACCAGACCGCCTATTGGCAGTTTGCACGGTTCTTCGTGAACGCTGCCGAGAAGCTCACTGGCTCTGATGAGGCGGCTGCGAAGTCGATGAACGCCAAGTGGGATTAGGGCATGACCGACGGACGCAAGGGGTGAAGCGATGTTTAGGGTTGACGTTACGATGCTGGCCGCTGCGGCCAACGGGGTTCTGAGGGAGACACAAGACATACGGTTGGCCCATGAGCGCACCAGCGCCGCCTTGAGCGCCGTCCTGCCCACTGCGGGCGGTCAGTGGTACAAGACGGGTAGCCTCGCGACGAGTCAGTTTAAGCGGGACTTGGGAGAGCTCAAGAGCGGGCTCGTTGGTCTCTCGGATGCGTTCGCCGCCGCGAGCAGCGAGGTACGCGGGACCTTGGTTCCGCAGTATCGTATGGTTCTGAATGCGACGGGTGCGAATGGCTCCGGACTTACCAAGGCCTGTCTCGACGAAGATGTGGCGGTTGATCCAAGCTACCAATACGCGTGCGACTCGATAGATGCGCTGCGCAACAAGATCGGTGAGGCGCGTGGCCTTTTGGCCGGTCTGGAGGATTCGTGGCAAATTGGACTCCAGCTTGATGCCATGGATGCCCTTGTGGGTGGGGCAAGGAGCAGGATTGACCAGACGCAGGGCGCCTTCGTCGCCTATCGTGCGTCGGTGCGGAGCTTCGAGGGGACCTATGCCATGAGGTTTGACCCTTCGACGTTCATGAAGAAGGACTATGCGACGCGTGCCAACAACAACGTGAAGGATGCAAAGGGTGTCTTTAGCATACTCAAGCACGGCTTCTCTCTTGGGGGGACGTGGGGCAAGATCGCCTCCAACACCTGGGAACCCTCGAAGACAAAGCCGTTTGCCGAGGGATTCACGGCAAAGATGGGAGACTGGGCCCGACCGGACAAGTGGCGGGAGTCGTGGCAAACGGCCAAGGGCATCTCTGCTCCGCCGATCGGAGCGGCCGACGAGGTTGGCGAGGCTGTCTCGGGCGTCGCGCGTTGGAGCGATCGGGCAAACGCGATGGGCAAGCTCGCCGGATACGTCGGAGATGGGCTTTCGGTGTTTGGCATAGCCACCAGTACGGTGAAGAGTTTCTGCGACACGGAAGGTGACGAGGCGGACAAAGCGGCGGCGGCGACGTATGCGGCGGTGACGGAGGCCGCGAAGTTCGCCACGGGCAAGGCGGTGGGTGCGGCAGTCGGCACGGTAGTCGGCGGGCCTTTGGGGACGGCGGTCGGATTCGTTGCCGGGTGCGCGGTCGACCTAGCATGGGACTACGCGAGCGACTGGATGGAAGAGTCGGGCGCCAAGGACGCCATCTTGGAGACGGTGAGCAGCGCCTACCGCGAGGCGGGGAAGTTCATCACGAGTGGATTCGACTGGTTTGCGCATACGTTCTCCTTTGGTGGCCAGCCCCCTGGGGCGACTACGGTCCCCTGATGCGGGATGAGGTAAGTGCATGTGTTGGTGGTACGGCGGTTGACGACGATGGGGGTGTGGTTCGATGGGACGGGCGGAACTCGAGCAAGAGAAGTGGGAGTGGCAGGCATGGGCAGACGCATATGACGCGCAAGAACGAGAGCTCAATGACTTGGCGAGTACCGTTGCCTTGCAGTTGGAGCAGAGGAGCCAGCAGCGTGAGCTTGCGCGCATGGTCAAGGAGAAGTGCGATGCGGTACGGATGGCGGAGAGCGGATTCTCGCAAGACGTGAGGTCGTATGGTTCGAAGATCGCGCGGGCGCTCGACGAGTCGGAGGCGATTCGCGCGTTGTCCTCGTCCATCCAGGGAGCGGACGGATATGCGAACGGTGCCTTGTGGGAGGCAGAGCAGCTGTTGCAGAGGCTCGAGACAGAGTGCGCATCTTTGAGCGACTCGGTTGCCGACTACCGAAGCAGGGCGGAGTCTGCCGCATCGAGCGCGCGGGAGTGCTGGGATCGCATTGCGTGTCTGCAGCAGGAGATTGATTGGTGTGAAGAATAGCGTCTGCACGGGAAAGGCTGGTGTGTGTGATGGTACATACTGAGGATTGGCTTCCGATTGGCTCCGTGGTGCATGTGGAGGGGCGGAGCGGCCTGCTCATGACGATCGCCTGCATGGTCGGCGATGAGGAGACAGGCGTGCTGTGGGACTATGCGGCGTTGCCGTACCCACAAGGACTTACCGGCCCCGCCGGCAACGTGCTCTTCGACAAGGAGTCAATCGACGGCGTGTTTGGTCTGGGATTCCAGAACGAGGATGGCGAGCGCATGCAAGAGCTGCTTCATCAGGCGCAAGAGCCGTTCGCGGAAGAGAAGCGAAAGATGCGGGTGACTGCGTGATTGACAAGATTCTGCTCAAGGTGCTGCTTCCCGCCAATCAACAGACCTACGAGTTTCGCGTGCCCCTCGACTTGATGGTGGCGCAAGGGACACAACTCATGGCGCGCATTCTGGCGGCGCAGGATGGTGCTCGCTACTGTGCGTCGGACGAGGGTGGGCTCATGTTCTGTGAGGGGCCATCTGCGGGAGCGCTGCTTGACGAGCAGGTCCCGTTCGGCGCTTTGGTGGCGAATGACCTGCTGGTCGATGGTGCATTGCTTGCCCTGATGTAGGGAGAAACGGTCTCGGCAACCGGCTGTGGGGAGTTTCCAAGGTCGGTTGCCGAGGGAGGGAGTTCTCGTGAAGAAGAGATTCGTGAGAAACAGAAAGAGCGGGCGGCGGGAACTCGTCATATCTCCCAAACGGGGCGGGTCGGTCAGTTCTCGGAAGCTGCGTTGGCTTGATACGTGCAGACGAACGTTTCTCTTGTCTTGCAGGCACGACTCCGGGCGACGCAAGCTGAGCTACGATGTGGACGGCCTCACGAGCCTGAGGGGATTCGTTGCGAGGAGCGAGCTCACGACCGCCTTCCTTGTCAATGTGATCGTGGGCATCTCCGAAGTGCTCGCATTGTGTGCGTCTGCGGGGATTCCCTACTTCTATGTGCTGCTTGATCCCGCATATGTGTTCATGACGGCCAGGGGCGAGTTGCGCTTCGTGTTTCTTCCCGTGGGAAGTGCGGCATCGCTGATCGAGAACACGCCGCTCGCCATTCTGAGTCTTGTGTGTGACGCGAAGAAGGTCCGATTTGCGACTCCTGAGGCGGCGGAGCTCGCCAGACGAATTGCCGATTTTGTCATCTTGCAGGAGGAGGGGTTCTCCTCAAACGCTTTGCGAAGGTTCGTTCGCGCCGAATGCGGCGTGGGCGTCTCGGTGGACGGGGTTGCCACATGGCCAGATGCCAGCACGGAAGGAGTGACTTGTGGTGATGAGGGCGCTTGGTTGCTGCGCAGGACCTCGACTGACGAGACCCATCCCCTCCCCGAAGGACGCAACATACGCCTGGGGAGAGGTGCGGAGTGCGAGGTGCGCGTGATGGACGGCGAGGACGTCAGCCGCGCGCATGCATGCGTTCGGCGTGAGAGGGATGGGGTGCTCCTGTGGGACATGGGGTCGACAAATGGCACCACCGCTTTGGGAAGGCGACTCCAGGCGGATGAACGAGTCCGTCTGGAGTCGGGCGAGAGCTTTTCGCTAGCATCCGAGCGCTTTGTAGTGGAAGGTCCATGAGGGACGGCAGGGGGTCTTGCCGTCCCGGCAACCTACTTCCTCGTCCACGGGAAGCGACGCCTCGTCTGGCGACCCTGCCCGTTCGAAGCGCCCGCACCACGCGGGTCACGTGCGGCGGCATCTGCCATGGGCGCCGCGTTCCACGACGCGGTGGGTGCTCCCATAACGCGGGTCTCGCACTGAGCGCGCGCGATGGCCTCGTAAGCGATCTGGCTGCCAGTGTTGTCGCTCACATAGCGGCTTGCGCGGTTGGCGGCGATGCCGATGCGGCCCGCCTCAGCGGCGGCGTCGATGTTGGCGCCAAGGAACAGGAACTCCCATCCCTGCTCGCGCTGCTGCTCGATGAGGCGCTTGACCTCTTCGTACGTGCGGCGACGGCTTGCGTTCTCCATGCCATCAGTGATGATGACGAACATCACGTGCTCGGCACGGTGGTCCTCGGGCAGGATCTGCTGCACCTTGGCGTGGTAACGTACGGCGTCGCCGACCGCGTCGAGCAGTGCTGTGCAGCCGCCTACCTGATAGTCGTCCTGCGTGAGGTCGCGCACCTCCGCGAGCGGCTTGCGGTCGAGCAGCACCTCGCTCGTGTCGTCGAAGAGCACGATGGAGACGTTTGCCTCACCGGGCAGCGCCCGGTTCTTCTTGAGTGTGGAGTTGAGCCCGCCGATGGTGTCGGCCTCAAGGCCACACATCGATCCGCTCTTGTCGACGATGAATACGAGCTCGGTAAGGTCCTTCTTCATGACTGCCTCCTCTTGGTCGATGCTTCCTTGCGGTACAACAAGGAGTCTACGGGGTGGGAGGCTCGCAAAGGTAACCTGCCAGGTGACATTTGGCAATCGCTTGTGGCGAGAGGGTGTCCTTTGTCAGAAGCGATTGTCCACGCCTTACGCGACCGAGAGAATCGCAATCGCTATGGCAGGGGTCTCCGTGACGGGGTTGGTCCCGATGTGCCTCATCAGGCAACGCGCGATGGATCCGTCGGGCAGTTTCTCGTCAAAGAAGAAGCGACTTCCACTGCTGTCAAGACACTCTCGTGCGTGCAGCAGGAAGAAAGCTTCAGGTGGAGTATAGCGGTTGAGGAAGTCGCGGTAGGCCTGGTTGGTACGGACGAACTGAACCGTGCGGCCCGTCAGCTCCATGATGGTCATGGGCACCATGTTGAAGGCATTTTGCAGCGCCTCTTCATCCTCATGGGCAATGGATGTCAGGTCGTGGAGGTTGACTTTGCCAATGCTCTCGAAGTAGTCGGACTCCTCCGGGTTCTCGTAGCCAATCTGGATACCCCTCCGATACCGTTCGACAATCTCGTCAAACGGTATCGCCTTGCAATAGTAGAAGCCCTGAAGCTTGGAGCAGCCGATCTCACGCAAGAAACGTACTTGGTCCTCGGTTTCCACGCCCTCGCAGATGGTGTCCACGCCCATTGCGGTGGCCATGCGCATCAACTCGGTCAAGATTATCCTTCCGTTTTGTCCCTCATCGAGCTTGCGCAGGAAGCTCATGTCGAATTTAACGAGGTCGAAATCGATGCTCTGGAGGAAGTCGAGCGACGAGTAGCCGCTGCCGAAGTCGTCAATCCACACTGGGAAGCCCAACCCCTGGAATCGCTCGATTTGCTCCTTGATGAAGTCGAATTCCTTGCCGATGATGCTCTCGGTAATCTCGATCGTGATCATCTTGCGCGGAATTCCCGCCGCATCCACGCGCGTGCGAATCTCCTCAACGAGGTCGCAGGCATCGAAGTCGGATCGAGAAAGGTTAATAGAGTGTGAGACGACAGTCAGGCCAATCTCTTTCTGCAGCCTCATCTTCTCGAGCGCGCGGTCGAGAACGTACAGGTCGACGCGGTAAATGAGGCCGGCCCCCTCAAGGGCAGGGATGAAGTCGCCCGGTGACAAGAAGCCCTTTCGAGGATCGATCCACCGCGAGAGAGCCTCCTCGTCGCAGACGCTGCCGCTGACCGATCGGACGATGGGCTGGTAGTAGACTTGAATCCATCCATTCTCGAGAGCCTCGTCGAGGTGGTTGATAACATAGCGTGTGGTGTGAAGTTGACGCTGCATGGTTGAGTCGAAGTACGAAAAACCAGAGACGTAAGAACCGCGTCGCTGATCGCAGGCAAACTTCGCGCGGTCGCAGGCGACACTGGCTTCGACATCCGCCGTGCCGTGCTGATAGATTCCCACACTCAAAGGCAGCGACTTGCCTCCGTTTGCCTGCTGACAATCCTTAAACACTTCGCCGAGGCGTTCTTCTAGATGTTCCTCCTCGCTTACCGCTGCAAAGTGGTCCTGTCCAAAGTGACTCGTCAGTTGCTCTCCAAAGTGGCGGGAGAGAATCTGTGCCACGTCGCATATGAGCTTGTCGCCCTCCGCAAAGGTGTATTGGCGGTTGTAGAGCTTCATGCCCACGAGGTTGAAGTAGAGCAGGACCGGGTTCTTGCCGCAGGCAATCAGCCGATCGCGTTCCGCGACAGCAAGCTCGAAGAAGTAACGCTGGTTGGGAAGTCCTGTGAGGGCGTCGGTGTGTGCGCGGCGGTTCAGGTCCTCGAAGTCCTCCTCTATTTGCGTGCGCATGCGTTGGAAGGCCGCTGTCAATGCGCCGACTTCGTCCTTGCCCTTGTAGTCGAGTTCGACGTCGTAGTCCGCGTTGGCAAGTCGTTGCGATGCGGCGGTCAAGCGCTTCAGAGGGCCAGTAAGGTGCCCCATGGTGAGAAACCCTATCAGTGTGATGACGAGGACGACGGCAATCGCGATGGGCAAAATTGCGTGTGTAAGCAACGTTACCGATGCGTCTACCTCGCTGGTGGGTGCGATTACCACGAGCTTCATGCCCGTGGAGAGCGTCGTAAAGGACATCTGCCGTTGCTCGCCCGTCGCACACTTATAGCGAATGAGCATGCCTTTGCTGTCTTCCCGCTGGAGGATTTCCTCGTCAATCGGTGCGACGAGTGGGGCGCCCAACTCCTGTGTGGGATGATAGATTACGTTCCCGTTCACATCCAGCAGGCAGGCGAAGCCCGTCTCATAGATGTGAATGGAACTCACAAGATCCTCGATTGTGCTGAGGGGGATGTCCATGCCGAGCAACCCTATGAAGGTACCCGACTTGTAGATGGGGACCACATAGGAGCAAATCATCAGCTCGTTGAGAGATTCTGCCGGAAATGGCCCAATCCACGACGGACGTCCGCGCTTGAGGGGTGTGAAGTACCAACCGGAATGAGTCGGGTCGTCGGGGTTGAGCTTGCGTTCGTCGAAAGGTTCTCGCTTGGCGAAGCCCGTTCGTCCCACGCGCGAATAGTAAAAACCGTTCTCGGGATTGCCAATATTGGGACTGATGACGAAGTAATAGGTCTCCACGCCGTACGTATGCTCGGCGACGGCCGCGAACTCGGTCTTGATGCGGCGTGAGAAGTCGGCCAAATAGGCGTCGAGCTGAGCCGCCTGCTCAGGCGTTCGCTCGGTTGTGGCATCGTCGCCGATGGCGCCGTTGCGCGATAGCGTGACGCTGTCTAGGGAATCGTTTGCCAAGTTGGCAACCATGTCGACGGAGCGCGCGATGCCTGTCGCGTATTCCTCGAAGGACTTACCGGTGTCCTGCACGAGCAAGTCCATCATCTCGACCGAACGCCGGTTGTTTTCGGCATGGATGATTGAGGAACTTATGAAATACACACAAAACATGGCAGTGAGGATTTCAACAATCGTTATCGCAATGACTTTAAAGCGAATCGAATGCACCATCATCCTCACAATCGCGCGTTACTCAACAGACATCGTACGGTACACGTTCTTGACCGATCCGTTCCATGCATGCTGGAAACCCACCAGTCGTTCCGACGTCACGTACAGGCGGGTTCGCGAGAAGAGCGGAATCCAAGCGGCATCATCCTGCACAATTGTACGCTCCAAATCCCGATACTCTGCCAGACGTTTATCTGCATCGGTAATCGTACGTGCGTCGCGTACGCGATTCATGACGTCCATCTTAGGATAGCAGAGACTGCGGAACTTCGTGTTCTCTGGACTGCCGAAAAACGTGTAAATATAGTTGTCGGGATCGTTGTAGTCGGCGGTCCACGTTGCCGTGTAGCAGGCGAGGTCACCGCTCTTGCGCAGACTCATGAACTCGTCTTCGTTTACGACGTCGATTGACGCATTGACTCCTATGGCCTTCCACATCTCCACGGCGTGCTCTGCGAGCGTCATCTCCGCCTGCGTTGAGGATGACTTCACAGAGAAGGTCAGGTCGAACCCGCCGTCTTGGCCGGCTTCCTCGAGGAGTTTTTGTGCCTGTTTCGTATCGTACGGAATCGCGGGGAGGTCGGGGTCGAAGCCATAGAGCCCATGCGAGAAGATGCCGTTCTCCACCAACCCGCGCCCGCTATAAACGACGTCGAGCAGTGTGCTGCGGTCGAGTGACAGCTGCAGTGCCTTGCGCACGCGCACGTCATCGAGCGGAGCGACCTTCTCGTTGAGGGCGATGTAGCTGATGCCGATCTGCGGGACTTCTTGGATTCGACCCTGGTAAATGTCGCCATGGATGAAGAACTCTGCCGCGCTTCCCTGATCATCGAGGTCGAGGATGTCCAGTTTGCCGTTCTCGAACATCATCCGGATCTCTTCCGGATCCGTGATGAAGCGCAAGTCCAGTCCCGCGCTCTTGGGGGCGTCATCCCAGCAGTTGTCGTTAGCCACGAGCAGCATGCCTTTGCCAGGTTTCCACTGCTCCAGCACGAACGGGCCAGTCCCGATCGTGTGGACTGCATCTGCGCCGAAGAGGTCGCCGGCCTCAAGTGTCGTGTTCTCGTCCATGATAGAGGCGCCCGGCATGGAGAGACAGGCCAAGAACGCCTCGAAGGGCTGCTCAAGAGTGATGGAGAAGTCTAGGTCGTCGAGCACTTTGAAGCCCTCGAGCTCATCCGTCTCTCCCGCCTCCAGAGCAGAAGCGCCGAGAATGATCTCTGCGATGTCTTGGTTGCAGGAGTCTGGATGCGTGAGCAGGCGCTTGAACGAGTACAGCACATCCGAAGACGTCAGCTCGGCTCCGTTGCTAAAGGTCACGCCCTCTCGCAGGTGGAAGGTGTAGGTCCTGCCATCCTCCGACTTCTTCCACGACTCGGCCAGGGAGGGCATGACCGTCACGTTGCCGTCGTTGTCAGGCCGCATCTCCACTAGGCGGTCGAACACGTTTGTAGCGATGGTGTAGTGGATGGACGTACACTGGAAGTCCACCGTGTCCGGCTCCTCCTCGATGGCGACGAGGAAGCTGGAAGTGTCGAGTTCCTGCCCCGCGGCCTCGGTGGGCGTGGGAGTTGTCTTTTGGTTCCCACAGGCCGTACACAGGAAAACAAGAGCCAACAGCAACAACGCTGCCTTTCTTCGCAAATCACCCATGGCAAGCTCGTTTCTTGATATGAATGGCCCCGGCACCACTTTATTCTACATGAGCAATAACACGAATTGCAACGTATAATGCCACGTGGAGCAAACAAGCACGCGAAGCGTGGCGTTTTCGCAGTACTATCGTCGTAGCCGAAAATGCATAGGCTGGGTTTGGTGAAGCAGCACTGATTGCGAACGATGAGGAGATGCACGTGGAAACCGAACGCATAGCCATCGAAGGCATGCACTGCGCCAATTGCTCGGCACTTATCCAGAAGATGGTGGGCAAGATGGATGGCGTCGAGTCGTGCGAGGTGAATCTCGCCGCAAACAACGGCACCGTCGAATTCGACCCCAAAGTTACCAACATGCCGGCCGTCATCGAGACGATCGTGGACCTTGGCTACGGTGCCACGGTCATACCGCGCAAGGGGCGTGCGGCCTTTGACGAGGAACGGCGAGCACGTGAGGCGGCGCAGCATGCGTATGACCTCAGGATGTTCGTGATGGCGCTCGTGCTCGCGGCGCTGGTGATGATCATCGGCATGACGCCACTCGGCATGACCCTCACGATGCCTCTGGCAAATGCCATCTTTGGGCCGGACCATACCCACGATCAGATGATGCTCGTCATGAACCTCGTGTGCATGGTGCTCACGATTCCCGTGCAGTTCGTGGCAGGGCGCCGCTTTTATCGTGGTGCGTGGGGTGCGCTCAAGGCTCGCTCGGCAAACATGGACACGCTCGTGGCGGTGGGCACGACCATCGCCTTCGCATACTCCCTCTACGTGACCTTCTCTCCTACAACGGCTGGCAAGATGGCGCCTTTCGAGACCAGCGCCATGCTCATCGCCTTCGTCTTGCTCGGCAAGATGCTCGAGGCGCGTGCGAAGGGGCGTGCGGGTGAGGCGGTCGAGTCCCTCATGAGCCTCGCGCCCAAGGTTGCCCACGTGCATCGTGGCGACGAACTGCTCGACGTCTCTACCGACGACTTGCGGGTGGGAGACGTGGTGGACGTGCGTCCCGGCGAGCGCGTCCCCGTCGACGGCGTCGTGGTGCAGGGCACCAGTTCGGTTGACGAGTCCATGCTCACGGGCGAACCGATGCCGCAAGAAAAGGCGCCGGGCGACGAGGTGACGGGCGCCACGATCAACGGCAACGGCACGCTTACGGTGCGTGCGACACGCGTGGGGGCAGAGTCGACCCTGAGCCGCATCGTGGAGATGGTTGAGAAGGCACAAGGCTCGCGCCCGCAGATTCAGCAGCTCGCCGACCGCATTGCGGGGGTCTTTGTCCCCACGATCCTCTGCATAGGCCTTCTGACCTTCATCGGGTGGCTCATTGCCGCGGCGATGGGGGACGGCATCGACGCGGCGTCGTTCGAGCATGCGCTCATGGCTGGGGTATCGGTCGTGGTGGTCGCCTGTCCGTGCGCGCTCGGACTGGCAACGCCCACGGCCGTGATGGTCGGCACAGGCAGGGGGGCCGAGCAGGGCATTCTCATCAAGGACGGAGACGCCCTGCAGCAGGCGGGTCGCGTGCGCAAGGTTGTCTTCGACAAGACGGGCACGCTCACGCAAGGAATGCCCATGGTGGTGGCCATTGCGTGTGGTGATGACGCGAGCGAAGAGGACGTGGTGCGCTTTGCTGGCGCACTTGAACGAGGGAGCGAGCATCCCCTTGCCCGTGCGGTTCTCATGTACGCGGCCGAACATGATGTGGCGATCCCGAACGGCATGGTGAGCGACTTCGAGGCTAGAACTGGTCGGGGTGTCGTGGGTTGCGTGGACGGCGAACGCTTCGGCTTTGGCAACGAGCTGCTCGTGCGGGAGTTAACGGGGGCCGAGCTGCCTGCTTGGTGCAGGGAGTTTGCGCAGGATGGCAAAGGTGCGCATGCGACGGTGATGTATCTGGTGTTTGAGGCGTACGGTGTGGCAGGAGCGATAGCGGCCGCGGACCAACCCAAACCGAGCGCTGCGGAAGGTGTGGCCATGTTGCGTGACCTCGGGTGTGACGTCTACCTGCTCACCGGAGACGCGCGCGGTCCCGCCAGTCACGTCGCTGCGGAGGTCGGCATCGACGAGGGGAACGTGCTTGCCGAGGTGCTTCCGGACCAGAAGGCGCAGACCGTTGCCACCCTGCTCGATCCTGCCCATGAGGAGCTGGTCGCGATGGTGGGTGACGGCATCAACGACACGCCAGCGCTGGCCACGGCAGACCTTGGCATTGCCATGGGGGCGGGTTCGGATGCCGCCCTTGAGGTGGGGCAGGTGGTGCTCATGCACGATGACGTGCGCGACGTGGCGCGTGCCATCCGGTTGAGTAGGGCGACGATGCGCAAGATTAGGCAGAACTTCGCGTGGGCGCTTGGCTACAATCTGCTGCTTATACCACTCGCGGCGTTCGGTATTCTCCCGCCAGAGCTCAGCTCCGCCTGCATGGCCCTCTCGAGCGTGAGTGTGGTGACCAACTCGTTGCTCCTGCGTCGCGTGCGCCTGTAGGCGGTCTAACGGAAATGGACTTTGTGGCAGGGAATCTCACGAAAACGGAGCTTGCGGCACGTCTTCTAACGGGAATGGACCTTGTGGCGTGCCTCAAGCTCCTTTCCCGTTAGAAGATGTGCCACAAGCCCGTTTTTTGTTAGGAGAGCCCTCCCCGGCATGCCACAAGCTCGGCTTTTGTTGGGAGCAGACCATCAGCTTATGCCCATCGGTCGTTGCGAACAGCCTGAAGGGCCATTGCACAACGCCCCGATACTTGTGGTAACCTCATACCACTTGTGAGTCGATGGGGGTTGCGATGGCCATTATCAGAAACGAGCGCTCCATGCGCGCTGGGAGCGAGACCGTCGAGGACGTGGAGTCCGAGGAGGAGATCGACTACACATGGCATCCCAACGAGGACGAGTACGTCTCGCCGCTTACGGCTGCGCAATGGGCCGAGCTTCTGGGAGATGAGTCCTTTGCGCAGAGCGATGCGGGCAAGGCGGTCCGCTGCCTGCGGGAGTACGGAGGGCCGGCGACCTTCCAGCAGCTGAGCATTCGGTACCGGGGGACCATGGGACGGTATCGCCGTTGGCTTTCGGAGGCCGCACAGATTGCCGGCGAGCGATTCGGTGTTCCGGCGCCGCAACAGAACCAGTATGGCATGGACGAATGGTGGCCGTTGCTGTACCAGACGCGCAATGCAGGCAAGCCCGGTGCTGGCATCTTCGAGATGGCGCTGCGCCCCGAGGTCGAGGAGGCCTTCCTGCAGCTCGAGGAAGAGGAGCGCCTAGCGAAGCGTGCCGAGAACGCACGACAGCTGCAGCGGATTGAGCAGCTGGAGCGTGCGCGACAGGAGGAGCGTCGACGTGCGGCGGACACGCGTGTCGAGGCCGCTCCGCAGCGCCCCGATGACTCCGTTGCGGCTCCAGAGCAAAAGCCTGAGCCGCCTGCCCCTCTAGAGCCGAGCTCGGCAGCGTCGCTACCAGAGCAGAAGCCGCGTTCCTCATCCGCGCAACCGGGCGTCGTATCGGTGCCCATGCGCAGGCTTAAGTCTTCCGAGGAGCCGTCGGTGGATGTGACGCCGATATCTGAAGCTCGCGAGCAAGCGAAGTTCGAGCTTCCTGCCACGCGTGCCTTTCTCCAAGCAGTTGAGGAGTCTCCTGCCCGTGGTATGCGCTTTGTCTCCGGTGATGCTGTCAATGCGGCCGATGCGAGCGATGCCGCTGCGCCTGTGGACTATGCGCTGCGCTATGCCGAGCGATTGCGTCAGGCCATCGCGCTCATGCGCAGGGCGAATCCCTCGCTCACATTGGCTGCGATTGCGCGCGACTTGGGTGATGAGTCCGTGGCAATGCTCCAGGACGTCGTCAACGGACGCACGATTCCATCGTTTGCCTATTTGGACACGCTGCGCAGTCGGATCATGATCGGCATCGAGAGGCTCGAGGCGCCAGACGGGGCAGAAGGCGTGCTGCCAGCGTTTGTTACCCTCCATGAGGTGGCAGGCACCGAAGGGGTGGAGGCGAGGCTTGCAGAGGAGCCCCCGGTTGAGATCTCGTATGTCGTCGACGATTCGAGCGACCGTCGCACGGGCGTTATCATGCGCTTTGGCGCTTCCTGCTGCGCCCTTCTCACGCGGAGTGCGGTGCGCGGCGCTGCTCGACGGGGAGACAACACCACGCTTGAGGCCTTCATTCGCATGGTTGACGAGCTGGATGACTATGCGCGCAAGCACGATGTGCTGCGTACGAGCAGACAGGTGACCTCCGCCGAATGGGATGACTTGGCGACCGGTCGCATCTGGCCCGGTTCGCTCCTGCGCTAGCCCTCCGAACAACACGGCCGAAAAGAGTGCCCCGGTGCGTGATGCGCTGGGGCACAGTACAAATCATGGAGAAGACGCCAGCCGCTTCTGCGGCAGACCCAATGACCTGCTCGCATTGGGGAAGCCGAAACCCATCGCGGTGTTCCCGGGCGTCAGCGCTATGCCGTGGGAATGAGCTCCTGCCCATAGGTGTCTTGCATGAAGAGGGAGAACTCGTTCGAGTGCAAAAGCTCCATGAGGGCAGCGATGCGTGCGTCGTCCTTCAGGTTTGGAGTCGTTGCCATGACGCTAGCATATTGGGTGGCTGCCACGCCGTCGCTTGCCTCGATCACGATGGCATCGGAGATGCGGGGCTGAAGCACGTTTGCGTTCGCGACATCGCTTTCTGTAGACGCGCCCTCATCCGTGGTGCTCTCTTCCGCGGCGCCCTCATCCGTGGCGCCCTCATCCGTGCTGCTCTCTTCCGTGATGCTAGACGTTGCGTTTGGGTCGAGGATGACGTAGTCCGCGTCATCGAGCTGGCGTGCAAGTTCGGACGCTTCGACTTCGCGGAATTGGACTGAGAGGGGGTTCTCGGCGATGTCGAAGGTGGTGGAATCGAGCTTGTTGGGATTGTTGAGCTTGATGATTCCCTCTTGGTTGAGCAGGAGCAAGGCGCGTCCCTTGCCCACGGCGCCGGAGGGGATGACGATGGTTTCGTCCTGTGCAATCTCGTGCAAGGTGTCGTGCTTTGTGGAGAAGGCTCCGTAGGGGCGATAGTAGACACCGCCCACATAAGAGAGTCCCTTCGAGTTCTCGAGGTTATAGGCATTCAGCTCGTTGAGCTGCTGACAGAAGCATGCGTCTGCCTTGCCGGACTTGACAGCGCTGTTGGCCTCGTCCGCACTTTTGTACTCGACGACCTGGAGGACGGCTTCCTGCTCCGCGAGGATCGGTATCGCGAAGTACTCAAGGATTTGGGTGTACGGACCGTAGGTGGTTGCTACCACAAGGGTGGAGCCTGTGAGGTCGACCGCCTCGCCTGTGTTTCCCTCCGCGCCGTTCTCCTCCGCTGCGGCCTGCTGTGCGGCTTCTTCACGTGCCTCCTGCTTTTTGGTGCTCATGGTGCCACCGGTGCATGCGGAGAGCAGGCACGAGGTGGTTGTGCTGAGTATGGCGGCAATAAACTGCTTTCGAGTTATCATACATGCCTCTCCTTTGCGAATGACCGTACCATAATAGCGTATGAGGCCGCAGGAGGTGCCTTTCCACATGCGCCTCGACATGTCTTGACCTCGCAACTGTGATACAGTAACGCAATGTGCCGCGTAATGAGGAGCATGTGACTTGACCAAACTACAACGCTTGCTTCAAAGGGCCGAGGAGCCCGTTCCTCCCGAGTGGGTTGACCGCATGGTATGCTTCGCACTTATGGTGTGGACCTTTGGCGAGATTGTCTTCGCTCGTTCCCTCATCGGTGACCTCGACTTTGTGAAGGCGAGCGGCCTTGGCGTGCTCCACCAAGCGATGACGGGAGGACTTCTCGTAGCTGCCCTTGCCAGCAAGGAGCTCAAGGTGGAGCGCCCGGTCCTTCTGGGTCTGGGGTGCGCCCTCTTCTCGACCGTGGTCCTTTGGCGCTCCAAAAGCAATCCCGAACCTCTGGTGCTCGTGCTCATGCTGGTCGTGGGCAGTGACGTCAGCCTTCGTCGTCTGGCGCGATGCTATGCAATGAGTGCGTTGGTCGGCATGCTCGTTGCGATGCTGTTCTCATGCTTGGGCATTTCGGGGTCGCTTGATGCCTTGGTTGGCGAGACCTTCGTACCTACGTTCGGCTTTAAGGAACAGGGCATCTTCGGGCATCTCGTTCTCTCGGTATCCGTAGGCATCGCACTGGGTACATCCGACCCCCGTCTGCAGCGTGCTTTGGCTGCGGTCGACCTTGTGGGGGCGGCGTTTCTCTTTGTGCTCGTGCGGGCAAAGATTGTTGCGCTCTTTGTCGCAGCGCTCGGCGTGGGTATCTTCGCGTGCGAGCGCGTGGTGCGTCAAGAGCGGTTCGCTGATGTGCGCCGCCCGTTGCATTGGATTGTTGCCCTCGCGCCTCTCGCGCTCTTCTGCATCTCGTATGACGCTCCGAAGTTCCTCTCGCTTGCGATGCTGAAGGGTTCCTATGGGTCGCTCGTGGGGAAGTATGGTTATCTGGCGCTCATTTGCCTTTACGTGTGCTACGTGTGTGGCGTGCTGCGGTGCGGCCGGGCGCGTCACGATTACCTCACGCTCTATGCATGCCTGCTCTTCGCATTGCTGCTGACGAGAAGCGCATTACCCATGCAGCTTGAGTTCAACTGTACGTTGCTCGTGCTCACGCAGGCCTTGAGCGGGCCCGTCAGTTGGCGTGTGCTTGCTGAGGGGAGGGGTGGTGCACATGCGTTCCACGCGTGAGGTGCCTGAAGCGGGTATCGCCCAGGGAGCGGACCCCGTCCAAGACGCAGGCTCCGTCCAAGACGTGAGCCAAGGACGATTCGAAGTCGTTATGTTGGCTCTGCTCGTCGTGGTCTTGGTGATTGCGGGGATCCTGTCCCTGTGCTCAGATCCCAACGGCACTACGGGATTCGAGAATCTCCCTAGGTACGTAAGCATTCAGAAGATGGCCTTCGTCGATTACCGCCAGAAGCTAGACAATCTGCTGCTTGGCAATGGGGTAGGATACTCGAGCCTTGGCTTCGAGCGGCAAAACGTCATTGCCGCAGACTATGCGGGCAGACGCGACGATTGCTATGTGGTAGGCGTGAAGAGATTCGACGGCGACCTCATACTCCGCGCCCAAGCGGTCTCTGAAGGAAGCGACTGGGATGCTGTCTTGCGTACGCCGATGCAGCGTGACTACGAGCACCTCAGTGGTTTGTGGGTCCTTACGGTGACGCAGCGCAAAGGCAAAGGGCCGACGAGCGAATGGGTTTGGTTCAATGACGACGGCACCGGCTGGCGAGGAGAAGGCGGCTACAACGCGACACGTGAGACGTTGGATTCGCTGCAAGAGAACGGTGTCCCCTGCGTATGGCGCATGACGCAGGTGGAGGCAGGATATCTCATCGTACTCGACTATGAAGGTGGCCAGACCATCATCAAAGTAACCATGTAACGATTCGTCTTGCGTGGTACACTCTTCTCGCAATTACCGTACGCGGATTGTCCCAAACGAGAAACGAGGGTCACATGTTGCACCGTGACTACCTCCTTGAGGTAATCGAGCAGTTCGTGAGCACCGTGTCGCAGGCACTGGCACGTGCCTTGCTGCAGAGGGATTTGGACTCTGCCTTGGAAGTCGAGGAGGCCGTAGCCGAGCTCGTACAGCTTGATCCCGAGACGGCGATGTCGTTGGCCCCTGATTCGCTGGTGATCATGATGCAGCTTTCGGGAACGGGCGATGCGGTTGCAGGATATGCTGCCTACGCACTCAATCGTCTGGGTGACGCATACGAGCGCATGGGCGATGCGGGTACGGCCAACATGAGGCGTGACCAAGCCCAAGCAATCGCCGATGCCTTCGGTGCCGACATCGACGAGGTGCCTGAGGAACTGCGCGACGTAGAGACACGCCTTCAGTGACGGTCTTATGCGCAAGCCGTGTAGGTTTGACACTCACCAGACGTTTGATAAGATATTGAGAATCGCAGCATAAAGGAACGCGCCGTACCTAGAGGGGGTTCGTGCATGTACATATGTAAGGCCTTCTCTGCTCGTGCGTTGGTGCAAAGGTGCAGATGTCTTGGGAGGCGGCTCTGTGATTAAGAGAAGCTCCACGGGACGCGGCAAAGCGCATGGCGGATGGTATTTTGGCGGCATCAAGCGTGTTGCCGATGTCGGCACGTCCTTGGTTGCCATAGCTATCGGTGCGATTCCCATAGCCATATCGAGTCTCGCGATTTGCGTCGAGTCTCCTGGTGCTCCCATCTTCAAGCAGGAACGCATTGGCAAGAACGGCGTTCCCTTTGGTATGTGGAAGCTGCGCACTATGTATGCGGACGCAGAGACTAACGTCGAGCACTACCTTACGGAAGAGCAGCAGGAGCAGTGGGAGCGCGAGCGCAAGGTGGACGATGATCCGCGCGTCACCAAGGTCGGCAATGCGCTGCGCAAGATTTCGGTAGATGAGTTGCCCCAGTTCATCAATGTGCTCATGGGCGAGATGAGCGTGGTAGGCCCGCGTCCCGTTACGGCTGACGAGCTCGAATGGTTTGGCGAAGACACTGACGAGGTCCTCTCGGTGCGTCCGGGCGTTACTGGCTGGTGGCAGGCATATGCACGCAATGACGCTACGTGGGAGAGCGGCGAGCGCCAGAGCATGGAGCTTTACTACGTGCGTAACATGAGTCTCCTCCTAGACCTGCGAATCTTCTTCCATACGTTTGTCGCCGTGTTCAAGCTTACAGGGAGGTAGGCAATGGAACACGTGTGGGATCGGTGGGAGCAGGCGCTCTTTGCCGATGTAGAGCCTTGGGAAGTCGAGCGTGCAAAAGAGCCTGCGGAGCGAGAGGATGCAATCTCGCGTGATGTCTCGTTCGGCACCGGCGGCATTCGTGCACTTATGGGCATCGGCCCCAACCGGCTCAATCGACTTACCGTCGCGCGCGCTTCAGCTGGGCTTGCGGCTTACTTGCAGCATGCGTGCGATCACCGTCCCAAGGTGGTTGTAGCCTACGACACGCGGCGTCACTCCCTCGACTTCGCGCGCGTCGCTGCTGGGACGATTGCTGCGGCCGGTGTTCATGCAGTCGTGTTTGCCGAGCCCTGTGCCACACCGCTTCTGAGCTTTGCCGTTCCTCGTCTGGGTGCTGATGCTGGCGTAGTGATTACAGCCTCTCACAACCCCATGGAATATAACGGGTTCAAGGTCTACGGGAGCCTCGGTGACCAAGCCACCTTGGAGCTTGCCCATGCCGTTCAGGCTGCCATCCGCGAGCAGGACCCGTTCTGCGTGCCGGTTGAGCCCTTCGAGGAGGGTGTGCGGGCGAGAAGGATTTCGTACGTAGACCCGGCGTTGCAGGATGAGTTCGTGCAGTCTGTGCTGGCGCAGTCTACCGGAGTCTCGTGTGCCGACCTGCTCGTGGCGTACAGCCCCCTTAACGGCTGTGGTCTGGGGCCCGTGTCGGCCACACTCGACGCCCGTGGCGTACGCTACGTGCTCGTTGATGAGCAGTGCGAGCCCGACGGTACGTTTCGCACCTGCCCGCGGCCCAATCCTGAGCTGGCGGAGGCCATGAGTCGCACGATGGCATGTGCGCGGGAGCATGGTGCAGACCTTGCCCTCGCCAACGATCCGGACGTTGATCGTCTGGGTGTGGCCGTCATCCGAGCTGACGAGACGCGACTGCTGACGGGCGACGAGGTCGGACTGCTGCTGCTCGACTTTCTCTGCAGCTCGGCGCGTCTGCCCGAGCACCCGATTGCCCTCGCCACCATCGTGTCCTCTCCGCTGCTCGACGCCATCGCCCGGGCTGCGGGCGTGGAGCTGCGTCGTACGCTCACGGGATTCAAGTACATCGGCGAGCAGATCAACTTGTTGGAGTCGCAAGGACGTGCCGACGACTTCGTGGTTGGCGTCGAGGAGAGCTGCGGATACTTGCGAGGCACATATCTGCGTGACAAGGACGGTGTGGTCGCGCTTATGCTCGTTTGCGAGATGGCCGCATGGCACAAGGCGCATGGCCACGACCTCGTTGACGCGCTTGAGCGGTTGTACGAGCGCTATGGATACGTGGTTTCGCGACAGGTCTCTGTGGAGTTCCCCGGAATCGAGGGCCGACGCGAGATGGACGATCTTATGAGCCGGTTGCGCGCCAAGCCTCCCGAGGAGGTGGGAGGGATGCGCGTCACCGAGATGTGCGACTACCTTGGCGGAGCGTCCATGCCCGGAGATTCCTCCCAGACGTTGCCGTCCGCCAATGTGGTACAGCTCGATCTTGTGGATGGTTGCCGACTTATCGTTCGTCCCAGTGGTACGGAGCCCAAAGTCAAGGCATACTGTTTTGCGCACGGCTCTACGAGGATGCAGGCGCATGAACGTCTCGCGTCGATGGAGGCTGATGCGCGCAAATTGGCTCGCGGCTAGAAAGGACGCCCATGCATAGCGATTCCGTAAACGTTATCTTGCTCTCGGGTGGGTCTGGCACGCGTCTCTGGCCGCTTTCCAACGCTGCGCGTTCCAAGCAATTCCTTAAGGTATTGCGTGACGATGAGGGAAGGCCCGAGTCCATGGTGCAGCGCACCGTGCGTATGGTTCGCAAACAGTGCCCGGAGGCGCGCATTACGGTTGCGACGAGCGCTGCTCAGGTGGATGCCATTGAGTATCAGCTCTCGGGTGACTACCAACTCTCACTCGAGCCCGAACGGCGCGACACGGCGCCTGCCATCATGCTCGCTGCAGCTCACGTTGCCTGGTCGCAGGGTGCGGCGGCCGACGCCACTGTGGTGGTCATGCCCATAGACACCTTTGCAGACCCGGCATACTTTGGGAGCGTGCGTGCGCTCGACGAGGCAGTGCGGTCGCGCGTTGCCGAGTTGGTGCTCTTGGGCGTTGCGCCCCTCTCGCCAAGTTCGAAGTACGGCTATATCGTGCCGGCCCATGGCGCGGGGCATGCGCGTGCGTGTGGCCCGCAGACGGTGGAGCGCTTCGTGGAGAAGCCCGTGCATCAGCTTGCATGCGACCTCATCGATCAAGGTGCGCTGTGGAACTGTGGCGTCTTTGCCTTTCGGTTGGGGTACCTGCTCGACATCGTGCGGCAGTATTCCGATGCCACGAGCTACGAGGAGCTGCGGGAACGATATGGCGAGCTGCCCAAGAACAGCTTCGACTATGAGGTCGTGGAGAAGGCTCCCTCGGTTGCGGTGATTCGCTATGCCGGGGCATGGAAGGACCTCGGTACGTGGGGCGCGCTCTGCGAGGAGTTTGACGATTCGATTGCGGGTGATGCGTGGCTCGATGACGAGACCGTCACTGACGTGCATGTCGTCAATGAGTGTGAGGTGCCCGTCGTCGTGGCCGGCATGTCTCATGCCGTGGTCGTGGCGACTGCTGACGGCATCTTGGTCGCGGGGAAGGACGCCGACGCGCGCGTGCGCGACCTCGTCAACCGGGCGGCGCTGCCAGCTCCGATGTGCGAGCGCGTGGGCTGGGGCACCTATCGTGTCGTGGCGTCGGGTGTGCGCGAGCTGATCATCGAGGCAGGGCGCGACGCGGAGTGGGCAAACGCGCAGGAAGGTGTCGTGTCGTTTACCGTTACGCAGGGTGTCGGAAAGCTGGCCTCGGATTGCTGTGGCGCGGATGCCTGTTGCGAACTGCGCCCCGGCAGCTGCGTGCGCGTCGAGCGGGGCCAAGTGCTTGCCGTCCATGCAATGAGCGAGATGCGCGTCATCGAAGTGCGGTGCGACGCTTGCGGAGATGAATAGCCATGGCAAAGGAGCTGCAAGACCTCAAAGTGGCCCTTGTCCACGATTGGCTCGTGGGAAATGCGGGTGGTGAGCGTGTGCTGCTCGACATGCATCGGCTCTGGCCTGACGCGCCAATCTATACCTTGGTGTACGACGAGGAGCGTGCTCCGGCGTGGACGCGGGCGTGTGACGTGCGTACGACGCACCTGCAGAAGGTCCCGGGTGCCAAGTCACACCACAAGATGTTGCTTTCCTTCATGCCGCGTGCGTGGGAGGAGCTCGACCTCACCGCCTACGACTTGGTAGTCAGCTCGTGCATGAGCTGTTGCAAAGGCGTGATCACGCGTCCTGATGCCCTTCACGTCTGTTACTGCCATTCGCCCATTCGGTACGTGTGGGACCTGTATCACGACTATGCGTACCATACCGACCCGTTGCGGCGTGTTGCCATGCGACGCATCATACCCAAGATTCGGCAATGGGACTTCATCGCCGCGCAGCGCGTCGACTACTTCGTGGCGAACTCCGCATACATCGCCAAGCGCATCAAGAAGTTCTATCGGCGCGATGCGAGGGTCATACATCCCGCATCGCCCGTGAATGCCGTCGCACCGCGCGAGCCGGATGACTACTATCTGGTCGTCTCGCGCTTCGTGAGCTACAAGCGGGTGGACCTTGCCATACAGGCATGTAACGCGCTGGGTCGAACGCTCAAGGTCGTGGGTGCGGGCGGAGAGATGGAGGAGCAGCTCCGCGAACTGGCGGGTCCTACGGTCGAGTTCGTCGGGTATGTGACGGACGAGCGGATGGCCGAGCTGTATGCCGGAGCTCGTGCGTTCCTCTTCCCGGGGGTGGAGGACTTTGGCTTGACGCCTGTCGAGGCGATGAGTGCAGGTGTTCCGGTGCTTGCCTTTGGCCAAGGAGGCGCCCTCGAGACGGTACGGGATGGCCAGACGGGACGCTTCTTCTACGAGCAGACGCCCGAGGCCCTTGCTGCTTGCATCGAAGAATTCGAGCGGGTGGGAGTTTCCCGTACGCGCGGGGAGATAGCTGACTACGGCAGGACGTTCTCGCCTGAGCGCTTCAGGGAGGAACTCGGTGGCTATGTGCGTGAGCTCCTTTCCCTAGAGGGAATCGCCTAAGGGCATGGGGCATGGGGATTGCATTCCCTGATGTCCCGAACAAGAGGGAGGGATAGATGCGCGTTACCATAAATGGAGCATACCTCTCGTTTGGCATGCAGGGCATCGTGCGCTATGCGCGCGAGCTCGTGCAGGCGCTCGATGGCATCTTGGATGAGGGAGATGACGTCGAGCTTGCCGTTCCTGGTGACGCGCATGACGTTCCCGAGTTTACGAGTATTCGCGTGCGGTTCATCGGGAGGCTGACCGGCAAGGCGTGGGAGCAGGTTGACCTTGCCGCATACATGCTTGCGCACCCCGAGCGCATGCTGCTCAACCTTTGCAATGTGGCACCGCTCGTCGCGCGTCCGAGCGTGACGACCATTCACGACGTGATGTATCGCACCTGTCCGCAGTCGTACACGACGCTGCGGAGCAAGCTCTCCCGTGTGTGGCATTGCCTGCTATACGAGTTGCTCACGAGGCGTGAGCGCCAGATCCTGACGGTGAGCGAGTACAGCAAGGCCGAGATAGCACACCTGTATCCACATGCGCGGGGAAAGCTGTGCGTGGTGCCGAATGCCTGGCAGCATGTGGAGGCGTATGAGGAGGCGCTCGACTGGCAGGAACGCTATCCCCTCCTCGAGCCGGGCAGGTACTACTTCTCCATGGCGACACGTGCGTATCACAAGAACGGTCGTTGGGTCTGTGAGGTGGCGAAGAGAAACCCGCAGCTCACGTTTGCCATTGCCGGCGGGAGCTATGATGCGGATGAGCAGGGCATGCCGCCCAACGTGCACCTGCTGGGGTTCGTGAGCGACGAGGATGCCTGCGCGCTGATTCGCAACTGTCGCGCCTTCCTATATCCGTCGCTCTATGAGGGCTTTGGGTTGCCGCCGCTGGAAGCTCTGGCGCTCGGTGCGCAGGTGGTGTCGAGTGACGCCACGAGTTTGCCTGAGGTGCTTGGCGATGCGGTACACTACATAGACCCCACCGACTACGACGTCGACCTCGAGCGGCTCCTCGCGCAGCCGGTGGCGCCTGCGCGGAATGCGTTGGACCGGTTCTCTTGGGAGGGCTCGGCGCGCACTCTGGCCGCATCAATCGACTGATTCGATGGGGTGGCATCTCTCGCATGCTGGTTTGCTGGGACGCTCCCCACGTACGTAGAAGGAGGCGCGACCCCATGAAGGTGTGCATTGCCGCAGGAAGCCTTGCGGGTCCCACGACGGGTATCGAGCGGTATCTGCGCGAGAACCTCGCGCGTCTGGATGGGCTTGCGCCTGAGTATGGGCTCGACATCGAATGCGTGTATCCGCGCGATGTCGTGCCTGACCTCAGCTTTTTGAGCAATGCCAGAGAAGTGCCCATCAACGCGACGGGTGTGCGATACCTGCCGGCGCTCCAGCGCCATCTTCATCGAGAACAGGCGCTCTACGTCAACATGAGCGGTGGCATGGCGCTCGAACGCGGTATTGTCGTGTTCCACGATGCGCGGCCGGCACTCTTTTCGCAGTTTGACTCGCGCAAGGCCCAGCTGCGCTACCGAACGGCCCTTGCCTTTGCGCGCAAGCAGGCGCGGCGCATCGTTACGGTCTCGGAGTTCTCCAAGTACGAACTGGTGACGAAGCTCGACATCGAGGCTGAGCGCATCGACGTCATCGGGAATGCATGGCAGCACATGCAGGACGTCGCGGCGGACGATGGCATCTTTGCCCGTCACCCCCGCATCGTGCCGGGAAGCTACTTTTACGCGTTGGGTTCGCGTGCCCCGCATAAGAACCTGAGGTGGGTTGCAGAGGTTGCACGACGCCATCCCGAGGACCTCTTCGTGGTTGCGGGCAAGGCTTGGGACGATGCCGATGATGGCGCACCGGACGCCCCGAACCTCCTCTATGTGGGCTATGTGAGCGACGGGGAGAGCAAGGCGCTTATGGGTGGTTGCCGCGCCTTCCTGCATCCGTCGTTGTACGAGGGGTTTGGCATCCCACCGCTGGAGGCGGCTAGCTGCGGCGCACCGCTCATCGTGTCTTATGCGAGCTCTCTGCCCGAGGTCTTTGGCAAGGACGCCGCCTATGTAAGTCCGTATGTGTACGACGTGGACTTCGAGGAGCTTCTGGCCGAGACCTACGGCACTGACGTTGCGATTGGCTTCAAGCGCCCCAACTACGAACGGCTGCTCGCGCGTTACAGTTGGGATGCTTCGGCCCGCAAGTGGGCAGACCTCCTTGTGCGCTGCGGTGAGGATCAGGTGGAATCGCCACGTGCCTTTGTCGTTGGGGCCGGGCTGGAAGGGCGACGTGGCGAGGGTTCCCCACACTTCGTCCGAGAAGGGCAGGTGGACGATCGAGCGCGTTTCAATGCCGGGTCCAAGGCGCGCGATGATGCCAACGAGATTCTGGTCACCTGTGGCCTCGTTCCCGAAGACGTGCACGTGCGTTTGGGCGCCCGCTCGGATCCAGCCTCAAAGGTGGTCAAGAACCTCTTCTCATATGGTGCGTGGCGTTCCGCGTTGGACAAGGCGGCGGGAGAGTTGGTGGTTGTGCAATACCCTCCCACGGGACCGAGTCGCATGCTCACGCAGGACTTCCGCCGAGCCGTGAGGCGGGGCACGCGCATCGCGCTGCTCATCCATGACCTCGAGACATTCCGGCATGCCCTCCACGTCGGTGGGGGAGAGGGACGCCGCGTGAGCGCGTCCGAGCTTGAGCACGTTGGCATGGCTTCTTACGTGATTGCGCACAACGATGTCATGCGAGACGAGGTCGTGCGCACTTTCGGGTTGCCCGAGGAACGGGTTATCTCGTTGGAGATGTTTGACTACCTCACGCCCTTCGATCCGAGCACGCGTGCGGCGTCGCTCAACTTGCCACTGGTGGTGGCGGGCAATCTCGCACGCGACAAGTGCGGCTTCTTGTACGACCTTCCCGAGGGCCTACGTGTCAATCTGTACGGTATGGGTCTCGAGGACGATCCCGGCGACGCCTGCACGTATCTCGGCGCCATCGATCCGAGCGAGCTCCCGCAGGTCATGGAGGGAAGTTTCGGGCTCGTATGGTCCTCGACTACCTCGAGTACGTGTGACGGTGTCGAAGGAGAATACCTGCGCCTCAACAACCCGCACAAGACGTCGCTCTATCTCGCGGCAGGGCTGCCCGTCATCGTGTGGGACCAGTCGGCCATTGCTTCGTTCGTGCGGCGCGAGCGGGTGGGACTGGTCGTCTCGAGCCTCCATGAGGTTCCCGCGCTGATTGAGGCCATGGATCAGGAGGCATACGACGACCTATGTGTCAACGTCTTGCGCGTTTCCGAGCAGTTGCGCTCGGGCCATTACACCAAGCGTGTCGTTAGGCGGCTGCTCGAACTCGACGCAGGTTGAGAAAGGGGAGATGCACGAGTCCGCGCGAGGGGTTACCCCTCGCGGAGGCTCTCGGACAGCCAGACGTGCTCGATGTACGTTTTGCATGCAAATAGTAACGCAAAGGGGCGTATCTTTCCCCCGTTCTCCTACACTGAGTGTGGGGAGGTGGTGTCTTGAGCACTTCTGTCAAACGAAACTTTGCGTATCAAGCGTTTTATCAGATACTCGCTATCATCGTGCCGCTCATCACTACGCCGTATCTCTCGCGTACGCTCGGGCCGCATGGTGTGGGCATCTATTCGTATACCTTCTCGATTACCAACTACTTCGTCATGTTTGCGATGCTGGGCATGGCGCGCTATGGCATCCGGGAGATTGCACGTGTCTCGGGCGCGGATCAGCGCGAGGAGCGCACGCGCATCTTCTGGGGCGCCTATGCGGTGCAGATCGTATCGAGCCTGCTCACCCTTGGCGTGTATTTGCTGTATGTCCCCACGGTCTCGAGGGAGAACCTCATCCCTTCGCTCGTGTGGATAACCTGGGTTGTCTCTGCACTCTTCGACGTCTCGTGGCTTTGCTTCGGCATGGAGGAGTTCAGGGTTCCGACCACCATAAGCGGCCTCACGAAGTTGGGCACGCTTGCGCTCATTTTCGGCCTTGTGCGCGGACCCGGTGATGCGTGGGTGTACTGCTTGGCTATTGGTGCCATGTACCTCGTCAATCAAGTGGCGCTGTGGCCGCTGGTGCATCGCTATGTGGACTTCCATCGTCCCACGTGGGCCGAGATTCGCCCGCACATCAAGCCCAATCTGGTGCTCTTCATTCCGGTGATAGCCATAAGCCTGTACATCTCCATGGACAAGGTCATGCTCGGCGCGATGAGTGGTATGGAGCAGGTTGGATACTACGAGTATTCCGAGAAGCTCTCCAAGCTGCCCCTTGCCGTGATTACGGCCCTCGGGACCGTCATGATGCCACGCATGTCGGCGGCGTTGGCGGAGGGGAAGCGCGACGAGGCACTTGGCCTGTTGGAGTCCTCCATCTGGGCGATGCTTGCAATGGCGTTTGCGCTCTCCTTCGGCATCGTGGGCATTGCACCCGAGTTTGCTTGCGTATTCCTTGGGGCGGAGTTCGCGCAATGCGACGTGTTGATGTGCGTGCTGGCGGTGGTGGTGCCCGTCATCTCCATTACCAACGTACTGGGCGAGCAATATATGCTTCCTTCAGGCAAAGACAACCTGTTTACCATCTCGGTCTGTGTTGGCGCCGTGGTCAACGTGGTTCTCAACTTGTTCCTCATCCCCCGTCTTCAGGCGATGGGTGCGGCAATCTCGACGGTCACTGCCGAGCTTGCGGTAATGATTGGGCAAGGATGGGCTGTGCGTGGCGAGCTGCCTTTGGGTACTTATGTGAAGAATGCCCTGCCCTTTGCGGTGATTGGCGCGATTATGGCAGTGGTCATTCGCATGTTCTCCTCTTGGCTAGATGGCCTGTGGGGCATGACCCCCGCAGGGTTGGCGATTGAGTTTCTCGTCGGTGCGACGACCTTCTTGGTTCTCGCGGCCTTGTGGGTGGTGCTGAGCAAGGACAAGAACTTCGAAGCCGCCTTCGGAAAGACGATTCGCGAGAAGCTCGCGCATGATGGGGTGGGCCAATCATGACGCTGGTGGAACTAGTGCGACGCCTTGGTGCGCGTCTCCTGATTGCGGTGGCCGTGGCGGTCGCATGCGCGCTTGGTGGATTCGTCGTGGCTTCAAGCATGCCGGTACGCTACAAGGCGGAAGCATCACTCACCGCAGGGGCCGATTTGGCCGAGGTGGAGGACATCGTACGTGAGGTGGAACAGTCCGAGGAGTTTGCGGATGGGGACGTCGAGCTCACGCTCAACAAGAACGCGGTCCGGAAGCGGGTTTTGATTTGGGCGACCGGCCCCGATGCCGACGAGTGTGTGCGACTGGCGAATGCCGTGGCAACTGAGGCATACAGTCTCGCGCACAAGACCGTGGTGGTATCCAAGCAGGGTCCTGCAAAGAATGCGTCAACGGCTGACCTTGCAGAGACTGCGGGACTCTCTTCCCCAAAGAAGATGTGGTATGCCGCGATGTGCGGTCTGATGGGTCTTGTGATTTCGCTCTTTGTGCTCGTGTTGTGTGCGGTGAGGGAGGCCTCCCGTGAGGATGCTTTGCCTGGGGCGGACGCGGCTGGTTCGCTGCCTCCCAGCCCACTTCCACAAAGCGCCGAGACGGTGCTCTTCTATGCGTTGGCGGCAGGCATGGCCTTCACTTCGCATTCACTGATGGGCTTCGTGGCACCCTACGGCTCGCTCTGCTCGTTGCTGATGCTGGCCGTGGTGGGGGCGAGCGTGGTGGTGTATTGGCGTGTCACTCCGTTGCGGGGGCGCTTCGTCGTGGCGTGGCTGGCATGGTGTGTGCTTCTCTCGTTCTCGTATGTGGTGGTCGCGCTCTTCCACAATAAGTTCGGCAGTCACGGCATGCGTCTCTTCTTGGGACTCTGGGCGCTGCTCCCTCTGTATCTGCATGTGCTACGCGTGCGGGGCTGCTTGGAGCGGTTGTTTGCGGCATACGTCAACGTGATGGCGTTCCTTGCGTTGGCATCCTTGATCCTGTGGGTGCTCGGTCCGCTCACGCGAATCCTGCGGGGTAATGTGCGCGTTCCGACGACATGGACCGATTCGGGCGGCCAGCTCGATCGTTGGGGATACTTCGGGCTTCTCTTCGTGACACAGACCTACGAGATGGCGGGCGTTACGTTCGTGCGCAACTCGGGCATCTTCACCGAGGCGCCTATGTATTCGTTCTCACTGTGCTGTGCAGCCATCGTGGAACTCTTCCTCAACAAGCGAGCGAGACCTGCGATTGTCGTGCTGTTCCTTGTGACGGTGCTCAGTACGGTATCGAGCTCGGGCGTGATCCTGATGTTCATAGCGTTGGTTCTGTTTGCGGCCGAACGTGCCAACAAGCGAAGCGTCTATATCGTACTGCCTGTGCTCGCAGGAATTGCCGTCATTGCCGGCGGCGTGATTCTGTACCGCAAGCTGAGCTCGCCTTCGGGCAACATTCGTCTGGACGATTATCGGGCGGGCATCATGGCTTGGCTTGAGCGGCCAATCATTGGGCATGGGTTCGATAACCTCACTCGCTATGAGGTGTACATGAGCAGCTTCCGGAGCGGCAATGTGGGATTGAGCAACAGCGTGTCTTTGATCATCACGAGCGGCGGCCTGACCTTTGCGTTGCCATATATAGTCTCGTTGGCATGCTTTGCCGTGCCGCTCGACAAACGGATTACCTCATTTGGCATCTGTTTGTTTGCGCTGTTGTTGCTTGCCATCGTGCCGATGCTGCCCGTCGTGGCATTGCTGCTCTCGGTGGGCTTGGAGCACATGCTTAACGAGAAGTTTTCTTAGGCAAAGCCAAGGCTCACTTCTCGAAGCTCGCCACGAGGGCGGTACGGTTGTAAAGGCTCTGTGGTGACGCGACTTGGATGGCGGCATCGATGCCGTGCTCCACGTCATAGACGGAGCCGTTCTCTACGTAGTTGAACTGCGTGTTGGATGCATACGAAAACGCAGAGCCGGAAGCGGTGAGTGCCGTTGCCGTCTGGAATGAGCCGCCGCCGGTGCAGGTGCCCACAAGGGTGACCCGATGCGATGCCTTGAGTGCCTGTGCCACGAGGTTGCCGCATTGGTAGGTCGCAGGTGAGACGAGGCAGTAGAGGTTGAGGCCACCGAGTGTGTCCGCTTCGTTGAACTCGGCGTCGAGATTCGCGTCCGCATGGTACGAGAGCACCTGAAGACCGTCGGTCAGCGTGTCGGTGAGGGCGATGTTTGACCTTCCAAGCAGCCATGCCGTGAGGTATACGACTGCGCTCGTCTTGCCGCTGTCACACAGTGAGAGGTCGAGCACAACGTTGTGGATGGGACTATCCGTGCGCGTGATGCGCTTGTGCGCGTATGCGACGGCCGAGAAGGCATCATCGAATCCGGCGAGGCTCTCTTCGGAGGCCGTGTGGAGGTCCTGCGTGGGGAGCGAGAGCTCGTCGAGCGTGACGAATGCCGTATCGCCCACTTCTTCGTAGGTGGGTATGCCGTTGGGATAGCTGGCGGCTCGCGCCTGGAGACACACGGCGCGTGCCTGCTCGCGCGTCTCGCGCGACCTAGAGGAGGTTGTGACGTCAACGGGGAACCGATAGCCGGTTCCGCTGAGGTAGGAGGGGTTGAGGGGCGTGCTGCAGCCGTCGTCGAGCAAGAAGGCGATGGACTTGGCGAGGCCGTTGTCGGCCTTCTGAGGATTGGTGCCCGCGAGGGCTTTGGTGTAGGAGAGGGCCGAGAAGGACTTCGTGAAGGCCGCGATCTCGTGTTGCTGCTTGGGTCCGTAGAAGGAATCGAGTACGAGGCATAGTTCGTTGTAGGAGAACGCACCGAGTTCTTTGCTGCGGTTGCCGGCGGAGGCAGTGAATGCCGCTTGGGCAAGGGCTGCATCATCACTTCCCATGAGAAGCGTTTTGCCGTTGTACAGCAGATGCGTTCCCGGACGGATGGGGAGTAGGTCGTTGGCCGTCTGAAAAGGGATGAGGAAGACGGATTGCTTGCGTATGATGTCGATGTCATATGAGGAGAGATTGAAGCGTGCGTCGTTGCCTGCGCGCGTGTATGAGCCGGTGGCATGCTTGAGGTAGGGGGCTACTGTGGGGTTGCTCATCGAGTCCTGTTCGCTCACGCCGACGAACTTCGCATACTTTCGGGCAACCAACGCGTTAGTGGCTGCGTTGAATGTCAGGCTACTGCCGTTCTCTCGCTTGAGGGTCAGCTTGTCGCCATCCCTGCTGGTGGTGATCTCGTAACCGGCTGTCGTCTCGTTGGCTTGGTTCATGAGGGTGACCCAGTCCTCAACCGATACATAGGGAAGGTCGGCGACGCCGTCGATGAATTGTAGGTCGAGTGTGCCGGGATTGAGTGCTTCGTCCCCCGCAATCGCCTCGATGTTGAGCGTTTGCGTCTCAATCGAATCGGGTTCGGTCTGCGGTGCCTCGGCTATTGCGCAAGAGGTGCAGGTCAGAAGTGTGATGGCTAGCAGAATGGTGGGGATGCCCCTCTTCATGTGCGCTCCTTGTGTGCGTGATAGCTGAACACTACCTATGGTACACCTACAAGCCGTCATGGTTTGACGCGTGAGCAGAATTGTGGCGGTGTGTGGGACCTTGGGCGGGCAAGCGATTGTAGTAAGTTGCGTGTATGCATCATAGCGTTTGAGCATTTTCGCGTAAAATCGGAGTGCAGTGTTGGCATCAACAGGGAATTTACCGACTTTGATAACGATTTTCCGCACTGGCTAAAATAGCCAGTGCGGAAAATCGTTATCAAAAGTGGTAAAAGCCCAGTTGACTGCGTTGGTCTTCAACGATTTTCCGCATTAATGTACGGGCAATATGGTTGTGTAGTTCCTGCGTGCGTGACGCATTGTCCCATTGGCCGACCCAACAGCTAGAGAACAGTCGATTTGAATACTAAAACGTAGTAGAACTCGGCAGTCTGTCTACCGGGATACCTATCTGTGCCATAATGTATCCGCATTTCACCGCGTTGTGCCAGGAGGGGGTGGTCGCGATACGGCAGATGTGGCGAGAATCGGCTATGGACAGTATGCAAGAGCGTGTCGGAGAGCGTGCGTGTGGCATGGCGTGGACGCATGAGCTGATGAGCTGCGCTCCGGACATCCTCTTCTATGTGGCGTGCGTGGTATGGATTGCGTATGCCATCCTAGGAGCGACACCTCTGCAACCGGGGCTTGATGTGGCGGGCATCACTCAGGGCTTTGTGGTGCACCGAGTCGAGCTGCTGCTGGCGGCATCGGAGCTCGTGCGGATCTGGCGACGCGAATACGGACCCCGCGATGCGACTGCGCTTGTGGTCTTTGCCGTGATGTCGCTCTGTGCGTGGTGCTGCGACTGGCCGGACGTCATATGCGCGAACCTGCTCGTCCTGTGTGCGCGCAACATTCCCCTGCGCAAGGTGCTTGCGGTGAGCATAGGGACCGTGATCGTGGTGGCCATGGGCGTGGTTCTGGCCTCGTTGTGCGGGATTGTGCCCGACTTTATCATTGAGCACGCGCATGGCACGCGCATTCGGCACTGCCTGGGGTTCACCTATCCGCTCTTTCCCGCCATGTATCTCTTTGTGATCACATGCGTCCTGTGCTGGCTTCGATGCGAGAACATGCGGATGTGGGAGGCTGCGCTTCTGGTGCTCGCAAATGTGGGCATGCTCATGCTGACGCGCGCAAGGCTCTCGGGGTTGCTTGCTATCGTTTGTGTGGGGATGACCTTGGCGTTTGCTCGCATCGACACGCCGCGCACGCGGCGGATTGTCGAAGTGGCCTCATGGGCGTTCGTGATAACGGTGACGATTACCGTGGCGGTTACCATCGCGTACGCGCTGGTGGGGGATGCGGGAGTCATCGGAGCACTCAACAAGGCCCTTGGTCAAAGGGTGCGGCGCGGATACGAAGGCGTAGTCAACATGGGCGTGCCGCTGTTTGGGCAGAATGCGCCGTGGGTGGGCAACGGTCTGAATGCGTTTGGCGAGGGCGCGCAGATGCAGAGTGGCTACAACTGGGTGGACAACGCGTTCCTCCATGCGGCGATACAGTATGGTTTGGCGTACACCTTTGGGTTGGTGGCGCTTTACACCGCTGCTGTGCGGCAAGCGTGCCGCCAAGGGGATGTGCTTCTCGTAGTGGCGCTTGCATTGCTGGCGCTCCATATGCTTGTGGACGACCTGGCTTTGCAGCTGCACTACAACGTGCTGCTGTTTGTGGTTGCTGGCATCGGACGAGTTTCGGCACGTGTGCCGCAAGAGGGAGAAGGCCTACCTGATTGTACGTATGTGTAGGAGCGAGTTGGGGAGCATGCCGTTCCCGATGCTGAATTGTCTTGAGCTGTGTGCCGTGCGCGATTTCCAGCGTTGCCTCATCGCTGCGGTAAGCCGTTGGTAACCGACGGCGCTCTTGCCCCCAATTGACGAGGACCCATTCGCTGTCAGACATCGCGGGGGAGGTGACGGCAGACCCGACGTCGATGTCGAGGGAGATCAGGTGCAACAGGACCGCCCTCGGTAGAAGCCGCACGTGAAAATGCCCACATGCTGCCTAGGGCCCTTCCCAAGGGGACGTCCTTCGACGGGCTGACCCCAGCGCTCGTCGACATGCGGCGGCACGAGAATCATAGGGCAATGGGCCTGCCCGGAGGGGGGTCCGGCATGATGGTTTGGTGGAGACGCACGCGTACAGGCTGCGGGAAGCTGCGTTGAGTCGTTACGAGAGGCGCCGGCTGTCAAAAACCTGCCATACGTTTGAGAGTCACGGGAGTATAGGAGCGCAGTGCCCACTTATCGAATGACGGTGCAGTGATGGCAAGACAATGATACAATGCAACAATATGTAAAGTACCCTATACTTGCACTGTTATAGAGGTGCAGGAGGAGATTGTCTTGCGTGTTGCGGTTGCAGGTTTGGGATATGTAGGCCTGAGCGTGGCTGCTTTGTTGGCAAAGAGCCATGACGTCGTGGGCGTTGACGTGATTCCCCAGAAGGTCGAGTCTGTTAACCAAGGCATCTCGCCCATCAAGGATGCCGATTTGGAAGTGGCCTTGGGTTCGGGTTCGTTGCGCCTGCATGCTACCACCGATTCCGTTGGGGCGTATGCGGATGCAGAGCTAGTTGTGATTGCCACGCCTACCAACTATGATGATGAGACGAATAGCTTCGACACCTCGGCCGTCGAATTGGCGATTGAGACCGTGCGCGCGATCAACGAGGAGGCAGTCATCGTTATCAAGTCGACGGTCCCCGTGGGTTATACCGCAAGCCTGAGGGCAGCGCGGGGCGATGCGCGGCTTCTCTTCTCGCCTGAATTCCTGCGTGAGGGACGGGCCCTGTACGACAATCTCCATCCCAGCAGAGTCATCGTGGGATGTGACGAATCGGATATGGACCAAGTAGCCAAGGCGAAGGAGTTTGCAGCGATGCTTGCGGCTTGTGCCGTAACTACGAACGTGCCGACCATCGTTATGGGCTCAACCGAAGCCGAGGCCGTGAAGCTCTTTGCCAACACCTACCTTGCCTTGCGCGTGAGCTTCTTCAACGAGCTCGATACCTACGCTGCTGCTAAGGGACTCGACACACGACGCATAATCCAAGGGGTGTGTCTGGAACCGCGCGTAGGCGACTTCTATAACAATCCCAGTTTTGGGTATGGAGGCTACTGTCTGCCCAAAGACACCAAGCAGTTGCTCGCCAACTATGCGGACGTACCACAAAGTCTCATGGGCGCCGTTGTCGAGGCGAACCGCACGCGTAAGGATTTTGTGGCCGATGAGGTTTGCAATCGCGTCATGCATCTCATTTACGAAGGGTTAGAAGAGCGGCCACTGGTGGGTGTATTTCGACTAACGATGAAAAGTGGCTCGGATAACTTTCGCGCAAGCTCGATTCAGGGTATTATGCGTAGGATAAAGAGTCGGGGAATTCCTGTGTTGGTATACGAGCCGACGCTGAACAAGCCGGATTTCTATGGTAGCGAAGTAACGCACGACCTCGAGAGTTTCAAGCGCCGTTGTGCGGTCATTGTTGCCAACCGCTGGAACGACGAGTTGGGTGACGTGGAACAGAAGGTGTATACACGCGATCTGTTCCACAGTGATTAGGAGGAAGCATGGCGGAGGTAGTTGCATCCACATCCGCAGACATCCCTGCTGACGAGGGTGCGGAGCGCGTGTATGAGGTGAGTCCTGAGCGCAAGGCTCGCCGCATGCTCGTCGACCGCGCGAGCATGCAAGCAGTCTACGACGCAAAGCCGCATGCCTACAAGGTGATCAAGCGCGTCGCTGACGTCGTTCTGTCGACGGGAGCCCTCGTGGCGCTCTCTCCCGTGTTTGCGGTAACGGCTCTTGCGATCATCATTGAGGATGGTCCTCCCGTGATTTATGCTGCGCCGCGTGAAGGCCAGAACGGCAGGCCCTTCAAGATGTATAAGTTCCGCAGCATGTATCGCAATGCTGATTCCAAATTGAAGGATCTCCTAAAGGATAACGAGCAGACGGGGCCCGCATTCAAGATCAAGGACGACCCGCGCATCACGCGTGTGGGCAAGTTCATCCGCCGTGCTTCCATCGACGAGCTGCCCCAGCTGGTAAACATCATTCGTGGTGAAATGTCCATCGTAGGGCCGCGAGCAATTCAGCGCACGCAAGAGTACACTCCCTACGAGGCACAGCGATTGGTTCCAAAGCCCGGGCTCACGTGCTACTGGCAGGTGTCTGGCCGTGCAAATGTTGACTGGGAAGAATGGGTCGAACTGGACCTTGACTACATTCAGGACATGTCCGTCCTCACCGATATCAAGTTGATTGCCAAGACGTTCGGTGCGGTACTCGAGGGCGAGGGTGGGTATTAATCTAGTGGATGAGGCACAGGCACAGTTGCGCGCAGTGTCCTCGACCTGCGAGAGCATTCTTCGCCCATTTCGTATCGGCTATACGCAGGGCACGTTCGACATGTTTCATGTGGGGCATCTCAATCTCATTGAGGGTGCAGCGCGACTCTGTGATGTGCTCTACGTTGGGGTCAACTCCGACGAGCTCGTGGAGGCGTACAAAGGCAAACGAACTGTCGTATGCGAGGAGAATCGGTGTCGTATTGTGGCCGCTTTGGGTTGCGTTGCCTCCGCATGCATCGTCTCCACGCTCGACAAGGCCGTTATTCATAAGTCCATTCCCTTTGAGGCAGTCTTCATCGGAGACGATTGGAAGGGCGACGAGCGCTGGATAAAGACCGAGCAAGACCTTATCCCCTTGGGTGCTCAGGTCGTGTATCTCCCCCATACGAGTGGCGTTTCGAGCACGGGTCTCCGTGGCAAAGTGTCTTCGAGGGTCAGAGAGTAGCATTATGTCCGAGGACAAGCGTATTCGTGTGCTCGCATGTGTCGCGGTGGACTTTCGAAGGAGCGGTGCGCCGCTCTTTCTCGCTCGCTGCTTTGAGGAATACCCACGTGACGAGTTCATGGTGGACATTTGGACACCAGGCAAGCTCGATTCCTCGTTTCCTCGCTCGTGGTTCGAGGAACGAGGAATCCGTCTTATCGAGGCACGTTGCAATCTTGGCAATCCCGTGATCAAGCGTCTTCAGGTTACGCATTCGCTCAAGGCTGTGATTAAACGGGGCGTTTACGACGTAATCCACGTGAACTCTGCGGCAGCGTGGCTCCAGCGCGCTGCACTGGAGATTGCATGCGATCAAGGTATTCCCGTGTGCATCGCGCACTCCCATCGCAATGGTAGTCCTTCCGCTGCCGCACGTGCAGTGCAGGGCTTGGAGGCCCGTGGACTCGACAAGCTTGCCACGCATTGTGTCGCGTGCTCAGAGGAGGCCGGACGATTCCTCTTTGGTGACGAGGAGTGGGAGCGCCGTGGTATCGTGATTCTGAATGGTGTCGACGCGCAGCTGTTTGCGTACGATGCGGCGATGCGCCAGACAGTGCGGGAGACTTACGGGCTAGACGATGAGGCACGAGTTATCGTTTGTGTGGGCGTAATAAGCAAGGTAAAGAACCAGGAATTCTTGATTCGAAACATGCCGTCCATTCTCGAGCGGGAGCCGCGTGCGGTTCTGTGGCTCATAGGGGAGGACAGCCAGGCGCAGGGTCTGAGGGACCTTGTAGGGGAGCTTGGTCTTGCTTCCTGTGTGGAGTTCTTCGGCCAGGTCGACAACGTTCCGGATTTGCTGCAGGCAAGCGACGTCCTGGCGGTTCCCTCCCTTTACGAGGGTTTCTCCTTCGTGCTGCTGGAGGCGGAGGCGGCAGGTTTGCCCGCCGTGGCATCCATGGATGTTCCGCTTGCCGCCGTCGTTGAGGAACTGGAGGTAGTGCGCGTGCCCCTCGATGATGCCACGGCGTGGGTTGAGACCTTATGTACCATGATGCACAAAGAGCGTCGTGCCGATGCCTGGCAGCTGGTCATCGAGCGCGGATTCTCTTTCGAGACAATGGCAGCGCGGGTACATGACTTGTATAGGAGTTCGGGAGGCCAAACAGTTGGCCAAAGAGGAAGAGTGGTAACGGACATGACCGATGGCGAGAAGCATGAGCTTAATGCGATTCAGGACGCATTGCTTGAGCTGCTTAAAGAATTCGTCGATATTTGCGACGAAAACGGGATAGATTATTTCGCTTGGGGCGGGAGTGCTTTGGGCGCGGTCCGACACAAGGGCTTCATTCCTTGGGACGACGACATCGACATTGCCATGCCGCGGCCCGAGTTCGAGCGTCTCTGCAAGTTGTCGGATGCGGGCGCGTTGCGTGATGGACTACGGGCATTCGACAGCGAGGAGCTGTTATTTGGTGTCTTCGAGGATGCTACGAAGCCTATCACGCATGGCAATGAGGCGTGGGACGAACGCCAACCGTATCTAAGCATCGATCTTTTCCCGCTTGATGGTTCGCCAGATAATGCCGTGCTCAGGAAGATTCATGTCCTCTGGTGTCGTGTGCTCTTTATTGCCATCAAGCTCAAGCGCATACGTTACATCCAAAGTGTGGAGGGCATGAAGAATCGCGGCGAGACCCGCCCCAAGAGCGAGCAGCTGCTCATCAAGTTCGGCGGTATCTTCAACGTACTTCTGCACTTTACCGATGAGCAGAGCCTCGTGCGCCGTTACGGTAGGGCTACGCGCAGGTATGCTTACGAAGCGTCCAAGATTGTGGGCTACTACTCCAGTCGCTATCGCAGCAAGAGCATGTTTCCGAAGTCGGTGATCGGCAAGGGCAAGACGATGCCCTTTGAGGACATAAGCATTCGCGTGTTCAGCGAAGTGGAGGAGTATCTCATGCGATTGTTCGGCGATGCCTACATGCGGGTGCCCTCACAAGGGGCACGCGAGCACCATGGCGACCTGAAGCTAGTTGATTAGCATGAACGTGTACTCTCTCTATCACAAATACGAGCGGCTGCGTCAGCCGCTTTGTCTGGCTAAGATCAAGCTCCTGTTTGGTCATCGTGTTTCCCTTGGGCATCGGGTGCGCATGCGGAAGGGACTCGACGTGAGAGTCCTCTCCGACGCTAAGGGCGCACTAAGCATTGGCAACAACGTATTCTTCAACAACTGGTGTACCGTCACATGTCAGGAGTCTATCGCCATCGGTGACGGCACGGTCGTAGGTCCGGGTTGTGCCATCTTTGACAACGACCACGACTTCCGGGCCGAGCAGATGTCGGGCAACTACATTACGTCGCCAATCGTCATCGGCAAGAATGTTTGGCTCGGTGCGAACGTTACCGTGACGCGCGGTGTGACCATTGGCGACAACGCGGTGATAGCCGCCAACGCCGTGGTGACCCACGACATCCCCGCAAACTGTATCGCGGGCGGGGTACCGGCAAAGGTAATTCGGATGATTGACGCGCGTGAGGAAGCCTGATTGGCGTTGATTGGGTCCCCTCGGGTCGCTCGGGAAGTGTTGCATCATGGGTTTGTTCTATGTTTCGGAGAAGTATTCGCTTACGCACACGGGCCAGCATACCGCTATCGGGAAGGCGCGGGAAGACGTTGAGTGCATTCTAGCCGACAGTGGTTTCGCCTCCATTGACGTCGTGCAGAACAGTCCCGATGTGGCAAGAGGCTCCTCTCCTGCCCTTAAGCTCAAGAGAAGGTTGTTTTCTGCTGGCGATTGGAAGAAGGCTCTGCACACGCTCGCGTCCGGAGACATTCTCTTCATTCAGTTCCCGGTTCACAACCATTCCGTCGCCGTTTCCAAGTATTTGGCGTCGCTCGCAAAGGATGGCGTCCGAATCGTGCTTGTCGTGCACGACCTTGAGTCGTTCCGAATCATCCACAACAGCGACGAGCCGCGTTTGCGCCGCCTTGAGCTAAAGCGTGAAGAGGGCCTTCTGTTGGAGGCATGTGTAGGCATTATCTTCCACAACACAAAGATGCAAGAGCGTGCGCGCGAACTGTTCGGTGAGCAGGTGTACCAGAAGTCCGTCTCGCTAGGATGCTTCGACTATCTGCTCCCGGATGATGTGGCGCGTGCAGTTGAGGAACGACCCATCGCCAGCAAGTCTAAAGGCGTCGTCATCGCGGGCAACCTGCTCCGGCGCAAGGCGGGCTACGTATACGAGTTGCCACTAGATGTGCCTTTCCTGCTCTTTGGTCCAAACTACGAGGGGGGCGATTCGAGGCAGAATGCGACCTATCGAGGTGTGTTTGCTCCCGACGAACTGCCCATGCACCTTGATGGGAGCTTTGGACTCATCTGGGATGGCCCGACGGCAGATACCTGTGCCGGCGCTTATGGGGAGTACCTGGAGATTAACAACCCGCACAAGGCCTCCCTCTACCTTGCCAGTGGTCTTCCCGTCATAGTTTGGGAGCGTGCCGCCTTGGCAGAACTCGTCACAAAAAGTGGTTGCGGCATCACCGTTGCAAGTCTCTCGGAGATAGGCGATAAGGTGGCGGCTCTTGACGACGCCACGTACGAGGAGATGACAAACAACGTGCGCGAGCTCGGCAAGAAGATTCGCAATGGCGGCTTCCTGCGCGATGCCGTCGGTCGCATGTTGAATCAGCTACGCCAAGAGGAGCCATGATGACGCAGAACGTCGAACATGTGGCCAAGCCAAAGGTCCTGCTTGTCTTTAGCGACTGTGACCCGACGCATGGGGCGTTTCTCTCGGGAGCGCACCTTGCTCGGCAGCTGAACCTCTTGGGCTGCACTTGCGACGCGCTCATTCCTCGGTACAACGAGACGGGAGTGCGGTTGCTTGACGAATTCGGCATTCGACATTACCTCATACGCTCGTATAGCTGGACGGCCTATCCCAAGCTCTCCATGCGTGTAAAGAGGCGACTGCAGTCCGTGGCGAATCGTCTTCTTGCCGAGCCAAAGATCGTGCGGCTCATCTCCGAGCAAGGATACGATATCGTTCATATAAATACCGCCCATGGCTACGTCGCGGCGAAGCCCGCAATCAGGCTGGGCAAGGTGTTGGTGTGGCACATAAGGGAGATGATTGAGGAAGACCAAGGCGCCTCCATCGTGGGGCGTCGTCACGGCTATGCGCTCATGAGCAAGTCCAACGTTGCCATCGCCATATCCAATGCCGTGAAGGAGAAGTATGCGCGCCTACTCACATGTCCTGTTGTGCGCATCTACAACGGTATCGACCCATCGACGTTCTATACCGAGCGGTGCGACCTGTTTGCGTCAAACCGCGTGAGAATGGTCATCGTGGGTGGCCTCTATCCGCACAAAGGGCAATTGGAGCTTGTCGAAGCTCTGGGTGAGCTTCTAAGAACGGGTGACGTCGAATTCCACCTGGATATTGTGGGGCGCCCTTCGGGTGAGTATTACGAACGGGTTCGCAAGGCTGTTGCCGAAAATGGGCTTGACGATTGCGTGACGTTTGCGGGTGAGACCTTCGATCCGGGAGCGTACTACCGGCAAAGTGACATCGCCTTTGTCTGTTCACACGCGGAGGCCTTTGGGCGCGTCACCGTGGAGGCCATGATGGCCGGTTGTGTGGTTATCGGTGCCGACACCGGCGGCACGCGCGAGGTACTCAATGACGGCAAGACAGGCTTCTTGTATCGTGCGGGGGACACGACGTCGCTGCTCAGCACGATTAAAGCAGTCATTGCTAGCACGGACCACGCCCGTGCCGTAGCACTCAGTGGGCAAAAGCGGGCAATGACTCTATTTACGGTCGAGAAGAATGCCGAACAGATAATAGCTGTGTACGACAGCATCAGAGGATAAGGCGGAGAGTTCATGAACCATGCCATGGAACAGGCCCAAAGCCAGTGCCAGGAGATGCGGCAGTTCACCGCGCGTGTCGATCTGCTGTTTTACGCGGCATATGTTCCCTGGCTTGCTTACGGGCTGATTTCTGGGTCTTTCTTTATGCAGAAGCTGGACGCGTTTCCCTTCTTGAACTGGAATAACCTCAGCATTCTTGCCACGACAACTTTGCTCATACGTGAGCTGGTATGCGCTTGCGAAAGGAAGGGTCCGCAGTCGAACGATGGCTTGGGAGTAGCGTCCACATCCATGGCTGCCATGGTCATCTTGGTATTTGTATGCGGTACTGGTGTGTTTACCAGGAACGTATACAAACTATTCGTTGACTTGTTCTTTATGTTTGCGGCCAGGAACATCGATAAGAACGGACTAATCAAGTGCAGCTACTATTGCATGACCATCTGTCTTATAGTCATCCTCTGCGCATCACTGCTTGATGTGATACCGAACTATATGCTGATTCAAGGTACGCGCATAAGGTATTGTTTGGGCTTTCGTTATTGCCTTGTTCCATCAAACAGGTTATTTGTGGTTACCTGCTTGTGGTGCCTTATGAAAGAGGAGAGGATGAGCCTCATCGGCGCTACGCTCTTTCTTATCATAAACTACATAATGTATTTGCTGACGGATAGCAGGCTTGTGTTCGCGGCTTCAATTGCCGTCGTCGCCTTCTTCCTGCTTCAAGCGTATATTGGTAGAACTGGCCTACGATTCCATGTGCCCACACGGATCGTGCGAGTGATCTTGGGCAATTCGACGGTATTGTGCATCGTCGTGACTGCCATCGTTACGCTCGCATATGGAATTGCGCTCTCGTACAGTCCCGAGTTCGCCAGTCGATTGGGTTCGATGTTTGGGCATCGAATCATGCGGGGGTGCGAAGGTCTAGTGGGTATGGGCGTCAAGATGTTTGGGCAGTCGGTTTCTTGGGTGGGCAATGGACTGTCATCCGATGGGACGAGCTCTGTCGCGCTTGGAAAAACCTACAACTACGTCGATAACATTTACCTTCACGTCCTGATCGAGCAAGGAATCGCTTTTGCTGCGATTCACTTCATTTTGCTCAACGTGCTGTCCCGCCGAGCTGTTCGAAGGCAGATGATGGGGATGGCGGTCGTAATCGCCGCCATAGCAGTTTGTGGCCTCTTGGATGACCATGCACTCACGAGCAACTACAACCCCTTCATTCTGCTTGCGCTCAATGACTTGAGGGTGAGGACAACTAGCATACGAGAAGCAAAAGTGAAGGAGATTGTGGGAGGGCCACATGCCTGTTTTGAGGGAGGAGGGACAGCGTGAGGAACCTTGCGAGGATTCACGAATCCGCAAAGAACGCTGCGGGACCTCTTTCGGTCGCAATTCTCTTCGTCGTTATCGTGGCGTCGTGGCTCAGCGTAAATTACCTCGATTCGTTCGACGTTCGTAATTATCTGCGTCGGATAACGTTTGAGCATGATAAAGGCATCATCCTGTCCCTGGATGTGGATGAGGAGTTGAATGCGAAAGTGGAATACTACGAACTCTTGATTCACGGCAAGCTACGCACCATCAGTGCGAATCGAGACATGATCACGTATAAGCTGACCAGTCTTGACTTGGGACCCTCTTTGACTGGAGAAGGCGCGACGTTCGTTCTGGAGGTACCTAGAGGGAGTGTGAGCGGAAACAACGTAGGTGACTGGGTCGTGCGCCTGTCGTGTCCGGAGAACGGGACACAGAGCACCGAGACTATTGGGCTACAAGACGACGGTACGGGCCATCTTGAGTACGGCGGTAGGATGAACATTCCCGAGATTGCCTCGATGCGGCCAGTCGATCTAGGTGAGTTCGTGTGGAGTGCTAAGGGGAGTCACATCGCGCTTGAATCGCCCGTTTCGCCCGACGAGATTGACATATCGGAGTGATTATTTCGCGATTTTGGGTAAGTGAGTTGCTGGAACGCTCGTCAAATTCTAATTCAGGAGATGGTGGAGTTGGATGCACGTTTAGCGGATATCAGGAATACAGTCAAGGGAATGCTGCCTGAAGGTGTGCGCGAGGCAGTCAAGTATGCTCGACTCCGGAATCGCATGCGCAAGCAGATGGCAATGCGTCCGGAGGAGTATCCCGAGGCCATTAAGCAACACTACGAGCAGATCAAGGGAAAGCCTCTTGACTTGGATAATCCGCAGACCTTCAGCGAGAAGATTCAGTGGATGAAGGCATATCATTCCACGCCGGAGTATGGAAGGCTGGCGGATAAGTACCTAGTAAGATCGTTTGTGGCGGATCGCATTGGTGAGAAGTTCCTCACGAAGCTCTACGGCGTGTGGGACGATGCGGATGACATTGACTTCGATGCCCTGCCAGACCGTTTTGCGCTTAAGGCGACGCACGGTTGTGGGTGGAACATAATCGTGCGTGACAAGTCGGAGCTGGACGAGCGAGAGGCCCGCAGAAAGCTCAGGCGCTGGCTGAAGCTGAACTACGCGTTCATCCATGACTTCGAGCTCCACTATCAATACTGTGAGCCTAGGATCATTGCTGAGGAATATCTTGCAAATGACATGGGCGAAGACTCTGACGGTGAGCTCTCGGATATCAAGTTCTTTTGCTTTGACGGTAAAGTGCACTACATTGCGTACTATGAAGGTCGCTATGCCCACGAGACACGCAGTTCCTTCTTTGATCCCGATTGGAACGAGCAGGACTTCCAACTCCTGTATTCCCCTATCAAGCATGATGTAGCGAGGCCAGAAAACCTTGACGAGATGATTCGCTTGGCAGAGTGCTTGGCAGAAGGATTCCCGCACGTGCGCGTGGACTTCTATCGGCTCGATGACGGACGCGTCGTGTTTGGGGAGCTGACCTTTACGACGGGCAGCGGCGTTGGTAAGTGGGAGACCCCCCAAGCCGATGTGGCACTTGGCGAGCCGTTTGTCCTTCCATTGCGGTAACGTCGGCCACTGGGATAGCCCTAGTGGTCGCGCTACCGTTATTGCTGATCGCGTCGCGTTGCTTTCATTGGGCGGAATCGCGAGGGAAGCAGCATGCTAAGATGGCTCAGCTGTCCACAACGCCATATGAGCAGGAGATACACGCAAGTGCATACGAGCGTCTTTGCAGCCAGTGACAAGAAGTCGTTCGAGGGCAGGATGGGAGCGATCAGCGTTACCGCTAGAAGCGCCACAAGGCCGCATGCGAATTCGGGAGCGTACAGCTTAAGATACTCCAGCATACTGCGCTCAAACGCGGTGTGCACGACGAACCAAAGGAACGAAGCGGTGCTCACCACGGCAAAGTACAGGCTGATGGCAGCTGCGACTGCCTCGATGGTGCCCACGTATACACCTCCAAGCAAGAGCACGAGCATCGCTATGCCCGTAATGCCTGTATGCGCAAGCAGTAAATCGGTCCTTCGGAGCCCTTGGAGCACCGCGAACACGAGGTAGTTCATCATCTGGAAGACGATGGAGAGGGAGAGAATGGCAAAGGACAGAATGGAAGCCTCCCATCTGTCCCCAAAACAGATGTTGATGAGTTCACGCGCGCAGGAGGTACATAGCACCGTGAGGAGGACGCCGGCGACGGAGTAGACCTTCTCGACCTTTATGAACATTCCCCATAGCCCATCACGATTCGTCTCGAAGTCGGCAAAGTAGGGACCGAGCACGGGATTGAGGGTGGAGGGGATAATCTCTATGGGATACTTTGCGAGCTTATATGCCTTGTCGTAATATCCGAGTGCGGTGACGCCCATGGCAAAGCCGACGATCATGTTGTCGAGATTGCGGATGAGGTACTGGAGTACCGAAGAGCCGAACTGAAAGGCAGAGAAGGACAGCACCTTGCGAATGGCCTGTATGGGGTGCACGCCTCTGAGTACGGGTCTGGACGCGATGAGGTTCCACAACAGGTTGAGTGCCGACTGGATGATGGTATTCCAGACGAGCGCGTATGCGCCCCAACCCATGAGGGCAAGTGCCACGGCGATTGTTCCAGCGACAAGGGAGGTGAGTATGAGCCTCACGCCTATGGCAATGAAGTGCTTGTCACGCAAGAGGAGGCCATTAGGAACCATGTTTGCCGAGTTCAGGAATACTGCGATGGAAGCGAGACACATGAGCGGTATGAAGTCGTTGCTGCCGTAGATGATTGAGACCGGTAACGAGGCACCGCAGAACACGAGGGACAACACGATGCCAAAGCCTGCGGTAAAGATCAGAAGTCCTCCGCAGTCCTCATCGGTGAGTTCGCGGAACTGTACGACTGCCGCGCCGACTCCCGCAGTAGACAGGACGTTGAAGAGTCCGAGAAACACGCTGACAACAGCCATGATGCCATAGTCTTCTGGGATGAGGATGCGCGCCAATACCATGGTGACGATGAGATGTACGGCGACGTTGATGTACTTTGAGCTGAACTGTATGAAGGCGGCTGCGCGCATGCCCATCGGACGACGCTGCTCCTTCTCCTTCTTGGCTATTCCCATACGACCACCTCACGATCGCAGGCCTTGCCCGCTAACCTGTGAAGACGTTCGACTCGTCTGATGGCGGTGAGCGAGTCCAAAAAACTGCCGCCGCAGCAAAGCCAATTGCCCGTCTTGTGCGAGAACCGCGACTTTCCCTTGCCGATTCTAAATCGACGGGCAAGGCGCATGATAAAGCCCGAGCTCTTGCGGAAGACAGTGCCAAAGCATGGAGCCGAATGGTCGTGAAGCTCCTTGACGCGGGCGCGTCGTGCATCTACCCGCTTCTTTGAGATGCTCGGCTCCTGTGCTGGAAACTCAAAGGTCGCGGCAAGAATTATCCACGTGCCATCTTGGAAGCGCGATTCACGGTAGCCGAAGCCGCATTCGTCGCGATCGAGCGTGACGAATCGCCGACCGTCAAATGCCTCGACGCTTAGCAGGTGATCCGATATGCATGCCCGATTGGGGATTGAGGCATTCATGCAGACAAGGCCCCCGAGCATGCCGGGTACGGAGATTAGCTCCTCGATGTCGCCGTACCCGTCGGCGTTAACCTCGCGTATGAGGGTTTGCGCCATGACGGAGCAACCTACTCTGTACACGCCAGGAGACAGGCGGAGGATTGTTTTGTCGTACTCGCCCATCCAAATCACGTCGCCAAGGTCGCGCGAGTCCGTGGCGAGTACGTTCGAGCCATTAGAAATCACAAGGTAATGTCCGCCTGCCGAGGGAAGGAGCGTCAGGTCGTCACCCTCGTGTGGTATATGCAGACGCGCAACGGTACATCCAGTTCGTGCTGTGGTCATGAGCGAGAGGTCGACGTCAGTGCGGACTAGGGGGGCTTGACCTTCGTGGTACTTCGGTTTGCTACCCAAGGACAGCCTCCTTAAGGTACGCGAGCGACTCGTCACGCATAGGGTTGAGCCTCTGCTCAAAGATAGACCATGGGACGGTCTCGGCAAGAACGTTCCTAAGGGGCCTCTTCGAAGCGTCGCGCGACTCCAACCCCACTGAGGTGAGGTAGCAGGACACCTTTGAGTTCTGGTAGGCATAAGAGGCGAACTGCTTGCGGAAGATCGTCGAGAGTACCGTGCCATGAAAGGTGCTGGTCACGACGAAGTCCGCATTCTTGAACAGCTGGAGAAGTTCGAACGGTCCGCAGGGAATGCTCTTGTCACACCACTTGAGCAACTGACCGCCGGATACGAGCTGTAGGCCGCGCGCGTGGGCCTCGTTCTGGGTCTCTGCGATTGTGGTGGGCGACATGAATCCCTCGTAGGAGTACACGAGGGCATAGGAACCCAGTTGCTTGGTCTGTGGCTGGATGTGACTCTGCCATTCCTCGGCGGTGAGGAGCAGGGTTGGGTCACAGACAACGGGCGCATTCCGTCCGGTGAGGGAGGCCACTTGCTGAGCGGTCCACTCATCGCGAGCGGAAATCGCAGCAAACGAAGATAGGTTCTCTTTGAGGCTAGCTGAGGCCTCCGAATCGACCAGCGAGGCACCGTTCGCTGATGGGGCGTATGCGATTTTCTTTCCACCTGCCACGCCTTCGCCCCAAAGGGCGGGTAGACGGCGGATTACCGAGCGGGCAACGTTCCATATCTCGTCACTGCCAAAGACGATGGCATCATCTGGAGCGTATGAATCGGCCAGCGGTACGGCCTTGAGCTGGGCCGATGCCTTTCTATAGGCAGCATCTCCCTTTACCGCAAATGGAATGGCGGCAGGTTGTAGACGCTTGAGAGAGCGGCGAATCTGCTTGCGGACGAATTTGTCGGGGTGCAAGCCACCGACCGAACCGAAGCCGATCTCGATGAACGCGGGCTGCATTCCTGTCAGGCGCAGGAGGACGTCGTTTAGTGCGTGCGCCTGAAGGTGCGCGCCACAGTTCGATCCCCTGTACAATGTGATGACGTTAACACTTGGCATGGAACCTCCCCGAACAGTCCTAAGTTCATCAACTTTACAGTACCTATGAGCCGCAGGAGGCAGGGCACCTTCGTATTCTCCAAAACCATATGACTGTGGTTCGGTTCGGTTACCTTGCAGACGACGGTCTTGGAGCCGGCCTTGTAGTTGGCGTTGCCGGCGGCCGTGACCTTTATCTTGATCTTGTAGGTGCCCTTCTTGGTCCCCCTCCTCACGGTGACCTTGCCGGTGGCCTTGCTGACGGTGAGGCACTTGGCCGACCCCTTGGCGACCTTGGCGTAGGCGAGCTTGCCCTGCGCCTTGGAGACGCGCATCGGGCGCGCGACCGTGACGGCCCTCTTCCTGACGGTCGCGAGCTTGGCGGCGCGCGCGACGGCCTTGGCCGCGACCGGGTTCTTCGCCTTGGCCACCACGAGCTTCGCCGCGGCGCTCGTCGCGGCCTTGTGGTTGGCGTCGGCGGCGAGGGTCGCCCTCACGTAGTAGGTCTTGGCCGCCTTCACGTTGGCGGCCTTGACGGCCTTGGTGCACTTGGCGTCGGAGAAGTACCGGTAGGTGACCTTCCCGGCCGAGCCGGACCTCGAGACCTTGCCCGTGTAGGCGAGCGCCTTGCCCGTGTAGGTCCTTGTCTGTGCTGCGAGCCTGACGCTCGACGCCGCCTTGCCGACCTTCCACGTGAGCGTCTTCGCGCCGGTCGTGCCGTCGGGCCACCTGTGGTTGGCGTCGGGCGTGGCCTTCGCCGTGTACGTCCCGGCGGCGGTCGCCTTCGCTGTCCCGGAGAGCTTGTAGCCGGTGCCCGCCGCGACGCCGACCTGCGCCTTGCCGTTGTAGGTGCGGTTCGTGGCCTTCGGCACGGCGACGCTCGCGCGGGCGATGGAGAACGTGGCACTCCTCGAACCCTTGTAGTCACCCCTGCCCGTTATGGTCACTGTCGCCGTGCCAGCGGCCACGTTGTCCTGGTACGCAAGCGTGTAGTCGGTGCTCGTGCGTAGGGTGTAGCCGCCGTCTCTCAGGGTGACGCTCGGCGTGAGCGCCCGGCCGGTGTAGGTCTGTGTTTTTGGCGCCTCGAGCGAGAGTCCCGACACGTGCGTCTCGTAGCCGGGCTCCGCCTTGGCGGTGTACGTGTCGGCGACCTCCGAGCGGCCCGAGACGATTTCATCCTTCGAGTACCAGCGGTGGTCCGCCTTGGACCACCACCTGCCGCTTACTGACGTGGCCACCGGGAACGCCGCGGCAGCCTTGATGGCATAGTGCGCGCCTACCTTGAAGGTGGCCAGCGACGTGCAGCCGGAGAACATCCCGTTAGTGCCGACGGTGCTCGATACGCTCCATGTGTTCCAGCCGGATAGGTCGAGGGAGGCTAGCTTCGAGCATCCAGAAAGCATGTAGGCCATGTCTGTGACCTTGGCCGTATCCCAGCTGAAGGCCTTGAGGGCTGAGAGGCTAGAGCAGTCCGCGAACATCTTGGTCATCCTTGTCGCGTTTGATGTGTTCCAGCCGGATAGGTCAAGGCAGGTGAGCGACGAGCATCCGTAGAACACCTCGACCATATTCGTTACGGAGGATGTGTCCAGTCCAGTGAGTTTGAGGGACGTCAGCGCCGAGCAGTGGGCGAACATGCCCTCCATGTTCGTCACGGACGACGTGTCCCACCCGGAGAAGTCGAGGGAGGCGAGCGACGAACAGCGAACAAACATGCCCTCCATGTCCGTCACGGACGACGTGTCCCACCCGGAGAAGTCGAGGGAGGCAAGCGCCGAGCAGCCGAAGAACATGCAGTTCATGCTCACCACGGAGGACGTGTTCCACCCGGAGACGTCGAGGGAGGCGAGCGCCGAGCAGCCGGAGAACATGTGGTACATACTCGTCACGGACGACGTGTCCCACCCGGAGAAGTCGAGGGAGGCAAGCGCCGAGCAGCCGAAGAACATGCAGTTCATGCTCACCACGGAGGACGTGTCCCATCCGGAGACGTCGAGGGAGGCGAGCGACGAGCAGCCGGAGAACATGCCTTTCATGTTCGTCACTGAGGACGTGTCCCACCTGGAGACGTCGAGAGAGGCGAGCGACGAGCAGTCGGAGAACATGCCTTTCATGTTCGTCACTGAGGACGTGTCCCACCTGGAGACGTCGAGAGACCATAGCGACCGGCAGGCACTAAACATATCGCCCATGTGTGTCACATTTGACGTGTCCCACCCGGAGACGTCAAGGGAGGTTATCGAGCAGCAGCCCGTAAACAAACGACGCATGTTCGTTACCCTTGACGTATCCCACCCGGAGACGTCAAGGGCGGTCAGCGCATTGCACCCGTCAAACATGAGGCCCATGTCTGTCACGCTCGACGTGTCCCAGGCGGATAGATCGAGGGAAGTTAGTAAGCTGCAGCCGTAAAACATGTTGCGCATGTCCGTCACGCGCGACGCGTCCGCCCCGGACAGATCCATGTCCGCCGCCCTCCCGAGCTGGGAGAATAGCGATCTGCAGCTGGAGGGGAGCACGACCCTGCCCGCTCCCTCCCGTACCATGCGCACCGACTTGACCTTCTCGGCGTAATCTGCCCACGGCCTGTCAGTGCCGCCCTCGCCCGGGTGAATCGTGAGCGTGCCGTCCGTGCCGATCTCCCATGGACAGGTGCCCCAAGTGCCGGACGCGTAGGCCTCGTCGCCCGACTGGACGTATAGCGCGGGCGATTCCTCCAGCCCGGGCTCGAGCGCAGACTCGATCTCCAGCTCCGGTGCGTCGTCGGGGCCCTCAGCGTTGACGGACTTGTCCCCACAGCGCTCGTTGACCTCCTCTAGTCCCACGACGTCGTCAAGGAGTACGTCGACGTCGCGCTCCTCGACGATGGCGTCGACGGATTCGGTATCGTCGATCTGGTCGATGTCCTCGCCGTGCCCCGATTCAAGCACGCCCTGGGTGTCGAAGCCGTCGCCTCCCGCTAGGGCTGGTGCGACGGTACCCCATGCCATTGCGCAGGCGAGCCCGAGCGCCAGGATGCCGCGACGCGTACGGCCCCAATCTCTCATCCTATGCGACATGGTCGCCTCCCGTCATGGCATCGCGTTTTTGTTAAGGGTTTTTTAAAGCTATTATACCCCATGGACGTGCCGACATGTCGGTATGGTACGCGCTGTTTTCGGCACTCACATGCTGCGTGGAGGACGCCATGAGCCGATTGATGGGGTGGATTGACAGGTCAGGTGAACGAAGTCCGTTCATGGCCTTCCGTGCTGCCTGCCCATGGCGGCGCCGTCGGGTGGCGTGTGGGTGGTTATATTCAACTAACTGTCCACTTCTGTTTTATCGAATATATTCCGCCCGCATACCGCATGCCTCAGCTCCTCCCGGCTCGTGGGAGTGACGGCGTCCGACCATCGCGCAGTGTTGCGCACGTGATTCCGCCGAAATACCAGCGTTCATGCGTACGTCCTAGGTAATCGACCCCGTTGGCATTGCTCGCTGGACTTGCTCGGGTACAATAAAAAGAATTGTTCCTTGCTTGGGGGTGGTGCGGTGTTAACGAGAGCGGGGGGAAACCGTGCAAAGGTGCTCGGCGTCTACACGCTTGCCTTCGCTGCTGTCGCCGTCATCGCGTTCATGCCGCTCTTGATGGAGGGAAAGAGTCTCATCAATCGGATTGACGGGCTCTGCCAGCAATACGGAACGTTCGTCGACACAGGCGCGACTGTGCAGAGGATTCTTGCCGACTTCATGGCGGGCAAAGGTCTGCACCTGCCGTTTTACGACTTCTCCATGGGATACGGTAGCGTGCACAATTGGTCACACGATCCGTTCCAGTACCTGTCGGTGTTCTGTGCGAGCGAGAACACGGAATGGCTTTTCAACGTGCTCGTGGTGGTGAGGCTCTGGCTAGTGGGTGCCTGCGCTCTGCCGCTGATGTTCAAGCTTGGGGCGACCAATCGGGGCGCGGTGCTGGGGGCACTGACGTATGCGTTCTCCGGGTCGGGACTGAACTGCGCACTGCAGACCCAGTATCTGAACGCCATGATTCTGCTTCCGGTTGTGGTCTACAGCGCGTTGGTATTGCTCGACGTGCGCAATCCGTGGCCATACATATTGTCTGGCGGGGCGTTCTGCTTCGTGTGCGGTCCTTACCTGTACTATTCATCGCAGCTGCTCGTGGCCGTGCTCGTCGTCGTGATGTTGGTGGTGCGCCGTGCCTCGTTTCGCGACTGGCTGCGATTCTTCGTCCTCTTTGCCGGTTGTTCCGTCCTCTCCATGCTTGTGGCGTGCGATCGCCTGGTGGAGATTGCGCGAATCGCATCGCTTGACAGGGTGAAGGTCTCGTATGTTACCCCAATGCTCTACTCGGCCGAGTACTATCAGAAGCTCTTCTGTGGCTTTGCAGGTGTTGCCTCGGGAGGTGCAGACTGGTTCTATGGCTACGGCGCCTGCGGCCTCCTTGGTGTTTTGGCGCTCTGGGTGGGCGCGGCGGACCGCAAGACGCTGGTCCTGCGCATACTGTTCGTTATTGGGCTGGTGTTTCTATGCGTGCCGTTCATTGGGTCTGCTTTCAATGGCTTCGCGTACGTCGCCAACCGATGGGTGTTTGGGTTCGCCCTGCTTGTTGCCTGCATCGTGGGGACGCAGATGGAACGCTTGGAGGTCATCGACGCGAAGCGATTGACGAAGCTTTCTGTGATTCTGCTAGTCTACTGTGCACTTGTCCTCGTCTTGCCATACGAGGAGACCGTACAGACGCATTGGCAGATGGTCGCGGCGTGGGCTCTGATCGCCTTCCTTGTGCTATGCGACAACACCTTGAATGTCGCTGTTCCAGCGGCGATATGCTTGGTGGCGTTGGGGTGCAACTGGGCCCTGTTCTTCTCTCCCTCGGGTACGAACTGGCAGAGTCGTCTGGTGTATCAGGGGGATGCCTATGCGCTTGTGGCGACCGAGACGCCGGCGGGGCTGGCATCAAGAGACGCGAGCGTCAGCACGTCGCGAACCGACCGATCGGTGGCGCTGGCGAATGACGTCCAGACCCCCGGTCTTCTGGCTCACAGGCTACTGGACACCTATGGAATCGACTACTATTCCTCTGTCTACAACAACGACGTCGATGCGTTCCATCGCGACATGGCACTCGCCTTCTCTGACCTACCGAACACGTATTACACGCTGGACCAACGTGCGGCGCTCATGCGGGTGCTGGGTGTAGGCACCTACGTCACCGTGCCGCAAGACAGGATTCCTCTGCCCTACGGCGTTAAGGACGAGGTCGTTGCCAAGCTCAAGACGCGCAATGACGACGAGTATGAACTGTATGACGAAGAGAGTCCCAGCACGTTGGCTTTGGTGTACGACGATGCCATAGCCTCATCAGCGTACGAGCAGCTCTCACCCCTGCAGAAGCAGGAAGCGCTGCTCCAAGGAGTGGTGCTCGATGACGAGGACGCTCAAGCCCGCTCCTTGCGCATACCGACCATCACGAGTGAGGAAGTGGGATTCTCGGTCGTGGAGATCGGCGATGGCGTTCAGATCAAGGACGGAACCGTCGTGGTGAGCAAGCCCTCTGCGTATATGAGGATACGGCCGGAACGTGCCTTAAAGGATTGTGAGGTATACCTCTATGTGGAGGGGCTCGAGCTTGACGCCATGAGCCCTCGCGAGCAGTTTACACAGAAGGAGTGGAATAAGCTCAGTCGTGTTGAGCAGAAGAAGGTCCAGCGCGAAGAGGAAGCTTGGACAGAACCCAAGGCATTCAGGATAGGAGTCAAGTCCAATAGGTCCGGCAATATCGCAGACACTATCTCCACACCGCACTTCCATCTCTATGGCGGAAAGGACACGTGGTTGTGGAACGCAGGATACTGCGACAAGTCCATACGTCGCTTGAGGCTCACGTTCTACACGCCTGGAGTCTATTCGTTTGATGATTTCAAGGTGCTTACGCAGCCCATGGACATCTACGACGATGCGACCGAGAGGTTTACGACGCGGGCCGTGCAAGACATGCGCATTACGGATGACACGTTGACGTGCGAAGTGGATGCGAATGCGGGACAGGTGCTCTTCCTGAGCATCCCCTATGACGACTGCTGGAGCGCTACGGTCAACGGCGAGGAAGTGAAGATCCATAAGGCCGACACTGCGTTCATGGCTATCGATCTAGTTGAGGGAAAGAACGAGATTGAGTTCGCCTTCAAGTCCAACGCGCGATACATGATGATGATTAGCTTTGCTGCGACTGTTGCGTGCTTGGTCGCATGGGGGTGGTCGCGCTGCGTGCGAAAGACCAGCTAAGTTCTGTCAAGTGGGAAACGGAAAAAAGTTCGATTGATCTTTGATAACGGAATATGGTGATAAATGGATTGGACCGGGATGCGT
>CADBYM010000001.1 GCA_902798915.1 uncultured Coriobacteriaceae bacterium | reverse complement strand
GGTGGCCTTCTTTCCGCTCGCCACCTTCTGCTTCTTGGCGACATTGCCGAACGCGTCGTAGAAGCGCACCCAGAAGTACTTCTTGGCCGCTGTCTTCGCGGTTGTGGCGGGAGCCTTCGCGGCAGGCGCCTTCGTGGGCACGGCGGCCTTCTTCGGGGCCGTCGCCGCGGCCGCCGTCGCCGCGGCCTTCTTCGGTGTGGTCGCCGGAGCAGGTACCGCCGCGGCCTTCTTTGCCGTAGCCTCCTTTGCCGGGGCCTCCCGGGTGGCGGCCGCCTGCCGCGCCGCCGTCCTCTGCGCGGCCGCCGTCTTGGCAGCCGCCGTCTCGGCGGTCGTCGTGGCCTCGGCCGCGGGCGCGGCGTCGTTCGCGGACTGGGTGCCGAGGACGGGCTCGGTCGTCGCGGGCTCCGCCTTCGAGGGCTCCGCCTCGGGGGCGGCGGCCTCCTCGGTTGCCCCGGCCTCTTGCCGGCTCACCTCGGCCTTGTCGGCGGCCTTCTCGCCGGCGGCCTTCTCGTCGGCGCTCTTCTCGTCGGCGCTCTTCTCGTCGGCGGTCGGATCGGCCTTGGTGGGCTCGGTCGTCGCGGGCTCCGTCGTGGCGGGCCCGGCCTCCTGCTCGCCCGTGGTCGCCTCGTCCTTGGTCTCGGGCTGTGCGGCGTCATCGGATCTGTCGTCGAATTCGTCCCCGGCAGGGGCCTCGTTGCCCCGCGCTGGCCCATTGGTCTTGTCGGCATCCCCTTGGTCATCGGCCGGGTCGTCGACGCCGCCCGAGCCCTGGTCGCCGGTCGCGTCGCCGCCGGCGTCGTCGCCGGTCGCGTCGTCATCCGTCTCGCCGCACTCGTCGCCGGTCAAGTCTTTGCCGCTCGTGTCGTCTCCGGTCATGTCATCGCCGGCTTCGTTGCCGGTCGCGTCGTTGTCGGTCAAGTCGTTGCCGAACTCGCTTCCGCTCGCGCGATCACCGGATCCGCCGCCTTCGTCGCCCGTCTCGCCGGACGCGCCGGGTTCGTTGCCGACGTAATCCGCGCCGTCGCTCTCTCCGGAATCGACGAGCCATTCGGTGACATCAGTCGCCATGCCCTGCTGGCCGCCCGCGCCGTCCGCGCCTTCCACGACCGCCTGGTCGGGCGCGCCCTCGCCTGCCCGCTCGTCGCCGAGCGCCACGGGCGGCGCCGCGACGAGCGCGACCGCGAGCAGCAGGCCTGCGACCACGACGGAGAGCAGCCCCCTTGCCTCCCTTCTTCGCGTCGGCTGGGGATAGTGTGCCCCTTTCATACCCACCGCCTTTCCTCGGGCGGGAAGCCAGCCAGCGTGCGTGCCCCGCCACTAACAGATGAGGCCATTCTAGCAGCCTTCGTTGGCAAGGATGAAAGCGCTTCCATGTTTCTTAATTATCGCCTAGATGCCCCGCCGTCTGGACGCCTTCATCACCGCGGCGTCCGCATCGTCCTCGCGCAAGAGAGAAAGCTGCTTAACGCAAGAAACACAACGTGCACCTACGCGAAGACGGCCCGCAGGGGGCCGTCTTGCTCATCAGCCTTTGTTCGGACACGTGCAGTTTGCCTATAGCCAAGGCAACCACTGGAGGTACGAGGGATACTGCCCCGCCGCCATCGCTTGGATGGTCTCGTTGAGCAGTCCCGTAACATGCAAGGCCGCAAAGAGAATGACGATGAAGAATAGTCCGATGAAGTAGGAACGCGCGTAGTTCCTACGGTTGATGTTGGATGAGGCGAAGCTAAATATGATGAGGAAGACCAGTCCGATGAAGGGAATGCTAAAGAGGATGCTGAGACCAAAGTAAGCCCATGCGCCAAGCGGCCGATATTCTGATGATACGTCGTATTCGTCAAACTCGCTGAAGTGGTTGGCCATGGATGGCTCCTTTCGCCTACATTACTGCTGCGTGTTTATTGCATGGTTTTGTAGTGTAGCATAAGTGAGGAACCTATTCATGCACATAGACCGTATCGCCCACGGAGGTCATGTTGTACAGCTCCTCCGCCTTCTCGTATGGCAGGTTGATGCACCCGTGACTCCCGTTGTAAACATAAAGATCGCCTCCGAAGGAATCGCGCCATGTTGCGTCGTGGAGGCCATACCCACCATAGAACGGCATCCAGAAGTTGACGTATGACTCGTAATCCGGCTTGCCGTCGTTGTTATAGTCCAGTCCAACGAGAACCTGACCCGGCAGATGCGCATACAACTCATATGTGCCAGTAATGGTCTGGTGCCCCTCGTACATGTCGCCCGAGACGAAGGCAGACTCCCAGATGACCTTGCCCGAGGAATCAAAGAGACGCGCGAACTGCGCGGCAAGGTCCACGTCGATGTATCTGCCCCGCTTGCCCAGCTCTTTGTGCCAAGGACTTTCTTCGTACGCCTGCTGACGCGAGGTGCCTTCGCGGTTGAGCTCGTCATACGTAATTGCCTCAAATGGACGCGAATCACCGTTACGTAGCTTCTCCGCGAACGCGTCCACGAACGCGTCGATATCGAGGAAGACCTCGCCCCATTCCCCTTCTTTGTAGACCAAGGGACTCAGAGTGTCTTTGCACCATGACTCAACGGCGTCTTCGTCAACCTTGACGGCTGGCTCGTCAGTGACGCTTACCCACGATCTGATGAGAATCTGGTCGCAGATGCTGACCTGCTTTCCATCTACGAGGATGGGAATCGTGGCATCGCGCACGGCGTTAGCGTTGCTGACCGACGTGGCATACTGAGGCAGGTCCTTAACCTCCGCCTGCCTGAACGCCTGGTCTGGATTCGGCCGCGCCGACGAGCGCATGATGGCAATGCTGCCGTGAGCGGCATCGAGCACCTGCTTCTTGTCGAGCGCCTGCCCGTCGACGCTTCCCTCAAGGGAATACGTCTGGGTGGCGGAGTTGTACGCCACACGAGCTTTTGTCGTGGGCAGGTTCTTTTGGTTGTACTCGTCAACCGCATCGGTTACCTGCTGATCGAACTTGACGTTGTCGTACGTGATTCCCTGATCCACGTCCGGCTCGCCACCAAAGACCACAACGATTGGCCAGGAAAACGGAGATTGGTTCTGATATGCCTCCCGAGCAATGCGTGCCTCGTCACGGTCGAGCGAAACGCTTGCCCCGTCCACGCTCGTCGAGAACTCCCCAACGGAAATCGTAAGCGCATAGGTCTTGGTCCGCTCCGTCAGGGCCTCCTCCGCCTGTTCCACCGTGAGCTCCGAGACGTCACACTCGCCAATGTGCGTATTCGGCAGGAAGCGACCCGAAAGCTGAACGACGCCCACTATATATATGGTCAGGAGAATAACGACTGCCGTCGAAGCCCCCACGATGACGCGCGTCCGCTTGCTCATGTGCTTGATGCGGTCGAGCACGGTCAGGTCGCCCTCGTAATCCTCGGAATGGCGCTCGGGAACCTGCTCCTCATCGCTGTCTCGTTGGGTAGACTCTTCCTCAGTAAACGGCTCGCCCTCGGCCTGCAGCTCTTCGTCGGCCTGCAGCTCGTCCTCGGCAAGCAGTTCTTCTTCAACGGGCGACTCGTCCAGAGGGAGCTCCTCCGATGCAGGCTCCTCATACAGGGGCTCGTCATCGTCGAGCAGATATGCGTCATCCATCTCGTCGCCGAGAGGTTCGTCAAAAGGTGGGGCCTGGTCAAGGGGTTCGAGTCGAGGTTCCTCCGCTTCGTAGGGCACGTCGTCTGGTTCGCCGTAGTATTCGTCGAAGTCAAGCGGTTCGTCAACGTCGAGCAGGTCTTCTTCTAGGGAGTCGTAAAGATATCCGTTGCCCGGTTCTTCGTATCCCTCCGAAGGAGCCTCCTCCGATGGCACCGGCTCCTCTACCGATTCCTCGGGCGACGGTTCTACCACCTCATCGTCGACGATGGGCTCAAACTCAACGTCGAGCCAGACCTGCTCGTCAAGTTCCCAGAGCTTCCTTCGCGGCCTCCTTGGGGACTGGCGCTCCTCGCGCAAGGCAACTTCATAGGGATTCTGCTCAATGTAGACGTCATCGGGCAAGTAGCGGTCATCATGGGTTGGCCGGTCGTCCTCCTCCGGAGTGAGGGGCTCGTCAAGTCCCACTTCCAAGCCGTCAGACACGGGATCCTGGTGCTCGATGGTGGCCGCAGCATACCCAAAGGAGCCACTCGCCGCATCGCCAGCATCGACCGACTCGTAGTAATCGTATTCTTCCTCGGGCGGGAGGGTCTCTACGGGACCGCGAACCATGACGCGACCTCCGCGCGTCTTGGGATACAGGCTCTCCAGCTCACGCGCATCCGCCACGGACCTCGCATGGGACATCCCCCCGTCCACGGATCGCGATAGCGAAAGCCACGAAGACGTGACGTCAGCAGCATCGTCTATCGCATCCCCCGCCCAAGCCTCATTACCGACTTCGGGTTCCAAGCCTGCTTCGCCACTACCCCAGAAGCCCTTGCGATCGTCCGCATCGCCCGTAGTTGCGCCGTCATCATGCGCAAATCTGTAATCTTCGTCGTGTAAGCTTTCCGTCACGTGTGCTCTCCGACCTTTCGTTACCCAACACACCTCGCGCGAGACGTTCTCGAGCATCGAGGCATTTCAGTACCTTTCGGTGGATACCCATCATACGCGAATACCGCATGAGGGCATTCCAAGTATTAAAAACATGCATGAATCGAGGGCAATGTCGCCACACTTACCGGCCGCCGGCAGCTTCACTAAGGCGCCCCAAAGAAAAGACTCCTCTGTGCTGCCATCGCGACCGCATGTGCCGCACGCCCATGCGGTCATATGGGCCCTCTACAAGGTTATGACCTCACCCGCCCGCACGAGGAGTGCGTTCGGCGCAAGCTCGGCAAAGCGTCTAGCCTCCGACTCACCGTACGGCTTGACCGGTTTGAGGTGAATGGGGACGTTGTGCGTCGCGCCAATGAGGGCCGCACACCGCGCCGCCTCGGCAACATCCATGTTGTAGATACCATCCCCCGGCAGGAAGGCATAGTCTATGGAGCGCTCTGCCAAGGTCCGCATCTGATCGGTCGTCGAGGTGTCCCCGGCAAAGTACAGACGCAAGCCATCCACTTCCACCAGATACCCAACGCACTGCTCCTTGGGATGCATGTCGTTATAGGCCTCTGTCGCCTCAACAGTCACATCACCGAAGCGCTTTCGAAGATACGTGGCCGCATCAGGGTGAGAGTCGCCGTTCTGCCACACCACGCAGTCCACAGCGTGAGGCATCTTGTTAGTCGCCGTGTGGTCGTAGTGCTGATGCGTCACGAGAATGAGGTTCGCCGGCACGTCATAGCCCTCGCCCATGAACGGGTCAATGTATACAACGGTACCCTTCTCTGTAATGAGCCGCAGGCTTCCGTGTCCCTGATAAAGCAGCTCGGCCATGTCGCACTCCCTCTCTACCTCGTCTTCGCCGACCACAACGATTGGCGCGTGTTAGTACGTGTCGTAGCCGTAACCGTAACCATAGTCGTAGGTTCCATACGAGTTCTGGTCGTAGCCATAGCCGCTGTCGTAGCCATAGCCGCTGTCGTAGCCATTTCCATAGCCATAGCCATTGTCGTAGCCATACGTCGAGTCGTAGCCCGTGGAGTTGTCGTAGGTAGTTCCATATGTGGTCGCATCGTTCGTGGTCGCATCATTCGTGGAGGTACCATCCGTAGTCGTGGACGCACCGTTTGCGGTGGCCTCAGCCTCCTTCTTCTTGAGCTCCTCTTCCTTCTTCTTGAGCTCCTCTGCCTGCTTGGCCGCCTCCTCTGCCGCCCTGCGCTCCGCTTCCTCACGTGCAGCCTGCTCCGCCGCCAGACGATCGACCGCTTCTTGGCGCCTGCCCAGCACCGCGTCGGTAAACGCCTGATAGTTCACAATCTCGGCCTTGAGCATCCAAGCGCGCGCGCTGTCGAGAATCCCATCCGTAACGTTTTGCGGCTCGATGCGCGCAAAGACGAACCGAAGTGGGTAGACCTCGTCAGGATACGTAATCTTGCCGTTCACGACGACACCCTCATCCTGAATCGCCAAGGGGAAGGAGTCGATGGTTCCTTCGAAGACATCGCCGTTGTCCGAGAGCACGGGTCCACCGAGCTGAACGGAATACACGCCCTTCAGGAGCGAGAGTGCATCTTGGTTGGGATGCTGAATTAAGACAAGCTCGTCGACAGCCTCCCCCGTTTCCGCAGAACCCGTTACATGCAGGGGAATCGGCGTCATGTGAGCCTCGTCGTAGCCCTCGAGCTCAATTGCGACACCCACCGTCATAGGGGTGTGAATGTCCAGTTCCTTGGCCTCTTCTGCCGCAGCCTGCTCGTTGAGCTGCTGCTCCTGCTTGTTCCACTGCACCGAGTAGATGCCCGCAGCAATCAGCGCAATCACGCATCCTGCAATCACGAGAACCGTGCGCCAACGCCTGAGGAGCGACTTGACGCCCTTGCGCTCGTATGCCTTCGCCTCGTCGTAGGCCTCTTGCACTTTGGGCTCGTGCAGCTCAGCCGGACGCCTCCGAGATTGGAGGCGAGGTTGACGCGTCTCGGCACCCTGCTTGCGCTCGCGACGTTGCGAGTCCTGCCGCTCCTCATCAACGGCAGGCGCCGTCTCGACCACGAGCTCGATGACCTCATCGGACTCAGCCATTGCCTCGTGCTCGTCCACAGGCTCCACCACAAGCTCGATGGGCTGGTCGGCATCCTGCTCGTCCCGCTGAACGGCAGGCTCTTGGACGACGTCCTCGCGAGGCGGTTCTTCCATCGTGGCCTCGTCCTCAACTGTCGGCACGTCTTCTGTCGGCACGTCTTCTGCCGACTCGACCTCCTCGGCCGACGAATCCTCAACGTAGTCCTCGATGTTGAATCCACACACCGGGCAAAACCGCTGTGCGCCAGAAATCTCGGCATCGCATCTTGGGCAATTCATATGAAAACACTCCGTCCTCAGGTGTAGATTCGACCATGCTACTCCATGATTACGCATTCTGTCTACTTTACCTCATGCAGTCACCCAACCATCGTCAAAGAAAGACCACCTTCACACGGTCACCCCATACGGCGCTCCACTCCGAGGAACAGGCAGGCATGCGGGATGGGATAGCCGCCCCAACACAACGGTCGGGACTCGAATGCCCCAGCGGATGCCGTCCTCGGTTCGGCCTTCCGTTAGAATGGGATGACGGCACGTTCAAAGAGAGGGGAAGCCATGCCTGACGAGGTGCGCACCCAGACGGTGCATACACTGTCTACGGACGGAAAGACACAGCTCAGGGGAGTCATCTGGTGGCCAAGCGAGGGGACGGAGCGGCGTGGGGTAATCCAGCTCGTCCATGGTATGGCCGAGCACATCATGCGCTACGACGGCGTCGCGCGCTTCTTGGCCAACCATGGGTTCGTGGTATGCGGACACGACCACGTGGGGCATGGCGAGAGCGTCTCGAGTCCCGCCGAGTGGGGTCACCTTCCGCTGAGGGGCGGTCGGAACGTTCTCGTCGGAGACGTCGGTCGCGTGCGCGAACTCGTGCGCGAGCGTGTGGAGGAGGGCCTCCCCCACTTTCTCTTCGGCCATTCCATGGGCAGCTTCGTGGTACGCGCCTACATCGCTGAGCACGGCGAGGGCCTTGCGGGAGCCATCATCTGCGGCACCGGTCACATCCCGGCCGTGATGTCTGCGGGCGGAAACGCGCTCGCCCGAATCATTTCGCGCGTCCGCGAGGAATCCTCTGTGAGCAAGATGCTCGAGAACCTCTCCGTCGGCGCTTACTCCAAAGCGATCGAGCATGCCCGCACCCCGCTCGACTGGCTCTCGTACAACAAGGCGAATGTCGACTCCTACATCGCCGACGAGGCATGTGGCTTCCCCTTCACGGCGGGCGGCAACGCAACGCTCACGACGCTCACGGGTGAGGTCTGCAGCCTGAAGTGCTGCAGACGGGTGCCCCACGACCTTTCCCTCCTCTACATCGCAGGCGACGGCGACCCTGTCGGCGACATGGGCAAGGGAGCGAGGACGGCCGCGCAGATGGCTCGCGACGCAGGCAGCACCGACGTCACGTGCATCATCTACGAGCACATGCGCCACGAGATTCTCAACGAGACTGACCACCAGCGCGTATATGACGACATACTATCTTGGATGGAGGAACGAATATGAGCAACGAGCGCTATGTAATCGCTCTGGATCAGGGAACCACGTCCTCACGCGCGATTCTCGTCAACCATGACGGTACGATGGTCGATGCGGTCCAGCGTCTCTTTACGCAGCTGTATCCCAAGCCCGGCTGGGTGGAGCACAATCCGCAGGAGATTCTCTTCTCGCAACTCGGGTCGCTCGCCGAGCTCATCGCACGCCACGACCTGAGCGCGGATGACATCGCCGGCATCGGCATCGACAACCAGCGCGAGACGACCATCGTCTGGGATCCGTCCACCGGCCAGCCCATCGCCAACGCGATCGTGTGGCAGTGCCGCCGCACGGCGAAGTTGGTCGAGGAGCTGTGCGGAGACCCTCGCATCGCGCAACGAATCAGGGCAAAGACAGGCTTGCTGCCCGATGCGTACTTCTCTGCGAGCAAGGTGCGCTGGCTGCTCGACAACGTCAAGGGCGCGCGCGAACGCGCCGAGGCAGGCGACCTGCTCTTTGGCACCGTCGACTCCTACCTCATCTGGGTGCTCACCGGCGGCCTGGTCCACGCCACCGACCCAACCAACGCGAGCCGTACGATGCTCTACAACATCCACGAGAACTGCTGGGACGAAGAGCTCCTCGAGCTGTTTGGGGTGCCGGCGTCCATGATGCCCGAGGTACGCCCCTCGTCGGGCAGCTTCGGCGAGACGAGCTACCCGGGCGTTCCCGCTGCCGTCCCCATCTGCGGCGTGGCCGGCGACCAGCAGTCATCGCTCTTTGGGCAGTGCTGCTTTGCCCCCGGACAAGCAAAGAACACGTACGGCACCGGCTGCTTCCTGCTCATGCACACCGGATCCGACGCCATCGAGTCGGCCAACCAACTAGTCACCACGATTGCCGCAAGCGCACCGGGGGTCGGCCATACCGAGTACGCGCTCGAGGGTTCCGTCTTCGTAGGCGGAGCCGTCATCCAGTGGCTGCGTGACGAGCTGGGGCTCATCCGCACGGCGGCCGAGAGCGAGGCGCTTGCGAAGGAGGTCCCCGACACCGGCGGCGTGTATTTGGTCCCGGCCTTTACCGGACTGGGCGCCCCCTGGTGGGATGCCGACGCTCGCGGCATGATGTGCGGCATCACGCGCGGCACCAACCGCAGCCACCTCGTGCGCGCGGGGCTAGAGTCCATCGCCTACCAGGTGACGGACCTTGTGCGCGCCATGGAGGCCGATGCCCAGCGCCCCATCGATGTGCTCAACGTAGACGGCGGCGCTTCCGCCAACGACTTGCTCATGCAATTCCAAGCCGACGTCAGCCGCCGGTGCCTGCACCGTCCACGCAACGTCGAGACCACCGCGCTCGGAGCCGCCTATCTCGCTGGCCTCGCGTGCGGGTTCTGGTCCGGAACCGAGGAGCTTCAGGCCTTGCGAGCCTCGGATGACGTCTTCGAGCCGCAGATGGACGCCAAGCGGGCAGACGAACTACTCGCCGGATGGGCGCAGGCCGTGCGGCGTGCGCGGGCATAGCACGAGAGCGCGCCACCAACACGCAGCCCAAACGGCTCACGGGAGCAACCCCGGACCACAGCACAGACAATGATCGAAAGGAGCACCCATGCCCGAAAGATCGTACAAATCCAAGCAGATGATCGTGATGCGTCGCGACCTACGCATGCGCAAGGGAAAGATTGCGGCCCAAGCTGGCCATGCCTGCGTGGAGGCCACGCTGATGGCGTTGGCGCGCGAGGGAAGACTTGACCAGGTGCGGGTGACGCCCAGCCAGAATTGGGTGTACCTCGATGACGCGGGAACGCCAGAGACGCCCCTCTCGCGCTGGTTCGACGCCGGAGTCGCCAAGGTGTGCGTATACGTCGACGGCGAGGAGGCCCTGCTCGACCTCGCACGACGCGGGCGGGAGGAGGGCTTCGCCGTCGCCCTCGTGCGTGATGCGGGCTTCACGGAGTTCCACGGCGAACCCACTTACACATGCCTCGCCTTCGAACCGCTCGCACCCGACCAGATTGACCCCCTCACCGGCAACCTGCCACTGTACTAGGTGTGTCGTTACGGGGGGCACGTCTCCTGTGATACATGCCATAATGAGGAGCGTCATACCCTCAAGCACCTCCGAGGAAGGAAAACGCGTTATGGAACTCAAGCCAACCAAGAGACTCGGATTCGGCCTCATGCGCCTGCCACTGACTGATCCCAACGACCCATCCAAGGTCGATGTGGAGCAGGTCAAGCGGATGGTCGACCTGTTCATGGAGAAGGGGTTTACGTACTTCGACACCGCCCTTATGTACAATGCCTTCGCAAGCGAGCCCGTCGCCAAGGTGGCGCTCGTCAACCGCTATCCGCGCGAGAGCTTCACGCTTGCAACCAAGCTGCACAATGGGTTCTTCAACACTCTCGAGGGGCGCGATGCGGTGTTCAACGCGCAGCGAGAGAGGTGCGGTGTCGAGTACTTCGACTACTACCTGCTGCACGGCATCGAGGCTTCAAGCCTGGCGCACTACGAGAAGTACGACTGCTTTTCCTGGCTCCTGCAAAAGAAGGAGGCCGGTCTCGTCAGACATGCGGGATTCTCGTACCACGATAACCCCGAGCTGCTCGACCAAATCCTCACCGAGCATCCCGAGATGGAGTTCGTACAGCTGCAAATCAACTACTTGGACTGGGAAAGCGAGTGGATTCAATCTCGCGCATGCTACGAGGTCGCGACCAAACATGGCAAGCCCGTCATCGTGATGGAGCCGGCCAAGGGGGGCACGCTCGCGAACGTGCCCGCGGATGCCGAAGCGTTGCTCAAGGGCCTCGACGAGCGTCGCTCGATTCCGAGCTGGGCCATCCGTTTCGCGGCGTCCCTGCCCAACGTCATGTGCGTGCTCAGCGGCATGAGCAACATCGAACAAATGCAGGACAACCTCAGCTACATGGAGGACTTCCAGCCCCTTACCAAGGCGGAACAGGAAGTATGCTTTGAGGTCGCCGGCATCATCAACGCGCAGGAGGCAATCGCCTGCACGGCTTGTCATTACTGCACGGATGGATGTCCCATGCACATCTGCATCCCTGAGTACTTCTCGTTGTACAACGAGGACATGCGCGATGACCTCAAGCACAAAGGATGGACCATCAACTTCACGAACTATACCAAGCTGACTGAGGAATTCGGTCGCGCGAGCGAGTGCATCGGCTGCGGCCAGTGCGAGGACATGTGCCCACAGCATCTACCCATCATCGAGACGCTCAAGAAGGTTGCCGCACACTTCGAGTAGAGACAGTCCGCAGGGTTGCGTGAGGCACATGCCGCCGCAACCCTGCGGAGCAATCACTGTTGGCAGGCGTCGACAAACGCCTGAACGATTTGGCGTTGGCGGGGGTCAACGTCCCAAATCCACTCGGGATGCCACTGCACACCCCATACGAAGCGCATGCCCGGCATCCACACCCCCTCAATGACTCCGTCAAGCGATCGCGCCAACGGGACGAGCGTCGGAGCAACGTCCTTCACCGCCTGATGATGGATGCTGTTGACGGGAATCTCGTCCACGCCGAGCAACACGTGCAGCGGCTCGTCCTTCTCGAGCACGACCTTGTGGCAAGGAACTTCGAAGGGCGGCTCCATGGCGTGATTGATGGTATTGGGCAACTGCGCGGCCAGATCCTGGTAGAGCGATCCCCCACAGAAGACGTTGAGCAGCTGCTCGCCGCGACATATGCCGAGCACCGGCATATTGCCTTCCAGTGCCTTGTCGAGCAGGCGGAACTCGAGCTCATCGCGGAAGGTCTGGATTTCCCCGCACTCCGGAAGCGTCTGCTCCCCGTACCAGCGTGGCTCGACGTCTGGCCCACCCGTGAGGATGAGCCCGTCACACAGCGAGAGCACCTGCTCCACATCCACTGCGTCGGAGTCGAACGGAAGCACCAAGGGAATGGCCCCACACGCATAAAGCACATCGAGATACCCCGGCCGCATCCACAAGCCGCGCTTCTCCACGTCATAGAGGGGAGAAATCCCCACGATCGGCTTCATCCCACACAACCCCCTACCGCATGAACCTACTGCGCATGAGGAGCACGGTTGCAGAAAGCGTCGCCACGACCGAAAGCGCGAAGGCAAACCCCCAGGTACCATCCAGCGGCAGCGGCGTGTTCATTCCATAGAAGCCATACACCATGTTGGGAATCGAGAGCACCAGCGTGAGGATGGCGAGCGTCCGCATGGTGACGTTCATGTTGTTGTTGATGATGTTGCCGAAGGCATCCATTGTCCCGTTAAGAACGTTCGAGTAGATGGAGCACATCTCGATTGCCTGGGTCATCTCGATGGAGACGTCGTCAAGAAGGTCGCGATCCTCGTCGTACAGGCGCAGTATGCGACCGTAGCCAATCTTGTTGAGCGTGGCCTCCGTCGACTTAAGAGACGTCGAGAAGTACACGAGTGACTTCTCGAATCCCAGCATCTTGATGAGCTCGTCGTTGCGCATGGTGAGGCGCAGACGACGCTCGTTCTCGCGAAATTGGCGGTTGATGGAGCGTAGGCACACCAGGTATCGCTGCGAGATGTGAAGCAGCATCTGCAGAAGCACGCGGGTGCGCTGGCAGGTGTTGAAGTTGCGAATCTTGCCTTGGGCGAAGGCGTTGACCGTCTCGGACTCCTTGAGGCTCACGGTAACCAAGATGTCGCGCTCGGGAAGGAAGATAAGCGAGAGCGGGTGAGTGTCGTACTGAACGATTTCGCGGTCGACGGAATCGAGGTCGCTCTCCACGAACGGACAGTCCACGATGACGAGGACCTGACCGGTATCGTCGTCGTAGTCTATGTGTGAGGTCTCCTCGTCGTCCAACGACGATCGTACAAATTCGGGCTCGATCTCGAGCTCGTCATGAAGCCATCGCCGATCCTCGGCATCTGGCGCAACGACGCTGACCCAACACCCCTGTTCGGGACCGCTCACCTTGCGCGTGATAAGGCGCTCGGGCTGTAGGGAACCAGAGTCCGCCTCAAGCACCGTCGTCTTGTAAAACTCAATCATGCACACTCACCTCCCCATTTTGCAGTCACCTATTGTAACGCTTTTGCTATGACGATGGAGCAGCGCGGCCTTCTCGTCAACGCCCCACCATGGAGCGGAAGAAGGAGGACTCCGGCGTCTTGAGCAGAATCTGCAACCCAAAGGTGACCACCACGGCTGGTATGCCACCCACGGCGCACCACAGCACCGCACGGAACACCGATTCTCCCAGTGGCCCGACGACCCTGCCGAGCGCCCACATGACAAGCATGCCCGCAGCGGCACCCAGCGCACCAAACACCAAGGAACGCAGGCAGGCGCTCACGATGGGGGCCAAGGCGAGGTGGGAGAGCTTGCCCTTGAGGTACACGAATGAGAACAGGTCGACGGCAAGGAAGAACACCAGCGAGCTGAGCGCGACCACGTTGAGTCCACCCACCTTGGCAAAGATGAGGCACACGGCGACCTGCAAGACACCCGCCACGACGTTCGCGACGGCGAAGGCGGCCATCTCGCGCAACGACGAGAAGACCTTCTGCAGGTACATGCACACGCCATACGCCGGAAGCGACAGGGAGAGCGCCGCAAGATACGACGACGTGAGGTCGAGGCCCTCGCCACCGAAGCTCCCTGCCGCGAGCAGCGTGACAAGGGGCACGGAGAAGACCACCAAGTAGAGCATGAAGGGCACCAGCAGAAACAAGATGCGCGACGTCCCCGAGACCACACCCTTGCTGAAGGCCCGCTCGTCACCTGCGGAGAACACGTGCGAGAGTTCCGTGAACATCGTGGTGGTCACGGGAACGGCAAGGACGGAGTATGGAAGCGTATACCACAATCGTGCGTAGTAGGAGACGGAGGCGCCAACTGGCGTGACCGCAAGCGACGAGCTCGTCATGACGGACACGGTAACAAACGAGCTGCACATCACCACCAGCGAGGGAATTCCGATGGAGAGCGTGTCCTTGAGGGCGGGGTCGCGCAGGTTGATGTGCGGTCGCAGCTTGATGCCGCGCGCGAGCATGGCAGGGAGCTGCACGATCACCTGCACCAGGACGCCCAGCGGATTGCCAAGCGCAAGCAGGAGCAAGGCAAGCTGGGGGTTCGTGCCCACCAAGTACCCATAGGCCATAAACGATGCCGTCACCACGACGTTGTTGAGGATGGGGGCGGATGAGGACCACACGTACTCGCGCTCGGCATTGAGGACCCCAGAGAATATCGAGGAGAGCGAGTACAGGAGCACCTCCACCGCAAAGAACCTAAAGAAGTAGACAGCAAGCTGCGAATCGAAGTCCTCCGTCGCCGAGAATGACTGCGTAAAGACGATGGGTGCGGCGAACGCGATGCAGGCCACGGAGATGGCGCCCATGAGGACAAGCACGATGGTGGTGAGGTTCGAGGCGTAGGCATTGCCCGCCTTGCGACCACCCTTGGTCTTCTCTGCAAGGTAGACCGGCAGGAACGCCGTGACGAGCATGCCGCCGATCACCAGCTCGTACAGCTGGTTCGGCAGGTTGTTTGCCACCGAGTAGCAGCTCGCCGTGATTGTGACGCCCAAGGCATGCGCCTGTGCCCACGTCCTCAAGAAGCCCGTGAGGCGCGACACGATGACCAGCACCGAGATGAGCGCAGCCGAACGGTTGACGGACTGCTCGCTGGCCGCACCGTTTGAGTCCTCGCGAGCATCCGCGACTTCGACTTGAGGGGCGTCTTCCACATGGGGAACGTCCTCTGCCGGCAGGGACTCGTCGCGTTGCGGGACGCTCGGCTGCGCCTCTGCAGCGCTCGGGAGCGCAGGCTCATCGCCGACGGACTCGTCCTTTCGCTCGGCATGCCGCTCGCCCGGCTCGTCGGTTTGAGGTGCATACAGCCGCTCGTAGTCGGACGCTCGCATATGCTTTGGTCGTTTGCTTGCCATACGCTCTCCACTGGCCGGGACAGGTGGGACCACTTGAGGTTGGCCCCCCGTTGGACTAGGATACTATACGCCCTGACACGCCCGCACGCGGGCTTGAATGGGCCTGAACCCATCCTTTCACATCGCAACTGCAACTATGGAGGTTTGCATGCCAGCCCATATGACCAGCCAGGCCCAGGTGCGCAGGGAGCTCGTGCCCATCGTGCTTGGCGCCGACATCCTCGCCTACTCCTACGTCCGCTCGTTCTGCGAGACATACGACTTGGCGAACAAGCCCATCGTGCTCACCACCATGGACGTCAAGATCGTCTCGTCAAGCAAGCTCTGCGACTACCGCGTCATAGACGGCGTGGACAAGGACGAGGTCCTTGTGGAGAAGCTGCGCGAAATCGGCCAAGACCTCACGGCAAAGGGACTGCGGGGCATCGTGCTCGGCAGCGGCGACTGGTATGCGCGCACCCTATCCAAGCACAAGCAGGAGCTCGAGGAGTGGCTCTACATACCGTACAACGACTTCGCACTGCTTGACATGCTCACCCAAAAGGACGCGTTCCATCGCCTGTGCGACCAGAACGGGCTGCGCCACCCCAAGACCCTCGAGCTTGACTGCGACCCCCAATCTGCCGAATGGAATCGCGAGATGGACGGAATCGCCTTCCCTTGCATCGCCAAACCCTCAAACTCGGCGGCGTGGCACTATGCGGACTTCGAAGGAAAGCAGAAGATCCACCAGCCCGCGAGCAAGGACGAGCTCGAGCACCTCTACGTCACCCTGCGCGAGCACACCTCCTACGACCGCAAGCTGCTCGTGCAGGACATGATTCCGGGCGGAGACGAGAGCATCTTGAGCCTTACCGCCTACATCGACGCTCAGGGCACGGCCACGACGCGTGTGCTTGGCCAGGTCGTGTTGCAAGACCACTCGCCACAAGCCCTCGGCAATCCCGTCTGCATCGTGAACGCCTTCCATTCTCCGCAGCTCGCGAGTCGCCGCAACGCGATGCACGAGCTCGTCGAGCGCGCAATCCAAATGATTCGCGCCGAGGGATACCGTGGCTATGCCAACTTTGACGTGAAGTTCGACGAGCGCGACGGGTCGTTCAACCTCTTTGAGGTGAACACTCGACCGGGAAGAAACACCTTCTACGTGAGTCTTTCTGGCATGCCGTTCGTGAAGCCCATCATCGAAGACGTGGTACTCGGCCACGCACTTCCGGAGGCACCCGTGCCCGAGGAGTTCTGCTTCACCTGCATACCATCGGCCGTGGTATGGCGCTATGCGGAACCCCGCGAGCTTCGCGACTACGTCCTCGGCGCGTATCGGAAGGGCTGGGCGCGTAACCCGCTGTACTTCTCGATCGACAGCCGGGAGCACACCATGTGGTCCCAGGCAACCACCCTCAACCAGATTCGCAAGTTCCATCGCTTCCTCGGATAGCGCGCAAGACGCATGCGGGCCATGAGGGGAACGGTTCCCTCAAGGGGACGTTCCCTCATGGTTGCCAACGATGCGAAGTAGCCTGACAAAGGCGGCCTCCCCGGATTTCGAGGAGGCCGCCTCTTTGTGGTACCGTTACTCTGCGGAGTGCGCTATGAGATGCTGCCGCACGACGTCCAGCTGTTGGACAGCGTACCAACCGCGACCTCGGTGCCGTTGGCGTGGATGATCTGTCCGTCGCCAAGGTAGATGGCCACGTGGCTGCCGGAGGCACTTCCGCCTGCCGTCCCCTCCCAGAAGACCAAGTCGCCTGCTTGGAGATCGTCGATGCTCGTCTTGTCGGCCATGCTCGCCTGCGCAACCGACGAGTGCGGAATGTCGATGCCCGCCTCGGAGTAGCAGTATTGCGTGAAGCCAGAACAGTCAAGGGCAACGCCCGGTGATTCGGCGCCGTACACGTAGGGGACGCCCAGTTGGGAGTAAGCGGCGGCCAGGATGGCGGAGCGAGCGTCATCCGTTGCGGAGGCATCCCCACCGCTTTGATCCTCTGCGGGTGCCGCCTCCTCAACTACGGGAGCGGGCTCTTCGACTACCTCGGCAGGCTGCTCGGTAGGAGCGGACTCCTCAGCAGGAGCGGGCTCCTCAGCAGGGGCAGGCTGCTCAGCAGGGGCCGGCTCCTCGACGGGAGCAGGCTGCTCGGCAGGTACCGGCTGCTCGGCAGGAGCGGGCTCCTCAGCGGGGGCAGGCTGCTCGGCAGGCTGGGCCTCCGGAGCGGGCGCGGCGTTCTCCTCTTGCTCCTGCGCGGACTCGGGAGCCTTCTCGGCCTCGGGAGCCGCTGCCTTGGCCCCATCCTCGCTGGCCTTGGCATCGTCGGCCTTGGCATCGTCGGCCTTGGGCGCCGCCTCCTGCTTCTTGGCTGCCTCGCTCTGCCAGTCAAGCGGTGCCGGAAGCGTTGCCTGGGTTTGCTGAGCCGCCAAGGCACGCGCCGCGGCGGCCTGCTGCGCCGCAATCTCGGCAGCGCGCTGCTCCTCGATCTGCTGCCTGAGCTGCGAATCAAGGCCCTTGATGTACGCAGCCTGCTCGGCCTCCGCCTCTTCGAGTGCGGCTACCTGCTGCTCCTGCTGCGCCACAAGATCGATCTGGCTCTGCTCAAGCTGCTCAAGCGACGCCTTCTGCTCCTGAAGCTGTGCCTCGGCGGTCTTGACCGTCTCGATGGCCTTCGCGTCGCTTTCGGCAACCTTGTCGGCATAGTAGATGGCACCGACGAACTCCTCGATCGTGGAGCTGCCCATCACCATGTCCAGCAGCGAGCGGGTACCCGCACGATAGTTGGCGGCAACGCGCTCGGCCAAGATGTCGCGAGCCTCGTCCAGCTCAGCCTGAGTGGCTTCGACTTGTCCATTGACGACGCCGATGTTCTCGCGCGTCTGGTCAAGCGCAAACCGCGTGTCGTTGAGGGACTCGCCAACCTCGGCAGAGGCCAGTGCCAACTCGTCAAAGTGCGCACGCGCGTCTGCGATGCGCGCCTGCAGCGAAGCCGTCGACTCTGCCGCAAGTGCAGTAGCCGGAACCCCGGTGGCAATCATTGAGGCCGCGAGGGCCGCCGAAATGACGCCGTTTCTTACACGTCCAATCATGTCAACCTCCTTCTGTTCGCGCCGCAAGAGGCGCGGAACTCGGTTTACAGTATTCTCAGTATTGAAAAAAACGGCCGCAATACCCGCCATCGTATCTCAACACTATGCACAGAAAGCGGCGACAAAACCTTAAATTGCAATCACGCAGGCTCAAAAGCGTGCAAGGGGCCATCCAAAGACGCCCGAAGGGCGCTCACGAGAGGGGTCACCGCTCGTGAGCGCCCCGAGAATCGCCTAGAACTCGGCGTTGCCAACCGTGCGCGGGTGCGGGATGACGTCACGGATGTTGTCCATGCCCGTAAGGTACATCACAAGGCGCTCGAAGCCCAGGCCGAAGCCGGCGTGGGGGCAACCACCGTATCTGCGCAGGTCGAGGTAGTGCTTATACTGCCCTAGATCCATGCCGAGCTCGCTTATGCGCCGCTCGAGGACGTCGAGCCGCTCCTCGCGCTGCGAGCCACCGATGATCTCGCCTATGCCGGGAACTAGGCAGTCGCACGCGGCGACGGTGCGCCCGTCATCGTTAAGACGCATGTAGAACGCCTTAATCTTCGCAGGGTAGTCGGTGACGAACACGGGCGCACCGAAGTGCTGCTCGGTGAGGAAGCGCTCGTGCTCGGTCTGAAGGTCGCAGCCCCACTCCACGGGATACTCAAACTTCGTTCCTTCGGCAGCAGCCTTCTGAAGAATCTCAATCGCCTTCGTGTAGCTCACACGCGCGAACTGCGAGCCCGCCACATGCTCCAAGCGCGAACGCAGCCCCTTGTCAACGAAGCGGTTGAAGAGGTCGAGTTCGTCCGGGCATGCGTCGATCACGTAGCGCAGCACATATTTGAGCATATCCTCGGCAAGGTCCATGTCGTCTGCCAGGTCCGCGAAGGCAATCTCGGGCTCGATCATCCAAAACTCGGCCGCGTGGCGCCTCGTGTTGGAGTTCTCCGCCCGGAAGGTCGGACCAAAGGTATAGATGTCGCCAAAGGCCATGGCGAAGTTCTCGCCTTGAAGCTGGCCCGAGACGGTGAGACTCGCGGCATGCCCAAAGAAGTCCTGCGAGAAGTCCACCTCGCCATTGGGCAGGCGGGGAGGCTGTGAGGGGTCGAGCGTCGTGACGCGGAACATCTCGCCCGCACCCTCCGCATCCGACGTGGTGATGATGGGCGTGTTGACGTAGACGAAGCCACGCTCCTGGAAGAAGCGGTGGATGGCGTACGCGGCAACCGAGCGCACGCGGAAGACCGCGCGGAAGAGGTTCGTGCGCGGCCGAAGGTGCTGCTGAGTGCGCAGGAACTCCTTGGAGGTGCGCTTCTTTTGGAGTGGGTAGTCAGGCGCGGACGCGCCCTCCACGCTGACCGAGGACGCACGCAGCTCAATGGGCTGCTTTGCCTCGGGCGTCAACACCAGCACTCCCCTAACCGAGACGGCCGTGCCCAGCGTAAGGGCGCACGTCGCATCGTAATCCGCATACTCATCGCGCGCCAGCACGACCTGAAGGTCCTTGAAGCAACTGCCATCGTTGATTGTGACGAAGGCGACCTGCCCCATGTCGCGCACGGATCGCAGCCATCCCGCCACGGTGAGCGTCTGCCCACCTAGGGCATCCGCGTCCGCGAAGAGCTGGGAAATTCTCACCCTGTTCATGTTGTCCCTCTCGACGTTTGGTCACATGCATCCCGAAGACTTTAGCACGTCTGGCACGGATGGGGACCCCCGACAGCGACAAGTCTTGATTGTGCTAGGCTTAGGACAGGCTCCGCGCATCCCCGACCATGACCAAGGAGGTCCCCATGCCTCGCATTCGCCTATCTGCAGCAAACAAGGCTCTCGTAACTGCGGGCACCATCGCAGCTGCCGTGCCCCTCGTGGCCTGGGCGGGGTTTGGCGCCCTTTCGCACGTTGTGTATCATCGCTCGAACTTCAGCACCGCCTCCGAAATGTACTTCCGACTCACAGGCAACCGAAAGCGCCTTGCCGACCCCATCACGTTCGACAACTTCCTCCTCAAGCGTGCCGAGGAGAACGAGCAGACCATCGACGTGCCCGAGCACATGCCCTTCAAGGTATCAGTCGAGTCGCTCGACATCGACGGGATGCATACGTTCCTGCTCAACCGACGCGATCGCAACGACCGCGCGGTCATCTACCTGCACGGAGGCGAGTATCTGCTTCAGCCAAGCGTCTACCACTGGAGGTTCGTCGATACCATCGCCCGGCGCACACGCGCAGAGATATTCTTCCCCCAGTATCCCCTTGCGCCGAAGCACGCCCATGAGGAGGCATACGAGCGCATCATCGGCCTCTACCGTGCAGTCGCTGAGGAGTACGGCGCGCGCAACGTAACCCTCATGGGCGATGACGTGGGTGCGACGCTCGCCATCGGATTGGCACAGCAACTCGAAGGGCTCGGGCTCGAGCAGCCGTCGCACCTCATCCTCATCTCGCCATGGGCCGACATAACGTTGGAGAACCCACGCGTCGACGAGTACGAGGCAATCGATCCGCTGCTCGCTGCGTATGGCATGCGCAAGGTCGGGTCTCTCTGGGCGCACGGGACTGACCCGCACGATCCGCGTCTGAGTCCGGTCAACGGCAACGTGCGCGGGCTGCGCAACGTGATGATGTTCGTAGGCACGCGCGAGCTGCTCTATCCTGACGCGAGGCTCATGTTCGACCGCATCTACGCGACGGGAACCCATGCACAGCTCGTGGAGGGGCGCGGCCTCAACCACAACTACCCGCTCTACCCCACCCCCGAGGCCTCACGCGCCATCGAGCGCATCGTGGAGGCGGTCACCGAGGATTAGCGGCCGGCGAAGGCCTCGTCAGGGAACGCCCCGGCACGGTGTGAATCACCGTACCGGGGCGTCCCCTTTTGTGCCCTACTCCGACTCTATCTGGTTGCCGGTGTAGAGCCCGTAGTACTTCCCGTGCGCAGCCATCAGCTCGTCGTGCGTGCCTAAGGGGATCACGCTCGGCGGCGCCTCGCGTGCGAGCGGGCGCGCGCGACGAGCCCGCTCCCTACTCCGACTCTATCTGGTTGCCGGTGTAGAGCCCGTAGTACCTCCCGTGCGCGGCCATCAGCTCGTCGTGCGTGCCGCGCTCGATAATCCGCCCCTGCTCCATAACCATGATGCAGTCCGAGTTTCGGACGGTGGAGAGGCGATGCGCGATCACGAAGGTGGTGCGATCACGCATGAGCGCGTCCATACCTGCCTGCACGAGCTGCTCGGTACGCGTGTCGATGGAGCTCGTCGCCTCGTCGAGGATGAGCGCAGGCGGATCGGCCACGGCGGCACGCGCGATGGTGAGAAGCTGACGCTGCCCTGCGCTGAGGTTACCGCCGTCGCCGGTTATCTGCGTGTCGTACCCATCAGGCAGGCGCTTGATGAAGTCATGGGCCGAGACGAGCTTGGCCGCCTCGATGCATTCCTCGTCGGTGGCGTCGAGCCTTCCGTAGCGGATGTTCTCCATCACCGTCCCGGTGAAGAGATGCGGATCCTGCAGCACCATGCCCAGCGAGCGCCGCAACTCGGGCTTCTTGATCTTCTCGATGTTGATGCCGTCGTAGCGAATCTTGCCGTCATCGATGTCGTAGAAGCGGTTGATGAGGTTCGTGATGGTGGTCTTGCCAGCACCCGTCGCACCCACGAAGGCAATCTTCTGACCCGGCAGGGCAAAGAGCCGTATGTTGTGGAGAATCTGCTTCTCGGGCACGTAGCCAAAGTCCACGCCATCCATCACGAGTTCGCCCATGAGTGGCATGTAGGTTACCGTCCCCTCGGCCTCGTGCGGGTGCTTCCACGCCCACTTGCCCGTGCGCCGTTCGCTTTCCTCCAACCTGCCATCGACCTCCCGGACGTTCACCAACTCGACGTAACCCTTGTCGACCTCGGGCTCCTCGGCCAGAATCTGCAGCACGCGGCCCGCACCAGCCGATGCCTGCGTAATGGCACTGAGCTGCTGCGAAATCTGCGTGATGGGTTGGGTGAAGGACTTGTTGAGCGTGAGGAAGCTCACGAGCGTTCCGAGCGAGATGATTCCCGTACTCACGGCAATCCACGAACCGAGGATGGCGCAGACCACATAGCTCACGTTGCCCAAGCTCATCACCACCGGCATAAGCATGCTGGAGAGACGGTTTGCGCTCATGGCAGAGTCGCGCAGGGCATGGTTGCGCTCAACGAACTGGTCGATGGAACGTTCCTCATGACAAAACACCTTGACGACCTTCTCGCCACTGATCGTCTCCTCTATGAAGCCGTTCACCTTGCCGAGATTATCCTGCTGGTCGGCGAAGTGCTTCGCAGCCGCACTGCCTATGCGTCCGCTCGACAAGAGCATGAGTGCCACCATGCCGAGCGTCAGGCCCGTAAGCGGGAGCGAGAGCATGCACATGGAGACGAGCGTCATCACGATGGTGACGCCGGAGTTCACGAACTGCGGAATCGTCTGGCTGATGAGCTGGCGCAGCGTATCGATGTCGTTGGTATAGATGCTCATGATGTCGCCATGGCTGTGCGTATCGAAGTACTTGATGGGCAGCGACTCCATGTGCTCGAACACCTCGACGCGCAACGTCCGCAGCGTTCCCTGGCTGATGGTCACCATCAGTCGGTTATACAGGTAGGCCGACCCGATTCCAAGCGCGGCGACGACGAGAAGCCTCCCGATCGCCGCAGCGAGCGGCCCGTAGTCGAAGGTGGTGGCCCCGGCATCGCGCTGGGCAAGCATGGGCGTGATGTAGCTGTCTATGAGCGTCCGGGTGAAGAGCGTCGACTGCAGCATGGCCCAGGCGCTCACCAGAATGCCCACGATGACGAGACAGAACAGCCCCTTGTAGTGACCCCACATGACGCGGAAGATGGCCCCCACGTTCTTGAGGGCGTCTTTGGAGAGCTTCGCGCCGGGTTGGTGCGGTCCACGTGGTCCTGGCATGGCTACTCACCGTCCTTTCCCTGGGTCTCGGCAGTCGTCACCGTCGCCGCTTCGAACTCGTCGGCAAACGCCGGGTCGAAGCGCTGCGAGAGTGGGTCGCGCCCCACGCTCTCAAGTTCGTCAAAGTCGGCTCCACTACCAACCTTGGTCTGTACCTCGTGCACATCGCGATAGATCTTGCAGTCTTTGAGCAACTCGTCTTCGGTCCCGAACGCTGCCACACGCCCCGCGTCGAGCACCAGGATTCGGTCACACGCCGCAAAGCTACTCACGCGCTGGGAGATGATGAGCTTGGTCGTCTGGGGAATCTGCTCGGCGAAGGCACGCTGGATGGAGGCGTCAGTTGCCGTATCCACGGCGCTCGTTGAGTCGTCGAGAATCAGCACCTTGGGGCGCTTGAGCAGGGCGCGGGCGATGCACAGGCGTTGTCGCTGACCACCCGAGACGTTGGTGCCTCCCTGTTCGATCACGGTGTCGTAACCGTCGGGCATGCGGTCGATGAACTCGTCGGCACAGGCCGCCCGACATGCCGCGATGCATTCTTCGCGGGTCGCGCGCTCGTTGCCCCAGCGCAGGTTGTCCAAGATGGTACCCGAGAAGAGCGTGTTCTGCTGAAGGACCACGGCCACCGAGTCGCGCAGCACCTCGGTGTCGTAGGCGCGCACGTCGTTGCCCCCTACCTCCACCTTGCCGGACGTCACGTCGTACAGACGGCTGATGAGCGCGACCAAGGTGGACTTGCCCGAACCCGTGGGACCGAGGATGCCGATGGTCTCGCCACTCCTTATGTGCAGGTCCACGTCCTCGAGCGTGGACTCGCCCGTACCAGTGCGATAGCTGAAGCACGCTTTATCGAAGTCGATGGAGCCATCCGGAACTGCCATGATGGCGTTCTGCGGGCTCGTGATGTCGGGCTCCTCCTCAAGCACCTCGATGATGCGATTGGCTGAGGCCGCACTCATGGTGAGCATGACAAAGATCATGGTGAGCATCATCAGGCTCATGAGGATGTTCATGACGTAGCCCAAAAGGCTCGTGAGCTCACCAGTGGTGAGGTTGCCGTTCATGATGGAATGCGTACCGAACCAGCTGAGCGCAATGACGCAGCCGTAGATGGCGCACATCATGATGGGATTGTTCCACGCGAGCATGGATTCCGCAGCGACGAAGAGGTCGTGCAGCTCGCCCGCCGCATGCGCAAACTTCTGGTCCTCGAAGTCCTCGCGGACGAACGCCTTCACCACTCGGATGGCGCTCACGTTCTCCTGCACGCTCGCGTTGAGGTCGTCATAACGCTCGAACACCCTGCGGAACAGCGGCATCACCTTGATCATGATGGTGAAGAGCCCGAGCCCGAGTGCCATCATGGCTACCACGAAGATGAGCGACATCGACGGACTGAGGAAGATGCACATGCCCATCGAGACGATGAGCGTGATGGGTGCGCGCGTGGCGATGATCAACGCCATTTGGAAGGCATTCTGCACGTTCGTCACGTCAGTGGTCATGCGCGTGACAAGACCGGCCGTGCTGAACTTGTCGATGTTGGCGAACGAGTACGTCTGCACCTTCTTAAACTCAGCGTCGCGCAGGTTGGCAGCGAGTCCGGCGGCCGCCTCACTGCCATACACGCCCGAAAGCGCCCCCACCACAAGCGCAAGTCCCGCGCACACGAGCATCACGACGCCCCACAGAACGACCTGGCCCATGTCGCCCGCGCTGATTCCCCGATCGATGAGCACGCCCATCACGAAGGGAAGCGCCACTTCCAGAGCGACGCTCGCCAGCGTGAGCACAGGAGCGAGCAGCGCCTGTCTGCGATACTCTCCAAGCTGGGCCAATATCTTTTTGATAGTATCCATCCAGCCCCCCCTCTCTCTTCCTTGTCCTCTTCGTTCCCAGCATATCAGTTCTTGGCATATCAAGGCGCATTCGCAGATGTTGGGCACCGACGTCACGGCGCGGCATCGACACTTTGCTACACTTAGCGTAAGTGGACGCAAGACGTGACGGAGGCGGACATGCGGCAGCGATGCGAGTATTGCGACAACTGGATTGACGACACCGATGCGGTTTGTCCGCATTGCGGAGCTCCCAACGAGCACATGATGGCATCGGCAAGTGGCGTGCCCAAGACCATCGAGGAGCTCAAGGCATTTGCCCTGGCACACAACCTGCCCCTCGAGCAGATGCGCTTCTTCATTGGCGAGGACTACAAGGAGCCACGGGCGTTCGGCATCTACCAGGACGGCCTCGACTTCGTCGTGTACAAGAACAAGGCCGATGGCACCCGCGCGATTCGCTACCGCGGAAAGGACGAGGCCTACGCCGTCAACGAGCTGTACCAAAAGATGAAGAGCGAGGTGGCGAACCAAAAGAACCGCTTGGGCACGCAGAAGGTGCAGAAGGCCCAGCGCAAGACGCGCTTCGCGGGCATCCTCGTCATCATCGCCTTCGCGACCGTACTCGTCGGCGGCATCTACGCGCTCTCGCGCCTGCCGTCGCGCGGATACTACAGCTATAACAATACCTCGTACTATTTCCAAGACAACGACTGGTACTTCTACGACTCGTACAGCAACACATGGCAGCCAGACCCCAGCCCTCCCACCCCACTGACCGAGAACGTTGACGAGTACTGGCAGGGCAACTCGTGGGATTCCTCGTCGGGCACGAGCGACTTCTCGAACTCGCAATACTACGACCCTCCCAGTGAATCAAGTTCAAGCAGCAGCGACGACGACGATTGGGACGATGACGATTGGAGTTGGAGCTCATCCGACTCATGGGACTCCAGCGCCACCGATTGGAGCAGCGACTGGTAGGAAGCACTTCGAGACGGTTGCTCATTGAGCCATGAGGCACACGTTGAAGGTGGGCGAGACTGCAATGGCGGTCCCGCCCACCTCCTCACTCATGCCGGTGCTCGTGATGGTGTCCCATGGACGAGGTCGTCGCCGTGCAGGCTAGGCTCCCATGGCGCACACCCTTGATGCCCAGCAGGCGATCGGCAAGATCGTGCACGTCTGCGCTCCTCCCCCGCACGGCCAGAATCTCCAGGCAGTTGCAATGGTCCAGATGCACGTGCATGGTCGAGACGATTTGGGGGATGTGCTCATGCTGCACCTCATCGAGCCGCTGCGTCAAGTCGGGAGTGTGGTGGTCATACACCATGGTGATTGACCCCACCACCTCCGCGTCGGGCGAGGCGAGCTCATCCTCCACGAGCTTCTCGCGCATGAGGTCGCGAATCGCCTCCGAGCGGTTGGTCAGGATGCCGCGCCGTGCCGTGTACTCGTCAAACTCCTCGAGCAGCCCCATAGGTATGGCAACGGAGAACCTCACCAAGTCGCTCGCCATCATCCCTCCACCCGTCGGACCCCCTTTGTGGGTGTTCAGTATAGCGGATGTGCCACGGGAAGCACGTCCCCCGCAGAACATCTCTACCGTCTCGCAAGGCTGATGGTACGGGCCCCGAGCTCGCTGACGAGCTGCAAGTCGTGCGTAGCGACGAGCACCGTCTTTCCCGCCGCGACGAACGAGCGCAGGAACGCCACCATGCCCGCCCGACTCTCGTCGTCCAATCCGTTGGTGGGCTCGTCAAGGCAGAGCAAATCCGGCGCCAGCGAAACCACGCAGGCGATGGCGCAGCGACGCTTCTCCCCTCCCGAGAGACGCCATGGCGCACGGTCGCGCAATCGTTCCAAGTCAAACAGCCGAAGGCAATCGTCCGTGCGGCGTTGCACCTCCTCGGGAGCGAGCCCCATCTGCCGCGGTCCGAACGATACCTCCTCGGCAACCGAGGGACAGAAGAGCTGCACGTCGGGGTCCTGGAACACGAGGCCCACACGTTGCCGGAGCCGCTTGGAGAAGCGCACGTCATGCAGGGCGGATGCGTCGATGGCCTCTCCGGCAAACCGCACCTCGCCCGACAAGGGATGGTCGAGGCCGACGAGGAGCCGTAGCGCCGTGGACTTCCCGCAACCATTGGGACCCACGAGCGCACATGCCTCACCCTCGTTGACGGCAAAGCTCACGCCGTCCAACGCGAATTGTCGCGAGGACGCATAGGCAAACCGCACGTCGCAAAACTCCACCAGAGGGCTCACGCCATCGCCCCCTCCAAGTACACGAATGCCGCGACAACCGCCGCCATCGCGAGCACGTATGCGACGTCGGCGCCCCGGAGGCGGCGTCGCATACGTGCATCCGCCCAGCCCAACCCGTAGCCACGAAGCTCCATCGCCTCGGCCCTGGCTGTCGCCAGCCTCTGTGCCCGCACGAACACGGCACCCATGACACCTGCGGCGGAGGCAGTCTTGTCCTTGTTGGTGCCCACGCTTCGCAGACTGAGAGCCTCGCTCAACGACGTCGCCGCCTCACCGAGCACAACGATGTCGCGCAGGGCAAGGTCTGCCACCGTGGCAACCTGGGGCGCCAAGCCCAACCCACGCAGCGCAGCGACCATTCCATCCGAGCCCAAGGTCTGGGCGAGGCCCGCGACGTAGCCCACCGTCACGAACGTCTTGGTCGTCATGCGAACGGGCGCCGAGGCCTGACCAAGAAGAACGGCAGGCATGTTGACCAGGAACGCAAGCAGTGCCGCAAGTGCGGCAGGACCGACGATTTGTGCAATCCTGTGAGCAGGGCGCACCGCGCACAACACGAGGAGAATGGCGAGCATGAGCCATGCGAACGCGAGGTTGCGCGCAAGACTCACGCAGGCAACAAGCACGAGGGTGCCGACGAGGCGAATCGTCGGCGCGACGCCGCCCAGCGCACGATCCACCCCTGTGCGTCGTTCTGCGGGGTCAGGCTCCGCGCGCAGCGTCACCAGCGCCCTCGTCAAGGCCAAGACGTTGCGTCGCATGGAGGAGTCGCGATCGGTGGATGGCTCATACGGCGAGCCGCACAAAAGCCATTCGGGCAGCGGTTCCCGCCCGCGGCTCCCGCAAGACTCCTGTTCGCTCCGACTAGCCAGCATACGCGCCACGCGGCCTTGCGGCCAACGAGAGCAGCTTGAACGCAACCACAAGAAGGGCCACGCCCGCAATGGCCGAGATGACGTACGCAACCGCGTCGGGCAGCGCGCCGAGGGTGTAGTCGGGCATGAGCGCCTCCCACTCGAACCCGTTCTCCATACCGGCAGGCACGTATCCAGCTCCGGTCTCCGCAATCTCGTCGGCGCCCCACTCGCCCCACGCGGTTCCCTCAGCCAGCAGGCCGAGAGGCGTGGCGACCACGAGAATGCCCACGAGAGCGGCAACCGGAAGCAACGAGGACGCCTTCCGCATTGAGGTGTTGGGCCGAATCATCACGTCGGGCGCGACGCGTGCCACGAATTCGTATATCGCCACGGTCGCCACCCCCTCGATGACCCCCGCAACCAACAGGTGAGGTATGCACATGGCAGGAATGGACACCGCGAGCGGATACGGACAGTACAGCGCCTGCCCTCCCGCATCGGCAAAGAGCAGCGGCTGGATACCAAACTCGATTGCGGCGACCAGCGCGGCGACGTTCAGACCAACGTATGCTCCCACGAAGAGCGCGACAGCCCGACGCGCGCCAGAAGGATTGGCACCCAACACGAGTTGATACACCGCATGTCCCACGAATGGCAGAACGAACGCCATGTTGAAGCAGTTCGCCCCAAAGGCAAGTATGCCGCCGTCACCAAAGATGAGGGCTTGGATCCCCAGTGCCACCGAGACGGCAAGGCAGGCAGCGTGGGGGCCAAGCAGGCATGCAATGAGAGTCCCTCCGACGGCGTGGCCCGTCGTGCCCCCCGGAAGGGGCACGTTGAACATCATGAGGAGGAACGAGAACGCCGCCGCCATGCCCACGAACGAAACCTGCTCCTGGTCGAGCTCCTCACGCACCTTGTGCGCACTGTGAACCCAGATGGGGACCATCGCCACCGCAAGCACCGCATCCGTAGCCGGAGAAAGGTAGTTGTCGGGAATGTGCATCATCGCTCCTCTCATCGCAAGACAAAGCGATGATAGCACGGTTTCCCGATTCGTAACACCAGAATCCGAGAGCGCTCTTTGCGGAGCGCGTCGCTAGAGGTCCATCGAGAGGTATCGCTCACCCGTGTCGGGCAGCACGGCCACAATGGTCTTGCCGGCAAACTCCTCGCGCCGGGCGATTCGCGCGGCCGCAGCCACAGCAGCACCCGAAGAGATCCCGACGAGCAGGCCGGCACGCGAAGCGAGCTGCTTCTTGGTGTCGATCGCCTCCTCGGTGGAGATGGGAAGGACCTCGTCGACGACGTTCGCATCGTAGGTATTGGGCACGAATCCGGCACCGATTCCCTGGATGCGATGAGCGCCCGCAGGCTTGCCGGCAAGCACCTGTGACTCCGCAGGCTCCACAGCCACCACCCTGACCTCGGCGTTCTTCTCTTTGAGGAAGCGCCCTGTTCCCGAGATCGTGCCGCCGGTCCCCACGCCGGCCACGATTGCGGCCACCTGACCCTCGGTGGCGCTCCAAACCTCCGGACCGGTCGTCTCGTAATGGGCCTGAGGGTTGGCGGGGTTCACGAACTGTCCGGCAACGATGGCGCCGGGGGTCTCGGCCGCAAGTGCGTCTGCCCGGGCGACGGCACCACCCATGCCCTCGGCACCCGGCGTCAGCACAAGCTCCGCGCCATAGGAGGCGGCCAGCTTCCGGCGCTCGACGGACATCGTCTCGGGCATCACCAGAATCATGCGATATCCGCGTGCTGCGGCAAGCATCGCCAAGCCGACACCGGTATTGCCACTCGTCGGCTCAATGATGGTGCCACCGGGCTTGAGCGAACCATCGCGCTCTGCGGCATCGATCATCGCCTTGGCGATGCGGTCCTTCACGGAACCGCCGGGATTCGTTGCCTCGTACTTGCCCAGAATCCGCGCCTTCCCGTCCACAAGGAACGAGAGGTCGATGAGCGGGGTGTTCCCAATGAGTGCGTCCACGTTTTGCGCTGCCTGCATGATGATCTCCTATCTAGTGCCTACGAAGGACTGATGGTAGGATGACAGTTTTATTCCTACCTAGCAAGTAGGAATTTACGATACGCCGCTATCGGACATCTGGGGGACTATCCTGCCAAGGCCCGTACCTTCACCGGCCATCTCTCCCGACCCGCCAATGGAAAAAAACCTCAACTTGTGCGAGACTAGAGGCAGTCAAGAATCGGGAGGTTCCATGCGCATAGGCTTCGACAACGACCGTTACATATCCCTACAGGCCGAGCGAATCCGACGGCGCATCGGCGAGTTCGGCGGCAAGCTCTACCTCGAGTTCGGCGGCAAGCTCTTTGACGACTATCATGCCAGTCGCGTCCTGCCGGGATTTGCCCCTGATTCCAAGGCACGCATGCTCAAGGAGCTCGCCGACGATGCCGAGGTAATCGTCGCCATCAACGCGCAGGACATCGAGACCAACAAGCGCCGCAGCGACATCGGCATTGGCTACGACGAGGACGTCCTGCGCCTGATGGACATGTTCCGCGGCATGGGCATCGTCGCAAACAAGGTCGCCATCACACGCTTCACGGGACAGCCACACGCCGAGGCATACCAGCACCGCCTGGAGGCCATGGGCGTCGAGTGCTTCCGCCACTACCCCATCGACGGGTATCCGTCCAACACCAACCTCATCGTGAGCGAGGACGGCTTCGGCAAGAACGACTTCGCCGTAACGACGCGTCCGCTCGTGGTGGTGACGGCCCCAGGTCCCGGCTCGGGCAAGCTCGCCACCTGTCTGAGCCAGCTGTATCACGAGCACATACGTGGCATCGAGGCTGGCTATGCGAAGTTCGAGACGTTCCCCGTGTGGAACCTTCCCCTCAAGCATCCCGTAAACATCGCCTACGAGGCCGCAACCGCCGACCTCGACGACCGTAACATCATCGATCCGTTCCACCTCGAGGCATACGGAGAAGTGTGCGTGAACTACAACCGCGACGTGGAGACCTTCCCCGTCGTCCGCACCCTGCTCGAAAAGATCCAAGGTCAGAGCCCCTACCAGTCCCCCACCGACATGGGCGTCAACATGGTGGGCAACTGCATCATCAACGACAAGGTGTGCCAGGACGCCGCCACGAACGAAATCGTCCGCCGCCACTTCTGGACTGCCGTCGAGCTCATGCGCACGGGCGAGGGGACCGATGCGCTCGCAAAGATCGACCTCCTGATGGGCAAGGCTGGCATAAGCGTGGACTACTCGCCCGCGCATGCCGCCGCACTCGCCAAGGAGGAGCAGACCGGTGCCCCCGCCGCCGCCATGGTGCTGCCCGACGGCACTATCGCCACGGGAAAGACGAGCAATCTGCTCGGTGCCGCCTCCTCGCTTCTGCTCAACGCGCTCAAGCTCGTCGCCGGCATCGACCGCAAGACCTACATCGTGAGCAACGAGGCACTCGAGCCCATCTGCAGGCTCAAGATCGATCACCTGCACAGCATCAACCCGCGCCTCCACTCGGACGAGACGCTCATCGCGCTCTCCATCAGCTCGGTCGACAACCAAGATGCCGCGCGCGCGATAGCGGCGGTCGAAGAGTTGCGCGGGTGCGACGCGTACTTCTCGGTGATTCTTTCGCCCACCGACGAGAAGCTCTACCGGAGCTTGGGGATTAACGTGTGCTGCGAACCCAAGTACGAACGCCACACGTTCTACCACCGCTGACGGCGCAGCACTGAAGGAGCGATGTACGTGGCCCCCAGCCGACGTGTCGGCTGGGGGCCACTGCCTACTTATGACTCGTCTGTGGCTAGAACGTCAGGTACTTGCCGAACAGCAGGTAGCAAACGATGCCGAAGGCAACCACGACACCACCGATGATGAGGCCGACAAAGAGCGAGCTCCGGCGACCCTCCTCAATCTCTTCCTCAGAGGGCAGCTCTGAGCTGTACCCTGAATCCTTGGACATGCTACGCCCCCACTCTGGTCCCGCTCACGTCGAACTTGAACTTCTTGGTGCGACATACGCCCGTAAGCTCGTCTCCCTTAACCGTACCCGTGAGCACGAAGTCCTGGTTTCCGATGGGGAACGGCAGATGGACGCTGCCGGTAAAGGTCACGTCCTCACCCGAAATGGTTCCCTCGAGGCGCTTCGTCTTGCCAGCGATGGTCAGGTCCGCATGGCATGCGTCGCCCTCCGTCACGAGGACCAGCTGTCCGCCCTTCTTGCCCAGCGGCGTCTTTGCTCCAACCGTATAGGTGCCATCAATCATTCGAGAAACTCCCCGTCTGTCAGCTGCTAAAACGTCCGCCCATCATAGCACAGAACCGTCACGTGGGGCCGGGGCACGAGCGCACTGGCCACGAGGTGTCCAAGAGAACAGTCCCCACGAGCAAAGTCCTGCGCACGCTCGCATATGGGGAACGCCAATTGGTGGTAGGATAAGGCGTCTTTATTTTATCTTTATCTTTGTTTTGTTTCTCTTTATGCAAGCAGGTGATGTGGTATGAGCCCTCGGGTGACGCGCAAGGCGCAATCAGGAGAGATTCCGCTTTCGGCGAGCATGCTCCTCGTAACGCTCGGAGTGGTCTACGGCGACATCGGCACCTCGCTCATGTACGTGATGAAGGCGATCGTCAACGGCAACGGCGGCATCAACACCGTGACGGAAGAGCTCATCCTCGGTGCGCTTTCGCTGGTCATCTGGACCATGACGCTCATCACCACCGTCAAGTACGTGCTCGTCGCCATGAAGGCCGACAATCACGGCGAGGGCGGCATCTTCGCCCTCTACAGCCTCGTGCGCAAGTGCGCGCGCTGGCTCATCCTGCCTGCCATGCTCGGCGGTGCCGCGCTCCTCGCCGATGGCATCCTCACCCCAGCCGTCACCGTGACCACGGCCATCGAGGGCCTGCGCACCGTCGACTTCGGGCACGCAATCATCGGAGACAGCCAGACGAAGGTCGTGATCATAACCATCGTCATCATCTGCGCACTGTACTTCGTGCAGAAGGCTGGCACCTCCAGCATCGGCAGACTCTTCGGTCCCATCATGACGTTGTGGTTCCTCTTCCTCGGCGGCGCCGGCCTCGTGCACTTCTTGGCCCATCCCGGCGTGATTCGCGCGTTTAACCCCCTGCGCGGCATCATGCTTCTCGCCTCGCCCAACAACCATGCCGGCCTGCGCATACTCGGCTTCGTGTTTCTCTGCACCACCGGCGCCGAGGCCCTCTACTCCGACATGGGCCACGTGGGCAAGCCAAACATCTACGCGAGCTGGCCGTTCGTCAAGGCATGCCTCATCCTCAACTACCTGGGACAAGGCGCCTGGCTGCTCGCGAACGCCCACAACCCCGAGTCATGACCTCAACGCTTCTGGTGAGCTACTTGGCCGGCGTCAGGAACAAACCCGTCCTCGCGGCGCTCTTTGCACTCGTGTTCGGCGCCATCGAGATGTCGTTCTTCATCTCGTGCTGCACGATGTTCTTTGACGGCGGATACGTCATGATCATTCTCTCGGCCGCACTCTTTTATGTGATGTTCGTGTGGCGCAGGGGGACCGCGATCGAGCGCATGCAGACGGTCTTTCTTCCGGTCAGCGAATACAAGAATCAGCTTGGGGAGCTGAGCAGGGATCCCGACGTGCCGCTTCTGGCCGACAACCTCGTCTTCCTCACGAATGACTCGTCCTTCGACAAGCTCGACCGCGACATCCTCTACTCCATCCTCAACAAGCGCCCGAAGCGTGCCAGGGCCTACTGGTTCCTCAACGTGCAGGTCACCGACGAGCCGCACACGTTGGCCTATACCGTCCACGACTTCGGCACCGACTTTCTCTTCAAGGTGCAGATTCGGCTGGGATTCAAGGTAAACCAGCGCGTCAACGCCTACCTGCGCCAGATTGTCTCTGACATGGTAGCTGCCAAACGCCTACCCGAACAGCAGCACCGATACTCCATCTACCGCAACAGCGGCGCCATCGGAGACTTCCGCTTCTGCATGATTCGCAAACTGCTGGGCACCGAGACGGAGCTTTCGGGCGTCGACGAACGCGTGATGCACGCAAAGTACTCCATCCGTGGGTTCTGCGGCAACGCCGCTCGTTGGTATGGCCTCGAGAACAGCAGTGTCATCCTTGAGTACGTGCCCCTCTTCACGCGTGTGCGCCAAGTTCCGCACCTCACCTACGAGGAACCCCATGTCACACTCAGCGAGTTGACGGAAGATGACGAGGACGACATCATCTCGGGCGACACGCACAGCATCATACATGCCAGCGCGGCACACACCAAGGAGTTCATCGGTGGCGAGACCGCAAGCTTTCGCCCGCGAGACGAGAGGTAGCGGCAAGGCACTCCCCTAGAGCCACTCATTGCCTATACGCGCACCATGCGATATCCCACGCCCACATGCGTCTGGATGTATTGCGTCCCGATCTTCTTGCGAAGGTTGCCCATGAACACGCGCAGCGATGCCAAGTCCCCCTCTTGGTTTCCATCCCAGGCTTCGCGCAGAAGAAACTGGTGCGTGAGCACGCGCCCGACGTTGCGGGCCAAAAGGCAGAGCAGCCGAAACTCTCGTGGCGTGAGGTGCAGGTCCCTCCCCGCAAGGCACACCGTTCCCGCGATGAAGTCGATCTGCAGGTCGCCATTCTCAAAGACAGACTCGCGCGGCTCTTCGCGCACCATGTAGCTCAGATGTCGCTCGGTCGTTCGGATGCGCGCCAGGAGCTCGCCCACCGAAAACGGCTTGGAGAGATAGTCGTCCGCACCCGCATCGAGCGCACCGATCTTGTCGAGGTCATCCGAACGCGCCGAGACGACGATGATGGGCACCTGCGACCACACGCGGACCTTCGTGATGACCTTTTGTCCGTCGATGTCGGGAAGTCCAAGGTCCAGCAGCACGATGTCGGGTCCTGACGAGGCAATGGTTTCGACTGCCTCCTCGCCAGTCGTGGCCGATATCCACTGGTAGCCATGCGACCCCAAGGCCGTCACGATGAGGTTGCGCACGGCGTCGTCATCTTCCACCACCAACACGCTGGTACGTCTGTCACTCATCGTGTGCAACCTCCTCCAAGGGCAGGGTGAAGGTAAAGACCGCCCCGTGTGGGACGGCGTCCGTCAGCTCGAGCTCACCGCCATGCGCCTCGACTACCACGCGACACAGCGGAAGCCCCAGGCCGATGCCACGACGACCGTCGGTCGACGTGCCTCCGGCAGTATAGAACGATTCGAACACGCGGGGCTTGTCCTCGTCGCGCACGCCGGGTCCATCGTCGGCAACCGAAACCACGGCGAAGCCTCCTCGGCGCCTCACCTCAACGACGATGTGCGAGCCACATCCCGTATGCTGAATGGCGTTGTTGACTAGGTTCACCACCACCTGAACCATCACCCGTGCGTCCATCCGAGCGAGCAGAAGCTCTTGGGAGGGTACGTACGAGAGATGGTGGTAACAGACGTCATCGCTCACATGCCGAAGCGCTTCCTCGACTACGTCGTCAACCAACTCCACATCGCGATCAAGCGCAACGCGGCCATCCTCCAAGCGCGTGATGGAGAGCAGGTTCTCCACGACACCGGTCAGCCACACGGCATCGTCGCGAATGTTGCGCAGCAGCATCTCGCGCTGCCCCTCGTCAAGCACCGCACTCTGGTCGAGCAGCACGTCCGCATTGCCCGATATCGCCGTCAACGGCGTGCGCAGGTCATGCGAGACCGAGCGAAGCAGGTCAGCGCGCAGCTGCTCGTTCTGCACGAGTAGCTGCGCCTCTGCCGACGCGCGCTCGCTCGCGCGCTGCTGCGTCACCAGATAGCTCGCGACGCAGGCGACCACAAACATCACCGCAATGGTTCCGGGAACGTCCGCACCTTGGATGCGAAGCGAGAAGCGCGGCTCGACGAGGAAGAAGTTGAAGCACATGATGGAGAGCCCCGCTGCCGCCAGGCAATAGATCGTTCTGGTGGTGAAGAGTGCCGTGAGCAGGACGCCGAGGACGAACACGATCGCCACCGTCGCCTCAGAGAACCCAAGCACGTCAAGCAGCATGGCGCAGGTCACCGCGAGGGCCTGGAGCACCAAGGTCACCGCTATGTCTCGTGCCATGCCCTCCCCCTCTCAAACCGACCGGTCGCCCGGGGACCCCATTTGTTCGCCCCATTGTAGGGAGACGTCACCATGGTGTCTACGTACATAAAGATGGCATAAATATCGGCATCGCACGCGATTAGGGATATCCTTGCCTATACCTTTTCCAAACAGCGATCGCAAGAGAAGGAACAACACTATGTCTTCTGCGAAAAGCGCGCACCGCGCGATTCCCTTCAGCATGGGTATGGTGCTCGTCACCATGGGCGTGGTCTATGGCGACATCGGCACCAGTCCCATGTACACGCTGCGCGCCATCATGCACGGCAACGGTGGACTGCCCACCATGGAGCAGGACGTGGTGCTCGGGGCGCTCTCGCTCATCATCTGGACCATGACGCTCATCACCACCGTCAAATACGTGCTCGTCGCCATGAAGGCCGACAACCACGGCGAGGGCGGCATCTTCGCCCTCTACAGCCTCGTGCGCAAGTGCGGAGGCTGGCTTATCGTACCCGCCATGGTCGGTGGTGCCGCGCTCCTTGCCGACGGCATCCTCACGCCCGCTGTCACCGTGACGACGGCCATCGAGGGCCTCAGGACCATCGACTTGATCCACTCGATCATCGGCGACCGGCAAGGGGTGGTGGTGCTCATCACCATCGCCATCATCAGCGCGCTCTTCTTTGTGCAACGCGCAGGTACCAGCAGCATCGGCCGCGCATTCGGACCCATCATGTGCCTGTGGTTCGCGTTCTTGGGAATCGTCGGCATCATTCATATAGGTGCCGACCTCAACGTGCTGCGTGCCTTCAACCCGGTTCGCGGCATCACGTTCCTCTTTAACGGAAACCTCAATGCGGCCGGCCTCATGGTACTGGGCAACGTGTTCCTGTGCACGACCGGCGCCGAGGCCCTCTACTCCGACATGGGCCACGTGGGCAAGGCAAACGTCTATGCAAGCTGGCCCGTGGTCAAGGCATGCCTCATTCTTAACTACCTTGGGCAGGGCGCCTGGATTCTCTCCATGCGCGACAACCCCGAGCTTGTCGCCATGGGCGCCACGATGAACCCCTTCTTCGAGATGCTCCCCGACCAGCTGCGCGTCTTTGCCGTCGTGCTCTCCACCCTCGCCGCAATCATCGCGAGCCAGGCGCTCATCACCGGCAGCTTCTCCATCGTGAGCGAGGCAATCAGCCTCGACCTCATGCCGCACATGAAGATCGAGTATCCCACCGAGCAAAAGGGACAGCTCTACATCCCGCTGGTCAACAACATCTTGTGGGTTGGCTGCATAGGCGTCGTGCTGTACTTCCAGAGCTCGGAGCGTATGGAGTCGGCGTATGGTCTCGCCATCACCGTCACCATGCTCATGACCACCATACTGCTCACGATGTTCCTCGCCGACGTGCGGGGTCGCAAGGCCCTTGCGGTGCCGTTCGCGCTCTTCTTTGGCGCCATCGAGTCGTTCTTCTTCTTCTCGAGCCTCACCAAGTTCATGCACGGCGGCTACGTGACGGTCCTGCTCGCCTTCGCCATCTTCCTCGTCATGTACATTTGGCACCGTGGCACGCAGGTCGAGATGAGCCAACGCATCAACCTGCCCGTCAAGACCTACCTCGACCAACTGGACGAGCTGAGAAACTACGACGACATTCCCTACCTTGCCGACAACCTAGTGTTCCTCACCAACGACCCGAGCACCGACACGCTCGACCGCGACATCTTGTATTCGATCCTCGACAAGCGCCCCAAGCGCGCCAAGGCCTACTGGTTCCTCAACGTGTCGGTAACGGACGAACCCAACACGCATGAGTTCTGGGTCAACGACTTCGGAACCGACTACGTCTTCAAGGTGCAATTGCGCCTGGGATTCCGCGTCAACCAGCGCGTCAATGAGTACCTGTACCAGATCGTCTCCGCGATGGTCGCGCAGGGGCGCCTTCCGGCACAGGAGCATCGATTCTCGATCTACGAGCGCACCGGACACGTGGGCGACTTCAGGTTCTGCCTCGTGCGCAAGGTCCCCACGACCTCCGTCGACATCTCGTCTTGGGACCTCACCGTCCTGAAGGCGAAGTACCTCATTCGCGCCGCATGCGGGTCCCCCTCCCATTGGTACGGCCTCACCAACGCAAGCGTCATGTACGAATACGTCCCGCTCTTCGTGGGCGCAAAGAAGCAGCATGTGCTACGCTACGTGGAGATGCCCGTCGCCTCGAAGAAGACGCCGAGCGACTAGCAAGGATGATCTTGAGTGGCCCAAGCGGACGGAAGGCTTATGCAGGAGCACGCAACGAAAGCCAAAGCCCGCGAGAAGCAACTCGAACCTGTTGTGGCCATACTTCAGCTCGGCTGCATGGCTGCAGGCGCATGGATGCTCGCAGGGGCTCATGGTAACGGCCGTGAGCCCCTGTGGCTATGTGCGCTCGTTGCTTGGCTCGTGCCGAACGTCTCAAACATGCGTTACTGGGCATCGCATCGCAAGACGTCCGTCGGCATGGTACCGCCTGCGGTCGCATCGCTTGCACCCGCCTCGCTCGCAGCGCTCCTGTGGGCAGGAGCCAACGACGTGCTCACAGGCCTTCTTTGGGCCGCGCTCGCCGTCTCGAGCGGTACGATTGCGGTCTGCACCTTCTGGTTTGGGAGGCTGCGTTCCGCGTACGCCCATTCGGAGGAGCCCGAGCGCACTGCCGTCATCATCGTGCTGGGCGGGACGATTCGCAACGGCATGCCCTGCCCCACGCTCGTTCAGAGGCTCGTAAAGGCAGAGGAGCTATGGCATGAGTCACCCAACCGAATGCTCGTTCTCACAGGAGGTCCCGTTCCCGACGACCCTAGCGGGAAGACCGAGGCCGACTACATGGCAGACTTCCTCAGCCTGCGCGGCATTCCGCACACGAGCATGCTGCTTGAGCGCAAGGCGCTCGACACCGCGCAGAACGTCCGCTACTCGTTGGCGCTCATGGAGGCATTGCCGGATGCGGAAGAACTAGAGGACCGGCAGCATTGCGTTCTGACCAGCAACTATCACCTCTACCGGGCCATGGAGGAGGGACGCGCGCTCGGCGTGGACCTCGTGCCCATCGCCTGCCCCACGCCACCCATCAGTCGCCTGCAGCAATGGAGCCGTGAGGTGCTTGCAATCCTGCTTGGCTAGAGACCTGACTCATAAGGGACCCGCAGGCATACGTCGTGTTGGTCATCCCTCGCAAGCCATCCCTCGCGGATCATCCCAGCTTGTTGACGCGACGGTCGTAGGTAAGAATCCCGTTGGTCTCCTCCTCGACGTCGCTCACCTGTGTGTACACGAACCCCGCGAGGCCCTGCCCTTCCAAGGCATCCACCTCGGCGAGAAGTGCATGCAGTGCGTCGCGCCACGCGTTGAGATCGTCGAACGCATCGTAGCCGTACGTGATGTCGGGCACCGACACATGGCCCTCCACCGGACACGTCAGACCCCCGAACTCGTCCATGATAAACGCACGGGGACCGCTCGCAGAGCGACGACGCGCATGGGGATCCTTGTACACGCGCATGCCTCTAAAATAGTTGTGCACCGCGTAGTAGTCGCCCGCGCCTTGGTCGTACCAGCCGCTCGTCGCGACGAACGGCCTCGTCGAGTCCTGCGCCCGCAGCTCTTCTGCCATCTGTCTCGACGAGAACTGCCCCCATGATTCGTTGAACACCACCCAGGTGACCACGCAGGGATGATGAGCAAGCTGCTTGATGGCCGCACGTGCCGTCTCCAACCATTCCGTGCGATATGCCTCGTCATCGGCGCCAAAGCGCTCCCATGCGCGCGGAGAGGTATCGCGACGGCTCGACCACGAGCGACGAAAGAGCGTGGGTATGTTGACACTCGCCCACTCCTCGGGTATGCCACCTCCGCTCACCATGTCTTGGAAGACGAGCATCCCCAAGCGGTCACAATGCCAGTACCAACGCTCGGACTCGACCTTGATGTGCTTGCGCAGCAAATTGAACCCCGCCTTGCGCATGGCCGTGATGTCATGCACGAGCGCCTCGTCTGAAGGCGCGGTCATGAGGCCGTCGGGCCAGTACCCCTGGTCCAAGACCCCGCGAAGGAACAGCGGCTTGTGGTTTAGGCAGAAGCGCGCCACACCGTCGGCATCACGCTCGATGCTGACCGTTCTGAAGGCACAGTAGCTGCGCACTTCATCCCCCGCATAGGTCACGCGAATGTCATACAGATGGGGATCGTCGACATCCCACAGATGAGGAGCGGGAACCGATAGGCGCAACGCGAGCGACGGCTCTGCCGCCAGCGCACTCGAGCGCGCCACCGTCTTGCCTGCGGAATCGAGTAGCTCCACCGCAAGCTCGTCTCCTGGCTCGCTGAGGTGCGCTTCGACATCGAGCACACCCGCATCGACATCCGGACGCAGCCTCAGCGAGGTTACGTGCGCCGCGCCCACCACTTCGAGCCACACGCTCTGCCAGATGCCGCTCTGGGCGGTGTACCACATGTTCCCACGCACGATGCGCTGCTTGCCACGCAGCTGGGTCCCCTGTTCGCTGGGATCAAAGACGCATAGCTCGATGACGTTTGCCCCCGGCCTCGCGGCATCCGACACGTCCGCATCAAAGGGCAGATAGCCGCCAACGTGCGTAGCGATCCGCATGCCGTTTACATAGAGCGCACACGCATAGTCCACCGCCTCGAAGTGTAGAAGCAGTCGCTTGTCGTCAAAATGACCCTCGAGGTCAAACTCGCGGCGATACCACAGGAGCTGCGTGGGAAGGAGCTGCTTGCCCACCCCACTCAGGCGCGCCTCCGGCGAGAACGGCACCAGGATCTGTCCGTCCCACGCCTCGGGTGCCGGAAGCTCGTCCCACTGTCCTCGCGCGTCTTCCACATCGCAGATGGCATAATCCCACCAACCGTTGAGGCTCCGCCACGTCGCACGCTGGAATTGTGGACGTGGATGCTCGGAAAGCACCGATTCGCAATCAAGCTCGTCACCCCAGGTGGTCGTGAGGGGAACGAGCTTGGAGTCCTGTGGCGCATCCGGTCGCGCCTTGAGCACGCGCTTGATGTCCAAATCCATGATTCTACGCCTTGCCACCTCGCGTCACGCTCCTCTCGCCGCCATCAACCACGACTGTCTGCGCTGATTCTATCGCAAAACCGTGGGCGAAGGAGTACCGAGTCCGCACGCTGCCCACAAAGTAGCCTATGAGGAACAAGCCCTTATGGGACCCGTTTTCGGATACCTTGGGAAAGCAGTTCCCGGAAACCCCCTTACCGTCCGTCGCTCATCATGTGCCTGAGCCGCAGCCTTCAATCATACTTCTGCTATTGTTGTCATCCACCAAGCCAGTGGAGCACAGAGGAGTAACCATGGCGGAGGGTCTGATATTTACCAACGAGCAGTGCGTGGGATGCAACCGATGCGTGCGCATCTGCAGCTCGTTTGGCGCAAGCGTCTCAGATAGCGGTCCGAAGAACTCGTCCATCCGCATAAACTCTGAGCGCTGCATCGTATGCGGCGCATGTATCGACGTATGCACGCATGACGCACGCCAGTATTTGGATGACACCGATCGGCTCTTTGCGGACCTCGAGGCTGGCGAGCCAATCACCCTTCTGGTTGCCCCCTCCTTCGAGGCGAAGTATCCCAACGAGTACCGAACCGCCTTCGGCACGCTCAGGCGACTGGGCGTACGGAACATACTGCCCGTCTCGTTCGGGGCCGACATCTGCACGTGGGCGTATCTCAAGCACATTGAGCACGGAGCTCTTCGCTCGCCAATCTCCACCTCATGCCCCGTGGTCGTTTCCTACATCGAGCACTGGGCACCCGAGACGATTAGCCGTCTGATGCCCGTCAAGAGCCCCCTCATGTGCCTCGCGACCTACTGCAGGGAAGAGCTTCACATGACGGAGAAGTTCGCCTTTGTGGGGCCCTGCATCGGAAAGACCCTCGAGGTGCAGCGCTACCCCGACCTCGTTCAGTACAACGTCACGTTACCTAAGCTGATGGAGCGAATTCGTACGCTAGAGGCTTCCGAGGAGTCAACGTACGATGAGCTTGAGCACGGCCTCGGATCCTATTACCCTGCTCCAGGTGGTCTTGCCGACAACGTCCGTTGGTTCCTCGGTGACGACACGCCCATTCGGGTCGTCTCGGGCAAGCAATACCTCTACGAGCGCTTCCGGAACAATCGACGCAAGGTACTCTCGAGGGACCTTCCGTACGCGCTCGTCGACGCGCTCAACTGCCAGGAAGGTTGCATCGAGGGAACTGCACGCACGGCAGAGGACCACGAGGACAGCGGCCTGGCGCACATCCATCGAATCCGGACAGCCAGCAAGAGTCCCCAAACAACCTCCCCTTGGTACCAAGGACAAACGCCTATTGAGCGCCTGCGACGTCTCAACCAACTCTTCGAGGGACTAGACGTCGAATCCTATCGTGCGACGTTTGTCGACCAGAGCGCTGCCTGCGTCGTCTCCATCCCCACTCCCGAGCAAGCGGAGGAAATCTATTGCTCCCTTCACAAGGAGGACTTGGAGTCACGGCAAATCAACTGCTCGGCATGTGGCTACGAGAGCTGCCACGAGATGGTCGTGGCCATCCACAATGGGTTCAACAGCCGCTACAACTGCGTATACTTCGAGAAGGAGGAGGCGCTGTACCTCTCGCGCATGTCGTTTGGCGACCAGCTCACGGGAGTCATGAACCGCAATGCCCTCGAACGGCTCACCAACGACATCTTTGGAGGCAGCCACGCACTGGGAATGATCGTCGCCGACGTCAATGGACTCAAGCAAGAGAACGACACGAATGGACATGCTGCGGGGGACCTACTGATCATCGAGACTGCCAAGGCCTTGGCAAACAAGTTCGGTCGCGAGCACGTGTTTCGCACGGGAGGCGACGAGTTCCTGGTCGTCCTGCAAGACTTCACTGCCGACGAAATCGCAGAGGGCATGGCACAGGTCAAGGAGCACTTGCAGATGCTTGGGATGAGCGCGGCGATGGGCATGTCGTACACGGAGGAGTATGCCGGCGAGTTTGAGGCCCTGAATCGATTGGCCGACGCACAGATGTATCAAGACAAGGCCGTCCACTATGCAACGACCGGTCTGAAGCGTCGCTAGGCATAGACGGATGAGCGAAGACGCCTATGGGGAGTCACCCCATAGGCGTCTTCAGCCTGCGAGCATGTGGTCGCAAGTCGTTAGCTAGCGACCCGTGCCGCTAAACCAATCGAACATGCCTCGGAAGAAGTCGCCCATCCGATGCATGAACGAGCTGTCTTGGGCAGGACGATGCTCCTCGTCGGACTGCTTTGCACTTGGCGCAGTATCGTCAGAATTCTCTTGTGTGTCCTTATTGGAGTTCTTCTCCGTCTCGCCTGTCGCAGAATCGGCGTCTCCGGCGTTTGCGTTGACGCCGTCGGGAAGCTCGGGGCGCTCGCCGTCAGGAAGCTCGGGGCGCTCGCCGTCAGGCAACTCGGGACGCTCGCCCTCGGGAAGCTCGGGGCGCTCGCCCTCGGGAAGCTCGGGGCGCTCACCCTCGGGAAGCTCGGGGCGCTCGCCTTCCGTGGGCATCGCCTCGCCACCTGGCTGCTCGAAATCATCGTGCATGGGAGGCTGTCCGCCATCGAATCTCGGCATTCCGGACTCAGGCTGCATGTCCTGCATTCCACCTCGCTCAGCCCCATCAGGCCGCCAGCCATCCATGCGGTGCGGGGAATCCCCATTCTGCTGGGCGCCGTCAGTCTGCTGGGCATCGTCGGTTTGCTGCTCTGTCGCCCGCATGAGCGAGGGTCGTTCCATGGCGGCAACGCTCTTTTGACCAGCAGTCTGGGCAATCGCGGCAATCGGGCACATCCCAAGCGCCAACGTGCTCGCCAAAACCGCCACACGAGCCTTTCTCTGCAACTTGTTGTTCTTTGCGTTGTTCATGGCCATCGTAGTACTCCTCAATCTCGATACCAATTCCTCACTGTACTACCCCGGGCTTGGAGAGGCGCCTTCTCTTCGCCCATGCCACCAACACGAGCGGGTCGCTCTCGACCTTTCAAATTCGTTGGCTCCGCTCGTTACGCATGCTCTCGCCACACACCTTGAGGTAAGCAAAAACCGTGACTGACCGTCAGTGGAATCAACGGGAGGCCGTCATTCGGTATTGAACCTTGCAACAGAGAACCACTCGAAGCCTCCTTACACAAAACGAGCTTGCGGCATGCCACAAGCTCGTTTTCGCTATGAGGGGCGGCCCGGACGGACTCGACCAAAGGACGAAGCTATTCGCGCGCCGCCCTGCGCGCCTTCTTTATCTCGTACATCCTTTCGTCGGCAGCCTCTATCGCCTGCTCCATGGTGCACTTGTCACTCGCCTGCACTTCGTAAAGGCCCATGCTCAGGCTCAAGTCGTAGGGGCGTGTGCTCGCGCTCTTGAGAAACTCCAGCTCCTTCTTGAGCTTGGGAATGAGGTTCCGACGACAAATGAGCAGGAACTCGTCCCCACCATAACGCATGGCAAAGGCGTTCTCGCCCTTCATGGCGCGATTGATCACGTCCGCCGTATCCTTGAGCGCCAAGTCCCCCGCCTCGTGCCCATACACATCGTTGATGACCTTCATCCTATCGATGTCCACAAAGATGAACTGGGCCTCCTCGAAGTCGCGCAACAGATGCTCGTAGGCAATCCTTCCGAACCGATACAGCCCAAACCGATTGAACAGCCCCGTCAACTGATCATGCACATAGAGATTGTCGAGACGCAGGTTGAGGTTTTGCAGAACCTCCTTCTTGCGCATGTTCTCAATCGAGCAGGATATGAGCTTGAGGATGATGACTAAGAAACCGTGCTCCATGAGTGGCGAGAGGCCCTCGGTAACAAGGAACCCGATGCAGGTGGCATCATGCCGCAAGGGATAGACGATGTACAGTGGGCGCCTCATCGCTGCCTCGGGAGGAAGAATCTGCTTGGTGAGGAAGCGTGTAAATCCATACTCCTTGTCGTGCGTCAGGCTTGTTGTCGTGCTGCAGTGAACTTTGAGGGTGCTTGAGGTGCCATAGGCGGTGGCCGTTCGCGTGGCGTCGAACTCAACGTAATCGTCATTCACGACAAGGTACACGTTGGGACAGCCAAGCTCATGCAGGAACTTGTCGCACACCTCCAGAATCTCTTGCATGGACTCTGCGTCGAGCACCGCGGGCTGAAACCTCCTCAGCACACGGTAGAAGTGTGTGAGGGCGAGCTGGGTGGACTGCACGCGCTCCAAGATCGCGTTCTCTGTCTCCGCGTCACTTTCGTATCCGCACGACTCCGAGAACACATACCGCACCGGGCTGCTCACCTTGGTGGGCACCTCATCTCCGCGCATGAGGCGCACGACGGTCTCGAGTGCGGTATAGCCAACCGTCGCATAGTCACGGTCAATCGTGGTGATGCGCGGCTTCGCATTGCTGGCGATCTCGCGATTGTCGAACCCTGTGATGCGCACGTCATCCGGTATGCGCACACCATGCTCCTGCAGGGTCAACTGCACGCCGAGGGCCAAGTTGTCATTGCAACAAAAGACCACGTCCGGGAGGTCATCCGAACGCTCGAGCATCTGCAGCGCAGCCTGCTTCCCCGCGTCCATATGCCAGTTGCCCTCGTAGAAGCGGGCGTCTGTGACTCCAAGCGTTGCACAGGCGTCAAGAAAGCCGCGCGCACGGTCCTGCGCCTCCAAAGAGGTAGAGAGCCCGTTCACGAAGGCTGGCTTGCGACATCCCCACTCGGTAATGATACGCTCGACCATGACGTACATTGCATCGTAGTTGTTCGTTCCCACGTAATGCGCTCCGGGTAGCTCATAGCTGATGGAGACGAGTGGCTTATGCAGCGCGCAGATGTCTTCGGCACACTTCTTGCGCATGGAAGGCGGCCAAGCGCGGTTCCCCTGAATGATGAAGCCGTCATAGTCGTGGTAGTCGCACAACGCGAAAATCTGAACGGCGCCTTCCTCGGTCTCGTGGCTCTCGTATTCACCGAAGGCATTAAAGATGACCAGCTGAACCGAGCCGTACTCCTCAAGACACTCCTGCATACCCTGATAATACAGGGACATTATTTCGTAGTCCCAGTCAAACGAGAGAAATGCGACCTTCTTCATGGCTCTCCTTTTGATGATGCCGACTGACTACGGTCGATACTCGTGTTCTGCAGGCCCCAAATCGCGGAAGTAACCGAGCAAGCCGACGATACGACCTGAAGCGATGATGGGACGCTTATTCGCCTCGATGTTACGGAGCTCGTTGCGACTGTAGCACGTCCCCCTCGCGCGCTGAACCAACTCGCCCTGGAGTACCCTCCACTCGTCATTGCGAAACGGCTCGTCATCCACGTGCCAGCCCACCTCATCGTCAGTCTTACCCGCGATTTCATCTAGACTCTTGAATCCATAGTAGTCCAAGAACGCTTGGTTGGCCCCAAGAAATCGGCGTTGGTCATCCTTCCAGAACACATAGCGGTCAATCCCCTCAAGAACCGCATTGAGCAACGCAGCATCGGAGATGCGCTCATCACCTGATATCTGGTAGCTGTTGGACTCACCAGAATCAATCTCGCGCAGCGTAGAGAGCACCTGACGGTGTCCACCGAGCGTCATGGGGATGAGCATGTAGATGTGGTCCGCATAAGAATCCCTCGAGATGCGCGTGCGCAGAACGATGGCATCGTGGCGACCTCCGTGGCGTTGCACGCGTTCGTCAAGGGTCGAAAGATCGTAGAAGTCCAAGAACCGAGCGCGATCGGCAGGATGAACGTTCCTGTCGCAGAACTCGTGTATCTCGTTTGCGATGAACCCCGCCATGCGATGGCTCTGAAGCAGCGAGGAGCTGACGTAGAGGTTCTTGCTTGCGCCCGTGTTCAAATCAAACAGATCGATTCGTTTGTAGATGGCAAACAAGAACGGCAGAGCCATCTCCATGGAACGCTCGCGTTCAACACCGCCACTCGTGGTAACGCTCGAAATCTTGGCAAGGTAGGCGCTTCGCCTACCTGCGTTTGCCACGTGCGAGATGCTCAGCGTACTGAAGTATCCTCCAGCAATGAAGTCGACCACCTGCTGCTCGCCCGTCTCGTTGGCGCGAATCGCCGCGAGCTCGAAGCGCTTGCGCATCGTGCCTTCGCCAGCGCTTATTCGGTAGATCATGTCATCAAAAGAGCCGAGGCCAACTCGATGGAGGTAGTCATCGAAGGCGGTGTTGTTCGCCAAACAAACCACATGCCCGTCGTAGGCCTCGATAACCGCAATGGGATTGTCGCCAAGAAAGACACTCGACTCGGCGCCTACGACATCAGAGCGAGAGCCATCCACCAAGTTGATCCGGCCCACTTTGTCGAGGTAATCACCGTACCCAGGCTCCTCGAAGCGCTCGGCCTCCTGTTTGAGCCGAAGCATCACCCCTTCGTGATCGACGGGTCTGCCAAAGAAGTATCCCTGGCACTTCTCACAGCCCACCATCCGCAGGAAGAGCAGCTGCTCGAGCGTCTCCACACCCTCACAGAGGGTCTGCATACCCAAACGCTTGCACATGCTCACGGCATCCGCAACGATGACGCGAGCTCGTTCGTTGGTGTCGACGTTGTCTATGAGGCTCTTGTCGAGCTTAACCACATCATAGCTACTCGAGAGAAGGCCCTCCAAAGAAGAGTAGCCCGTGCCATAGTCGTCCATATACACGCGAAAGCCGCCATCGCGAAATCGCTTGACCCCCCGTCGAAGCAGGTCCACGTTACCGGTCATGGCGCTCTCGGTGACTTCCACATGAAGCATCTCGACTGGCACGTCATACTCCCTCATGATGTCACGCACCACGCGGTAGATGTCGCATAGCTCGAAGTCCAGACGAGAGAGGTTGATGCCGAACGGAACCGAGACGCCGAGCTTCTCCGCCTCGCACCATTGCTCGCACGCAAGGCGCACCACTTCCGCATCAAGAAGATGGACTTGGCGGGACTCCTCGAGCAGGGGAATGAACTCATTTGGCCAGATGGGCCCAAAGCGCTCACTCTCCCATCGCGCCAGAATCTCGACCTCACACACGCGTCCCGTGATGAGGCGCACGATAGGTTGCGCATAGGCGCGTATCTCGCCCTGCTCTATGGCATCGTTGATGTGGTCAATTACGTACCGCCGCTTGTCGTAGGCAACGCTCAGGTCCTCATCGAAGATGCACAGAGACCGTCCCGAGTCGAACATGATGCCATCGAGAGCAAAGCGCGCCCGAGCCACCGCCTCGCGCGCACCATACTTGCCCCCCGTCTCGCAGAAGCCCACCTTGATCTGGACACTTCTCGACTGGTCGATTGAGGCAAGTATGTCCGAGACGCCCATGATGAGCTTCGTGAGACTGCCACGCGAGGCGAATGCCAGCATGCTCCCGCCGCCATAACGGATGGCCACCGCTTCGCTTCCCAACAAGCGAGTAAGCTCCGACATGCAGACACCGACAAGGTGATCACTCGCCTGTATGCCCTCACGCATGCTGAAGTTGTTTACGTTCGCCAAGCGGAAGAATGCAATCCCCACGTCCTCTGGGCACCCGGCTGCAAGCATTTGATCCACGCGATTATAGAAGACGCTTCGCGAGGAGACACCTGCGGCGAGGTGAACCGAGGCTGAATCAGGGGAAGGAGGCATGGCGCCACTCCTGTCTGGGCGTCGCAATGATACTTGGTTACGGGCAGATACTATCGGATTGTAGCATACCCAAACATCCCTATATGCAGCTTTCAGTCAAGGCGTACCTAGGCTCGGGGACCGTTCCCAGATGCCCTTGCGCCAAAGCCATTCTGCTCCGGCGCATGCTCGAAGCCAGGTTCCTGCTGTCCCGGCCCCCGCATGGCCTCTCCCCCAGACGCCTCGTACTGCGGCACGGCGTCTTGTGGTGCGGCGTCGTGCGGCATGGCATCCCACCCGACGGTGTCGTGCGGTGCAGACTCCTGCATCACGCCCGCATCGGGACCATGCTGCTGCATGGCCTCACCCTGCCGTGGCGAGGCCTCATCCCGCTGCGTCATTGAATCCTGCTGCGGCAAGGCTTCCTGCTGGGGCAAGGCTTGATGCCCCTTGCCGCCACGGCCGGCAACGGCACCCTCCACCTCTCGGCGCAGGCCCTCCCCACCGATGCCTCCTGGGGTCTTCACGTCCACCGTCACCACGCCGACGCTTGCACCAGCGTCACCCTCTGCCCGCAGCTTGTCGTACGTATCGAGTACCTGGTTGAGGGCATCCTCGAAGCGTCGGTTGCTCACCGACGCTTGCGAGACGACCTTCTTGCTCACCTCGCCCTCAGCCGTCGCCGTCACGGTGACCCCATACAAGTTGACGCCAAACTCCACGCTCAGATCATCCTGAGCGACAGCCACTTGCGAGAATGGCAGGAACCATGAGCCGACGCCGACAACTGTAAGCACCAGAAGCAGACATGCCGCCAAGGCGACCCGCCGCAGACGACGAGGACGCGGGGAGGCGGACCTGCGACTGCGCCTGAGGTGCGCCGGTCTCTTCCTTCCGCTCGTACCCGCCCCTCCCGCTTTGGGGCGCACGACACTCGTAGGCGCATCGTCATCCGCAAGAATCGCCTTGAGGGCCGAGGCGCGCACCTCGTCACTCGCCCGCACCCCGTCTAGCTGCGCGAAGAACTCAGAGAATGCAGCGTCGTCTGCCGATGCGGGCCCCGAATCGTCCGACCCTGTCGCGACGCTCCAGTCGAAGCCCTCAAGGTCGAGCTCCCAATCGTGCTCACTCACGGCCAAGCACCCCCTTGAGCTGGCGCTTTCCGCGCGCGATGTTCGTGTACACCGTGTTTTCGGGCATGCCTAGGAGCTTGCCGATCTGTGCTGCGGTATAGCTCTCGTAGAACCGTAGATACAGCACGATGGCATAGCGCTCGTCAATGGAGCGCAACGCCTTGAGCACATCGGAACGCTCCAGCGAGCGCTGGGCCTCTTCTCCATCGTCGCCCGCAAGCACCATGCCCTCGTCGGCGAGCGCGTCAAGCGACTCGGTGCGCGCCGCCGCACTCTTCAGCTGGTCCTTGCACACGTTTGACGCCACGCGAATGAGCCATGCCTTGCGGTGCTCGTCTCCGTTGAACGTGCGCTCATAACGCGCATACCGTAGGAATGTCTCCTGAAACGCATCATCGCGGTCGGCTTGATCGCGCAGGTAGATGGAGCACACGCGCATGACCGTATCGGCATGCCGACGTATGGTTCCCTCTATGTCGCGCTTCGTTCGCATGCGAGTATCATAGCGCCGCGCCGTCGCCTCGAATGCCCTCGCACCGTACGCTTCACCCAAAACCATTTCCATGAAAGTACCCCCTCGCCCTATACACGAGCGAGGGGGCACGTTCCTTTCATGCATTTACGACCTTTAGCCGTTGGCCTCCTTGCCCACGAGGCCGGTGGCGCCATAGCGCTCCCTCAGGAGCGGCTTCTCGATCTTGCCCGTGGCGTTTCGTGGCACGTCGGCAAAGATGATCTTGCGTGGGCGCTTGTAGCGCGGCAGCTTGGCGCAATACTGGTTGATGTCCTCCTCCGTCGCGCTGCGACCGGGCTTGAGCTCGATGATGGCGGCGGCAATCTCGCCCAAGCGCTCGTCAGGCAGACCGATGACGGCCACGTCCTGAATGGCGAAGTAGCCCGAGAGGAAGTCCTCGATCTGTACGGGATACAGGTTCTCACCACCGGTGATGATGACGTCCTTCTTGCGATCAACGAGCCAATAGAAGCCCTCGTCGTCCTGCTGCGCCATATCGCCCGTGTGCAGCCAGCCGTCGATGAGAGTCTCGGCCGTTGCCTCGGGATCGTTGTAGTAGCAGGTCATGAGGCCGGGGCCCTTCACACACAACTCGCCAACCTCGCCCTGGCGCACCTCATGGCCGTCCTCACCCACGATCTTGCACTCCCAGCGGTATCCCGGCACGCCGATGGCACCAACATGATCGACGTTCTCGATGCCCAAGTGCACGCATCCAGGCCCCGTGGACTCCGAGAGACCGTAGTTGGTGTCGTAGTCATGATGTGGGAAGACCTGCTTCCAACGCTGAATGAGGCTCTTGGGCACCGGCTGCGCACCGACGTGCATGAGGCGCCATTGGTCGAGCTCGTACTCATCGAGCCGCAGGTCGCCCCGCTCGATGGCGGCAAGGATGTCTTGCACCCAAGGAACGAGCAGCCACACGATGGTGCAGTGCTCGCGGCTCACCGTCTCGAAGATGAACTTGGGGTTCACACCACGCAACAGCACGGCCTTCGATCCCGTCGCAAGACTTCCCATCCAATGGAACTTTGCCCCGGTGTGGTAAAGCGGCGGAATGCAGAGAAACACGTCGTCGTGCGTGGTGTTGTGATGGATGGCCTCCATCTCGGCGGCCTGCGTGAGGCTCTCGTGATTGTGCAGGATCGCCTTGGGAAAGCCCGTCGTGCCCGAGCTGAAGTAGATGGCCGCATCGTCGTCGGCGAAGAGCGGAATCTGAGGGTCGTGGCTCGAGCAGAGCGACTCCAGCTCACGGAAGCTCTCTGCCCACGTGGGGCAGTCGTCACCCACATAGAAGAGCAGGCGGCCCGTCTGAATCTGTGGCACGATCTCTTCCACACGCCCGATAAACTCCGGACCAAAGAAGAGCACGTCCACGTCCGCCTTGTCCATGCAGTAGGCAATCTCGTCGGACGAGTAGCGGAAGTTCAGGGGCACAGCCGTCGCACCGGTCTTGAGGATGCCGAAGTAGATGGGCAACCATTCGATGCAGTTGTACAAAAGGATGGCCACCTTGTCGCCCTTGTGCACTCCGCGCGAGAGCAGCAGGTTTGCCACGCGGTTGGAACGCTCGTCGAAGACAGACCACGTCATGTCGCGGCGATACGGCTCGTCTTCGGTGGTCTCCACCAAGTCGTACTCGCGCCACGTGATGTGGCGGTCTTCCTGACGCTCGGGATTGACCTCAACAAGCGCGACTTCCATGGGGTACTTCGCGGCGTTGAGGCGAAGCATGTCGGGAACTATCACAGATTGCCTCCTTTGGCGTGTACAAAACCAATCTATTATAGATGATGCCAGCATCTTTGCAGGCGACGTTCCTTAGAGACGTGCGGGTCGGGTACACGCCTTCCCAGAGTTAGGCATTTCGATCATGCCAATCGCTGATTGGGCACGCCTAGAACTTGCCCACGGCGTTGTGCGCTTCGGCCTCGGCGTGAAGCCTTGCCACTTCGGCAGGTATCTGCGCCAAATCGTACGGGGTCATCTGGTAGACCCAATTGAGCCAGTTGCGATACAGCAGGTTCGCGTGCGCGCGCCACGTAAAGATGGGCTGGTTCTCGGGGTTGTCGTCAGGGAAGTAGTTCTGCGGCACCTTGATGGGCAGTCCACGGTGGAAGTCCCGCCAGAACTCATCCGCCAAGGTGTCGCGCCCGTACTCGAAGTGACCTGTGACGTAGATCTCGTGGAAGTCCCGCGTGGCGATGAGGGCAGGACCGGTGTGGAAGCCCTCGCTCAGCACCTGGAGCTCAGGATGCTCGTTAAGGTCGCCGACCTCAATGGCCGCATGGCGCGAGTGGGGCATGTTGTGCACCTCGTCAAAGCCGTTGGTGAGGAAGTTGTACTCATCGCACAGGCGTTGTGGGAAGACGCCGAAGAGCTTGGCAGGCAGTTGCTTCTTGCGGATGCCATACAGGTGGTGCAACGTGGCAAGCGCCGCCCAACAAAGGTTCATCGTCGAGAAGACGTGCTCCTGACTCCAGTCCACGATTCGGCGATACTCGTCCCAATAGTCCACTTCCTCGAAGGGGAGGTGCTCCACCGGCGCGCCCGTAATGATGAGACCATCGTAGTTCTTTCCCTCGAATGCCTCGAAGGTATCGTAGAACTTGACGAGGTGATCCGCCGAGACGTTCTTTGACTCATGGCTCGACACGCGCATGAAGTCACAGGCCACCTGCAGCGGCGACTTGGAGATGAGGCGCAGAATCTGGGTCTCGGTCTCGATCTTCGTGGGCATGAGGTTGAGAATCGCGACCTTGAGGGGCCGAATCTGCTGATTGCGCGCGACCTCGTCCTCGAGGGCAAAGATGCGTTCGTCGTGCAGAATCTTCTTTGCGGGCAAGCCGTCGGCAACGTTTATGGGCATGGTAGCTCCTGTCTGCGGAATGTATCGTTACATGATAGCGCAGGTTCCGATAATGATATTTACAAACTTGGCGACAACGTTTGATGCTATGCAAGAATCCGCTGCAGACGTGAGGTCCCTGCGGCAAGAGGAGGTGCCTGCAAATGGAAACACTCGACGCGACATGCAACGCCCCCTCACCAAGCCAAGAATCGTATAGTCCATCTCGCCGGAATCCATCATCCCACAAAACACGCGGTGGGTCGGGTGCCGCTGCGCACCGGACCCACCAAGGAATCGTACCTGTCGTACGCTCTTATGATTACCGGCGCCTGCGAGTACGCCCAGCTGCGATAGCCGCCATGCCCGTAAAGGCTGCTGCCACAGCACCTGCAGCCGACGTGGGATCAGCCGTCTTGGCAAGGGAGCTGCTAGAACTACCGGAGGTACCGGAGCTGCTGCTCTTGGAAGTGGTGGGAGTGGTTGCGCCACGCACGACAACCGTCGTAGGAGACTTGGTGCCGACGGGAATCGAGAACTTGTGCCGCTCGATTGCCGACTCCGCCGTTGCCGTGTTGCCGTCGGAGTACAAGAACTGGGTGTGCGCCTGGTATGGAATGGAAGCGGTGTTCCTCACGTCGTTAAGGTACTGCGCAAGGTTTGCGTTATCGCGCAGCTTGGCGGAGAAGGAGATCTGTACATCTTGATTCGCCAGCCAGCCAGCATCGTCAATGCCGACCTCAAGGTGCTGCCCGTCGATAATCCTCGCTGCTGCGACTTCGACACCGTCAGCCGTGCGTACAACGACGTTCTCGGGGTTCGTGGTGTAGCACATCGTCTCACAGAGGTCAAATGAGATGCCGACTTGCGCGGTGTCGGCCGGAATCCTCTGGGTAATCGTGTAGGTAACCTCGGTGTAGCGCGACACGATGGAACCGCCCACACTCGTCCCCATCGTGGGAGCCGGTACCTCATGCGTGTTCCTGCTCCACTGCGCGTAGAGGGTCAGGTCGCCGGTTGCAGTGACCTTCGCTCCATTCGCGTAGGAGGTACCGCTGCCGTCGGCAGCAGCATTCCAGCTCACGAAGGTGAAGCCCGCTCGCGTGAACGCATTGGAGTTGAGCGTCGTCTCGACCTCGTCCGTAACCACCTGCGGGTCCATGGAGCCAGTCGCCTCGTCAGAGTTCTTGTCGAAGGTAATGGTGTGGGTCGCGACAGGAGCTGCCTCCCACTGCGCGTAGAGGGCAAGGTCTGCCGCGAGCGTCACGCTCTCGGTGTCGTCGTAGGAGTCGCCGGAGCCGTTCGCCTTGGTGTTCCAGCCAACGAAGCCGTAGCCCGCGCGCGTGAACTCGTTGGAGGCGAGCTCGGTCGCTGTGCCCTCCGTCACCTTCTGCGGGTCCATGACGCCCTCGCCGCCGTTGGCGTCGAAGGTGACGGTGTGGGTCGCCGGTGTTGGGGTCGGCTCTACCTCAAAGACCGCGCTCGCGGTAACAGCGCTTTCGGGCATGATGAATGTGCCCTTGACAACCTTGGCACCGCCCTCGGCCTGAGCCTTGAGCGCGCTCTTGACCTTTATCGTATTGCCATCGGCATCGGTTACCGTCCACGCCTTGAAGAGGCAGGCCTTCGCTGGGGTGGCGGTGAGGGTGATGCTCTTGCCGGCAGCGGCCTTCTTGGCACTCGCGACAACGGTGCCATTCTTGGGCTTCTTCACCTTGATGGTGTAAGTCATCGGCGTCGGGTCCGTCGTCGGGGTCGGGTCCGTCGTCGGGGTCGGCGTCGGGGTTGGGTCCGAATCCTGGGTCGGGTCCGTCGTCGGCGTCGGGTCCGAATCCTGGGTCGGGTCCGTCGTCGGCGTCGGGTCCGGATTCGGGGTCGGCGTCGGGGTCGGGTCCGGATCCGGGGTCGGGGTTGGATCCGAATCCGGGGTCGGCGTCGGTTCGGACTCCCACTGCGCGTAGAGATCAAGGTCCGCGTCAAGCGTCACACTCTGACTGTCGTCGTAGGAGTCACCGGAGCCGTCCGCCTTGGTGTTCCACCCGGTGAAGTCGTAGCCCGCGCGCGTGAAATCGTTGGAAGCGAGCTTGGTCGCCACACCCTCCGTCACCTCCTGCGGCTCCATGGTGCCCTTGCCGCCGTTGGCGTCGAAGGTGACGGTATAGGTCGCCGGTGTTGGGGTCGGGGTCGGTGCCGGGGTCGTCTCAGCCTCAAAACTGGCCGTTACGGTCGTGTCGCCAGCCGGCATCGCGAACGACTTCGCCTCGGTGATATCCACGGGCTTCGTGCTTTCCCCATACTTGTACGTTATCGACGAGAGGGTGTATCCCGTCGCCGGAGAGGCGTCGACAGAAACCGTCTGGCCCGTCTCGGCGCTTGTCGCGGCGGCGCCGCCTACCTTCACGCTTACCGTGCCACCACTCCCGTCGGCTGGGTCTGTGGCCGTGGTAATCTGGTACGTCATCGCCTCGAACTCCGCCGTCACCGTGACCGTCTTCGGCTTGTCTGCAGATAATACGGGACTGGCATCATCGCCCAACTTGAGCGTAGTCTCTGCGCTGGTCGCATCTGCGATCTTGACCTCGTCCGATTCGAAGTTCGTCAGCGACAGCTTCCACTGCTTGAACTTGTATCCGGGCTTGGAATTCGCCTTAATTCCAATGGAGGTTGCGGGCTTGTAACTACCGTCGCGGGCATCAGGATTGGACGTAACCGTCGCCGTTCCCATGTCGCTGCTAGCAGACGCCGCGTTGACCTTGTAGTACGAATCGTACGCTTTCGCCGACATCCAGACCCGCTTCTTCGCGCCATTCAATGTCACTTCCTGCGAAAAGAACTGGTAATCCTTGACTCCGTTTGCGGGATGCTCGCCCACCGCATCGTCCAGGTTCAGCAAGGCCAACCATTCTTGCGACAGGCTCGATGACGATTCTCCCAAACTGTTCTTGTACTCCGCGACAGTGAAGTCATGCTTTGGATCATCGTCGTAATAGCTGTCGGACCACGACGCTACGACGCCATACTCCCCCGATGTTTCACTCCAATTAGCCGCACTCATCTCCAAAGAAATATAGTACCTCGATTCGTCCGCGCGCGCCTTCTGGGCGGTGGGTATCAGCATGCCCACAGCCATCAGCAGCGCACACGTTGCGGCAAAGAGCCTTGCCGCTACGCCATGTCTATGCTTCATGTCTCTCTCCGTTTCTGCATAAGCGACTCGCCTCGCATACCTGCAAACAATCTTAGCACGAGAAAGACACAACCCGCATCTCAAAGCGGTCCCCACCTGAAGGAACGCATAAAAGCAGCCCCCAGAAGGATCGCAATCACTCGAGCAGGTCCGAGCCGTCATTATGACCAATTGGGGCTACCGTGACCGTTCGCGGCACCCCTTCTGGAGAAGTGGCAGACCATGGCGCGGCTTCCCGCGTGCCAAGGCTCACGACCTCGCGGGTCTCGGCGGGGCAACGCCCCCGCGCATCACACCACCTGAAAGACAAAGAAATCCAGATAGTGGCTCTGTGGAAAACCCCACAGGATGGGATGATCCGGAGCCTGCTGGCGCTCCTCCACCTGTTTGAGCTGCCGGTTCGTCCCATGCGCGGCCTCAGCGACCGCCTGTGCGAGCAGGTCGCGCGTCATGTGCTGCGAGCAGCTGCAGGTGGCAAGGTAGCCACCACGAGGAAGGATACGCAATGCCGAGGCGTTGAGCTCCCGATACCCGCGCAATGCGTTGCGCACCGTGCGACCGCTCTTGGTAAATGCGGGAGGATCGAGCACGATGAGGTCGAAGGGACCGCCCTCGTCTCGCATGCGCTGGCCGTTGCGCAACTCGGGAAGGTATTCGAGGACGTCGGCCCGAGTCGCGCCCCATGCGTCGGACTTCTCGGCAAACCCGTTGAGGATGGAGTTCTCGCACACCAAGTCCAAGGCCACCTGACTCGCATCTACGAACCGGACGAACGAGGCACCCCCCGCAAGCGCGTTGAGGCCAAACGGACCCACATGGCAGAAGCAGTCGAGCACGCGACGACCTGCCGCCAGCTCTCGGACGGCGCGCCGGTTGTACTTCTGGTCGAGGAAGAATCCCGTCTTTTGGCTGTTGGCGAGGTCGAGGCGATATCGGATTCCGTTCTCGCGCACAACGAGTCGCTCATCCCCAGCCTCCGCGCCATCCCACCATCCCTGATAGCGACTCAGCCCCTCCTTCAAGCGCACCGACCCGTCGTTGCGCTCGTAGATTGCCCGCACCGATTGGCCTTCTTTGCACAGCACGTCAAGAAGCAGCGGATACAACACGGGCCTGAGAAGCTCGATGCCCACGGTGCCAACCTGCGAGACGAGCACGTCCTCGTACTTGTCGACCACAAGTCCCGGAACGCCGTCTGCCTCCGAGAACAGCACGCGACAGCAGGTGGTGTCCGGCTCGCCACCGGGAAGCCCGCGGCCGCCCAAGGCCGTAACACGGTGCTGCCACGCCCACAGGATGCGCCTGTGCCAGAACGCCTCGTCAACGCGATCGTTGGCGTTGCGCGTGACGACGCGAGCGCGGATGGTACTCTGTTGCGAGAGAAGCGCACAACCCTGCCAGGTGCCGTTCTCCTCAAAGAGGTCGACCACGCCGCCATTCTCCGTCGGCTCGGCATCGATGACTTCGTCCGCATACACCCACGGATGCCCAGCTTGCAAGGACTTCGCCGCCTTGCGCGTTATAGTGAGGTGCGGATACGGCCTTGCCTGCTTCATGGCTCCTCCAGGGATCAATAATGCCGGCCGTATAGGCCCCTGCCGCGCGACCGCGATCCAGCGAACATCGTGCGCTTCGGCTTGCTGGTCGAGCGCGTCGCTCCAGGTATGATGCGTCCCTCGTCGTAGGTGAAACCCGGCAGGTCCCACGTGGGCACGAGCTTGCCCATGAAGTACTCAATCTCGCGCAGCGGCGTGACCTCATCGGGCGCCATGAAGGTGTAGGCGTGGCCGGTGGCTCCCGCACGTCCCGTGCGTCCAATGCGGTGCACATAGTCCTCGGGGTCGAGCGGGACGTCAAAGTTGACCACCGCATCAATGCCGCTCACGTCAATGCCGCGACTCATGACGTCAGTCGCGATGAGCAGCTGGCATTTGCCCTCCCGGAACCTGGCCAAAGCACGCTCGCGCGCCTTCTGCGGGCGGTCGGCGTGCATTACGTCAACGGTGAGGTCCGCCTGCTTCAGCGCATGGCTCACGTCATCGACTCGCTGCTTGGTGCGGCAGAACACCAAGACGCGCTCAAGCACGCTACCCGACTCTGCTCCCCCCGTGCGGACGAGCTCCTGGAGCAGTTTGGTCTTCTGCCCCTGCGTGACGGGGCACAGATGCTCCTCGACGGTCTCGGCCGTCTGCCCCACGCGCGAAATCTCTACGTAGGCAGGATCGCGGAGCATCGCGTCGATGGTGGACTTGATGCTGGGTGGTATGGTGGCCGAGAAGAGCAGGTTCTGGCGCTCGCTTGGCAGCTCTGCCATGATGCGTCGCACGCTGGGCCAAAAGCCCATGTCGAGCATGCGGTCAGCCTCGTCGAGAACCAATACCTGCACATGGCTGAGGTCGACGTGATCATGCTCGAGAAGGTCAATCAAGCGTCCGGGCGTAGCGACGAGCATGTCGCATCCGGCCTCCAGTGAGCGTATCTGACGCTCGAACCGGGCCCCGCCCATCACGATGACGGCACGTTGGTTGGTATACTCACAAACTACCGAGACGACATTGTCGATTTGCTGCGCGAGTTCGCGGGTCGGCGTTATGACAAGCGCAAAGGGGCCAAACGGGCGTGCGTCGGGGTTCTTCTCCCGCGAATCCTCCATGCGGGGAGAGTTGCCCCTTCCCTGCCCCTTCTTGCGACGTCTGCGTTTGCGCTTGGGCCTCTCTGCCGAAGGTGCTGCGGTGCTAGCGGGACCTTCGACGGCCGTCTCTCGTTCGAGAGCCGAAGCCTGTTTGCCCCTGGGCTTACGCCTGCGTCGGCGACTCGGCTTGGTATTCGACGTCCCCTCAACGGAAGGCAAGGATTCCGAAGCGGTCGATGACTCCGATTCGGACGCTGACTCGGACTTGGGCTGGGGGCCGCCATCCTTCGGCGTCTCGCTCGCAGCAGCGGACTTCCGGTGATGGCGCCTTGGCCTGCGTCTCCGCGCGGGCTGGTCGCCATCCGGCGGCGGGGCAGGCACAGAGAGAGATTCTCCCGGCACCTCGTCTGCGAGGACGTCCGAGGCGTCGGCATCATCGACCTCTGCAACGGCACGAACCTGTGCCACAATCTCCTCACGCGCAGCACGAGACGCCTCGGCGATATTCTGCAGGACGGGAAGCGCAAAGGCACAGGTTTTGCCCGTTCCCGTCTGTGCGGAGGCAACGACATCACGTCCAGCGAGGATGAGCGGAATCGCCTCTGCCTGCACAGGTGTGGGTGTGGTGAAGCCGAGGGCTTCCACCCCGGCGAGTATCTGCTCGTTAAGCCCGAGCTCGGCAAATGTGTTATCCATACTTCAAGTATCGCGCAAGTGTCCGCCTGTGCGTCGGATAATAGAAAACCCCTATACTTGCGCCACCTCCCCCAATTCCGGTAAACCCCCTCGAAGTGGCTGAATCGGCTGATTCCAGAAATTCCGCCGGGCAACCATGCGCGAGAACGCATACGGCATCGCAACGTCAGCGCGAGAGAGAAGGACACATGGCACGCGACTACGAGAACATCATTGACTACGTGCGCACCGAATCAGATGACTTCACCACGCGCGCGGTTTGCCGCGTCGACAGCCTCGTGTTCTCGTGCCTCGCATACCTTCGCCTTCCCACAGATGCACACGCCGCAGGTGACGAGGAAGGGCTTTGCCTCAAGGACCTCTTTCGCCTGGAATGGCTTGACGGCATGTGCGGCAACTTGCACGATCCGCAAAGCTCTGCCGAGCTGCTTGCCGCAGCAGCGGGGAGCTCACGGTTCAAGGACGTGCGCGTCAACAGCTACGTGACGCACACCGACGAACGGGCGGAGCAGCAGTTCTCTGCCATGACCTTCTCGCTCTCGCCACACGAGACGTTCGTGGCCTTTCGTGGTACCGACAACACGCTTGTGGGATGGAAGGAGGACTTCAACATGGCCTTCCAGCACGCCATACCATCCCAGATTGCGGCGACGCGCTACCTCGAGCGCGTGGCAGCGCGCACGACGGGACGCATCTGGTGCGGTGGCCACTCCAAAGGCGGCAACTTGGCCGTCTACGCAGGCATGACCTGCCCGAACGAGGTGGCCGTACGTCTGGCGCGACTCTTCTCGCATGACGGCCCGGGCTTCTTGGACGAGGCCATGACCCAAGGGCGTTGGTCCGAGTCGTCCACGATCGTAGACAAGACCATCCCCCAGTCATCAGTCATCGGCATGCTCTTCGAGTGCCAAGAGCCCAACTACCGTGTGGTGCGCAGCCACAGCGTCGGCTTCGCTCAGCACGATCCCTTTAGCTGGGAAGTCGACGGATGCGACTTCGTGACGGAGAGCCGCGTGGGGCTAGGCGCGAGCCTGCTCGACTCCTCCGTGAACGCGTGGCTCGTCTCGACGTCACCCGAGGAGCGCGAGCGCTTCGTGGACGCGGTGTTCTCGGTGCTCGGCGCATCGGGGATGGCGACGATCGGCGGCATCAAGCGTGGGTGGCGCACGGCGGTGCCGAAGATGCTCGTCGCCGCAGCAGTACTACCCGAGCAGGACCGCAAGCTCGTCATCGATGCCGCGATGGACATCGTACGCCTGATGGCCCCGCCCCTCTAGGCCGTACGAACGGGGTGCCCCAAGATTTCCTGGACGCTCTACAATGTGTGGAATGTGGCAGTACGAATAAGGAGGCTTCCATGAACGACGTCACGCTGGGAACGACAGGCATCACGGTACCACAGAACGCATTCGGCGCACTGCCCATCCAGCGCACGCCCATCGATGAGGCGGTGCGCATCCTGCGCCGTGCCTACGAGGGGGGCATGCGCTACTTCGACACCGCACGCGCCTACTCAAACAGCGAGGAAAAGCTCGGTCTTGCCTTTGGCGACGGATACCTCAAGCGTGAGGACATCTATATCGCGACCAAGACGACCTCCACCACGCCCGAGAAGTTCCGTGAGGACCTGAAGACCTCGCTCGCCAAGCTCCGCACCTCCTACATCGACGTGTACCAATTCCACATGGCCGCCCAGGTGTGGCGACCGGGCGACGGCACCGGCATGTACGAGGCCATGCTCGAGGCCAAGGAGGCGGGCAAGATTCGCCACATCGGCATCACGGCACACAAGATCGGCGTGGCGGAGGAAGCAGTCGAATCCGGCCTCTACGAGACGTTGCAATTCCCCTTCTCCTACCTCGCCGGCGAGCGCGAGGTACGACTCGTCAAGCTCTGCCAGCGCAACAACGTGGGCTTCGTGTGCATGAAGGGCCTGGCGGGCGGACTTATCACCAACTCGCGTGCAGCGATGGCCTTCCTCACGCAGCACCCGTGGGCGCTTCCCATCTGGGGCATTCAGCGCATGGAGGAGCTCGAGGAGTGGCTCGCCTTCATGGACGAGACACCCGTCTACGACGAGGAGGTCGCCGCCTTCGTGGAGGCCGAGCGCGCCGAACTCGTGGGCGAGTTCTGCCGTGGATGCGGATACTGCATGCCCTGCCCCATGGGCATCCAGATCAACAACTGCGCACGCATGTCGCTCATGCTGCGACGCGCCCCCAGCGAGGCATGGCTCAACGACCATTGGCAAGAGGAGATGGCAAAGATTCCCAACTGCATCCGCTGCTATCGCTGTGCGCGACACTGCCCCTACAACCTCGACACACCTGCGCTGCTCCAAAAGAACTACGAGGACTACCAGCGCGTCCTTGCGGGCGAGGTCAGCGTGCAGTAAGGCGCAGGCGACATGCGATGGCCACAGGTCGTCAGAAGCGGATGCTCCTCGCGCCGCCTTCGCTCACGGCTCGCGCGACTTGCCGCCCCGCCGCGCATTGACCCCACGCAGCACGCGTTTGCCCGTGTCGACCACCTTGGGTTCGAGGTCAACCTCGGCAGGTGAGACAATGTCCCACTGCAGCGAGATGCGCCGCAAGAGCATAACGACCGCCACCGTGGCGACCGACGCAATCAGTTGGTCGCCACGAAGCGCCATGCATGCGTAGTACGTAATGGAGCCTGCCACCGCACAGACCGCATAGAAGTTCGACTGCCGGAACACATGCGGAATCTCGCCGAGAAACACATCGCGCAGCATGCCCCCTCCTATGCCCGTGATCGTCCCCATCAAGACAACCGCCGGCGCGCGAAGCTCATAGGCTATGGCCTTGTCGGCGCCCGCCACCACGAACAGGGCGACCGACGCGATGTCCACCCACTCGTACAGATTGGGGAAGTGCGAGAGCGCACTGGGAAAGAAGAATCCTATAACCGCGGTGAGCACACACAGAAAGATCGCCCACTCGGACTCGAGGGCATACACGCTTCCGACCTGCATGATTGCGTCACGCAGCAGTCCTCCGCCCAAGGCACAGATAAGGCACATGGCGATGAATCCCACGAGGTCGAGTTTGTATTTGTGCCCCACCAAGACGCCTGCAAACGCACCGACGACCACGGCGGAGAGGTCAAGCCAATCGGGAATCATCGAATCCAAGACCTTCCTCTAGTCGGCATCATGCCGCTCAGCTATGGCACGCCGCATCACTCCAACACGATGTGGGACAATTACCGATTGGAGACGCCGCACCTTGCTCCATACTACTGCAAGGCCCGGCCCTACTAAGAATCGCACAGGAAAGGAGCATGACATGAACGACTTTGTCTTCCACTCCCCCACCAAGTTCGTCTTTGGACGCGGATACGCCGATCGTACCGGCGCCGAGATGAAGCAGCTCGGGTTCGAGAAGGTGCTCGTAGTGTACGGACAGGGCTCAGTCGTGCGCACCGGCACGCTCGCGCGCGTGCTTGCGTCCCTTGACGAGGCAGGCGTCGCCTATGTCGAGGCGGGCGGAGCGCGCCCGAACCCCGAAGTGACGTTCGTGCGCCAGGCCATCGCGCTTGCCCGCGAGCACGAAGTGACGGGCATTCTCGCCGTCGGCGGCGGCAGCTCCATCGACGCAGCCAAGGCGGTATCGTTCGGCGTGCCCTACGACGGAGACGTGTGGGATTTCTTCGCACACAAGCAGCCCATCGACAACTGTCTTCCGCTGGCAGTCGTCCTCACGATTCCCGCAGCTGGCTCCGAGGGATCGGGGTCGTGCGTGATCAGCAACGACGCCGAGAACCGCAAGCTCGGCGTGAGCGGCGACGCATTCCGGCCCCGCCTCGCCATCATGGACCCGGAGCTCACCTTCACGCTTCCCGCCTACCAGACGGCCGCCGGCATCACCGACATGATTGCCCACATCTGCGAGCGCTACTTCAGTGGAGTCGGATCCGTCCCCCTCACCGACGACATTGCCTGCAGCATCATCCGAACGCTCATCAAACAAGCCCCGAAGGTGCTCGCAAATCCCAATGACTACGACGCACGTGCGAACGTCATGTGGGCGGGCACCCTCGCCCACAACGACCTCGTGGGCTGCGGAAGGTCCCTCTCTCCGACCGTTCGCGCTGGTGGATGGGAGAGCCACGCATTGGAGCACGAGCTCTCGGCCCACCATACTGAGGTGACCCACGGTGCGGGACTCGCCGTCATCCTGCCCGCATGGATGCGCCACGTTTGGCGCCACGATGAGAAGCGCTTCCTGGCCTTCGCACGCGACGTATTTGACATAGAGCCAGCAGAGGGATACGAGTCGTATCGCGACGCGGTGCACGATGCCGTCACGGCAGCCATCGACGAGCTCAAGGGCTTCTTTGCCAGCATCGGGATGCCCACGCGCCTGCGGGATTTCGGTCTGACGGAAGACGACATCGAGCCGATGCTCGAGACGTTGCGCACCAACAAGGGAGAGCCCTTCGGTGCGTTCATGCCACTCACCATAGAGGACGCCCGGGCCATCTACGAGTCGGCGCTCTAGACGGGGTGCCCACCGGTGGTTACCCCCGGTGGGCAGCGCTGTTTGCTTCGTTCCTACTCGAGCGCGTCGGCAACCTCCTGCAGGTATTCGATGATGGGCAGACCCTGAGGACACGCCGCCTCGCACTGCCCACAACCGATGCAATCGCTCGCGTTGACACCCGCCTCCTTCGAAGCGCTCGCGTAGCGACGCCTTGCCTCTTCCTCGTTCTCGAAGAGAAGCTTGCGATTCATGGCTTTGAAGAAGTCGGGAATGGGGATGCCCATGGGACAGCCATCAGTGCAGTAATGACACGCCGTGCACTTGTACTGGTGCAGGCCGGCGAGCACCTCTTGCACACGAGCAACGACGGCCTGTTCCTCCGCCGAGAGCGGCTGGAAGTCACGCATGTAGCTCACGTTGTCCCGTACCTGCTCGAGTGTGGACATGCCGCTGAGCACCGTGAGCACACCTTCCATGGAGGCGGCATACCGGATGGCCCAGCTCGCATACGAGAGTCCCGAGCCGTATGCGTCGAAGATCTCGCGCACTGCACGCGCGGGATTCGCCAACGAACCGCCCTTTACGGGCTCCATAACCGTAAAGGGCACGCCATGAGCCTTCGCCACCTCGTAGTTCGCCCGTGCCTGCACGCTCGCGTCGTCCATGTCGGCATAGTTAATCTGAAGTTGGATGAAGTCGATGTCGGGATACGCGGTGAGCAGCCGCTCAAGTCGCTCGGGACCCGCGTGGAACGAGAATCCCCATCGACGGATGATGCCCTGATCCTTAAGGCCGCGAATCCAGTCCCAGAGTCCATAGTCGTCGTAGGTCTGCTGGTTGTTGTCCTGGATGGCATGTAGCAGATAGTAGTCGAGGCAATCGACGCCGAGGCGCTCCATGGAGGTCCGCAGTTGCTCCTTGGTCTGCTCGGCCGTCGGGTTGCCCAGCCAGGCATTCGCCTTCGTCGTGATGGTGAAGGCATCACGCGGATACCGCTCCACGAGCGCCTTGCGCGTGGCTATCTCGGAGTCGCCCCCGTCATAGACGTAGGCAGTGTCGAAGTACGTGAGTCCCGCGCCCATGAACTCGTCCACCATCTGGCAGATCTGGCCCATATCCATAGACCCATCCCCAAGCTTCGGCAATCGCATCATGCCGAAGCCCAGCTTTGGTGTGTCGTGCCCTCGATAGTCGTTTGCGTATGCCATGCGCGCTCCTCTCGTCGTTCGCAAAAGTATAGCGAACACTCATGGCGGAACATCAAATCGTTTGCGTCAAATCGCCGATATCAAGCTCCTCGTAACGGACTCCGTAGACAGCGCGCATGTGCGCCTCGACCTCTTCGGGCGAACGAGGCGACGGCAGGATCATCCCGTAGCGCTCACGGTCACGCGTAACGACGAACTCGGCGCCAATCGCCCGTGCGATCTGTTCGGCAAGACATGCCTCAAAGTCTCTGCCTTCCATGCGCAACACGTCAATGACCTGCGCGGCATTGGTATCACATACGTGGAGCACCTCCAGAAGCGCACGCAAACAGCGTCGTGCCTCAGACGCACCCACCATGTCGGCCACGACGCAATGCGCGTCACAAATCGCGTGTGCGCTCGCCCACAACTCCACATCGCCGAACGACTCCATCACTAGGAGCCGCTGCATGCCGCGACCAGGACACTCGCACCGCAGAATGTGATCGATGAGAACGTCTGACTCAACCAAGAGCCTCATAGCGCCTCCTCCGTGAATCGGCCACCAAATCGCGTGCGAACCGCGCATCTCCCACGTCAGCATGTTGGGCCACCAGCCCCGTGCTGCTTCGTTCGCACAGGCCCGCGAGCGCACGACGACGTTGCTCGTCGAGCGTGCGCAGACCGCTGTTATCCATCACCACAGGCAGATGGCCACACGCCGCCACATAGTCGTAGGCAGTCCTGATGAGCTCCGACTGAGACGAGCCGATCTGCCTGAGCCTCGCCACGGCGCGTCGCTGCGTCTCGTCCGGTATACGCGCAGACACCGTCGTCATCATACCGCATCCTCTCTCGATAGCATGCTAGCAGCACTATACACTATATATATGGGTACGCACAGAGGAGAGAGCCATGACAGATAATGACGAACGCTTCATGCGTCTGGCACTGGAGGAAGCACGCGCTGCGGCAAGCGAGGGCGAGGTGCCCTGCGGCGCGGTAGTGGTGTGCGACGACGAGGTGGTAGCACGTGCGCACAACCGGCGCGAGACGGACGCCGATCCCAGCGCCCATGCGGAGTTCTCGGCACTCGTCCAGGCATCGCACGCACTGGAGCGCTGGCGGCTCACCGGCTGCACCGTTTACGTGACGCTCGAGCCCTGCCTCATGTGCGCGGGCCTCATGATCAACGCCCGCATCGACCGCTGCGTATACGGGGCATCGGACCCCAAGGGCGGAGCCTTGGGCACGCTCTACGACGTGAGCCACGACGAGCGACTCAACCACGAATTCGAGGTCACGCCGGGCGTGCTTGCCGACGAATGTGCCGACGAGCTGCGTCGATTCTTCCGCGCCAGACGGAAGAAGTGACCGCGCGTGACAACGGGGGCGGAGGGTGTCGTCACGAGTTGTCCATCCCCATTCGTATATGATATTCTGTCTCAGAAGGCATTCATTCTGCAGTCTGGGACGAGATGGGCCAATCGCAACGCAAAGTCCTCCTGGTCGCATCCACATGGCGACACATCCACGACTTCCACCTCCCCTATCTGCGTGAGGTTCCCTACGATCTCGTGATTACCAACACCACGTTGGCCTCGTTCACCGCCAGAATCACAGCAACACGTATGAGAAGGCATGCGCCCATCGCGACCGTAGTGCACGGTTATCTCTTTGACGACGCCACAAATCGCCAAACGAGGCGATAATCCCCGGCCTTCCCTACTACCGCATTCGCTACGCCATCTTGAGAAGGCCGCGCGTGTCCATCCTGATTCCAAGCTACGAACACCTTGAGGAGCTGGCGCAATGCCTCGATTCCATCTTCAGCAAGACCACCTATGACAACTACGAAATCATTATCGTAGAGAATAACAGCCGCTCGCCAGAGGTCTTTGCCTACTATGAGAAGGCGCGGCGGAAGCATGCAGGCTTCGAATCTCTCTTGCGACCTCAGAGGCTTTCTCCTCCCGTTCGTAGATGCCGCAGATACAAACAGCATCCTGTCGAAAGAGGAGTGGGCGCCATCACCAACCACCCCATCAGCGAATCCATCGCACGCATCGTTGCAAAGGAGCCCGATGCCCGCTGGCTGTGCACCAATGCCACGGCCATCGAGGCGAACTTCGCGATGGCAAATGGAGCCCGCGTGCTCAACGCCACGAACTTCTATCCTGACGCCGGCAAATGGGCCATCCTAGACCCCTGCGGCGACTACTTCGAGCAAACCAATCGCTACGCCAACCAACGCGTCGAGCTCACCGAAGAGAAGAGCAGCTTCGAATCGCCGTTCCCCGACGCATTGACGTGGCACCTCAACCCAGAATCGCTCAAGGACCTGGACGTTCGTTACCTCTTCTCGCCGCTCGACCAGAGCAAGTTGCTTGCTCACCACGGCATAGGCTGCGAGAAGGTGGCGTCGCAGGACGGCTACGCCATCTGGCACCTGCGGTGGTGACGATGGGGCGGGGATGTTGTCACGCTCACGCGCGACAACACCCTCCATCGTCACCCGTTACCATTCGTCGACGAGCAGCGGGCCCTCCAAGCCGTCGGCCGCACGGGTCGCCAGCTCGTCCGCACGCTCATTGAGCGCTTGCCCCGCATGTCCCTTGACCCACACCCAACGCACCTCGTGCGGCTCCATGGCCGCAAGGAGGCGCTTCCAGAGCTCGGGATTCTTCACCGGCTGCTTGTTTGCCGTCTTCCATCCCTTGCGCTGCCAGCTATCCACCCAGCGCTTGTTGAAGGCATTCACCACGTACTGAGAGTCCGAGTGTACCTCCACCGCGCACGGCCGCTTGAGTGCCTCAAGTGCGACGATGGCCCCCAGCAGCTCCATCCGGTTATTGGTCGTGCGCTTGTATCCCGCGCACAGCTCGCGCCGATGCTCCACCCCGTCGGGTCCCACGTACAGCAGCACCGCACCATAGCCACCCGGGCCCGGATTGCCCCGCGAAGACCCGTCGGTGTAGGCCACCACGTGCATGAGCCCGCTCGCTCCTCCTGCCATGCTACTTAGCCTCCGCCCAGTTGCCGCCCACCGAGACGTCGGCCACGAGCGGAACGCGCAGCTCGCACACGCCCTCCATGGTCTCGCGCACCAAGGCGCTGAGCGCCTCCACCTCGCCCTCGGGCACTTCGAAGTCCAACTCGTCGTGAATCTGCAACACGAGCTTGGAGGCGAGTCCCTCCTCACGCAGGCGCTCTGCGACGCGAACCATCGCAATCTTTATGATGTCGGCCGCAGTCCCCTGCATTGGATGATTCATCGCCGTGCGTTCGCCGAACGCGCGCATCTGGAAGTTGCGTGAGTTGATGTCCTTAATGTGGCGCTTGCGCCCATACATCGTGCTCACGTAGCCGTTCTTTCGTGCGAACGCAACCTGCTCGTCGAGGAAGGTACGCACGCCAGGATACACCTCGAAGTAACGGTCAATCATCTCTTGGGCCTCCTTGCGTCCAATTTTGAGCGACGTGGAGAGGCCATAGGCCTGTTGGCCATATACGATGCCGAAGTTGACGGCCTTGGCGCGACTGCGCAGCGCGGGCGTCACCTCTGCCACGGGCACGTCGAAGACGCGCGCCGCCGTTGCCGCGTGGAAGTCCTCACCCTCATTGAAGGCACGCACCAGGTGCTCGTCCGCCGAGAGGTGCGCAAGCAGACGCAGCTCGATCTGCGAGTAGTCGCAGGCCAGAAACACGCTGCCCTCGGGCACCGTGAAGGCCGTGCGCACACGATGTCCCAGCTCGGAGCGCGTCGGGATGTTTTGCAGGTTGGGCTCCGAGCTCGAGAGCCGCCCCGTAGCTGCCACCGTTTGGTTAAAGGTCGTATGGATGCGCCCGTCACCCCGGATGTCGTTGGGCAAGGCATCCAGGTAGGTCGACTTGATCTTTGCGCGTTCGCGATACTCGAGCACGTCCGCGACGATCCGATAGTCGCGCGCAAGGTCTTCCAGGATCTTTGCGTTGGTGGAATAGTAGCCACGCCGCGTCTTCTTGAGTCCAGCCGTGGGGAGCTTGAGCACATCGAAGAGCACATGCGAGAGCTGCATCGGAGAATCGACGTTGAACTCCTCCCCCGCCTCCTCGTAGATCGTCGCGACCATGCGCGCAATCTCGGCGCCGAGCTCGACGGATTGCTCGTGGAGCTTCTCGGCATCGGCCGCAAGTCCCGTGCGCTCCATCTGGGCAAGCACCCAGACGAGCGGCATCTCCACGTCGTCAAAGAGCGAACGCGAGCCGTCCTCCTCCAACTTGCGCAGCAGAAGGGGTCGCAAGAGGTTCGCGCAAACCGCCTCGAGGGCAGCCTTCGGCAGCTCTTCTGTCGGCTCGGGCACGGATACGCCCGCGACGCTGCTTGCAAGCTCGCACACGTCGTATGAAGTGCGATCGGAGTCCAGCAGATAATACGCAATCGCCACGTCGAAGACGCGCGTCGCATCCAGCTCGTGAGCCTCGACGAGCGCAGGTCTCGACGAGTCCAGCGGGCATGCCTCGTGCAGGACCGCCTTCACGTCAGGCGACGCCATGCGTCCCTCGCGCACGAGTAGGACGATTGCCTGACGCGCCGCTTCGCCCTCGATGCGCAGAAGGGCGTCCTCCGCAGAAACCCACAGCACGAGGTCGTCTCCCTCGTCAGAGCCAAGGTCGAGTGCGAGCTGCGAGCGACTGTTGCCCGCAGCCTGCTTCTCGATGACCACGCCCACCCAAGCCGATGAGTCCAGCACGCCCACGAGCGCCGCAAGCGCCGCATCGCCCGTCACCGGAGCACAGAGCTGCAGCGTCGGTACCTCGGCGCTTGCGGACGGCGCAGCCACGACGCCCTCGCCGCCACCGAGTCGCGCGATGCGCGTCCTCATGCCCGTGAAGCCAAGCGCGCCGAAAGCGTTGGCCACCTCCTGCGGATCGAACGTCGGAAAGCGCGCATCCGCGAAGTCGAAGTCGATGGGCGCATCGGTGCGAATGATGGCGACCTTCCGACTGAGCAGGGCATCATCCACATGGGCGCGCAGGTTTTCGCCCATCTTGCCCTTGACCTCGTCAGCATGCGCGATGACCTCATCAAGCGAGCCATACTTGCAGATAAGGTCGGCAGCTCGCTTGGGACCGATGCCCGGCACGCCGGGGATGTTATCGGACGTGTCTCCCTTGAGGCCATAGAAGTCGGGCACCAGCTCCGGCGTGATGCCGTGGTAAAGGTCCGCCACGGTCTCAGGCGTCATGATCTGCACGTCGGAAACGCCCTTCTTGGTGCTTACGATGCGCACATGCTCCGTGGAAAGCTGATACATGTCGCGGTCACCCGTGAAGAGGTACATGTCGTACCCCGCATCCTCGCCGCGACGGGCCAGCGTTCCCAGGATGTCGTCACCCTCCCAGCCCTCGAGCTCCACCACAGGAACGTCGAGCGAGCGAAGCAGGTCCTTGACCATGGGGAACTGCTCCCGCAGGTCGGGATCCATGGGAGGGCGCTGCGCCTTGTACTGCGGGAGCATGTCCATGCGCACCCGGGGTTTGCCCTTGTCGAATGCGCAGATGACTCCGTCGGGCGCAAAGGACTCGACGAGCTTGATGAACATGTTGAAGAATCCAAAGAGCGCGTTGGTGGGACGACCGTCCGGCGCGCTCATGGGCTGGCGGATGGCGTGGAACGCGCGATGCATGAGAGAATTGCCGTCAATGACCGCGATGGTGCGTCTCTCGTCTGCCATGGGTAACCTCCTTGGTCGGGTTGCGCATCCCATTGTAGCGGGTTGGGCGTGCGGCGGGGGCGCTACCTCAACTGCAGAAGGGAGGTCATGTCATCGGGTGTAAGTGCTGCGACAGGTGCATGTCGCGCCAGGTGGCCGTCGAGCGTCACGAGATAATCCGCCTTTGCTCGCTGCATTGCTGCGATCACCATGTTGTCCTCCAGGTCACCATTCAGCTTGCGGTACTTGCACGCGAGCCACAAATCGGATTCGTCAAGTCCCACAGACGTGGCAAGCGCGCGCATGTTGTCCACGCATCCCCATGCCAGTCGCCTGATGATGGCAGCATCACGCTCATCAACCGACCCCTTCTCTGCTCGGACTTGTCGCTTGAACTCCATGGCAATCAGGTAGAACACGTCCTTCACGCTAGCGGACGGATACAGCAGCTGCACGCCACGCTGAGTCGCCACCTGCAAGAAGCGACGCGAACTCTCATGCCCCGCACGCGAAGCCACGTAGTTGCCCAACCACACATTAGTATCTACCATGACGCTCGGCTGGCTCACGTTAGCAAACGCCTCTCTCAATCATCCGCTCACCGAGCGCCTCGGCCAGCAGCTCCTCATCCGTATTTACACTTCCGACCGCTGTAGGCGTGCCGGCAAGTCCCAACTCACGCACGTGCGCCTCCACGAACGCCCATCCTCGCTCGAGCGGCCCGTCAACTGCCAACGAGGCTTCTCCCAATTCCTCCGTCTCGCCAAGAAGTAGGCTCCTTGCACGATCGAACGCTTCTCCGCGCGTCGCAAGCGCATTCCAAAGGGTGCGAATCGCCTCTGTCGTAGAGAGTCCAATCTCCCGCAAGCCACGGTCACCCTGCTCCTTAAGGCCTGCCGGAAGGCGGACGTTGATTTGTGCGGTAACAGCAGAAGCCATGGCGCCTCCGAGTGCTTTACTTATAGTATCTATCTTCTAGTCTACTAGTATACTCAAGTTGCATTAGAAGCACCACCACAATGTAGGCGTTTCGCAGGGGCGCCTACCATGGGGTATGATTGTTTACGACGATAAAGGAGGACCCATGGCAATTCACTTCGAGACCGCCCGCTTCGCTGCGGCATATGGCACGGCAGAGCAGCTACCGCCATCAACCACTCCCGAGGTGGCGTTCGCGGGCCGTTCGAACGTCGGCAAGTCCTCGCTCATCAACCGCCTTTGCCAGCGCAAGGCCCTTGCGCGCACCTCGAGCCAACCGGGCAAGACGGCAAACATCAACTTCTACGAGGCAGACGGTATCTACCTCGTTGATCTTCCCGGCTATGGGTACGCGAAGGTCTCGGGCAAGGAGCGCCAGCGCTGGGCCGACCTCATCGCGGGATACTTCGACCAGGAGCGCAGCTTCAACCTCGTTGTCGCCCTCGTGGACATCCGCCACGACGCACAGAAGCTTGACGTCCAGATGCTCGACTTCTTGCGCGATGCCGAGCTGCCCTTCGTGGTTGCGCTCACCAAGGCAGACAAGCTCAGTCGCGCCAAGCAGGACCAGCAGGCATCTCGACTCTCCAAGCAGTTTGACATTCCGCGTGCCCAGATGGTCATCACCTCTGCAGAGAAGAACGTCGGCATCGACGAGCTTCGTCGCCGCATACAGGAGGTCTGCGAATGAGCGTCATATACGACAAGGCAAGCATAGATGACGTCGACGAGCTCGTGCGGCTGCGCATCGCCTACCTCACCGACGACTTCGGCGAGCTCTCGGACGCCGACCGTGCCTCCGTCAACCTCGAGCTTCCCCTGTACCTCCAGAGGCACCTCGACCACGACCTCAGCATCCACATCGCCTGGGACGATCACATCGTTTCGTGCGCGTGGCTCCTGCTCGTCGAGAAGCCGCCGAGCCCTCGCTTCCCCCACGGACGCACCGGCGTTCTCTTCAACGTGTACACGGCGCCAGACCATCGGCACCAGGGACTTGCGAGCGGCGTGATGCGACGTCTGCTCGACGAGGCACGCGCCATGGCGCTCGACGTCGTGGAGCTGCACGCCACCGATGACGGCTATCCCCTCTACTGCAAGCTTGGGTTTGCCGACGACAGCTCCACACACAAGCCGATGCGTCTGGTGCTCGGATGAGCAGCAAGAAGCGCTCGGCCCGCACTCGGCAACGTGAGGTGTTTCTCGCTGGCCTTTACGGTGCAGACATGGGCGATATGGATGACGTGTTCACCCACGAGGAGCGCAGGCGCGACCGCATGGACGAGAGGCGTGAGGCTGCGCTACGTCACAAGGCATGCGCATCCAAGCGACGCTATGGAAGCCGCATGCAAGCGGAGAGTGCCATTACCGCTTGTGCAGAGCATGGAACGACGGGGCTTCGCTGCTATCGCTGCACCTATTGCCATGGCTGGCATCTCACCTCGCACGGACCAGTCAACATCCCCTAGTCGAGCGCCTCGAGGGGCAAGGCAATCTGGCGGTATCGCACGCCGCAACGGTCCAAGACCGCTCTGCTAATGGCACCACCCACGGTATCGTGGTACTTGTCATCCAGGTACACGACCTCACCGATTCCCGCCTGCACGAGCGTCTTGGCACATTCCTGGCAGGGGAAGAGCGTCACGTACACCGTGGCGCCCGAAAGCTCCTTGAGCGATCCACGATAGTTGAGAATGGCATTCGCCTCAGCGTGAATCACATAGTTGTGTTTGTCGTTGAGAGGGTCCTCCGAGTCTCCCCACGGGAACTCGTCGTCGGAAAGACCGTGAGGCGTGCCGTTGTAGCCCACCGAGAGAATCCGGTGATCGGTTCCCGCAATACAGGCGCCCACCTGCGTGTTGGGGTCTTTGCTCCTCAGACTGGCTGCGATGGCAACACGCATGAAGAACTCATCCCACGAGATTACCTTGGACCGCTTTCCCGGCATCCAAACCACCTCTCCATGGCATGCGGTCGCGAAGAACGGTCCCCTCGCGACCGCATGCCACCGTCGCTACCTTCCCTCGCGCGAACGCTGCGTGGTAATCATGCGATTGATGGCGTTGACGTATGCCTTGGCGCTCGAGACGACAACGTCATTATCCGCACCACGCCCCGTAAAGAGCATGCCATCGTCGGACTTCACCCGCACGACCACCTCACCGATGGCATCGATACCGCGGGTAATGGCCTTGACCACATACTCCTCCAAGTCGCCGTGCACCGAGACCACCTGGTCAATCGCCTTGTACGAGGCATCAATGGGACCAGTGCCCGTCGCCGACACGATGTGACGCGTCCCCTCCTCGTCCGTGATAGTGGCCACAGCCGTCGGCACGAGAGGGTCTCCGCACTGGATTTGCAGGGCATCAAGCGTGTAGATTGCCGCGACGTCGCGCGAGCGCTCCTCAAGCATGGACTCGAGGTCCTCGTCGTAGACCTCCTTCTTCTGGTCGGCCAGCTCAAGGAATCGCTGGTACACGTCATCGAACTCATCGGTCTGGAACGAGTACCCAAGTTCCGCGAGTCGGTGCTGCAGCGCCGCATGACCGGAACGCGCCGAGAGCACAATCTCCGACCCGATGGCACCTACCGAACTCGGCTCGATGATCTGGTACGTGTCGGCCGACTTGAGCACTCCGTCCTGATGGATGCCCGCACTATGTGCGAAGGCGTTGGCCCCCACGATGGCTTTGTTTGCCTGGACGCTCATGCCGGTGATGCGACTCAGCAGGCGGCTGCTGCGCATGAGTTCACGCGTACGGATGTCGGTGTGAGCATCCAACGCGTCTCCGTGCATCTTGATGGCCATGACGACCTCTTCCAGCGATGCATTACCCGCACGCTCGCCCAAACCGTTGATGGTGCACTCGACCTGCGTCGCGCCGTTGCGCACGCCCGCGAGAACCAACGCGGTTGCAAGCCCCAAATCGTCGTGGGCGTGAACCGATACGGTGACGTCATCGATGCCCTTGACGTTGTCCATGATGCTCTTAATCCGCGCGCCATACTCCTCCGGCAGGCTGTAGCCCGTCGTGTCGGGAATGTTGACCACGGTCGCACCCGCATCGACGACCGCCTGTACGACGCGGAGCAGGAACTGCTGGTCCGCACGGCCCGCATCCTCGGCAAAGAACTCCACGTCATCTACGAAGCGCTTCGCGTATTTGACGGCGTGCACGGCCCGCTCGACGCACTCGTCCTCACTGATCTGGAGCTTCTCGCGCAGGTGGGTTGCGCTGACGCCAATCCCCACATGGATGCGCGGACGCTTCGCGTATTTGAGCGCCTCGGCGGCCAAGTCGATGTCCTTCTCGACGGCGCGGGCGAAGGCACACACGACGCAGTCCTCGCCGGCGAGTTGGGCGATCTCCTGCACCGATCGAAAGTCGCCAGGACTCGACACGGGAAATCCCGCCTCGATGACGTCCACACCCAACCGGATGAGCTGGCGGGCGACGATGAGCTTCTCCTCGGTGTTCATGGAAGCGCCAGGCGATTGCTCGCCGTCACGAAGGGTCGTGTCAAAAATCTGAATCTTGCGCGTCATAACAAGCCTTTCTTTAGAGAGAACGGCACAAAGCCATTTGGTTTGCAGAAGAGTCTAGTGCATGAGAAGCACAAATACACGTGCCAGGAAAAAAGTGGGCCTCATCACTACTGGCGCGCAGGCAAAGAACGGAGGCCGTTGGTAAGTCGAAGCAGCGCACCACGCAGGAACGTGGCACCGCCCATCCACTCTGCTCCGCGAGCGACAATCGCCTTACCCATGCACTGAACCTCCTTGGGTATCACTTTGCCACGTATTCACGGCACTGCCCACACACATGGGAAAGTCGAAACATGGTAGCAACGCCCAAGCAACCACACGGGGCTTCTCCTGCTATGCTGTTGGCGTCATACTGCGGAGGGAGGACACATGGGAAGACAGAGCACCCTCATCAAAGACACCACGCGTGAGCAGCGCATGCAGATCGTCGCCAAAGGACTCGACTGGTGTGGCGACGGAAGCTGCGAGCAATGCAGCGGTTGCAGCATGGGGATCGGCAGCATCGACGCGATGTATGCACCCTACATCGATGGCAAGCTCGAGCTTGCCGAGGTCAACATGCTCCATGCGGCGACCAAGTACACGCACGGGTAACCCCTGCGAACGCAAAGAGGCGACCCCGCATGACTGCCTGCCATGCGGGGTCGCCTGCTTAGCTCAGTGCGTCAGTAGTGCTGACTACTCGACATCCTCCTCGACAACCTCTGCCTCAGGCTCCTCGAGGGAGTTGACGACAACCTCGATGTTGAGGTCCTCGGCGGCAGACTTCATGGAGAGGGAGATACGGCGACGGTCGAGGTCAATCTCCATGACCTTCACCTGCACGGTATCGCCCACGGTGCAGACCTGCGACGGGGTGTCGACGTGCTTGCTAGCCATCTCGGAGATGTGGACGAGGCCCTCGACGCCATCGCCCAAGTCGACGAAGGCACCGAACGAGACGAGCTTGGTCACGCTGCCCTCGACGATGACGCCCACGGGATACTTCTTGACGAGCGTGCGCCAAGGATCCTCGGTAGTCTGCTTGAGACCCAGCGAGATACGCTCGCGGTTGAGGTCCACGTCGAGCACCTCGACCTCGACCTCCTGGCCGACCTTGACGACCTCGGAGGGATGATTGACATGGTTCCAAGAGAGCTCGGAGATGTGCACCAGACCGTCGATGCCGCCGAGGTCCACGAAGGCGCCGAAGTCCACGATAGACGAGACGTTGCCCTTGAGGCGCATGCCCTTGCGGAGCTTGGAGAGAATCTCCTGACGCTCGGCGCGACGAGCCTCCTCGAGCACCACGCGACGGGAGAGGACGACGTTGTTGCGATTGCGATCCATCTCGATGACGCGAGCTTCGATGCGGGTGCCCAGATAGGCGGTGAGGTCCTTGACGCGACGGAGGTCGACGAGCGACGCGGGCAGGAAGCCGCGCAGGCCGATGTCGAGGATGAGACCACCCTTGACGACCTCGATGACCTCGCCCTCCACGTTCTCGCCAGACTGGAAACGCTCCTCAACGCGATTCCATGCGCGCTCGTACTCGGCGCGCTTCTTGGAGAGAATCAGGCGACCTTCCTTGTCTTCCTTCTGGAGAACGAGCGCCTCAATCTGATCGCCAATGCCGACGATCTCGGACGGATCAACGTCCTTGCGAATGGAGAGCTCGCGCGCGGGGATGACGCCCTCGGACTTGTAGCCAATGTCCAAAAGGACTTCGTCGTGCTCGATCTTGACGACGGTACCGGTGACGAGGTCACCCTCGTCAAAGTCGGTGATGGTTCCGTCGATGAGCTGGTTCATCTCATCGTCGGACACGTCATCCAGGGAGAAGATGGACGAGTTCTGAATCTCACTCAAAGGTGGACCCCTTTCGAAAACGGGGCCCCGGTCGTCATGATCGCTGCCAACAGATAGTGGAAACCAACATGTACTCGGGGGCCGACAGATACATTGCATGACGCCTATTGTCATGCGTTCTTAAGATTACGTTTGTGACGTGTCAAATGCAAGATGTTTTTTCTTCCCCATACTTGCCGGAAACACATCTGCGGCCATCTACGACCCATCTGCGGCACGCGTCCCATGTTGTGCAGGATAACCCACGGCCCAGCCAATTCCGTCCCGCCCCTCTGCGATGCTAGACGCAGGGAGGAGGACCCATGGATACTTCACGCACCATCTTGCACGTGGACATGAACTGCTTCTATGCGTCGGTAGAGATGGCCGAGCGGCCGGAGCTGCGCAACAAGCCCGTCATCGTGGGCGGTGACGAGGAGGCGCGCCACGGCATTGTGCTCACCGCCTCGTATCCAGCGAAGGCGCGTGGCGTCAAGACCGCCATGGCGCTTTGGGAGGCACGTCGCGCGTGCCCCGATGCCATCATCGTTCCCCCACGCTACGGGCTTTACATACGCTACAGCAAGCACGCACGCCAGCTTTACTACCGCTACACCGACCTTGTGGAACCCTTTGGGCTCGATGAGGCCTGGCTCGATGTCTCGGACGCTGTGCGTCTGACGGGCCGAACGGGCCTGTCGCTGGCACAAGAGATTGCCGAGCGCATCTGGCACGAGCTTGGCTGCACGGTCTCCGTCGGTATATCGTGGAACAAGATTTTTGCCAAGTTCGGCTCCGACTATCGCAAGCCCGCCGGCATCACCTGCGTCGACCCGTCGAGTGCGGCACGAATCGTATGGCCTGCCAAGGTGCGCGACCTCCTCTACGTCGGCCCCGCCACCGAGCGCAAGCTGCATCGCATGGGCATACGCACCGTGGGACAGCTCGCTCGCGCGGACGACTATGCCCTTCGCAGGACACTTGGCAAGATGGGAGAGGTCGTGCAGACCTTCGCGCGAGGGCTCGACGACTCCCCCATCCGACCGCTCGAGCCTTCACTGGGCGACATCGAGCACCAGACCAAGGGCATAGGGAACGGCATCACGACACCCTTCGACGTCGAGGATGCAGCCTGTGCCCGTCAGGTCATCTGGCTTATGGGCGAGTCTGTCGCACAGCGCCTCCGAGCACATGGGTTCGCCGCTCGCACGATCAGCGCCTACGGACGCGACTTCCAGACGCTCATCACCCGCTCACGCCAAACGACGCTTGCAAAGCCCACACAGCTCACCTCCGAGATCTGCTCCACCGCCTCAGACCTTCTCTGCGCTGACTGGGACTTTGACCACGGAGAGAAGCTCCGGGCCCTTGGCGTTCGCGTCTCGGGCCTCGTACCTGCCCAACGTGCGGTTCAGCTCGACGTGTTTGGCAAGGAATCACGCAGGCAGCAACTCCTCGACCTCGATCGGACGATAGACGACCTACGCCTACGCTTCGGAAATCACGCGGTCCGCAGGCTCTCTGAGCTCAATGACCCGCGTCTGCAGTCTCTCGATCCCGCACGCGACAACGTGGTGCATCCCGTGTCGTTCTTTGCCTGACGGCATCGCACGGAGCGTCATCGTCCCAACCAAAAAAGGACGGAGCAGGCGTGGTGCCCTGCTCCGTCCTCGCAACCGACATAGTGCCTCGAACGCTACTTCGTGACCCTCACGCGCACCGTCACGGTCTTGCTCTTCGTCTTGTAGTTACTGGTTGCCGGTGCCGTCACTTTGACCCTCATCGTGTAGCTACCCTTCTTGAGACCACGGCTAATCTTAACTGAGCCGTCGCTGTTGAGCGAAAGCCCTGCTTTGCCGCTCAACCTCGTGTAGGTCGTGTTATTGGCAGGATTCGTTACCGTAAGGGGCCTCACCGTCATATCGCTCGAGAGCTGCCCCTCCGTATACTTCAGGGACTGTGTCTTTACTTTGAGCTTGCTCGTGATGGGCTTCACTTGGATGGTGTACTCAGCGGTTTGCGAACCCGCCATATACTTCGCGTTGCCCGCCGCAGTCGCCTCAATCCTCACCTTGTAATTGCCGCCATTGGTGCCAGCCGGCAATGTGACGGAACCAGTCTTTGCGTTGACGGTAAAGCCCTTGGCAGTTGCGTCAGCACTCACGTTCTTATACGTGACGGTACCCTGCGCATTCTTCTTCTTTACGTTAGTGCCCGCAGAAGCCGTCGTAGTGGGCTTGTAGGAAACCGACTTCACAGCCTTCTTTACCGTCAGCTTCAGAGGATTTGCCGCTTTGTTGACCGTTACCGTCATCGCCTTGGACACAGCATTGAAGTTCGTTGAGGCGTTCAGGTAAGCGGTGACAGTTGCCGTACCTGAACCCTTAAGGGTAACCTTGCCCGAAGAGTTGACTGAGGCGACGCTGGCATTGCTGGTCTTATACTTGATTGCGCCGTCGCCCCCCGACTTCTTTGCGCCTACATAGAAGGCCGCATCACCATAGTTCTTCACGACGGATGACGCGTTGATAGTAATCGTAGGAGTGGCCTTGTTGATGGTGAGCTTCACGGACTTGGTGCCCGCATATTCGCCGATGCCGATAACCGTAACGGTGTACGTCCCTGCCTTGATGCACCCGCTCGGCCACTTGACGGTGTAGTCCGTCCCCTCCTTCAGGCCACTTATCGTAAGGCCATCGGTCTGCTTCTTGCCGTTATAGGTCTTTGCCGCGAGGGTCGCTGCTTTGCTGGAGATTTGGGTTCCCTGAGTAATCTGGAGAAGGGTCTGTCCATACAGGTTCTTGGTAGAGGCATCGTAGGTATACTTGATGTTCTTGCCATTGGCATTGATGTAATAGCCATCCGCATAGGAACCAGACTGATAGTACCTCATGAAGAGGAAGGGATTCTCATCTGGATTCACAGGAGCCCCGACGGTTCCCTTGTCGCAGTTGGTGACGTCAACCACGTAATTCTTGTTGTTCATCGTGACTACGTTCCACATGTGCGGACCAGCACCTGTACCGCCGCTCATGGTGCCAGTCACGGTAAGGCACTCGACCTTCTTTAGGTCGCACAAATACTTAAACGCCTTTGCGTAGCCCTCGCAGAGGCATTTGGTGCTCGCATTCCCATCAAACACATTGATAAGCTGCCACGGATTGCCGTATGCGGAAGTCCTTGGCGTGTCGAAGTCGTAGTCAACCAGTTCGCAAATCTTGTCGTTGAAGTACTTGAGCAATTCCTTGCCGGTCTTGCCGGAGGCGCCGTTGGCCACCGACTGAGCCTTCGTAAGCGCTGCCTCTGCCGTCCTTATGCGGCTTGCGTCCGTCGTGGTGTTGCTGGCGCTCGACTTATAGTCTTTGGACACATACAAGGTGAACTTCATGCTTCCCGAAAGCTTGAGCTTCGAATCGGTGATGCTGAAGCTGAACGACTGGAACGCATAGCCCGCCGTTTTGTCGAACCAGTACAGCTCGTACGGGCAGTCGGCAAGCAGCGCATTCATGATCTTGCCCTCATCGATGCCCAGCTTCGTCTTCATGACGGTGCTGAGCGCTTTGGTCTTGTTGGCAGAGGTGCTGAAGTTAGCCACGCCAAGATCAGAAGGCGTCCACGTGGCTTCGCCATTAGTCAAGAAGCTGGGCGCAAACGTGAAGATGGTGTTCGTCCGGGTGCCAGACGCCACTTTTGCTATCTCAGTCTTTAGCGCGTTGTAAACCTTCCCCATGTTACTCGTCCCGAAGGCATCTCCCGCGCTCTGGGTGCTTAGCATCATGCCGTCACGCTTCGAGGCGGGCAGCGTCTGGTCGATGAGTTCTTGGACGTAGCCATTGAGGAGCTGCTCGTTTGAGAGGGCGTAAGGAGACTGCACCACTCCCTTGATGACTTCGCCATTGAAGGTGGTCGTCTCGGAATCCGCCGCCGATTGGGTCGTAAGCGTCATTGAAGGGCTAGGCATGGTGACTACAGAATCGCTCTGCTCTTCCAGAGGCGGCAATTCGCTGAGCTGCTCCTCAACAGACGTATCGTCAGAGGAAGGATCGTCGCCCTCGTCAATCGGCTCTTGCTCAAGAGTGTCGTCCTCGAGTTGGTCCTGCACCACCAGCTCGGGAACAAGTGCGTCATCGTCATCGTTGACGTCGTTTACCGTAATGCCTTCGTCGACGCTCTGCTCGTTGAGAGCGAGGCCTGCGCCGTCCTGATCATCAGCTGCGGAAATGTGCTCTACCAGCGCGTCATCCGCCGTCGGCTGCTCCTCCACCATGGATGCCAAAGCAGGCACGGGCATACCACCCCACATGAGGAGCCACGAGAGCCCCAAAGAGATTGCTGTTCGTGGTACGTTGATTCGTTTCTTTCGGTTCGACATGTTGCGCCCCCATCCCCTAGGAGGAATATTTACAAAAATAGCACAACTGTATTTTACCGAACTATTGCGTAGAAATTGTGGAGAAATATTGGAGTTTTCGATACCACCCTTGCATTTTGTAATTATGTCACAATTCAGCTTGCTCCAAACGCAACTCCAATACAGTCCGCGTAGCGTTTGAGACCCGGACGCGCTCGTCCACGCGTACGCCCACCACCCATACTACCTTACCACGCGCATCCGTCCGAACCACCGGCACGCTTCCACGATCTGCCGCCGGTATCTTCGCGTCGTTGAGCAGGTCAGAGAGCAGCTTGGACTGTCCATGCATGCCCAACGGGCACATGACCTCCCCTTGCGTGGGCGGCGCGACCCAAAGCCTGCCCCCAGAGGTCTGGTCAACCCCACAGGCTGCCGCATCCAACAGAACGGAGGCACCTGCCCACTCACCCCCATGGGCACGTGCGATGGCCACGGGGTCGTCGCCCGACGCAATCACGCTCAAACGGGCCTTCAACATGCGCTCGTCATCCATCCGGACCTCGCCTGGAATCTGGAGCCAGAACCCCTCGAAAGTTCCTCCCTGGCCGTAGGCACGTATGAAGAGCAGCCCGTACTCCACGCGCGCATCCACCGCCAACGGCAAAGCAACCGATCCATGGCCAGACGCCACCAGACGCAACACGGACTCCACGTGGCGGGCCTCAAGCCGTGCTGCCGGACACACGCGCAGAATCGCCTGACGCACGACGCGACGTGCAATCACGACATCGGCCGCTACAAGTCGCTCAGCATCCAAGGCGCACATTCCCTCGGCGCTGCGTCGAAGCAGCTCACGCAGCGCACGCGACGCCTGGGCATGCAAATAGGTGTCCTCGTCGGAAAGGATGTCGCAGGTTGTCGAAAGCGACGCCGTCACGCGGGGGTTTCTCGCCTCGACCACCGGCATGACCTCATGGCGCACAAATGCCCTCAGGTAGCGAGTGTCGTCATTGGTCGCGTCCTCCCGCCAAACGATGCCCCGCATCCGCAACATCTCGCACAGCTCCCGGTGGGTGCGGTCGAGCAAAGGCCGCACGATGCGATTCCTCCTTCGTGGAATGGAGCTAAGCCCAGCTGGTCCCGTACCCCTTATGGCATTCATGAAGAACGTCTCGGCGCGATCGTTTGCCGTATGTGCGGTGACGATACGCGCTGCAGAACGCGGCGTCCCCGCCTGCTCGCTCAGCGCGTTCGCGAGACGCACCGCCTCGGCGTAGCGTGCCTCCCTGCCGACATTCTCCACGTTGCCGTCCGCCCCCACTGAGCTGGCGAGTCCCGCAACGTCCACACGGCGTATGGTGCACGGAATCCCGTAGCGATGCGCCAACTCGCGTACGAACTCTTCATCCTCGTCGGCATCGAGTCCGCGAAGCTGGTGGTTTACGTGGAGGACATGCAAGCGCTCGCGTGCGATGCGCGCCTTGCCGCGTCCGTCGTCGATGTCGAGGACGGATGTCGCCGCCAGCACGAGCAAGGCCGTAGAATCAGCCCCGCCCGAAACCATGAGGACAACGGGAGAGCGGAGTCCTTCCTGGGGTACCCCTGACGGACGTTCGAAGCGACGCTCGTCCGTGGCGTATCTGCGACCTACGCTTGGCATGCATACCTCCCTAGACCTGCGGACAGAAGGAATCCCGCCCGCCGCGCAACAGCATAGCACCGCACCGTCGCAAATCTGTCCGTCGCATGCGTTACCATAGCGTCAGTCGAAAGGATTCGTATGACGCCACATATTCATCTGCACGTGCTTGCGAGCGGATCAAAGGGAAATGCCGCCGTCGTGGAGGGACCGACGGGGTCGGTGCTGGTCGACTGCGGCCTCTCGCGCAAGCGCCTCTTCGAGCGCGCGCGAGAAGTCGGCTGCGACCTCACACGCATTGAGGCCATACTCGTCACCCACGAGCACTCAGACCACGTCTCGGGACTTCCCGTCGTGTTCAGGCACTTCGGCGTGCCCATCATCGCGACGACGGGCACCGCCACAGGCCACAACGGCCTTGCCGAGCTGCCGTTTACACTAATCGACCACGATGCCGTCCTGGAATATGGCGGCATGCGCATCCGGGCCTTCCCCACTTCGCACGACGTCAACGACCCCATGTGCTTTAGGTTCGAGGTTCGTGACGAGAACAGCCCCAGCAAGGACACGCTCGACACCGTCGCATGGGCAACCGACACGGGCTACCTCACCGACGAGGCGCTTGACGCCCTCTACGGATGTCGCATACTCGGCATCGAGGCAAACCACGACCCGCGCATGCTCGCCACCGGACGCTACCCCGCGTGGCTCAAGGCACGTGTTTCGGGTGCACGGGGCCACCTCTCCAATGTGCAGGCGGCCGAGGCGCTCCCCACACTCGTCACGCACCAGACGGAGACCATAGTTGCCATGCACCTCTCCGAAGAAAACAACCGCCCCAGCATCGCCATACGCGCACTTGCAGAGGCTGTGGGGGCACAGCCCACCAATGGTGCGTATACCGAGGCGCGCACACCCGACGGGCTCCTGAGCATCTGTGCCGCCTCGCAACATCGCGCCCTTTCCGTCTGGTAGGACGGCACAAGGTCATTGGGGAGCACATCTCCGCCAAGCCCTCTTGGCGGAGATGGAAGAGGCCCGTCCATGGGACAACCCTCTGGACGGGCCTCAAACAAATCACTAATCGATGGAAATCTTTGTGACGTTGGCCTTTTCGGCTTGCTTGGGCACGTGAACGGTGAGAATACCGTCTTCGAGCTTTGCGGAGAGACCTTCGACCGCCGCGTCCTTCAGATACACGCCACGCGTCGCGCTCCATTCGCGGGTCTCCTTGTGGAGGTAATTCTTGCCCTTATCCTCCTCGGTCTCCTTCTTGTCCACCGAGATCGAGAGCCTTCCCTCGTTGAGCTCAACGTCAATCTCGTCGCGGTTCACACCCGCGAGCTGTGCGCTGACCACATACGCGTCTCCCGCATCCTCGACGTCCATCTTGAAGGCGGCGTCGGTCGAAGCCGATACCAGCGGTGAGGTGAAGAAGTCATCGAAGAAGTCCTCAAAGGGGAAAGAACGACGCAGACCGTGACCGTAACGATTGTAAGGAACCATGCTTGCCATGCTACTCACTCCTTTAGCCTCTGGATCCTTGGGATCCCCTTGCTGAACAGTCTTCTTATTCCCCGCATGAGTTGCCCTAAACAACGGATACGAAGGTTTTCTTAGCTTCACATACTCATCATATCTAAGTGTACCTGACTTAAGTTCATGCGAGGGAAGTGATTGGTCCCTTTCCCGCCGCGCATGAAGATTCCCGCTAATCGCGATTGACCTTTATAGAACGACACGCGGAGGGTATGATAGGTGAACGGCTTTGACCACCCAGTTCGGAGGAGTCCTCATGGACGACAACGACATTCTCTATAACTCGGAAGACGCGCCCGCACGTAAGCCATATGTGCCTAAGGTACGGCCGCGCAAAACCCAAGAGGCCATCAATGACCTCGAGGAGGACGAGTCCTTCTCTGCTGGATTCACGCACGACTCCAACATTACGGTGGGGAGCCGCAACCCCCTCTCGGCTCGCGCTTACAACCGCTCTCGCGGGGGCATAGCCCAACTGCAGCGCGACCTTCACTACGGCCAGTATCTCGAGATTCCCAAAGGAAGGCGACAGATATTCTCGTCACGCGAACGATCGGCAGCCATTCGTTCGCGCGCTGCCATCGCCATCATCACGATTGTCCTCGTGGTCATAGCCGTGCTGGCATGGCAGCTGATCATGTCGTCCGCACAATAGTCGTATCGCGGGCACCTCACGCCCACGGGTCTTCCTCAAAGAGTGGCTCGGGGCGCGCCGGTCTGTCCGAGTAGGGGTCGTACCCGTCGTCATCCTCGTTCTCTGCCCTCAGGAAAGAAGCGTCCACCTCGGATCGCGCCGACTTGCGCGAATCCTTCTGTGTGTTCGCATCTTGTTTGCGCCCCCTCATGCGTGCCTCCTATCCAGCATACTCGTCAACGTATGCCACGAAGTCGCAGATCTTCGTTCCGCCGCTCACAAGGTCCTCCGAATTGAAGAAGTGCTTGGGAACGCAGGTCACCACAATTCTGCTCGCCTCGGCAGCGTTGTCCGTCGGATTTGCCAGCAACACCGTCCAAACATGCTCGCCTAACTCGCCATAGCAACAAAAGACCGTGTGGCCGCCCCTCTCTACGTCTGGCGGCAGCGTGATGCTCGCATTCGTGCAGGAGCCAAGCATACCGTCAAGTCCGCACACTTCCATGACGGCACGCGCCGTCTCTTCGTTTATGGGGGCACTCTGTAAGCCAAGCAACGCAAGACCCTTCGAGCTTGTCTTCGTCGGGTCAATCGAGGGCTGCTCGACCTCTTGCTCGGATTCGCCTTGCGCCTGCGTCCCCTTCGCTGGAGCCACGCCCGCTATTGGCTCACGGTTGACCTCAACGACGAAGCGCACGCCCTCGACTCGCGACTTCGGCCCAATCGCATCTGCCGCGATGCCGTTTGCAACGTCTGCCACATGCGTCCAGGGCTCGGCAAGAAACGCAATTCGCGCGTCGTTGGGACTCTCGAACCGTGCGATGGTGTGATTGCCCTCTGCCTTTGCGCTCGCCTTGAGCTCATAGCCTTCGCTTGCCAAGAACGGCTGGGCCTCCGGCAGGGTCACATCAAAGTAGTCCTCAACGCGAACCGGATTGATGAGGACCTCCCCCATCACCAAGGTGCCCTCCTCATCGGCCTCGACGCGCTCGCCGATGGGTGGCTCGGTCCGTATTACCTTGAACCGCTCATCCGCCGTACCACGCTCATAGACGACCTTGACGGGAAGTCCAACCTGTTCGAAGGCCTCGAGGGCATGCTTCTCGTCCATGCCGGAGACGTCAGGCACACGAGGCAACTGAGAGACGACGAGGACGATCTCTTCAGTGCTCATGAACACCGAACCTACGGCGGGCCTCACCTCTAGAACGATGCCCTCTTCCCCCTCGCGCGTAACCTTCGGCTCCACCCGCACCTTGGTAGCGCCGGCACCCGCAAGCTCCTCCGCGGCCTTCTTCTGCGTGCTACCCACAACGTCGGGGATGATGCGACTCGTACCGATAACGAGAGCGACCGTCGACCCCTCCTCCAGCCGCGCACCTACGCCGGGGCTAAACTCGACCACGCGTCCTTCCAGCAGGTCTGCAGGCGCGGTGTCAACCGTTGTGGAGAAGCCCTTCTCTTCCAGCAACTCAACCGCACGCGCCTCAGTAAGGCCCTCAACATTGGGAACAGACCTGCCACCCCAGAGCTCCAAGGCATAGGTCGCCGCAACACTCGCGACTACCACGAGGATGAGCACGAACACAACACCCGTCCTCACGCGTTTGCGACGGCGCGCGACGCGCTCCTCCTCGCTGCGGGCGTCACGTGAAGCCTGCTGCGCGCGGCGTGCCTTGCGCGAGCGGCGGTCATCCCCCTCATACTCTGTCATGCCGACAAGGGAGTCCTCCTTGAGCGTATGCAATCGCCACGAGGCGACGTTGTAGCCCTCTCGGCTTGTTGATCCGTCACCTAAGTCCGGATCGTCCGCTATCACTTGAGGAACGAACCCTTCCTCGGGGTTCTTGGGGTCCGCCTCAGATTCGATGTCGTCTATGGGGATAAAATCGCTCACCACACACCTCCAATGGAGAGAGTGTAACGCAAACGGTGCCTCCGGTCATGGCGCAGCTCCCAACACCCAAACCCATTTGCCACCTCGGGAGGAATGTTGTCGAGCTCAACCGAACGTCGCCTCAATACCACGCCAACCCTTGTCCTTCGTGGCCCGCCTTTAAGGGGCGGTCCATGGAGGGCATCCCCCATGGACCGCCAGTCCCACGGCTGGGCCGAGCCTTCGACGTCTAGTCCTCGATGAGGCTCTCCACGTACGGCGCATCGTCACGCACCGCAAACAGGCGATCGTCAGCGCCAACGTCCACGCATACGGTGTCTCCCTCACCGACCTCACCCGAGATGATGAGGTTGGCAACGTTGTCGACCACCTGGCGCTGAATGAGTCGCTTGAGCGGCCGAGCGCCATACACCGGGTCGAGCCCGTCGAACGCAAGCGACTGCACGGCAGCGGGCGTCAGCACGAGGGCGATGCGCTCCTTCTCCAAGCGGGCGCGCACATCAGCGAGTTGGATGTCCACGATGCGTTCGATGTCCCCCAATCCAAGCGCATGGAACACCACCACGTCGTCGATGCGGTTGAGGAACTCGGGCTTGAAGGTTTGGCGCAGAGCGTCGTTGACCTGCCGCTGCACCTCGTCCGGGTCCGTCGTCGCGTTCGCGGCAGCTATGAACTGCGAACCGACGTTGCTCGTCATGATGACGATGGTGTTCTTGAAGCTCACCACGCGGCCCTGCCCGTCGGTCAGACGCCCGTCATCAAGCAGCTGCAACAACACGTTGAATACGTCCGGATGCGCCTTCTCCATCTCGTCGAGCAGGATGACGCTGTATGGACGGCGACGTACCGCCTCGGTAAGCTGGCCACCCTCGTCGTAGCCCACGTATCCCGGAGGGGCACCGATCAGGCGCGCAACGGCATGCTTCTCCATGTACTCAGACATGTCGATGCGCACGAGGGCACGCTCGTCGTCGAAGAGGCTCTCGGCCAGGGCCTTGGCAAGCTCCGTCTTTCCCACACCCGTCGGGCCAAGGAAGAAGAAGCTGCCGATGGGACGATTCGGGTCGCTGAGACCCGCACGACTGCGGCGCACGGCGGACGCGACGGCGTTAACGGCGTCGTCCTGGCCCACGACACGCTTGTGAAGCTCGTCCTCCAGGTGACGTAGCTTGTCCATCTCGCCCTGCATCATCTTCGACACCGGCACGCCCGTCCAACTGCTCACGACCTCGGCGATCTCGTCCGTGGTCACCTCTTCGTTGAGGAGCTTGCCTGCGGCCTGACGCTGCTCGAGCGAAGCCTGCGCCTCGTCGTACTGACGCTGGAGGCCCGGAATCGTGGAGTAGCGTAGCTCGGAGGCGCGCACGAGGTCGCCATCGCGGACGGCACGCTCGGACTCGGCGTTGGCCTCCTCGATCTGTGCCTTGAGCTCCTGAACGCGGTCGATGGCACCCTTCTCGTTCTCCCAGTTCGCCTTCATGCCGACGAGCTTCTCTTGCGTGGCGGCAATGTCCTTGCGCAGGTTATCCAGGCGCTCCTTTGAGGCATCGTCGTCCTCCTTCATGAGCGCTTGCTCCTCTATTTGCATCTGAGTGAGCTTGCGGTCAACGGCATCGATCTCGGAGGGCATGGAGTCGAGCTCCATGCGAAGGCGACTCGCCGCCTCGTCGACGAGGTCTATGGCCTTGTCGGGCAGGAAGCGCTCGGAGATATAACGATCGGAGAGGTCAACGGCCGAGACGAGCGCCGCGTCGGTGATGCGCACGCGGTGATGCTGCTCGTACTTCTCCTTGAGTCCACGCAGGATGGAGACGGTGTCCTCCACGGTGGGCTCGGCAACGAAGACCGTCTGGAAGCGGCGTGCGAGGGCCTGGTCCTTCTCGATGTACTTGCGGTACTCGTCAAGCGTCGTGGCACCGATGGCATGCAGCTCTCCGCGTGCCAAAGCGGGCTTGAGGATGTTCCCCGCGTCCATCGAACCCTCGGTGGCACCCGCACCGACGATGGTGTGCAGCTCGTCGATGAAGAGGACGACCTGCCCGTCGGCCTTGCTAACCTCCTTCAGCACGCTCTTGAGCCGGTCCTCGAACTCACCTCGATACTTGGCACCCGCGACAAGCGCGCTCATGTCGAGTTCGACGATGTCCTTGTCGCGCAGGGTGGAGGGAACGTCGCCGGCAACGATGCGCTCGGCAAGGCCCTCTACGATAGCCGTCTTGCCCACGCCCGGCTCACCGATGAGTACGGGGTTGTTCTTCGTGCGACGACTGAGCACCTGGATGGTGCGGCGAATCTCCTCCACGCGACCGATGACCGGATCGAGCTTGCCCTGACGAGCAAGGTCGGTAACGTTGCGACCGTACTGCTCGAGCGCCTTGAACTGCGCCTTTGCGTCCTGCGAGGTGACGCGGTCGTCGCCGCGCAACTCCTCGTACACCTGACGAACACGCTTGCCCGTGACTCCCATGGACTTGAGTATCGTTCCCGCTTGGTCCTTGGAGTCGGCCAACGCGCACAGCAGATGCTCACTCGTCACGTACGAGTCGCCCAAATCGGCCGCAAGCTTCTCGGCCGCGTTCATCATGCGCATCATCTCGTTGGTCATGCCCACCTGGGCGTTGTCCCCGCTCACCTTGGGAGCGCGGGCAATCGCCTCGTCGACCTCCTTGGCGATGCGTCGCGGATCGGCGCCGACGCGCTCGATGAGCGCACTGATGTTGCGCTCGCCCGATTCGAGCAACGCTTTGAGCATGTGAATGTTGTCGACGGCAGCTGCCTCCGCGTCGGCGGAGATGCCCATTGCCGCCTGCAGCGCTTCCGCTGCCGAGACAGAGAGCTTGTCCATTCGCATAGGTAGTACCTCCTGTTCACGTCTGTTTTCCACGAGAAGTATTCCCCATTAAGTGAATGCATATACGAAAATCTAAGTCTTCATATAGTAGATTTGGCGTCATCGCCAGATGGGAAGACGGGCCAAAGACACCTGAAGCCTTTGGCCCGCCCCATTCACGTGTTTACTCTGCCGCCTTGGCAAGAAGCCCGCGCAGCACCTGCTCGGGTCCCGCGCCATCGTAGCGCGCAAGTGCCGTGATCCGCTCGCGCATGCGATACTCGTGCACCTCATCCTCGAGCTCGCGCACGCGAGCACGCAGCTCATCCACGAGGCTCTCGTACTCCATCTGACGCTCCCGCATGTCGAGGATGCGCACCACACCAGCCAAGTTGATGCCCTCGTCGGTGAGCTTGCTGATGAGGTTGAGGCGCTCGATGTCCGCCTGTGAGTAGAGGCGCGTGTTGCCACGCGACCTCCCCGGGTTCACGAGGCCCTTCTGCTCGTAGACACGCAGCGTCTGCGGATGCATGCCCGTCAGCTCGGCGGCAACGCTGATCATGTACAGCGGCTTGTTGCGAACCTCAGCATCGTTACCGGGCATTGCCGCTCACGTCCCCTCGGTACCCGTAGGTACGCCTATCGGCCGAGCGCAGGCGCTCAAGCGTCGCTGCCTCATCGGCAGAGAGGTTTGTGGGCACCTGCACGTTGATCGTGACGTACAGGGCACCGGTCTCGGAACGCTTGCGCACGTCCGGGGCGCCCTCGCCCCGGAAGCGGAACCGCTTCCCGTTCTGCGTGCCGGCAGGAACCTTCAGTCGAAGCTTCTTGCCCTTGGGCGTCGGAATATCAATGGAGGCTCCCAGCGCAGCATCGTACATGGAGATGGGAAGCTCCATGCACACGTCAGCGCCATCACGCTTGAACACCTCGTCGTCGAGCACCTTCGTGGTGACCACCAAATCGCCACGCTCGCCCCCGTTGGTGCCGTACTCACCATATCCGCGATGCCGCAACTTGCCACCGTCCACGGCACCCGCCGGAATCTTGACGGTGATGGACTGGCTTTCGCCCGTCGACGGAATGCGATACGTCACCTTGCGCGTCGCACCGTTGAACGCGTCGAAGAACGGCAGCTCGATGGTGGTGTTGAGGTCGCTTCCCCTCGTCGGACGCGTTTGCTGGGCACCCGCTGCCCCGCCGCCAAAGATGGACGAGAAGACATCGCCGAACGGATTGTCACCGCCTGAGGCTCCTCCAAAGATGTCGGAGAACTGCGAGAAGTCAACGTTGGTGGCATAGCGGCCACGGCCGCCCGAGCCTCCGAAGTCAGCTCCCGGTATGCCGCCGAACAACAGCATCTGGTCGTACTCGCGCTTCTTCTTCTCGTCGGAGAGCGTCGTGTAGGCCTCGCTGACTTCCTTGAACTTCGCCTCGTCACCACCGGCATCGGGGTGATACTGCGCGGCAAGCTTGCGGAATGCCTTCTTTATCTCATCTTGGGTGGCGTCGCGCTTAACCCCCAACACGTCGTAATAGTTCTTTCCTGGCATTGTGGCTTCGCCCCCTTCTACCTTCTGACCCTACCTTGCGCAAGGGGGACACACCTCTGCGAGGTATGTCCCCCTTGCCTTCGGACAACCTTCGCGCCTCAACCCTTAGGCGTCCTGAGCACTCTCCTCGTCACCAGCCTCCACAGGACGCTTCGGTCCTCCGAAGGTGACGGTGACCATGGCGGGGCGAATGACCTTGCCGGCCATACGGTATCCGCGCTGGTAGACCTGAGCGACCGTCTCGTCGTAGGCGTCGGGATTCTCCTCACGCCCGACCGCCTGGTGCGACAACGGCTCGAACGGCTCCCCCGCCGGATCGATGACCTCGACGCCATCCTTGGCAAGCACGCCAACCATCTTGTCGTGCACCTGGCTCACGCCGTCCACGAACTGGCTGAACTGCTCGGAGTCGGTCCCCGTCTGGCGGGCATGGTCGACCGCACGCTCCATGTCGTCGAGCACGGGCAGCAGGCCCATGACGAGCCTCTCTGCCGCACGCTGGCGCTCGACCTCGCGCTCCTGCGCCATGCGACGACGGAAGTTCTCCCAGTCTGCCTGCAGACGTGCCAGACGGTCAACCGCATCCTGGGCTTCCTTCTTGGCAGCGTCTACCTGCGTGGTCGCCTCGTCCAGGCGCTCGTACAGCTCGTCACGCTCGGCCTTGGTCTTGTTGAGCTCCTCGTCTCCCTGCGCGGCAAGCTCCTCCTCGGCAGCCTGCTCACCCGCACGAATCGCGGCCTCGACCATGGCCTCCTCGTCGAACTCGGGCTCGGACGACGTATCGTCAATCGGTACCTTCATGTCGCCCTCACCCTTCTCGTCGTTGTTGCGAATCTCTTCGAATCCGGACATCGTTGGTCGCCTACTCGTCCACTACCTCGTAGTCGGCGTCCACCACGTCGTCGCCACCGGGCTGGGCGTTTACGCCGCCCTGGCCAGAGGTCGCCGCCTGCTGGTCGGAGTACACAATCTCGGCAAGCTTGTAGCCAGCCTGTTGCAGACGCTCGCTCGCGGCCTTGATGGCCTCTACGTCACTACCCTCGAGGGCCTTCTTGGCGTCTGCCAAGGCAGACTCGACCTCAGACTTGGTGGCCGCAGGCACCTTGTCGCCCAACTCGTTGAGAGTCTGCTCGGTGCTGTAAGCCAAGCTGTCGGTCTGGTTGCGAACCTCAATCTCGTCCTTCTTTGCCTTGTCCTCCTCGGCGTGGGACTCGGCGTCACGCACCATGCGATCGACTTCCTCGTCAGAAAGCGCCGTGGATCCGGAGATGGTGATCTGCTGCTGCTTGCCCGTGCCCTTGTCGCGCGCGGTAACCTTGACGATGCCGTTGGCGTCGATGTCGAACGTCACCTCGATCTGGGGCACGCCACGACGAGCCGCAGGGATGCCGGTAAGGTTGAACTTGCCCAAGCTCTTGTTGTCGCGAGCCATCTCGCGCTCGCCCTGGAGCACGTTAATCTCGACGGAGGTCTGGTTGTCGGCAGCGGTGGAGTACACCTCGGTCTTGGACGTGGGGATGGTGGTGTTGCGGTCGATCATCTTGGTCATGATGCCGCCCATCGTCTCGACGCCGAGCGACAGCGGGGTAACGTCAAGCAGCAGGATGCCCTCAACGTCGCCCGTGAGCACGCCACCCTGCACCGCAGCGCCGTCGGCCACGACTTCGTCCGGGTTCACGGACATGTTGGGCTGCTTGCCGGTAATCTGCTTCACGAGGTTCTGTACGGCGGGCATACGGCTGGAGCCACCCACGAGAATGACCTCGTTGACTTCGGAGATGGAGACGCCAGCGTCATGGAGGGCCTTGGTAACAGGACCCTTGCAGCGGTCGAGCAGGTCACGCGTAATGCGCTCGAACTCGGCGCGCGTCAGCGTGTAGTCAAGGTGCTTTGGACCGGTCGCGTCAGCGGTGATGAAGGGCAGGTTGACCTGAGCCTGCTGAGCGCTGGAGAGCTCCTTCTTCGCGTTCTCCGCAGCCTCCTTGAGGCGTTGCAGGGCCATGGGGTCCTTGCGCAGGTCGATGCCGTTGTCGGCCTGGAACTTGTCGGCCAGCCAGTCGATGACCTTCTGGTCCCAGTCGTCTCCACCGAGGTGGTTGTCGCCGTTGGTGGCAAGAACCTCCACGACACCGTCGGCGAGGTCGAGCAGCGAGACGTCGAAGGTGCCACCGCCAAGGTCGAAGACCAAGACCTTCTGGTCGATGTCCTTCTTGTCCAGGCCATAGGCCAGTGCCGCAGCCGTGGGCTCGTTAACGATGCGCTGTACGTTGAGGCCGGCAATCTTGCCCGCGTCCTTGGTGGCCTGGCGCTGAGCATCGTTGAAGTAAGCCGGCACGGTGATGACGGCGTCGGTGACCTTCTCGCCCAGGTACTTCTCGGCGTCGGCCTTCATCTTGGAGAGAATCATGGCGCTGATCTGCTCGGGAGTGAAGTCCTCACCGCTGATTTCCACCACGGCACGGCTGCCGGTGCCGGACTTGACCTTATACGGCACGGTCTTGAGCTCGGAGCTGACCTCATCGTAACGGCGGCCCATGAAGCGCTTGATGGAGAAGACGGTGTTGGTGGGATTGGTCACTGCCTGGTTCTTTGCAGCCTTGCCCACGATGCGGTCGCCGTCAGAGCGGAATCCGACGACGGACGGGGTGGTGCGGTCACCCTCGGCATTGACGATGATCGTGGGCTCGCCGCCCTCGAGCACTGCCATGGCCGAGTTGGTGGTTCCAAGGTCAATACCAAGAATCTTTGCCATAATGTGAGTCCTTTCGTCTCTTACGTGAGGCACGTAGGTTCTTTACGATGAGAAGTATTCCCCTGCCGTGAGATTGTATACATAATCTAAGTCAGATTGTGTTAGATTTCTTGCGTCGATGAAAAATAACCCACATTCGGCACACAAACGACCAAAAGGCCACGAAGGGGATGGTCCCCTCCGTGGCCTTTTGTGCCTTGAGAGACGGCCCCCTTGCGGCAACCGTCCCGGCTTCACTCAAGCCGTTAGGCAACAGCTGCACGACCGCGGGAAAACGCTTCGAGGTTGGCTTCGATGGTCTTGGCGGGAACGCGCTTGGCAATGGCATCTTCCCACACCTCACGCGCGAAAGGCAGTGCGGTGGACATCGCGCCCACGAGAACCACGTTCGTAGAGCGAGGACTCCCCGCGTCGCGGGCAATCTGGCCAGCCGGGATGAGATGCGCACCAATGCCCTCGAGCCTCTCGCGTGCGTCGGCAGGCATCGTGGCGTTGCCGATGCTCACCGAGACGGGCACGATCTGCTCGTCGTTCACGAACATCGAGCCGCCCTCACGCAGGAAGTGCTGCGCACGCAAGGCCTCGACCGCCTCGAAGGCGACCACAACATCGGCACAGCCCGGGTCGCACACCATGGACTCCACCTTGTTGCCCACCCGGATGACGGTCGATACGGACCCGCCACGCTGACTCATGCCGTGAATCTCGGAGACCTTCACGTCGAGTCCCGCCTCGGCGGCGCACATGGCACAGATGTTTCCCGCAAGGATTGTTCCCTGACCACCAACGCCCACAAGCAGGATGGTGAGGGTACGGTCGAGTTGAATGCGCTCGCCGGTAACGTTGACGTCGGCGACGGCGGAAGTGTCATGCGGCATGGCTAGCCCTCCTCAATGATGCAACCGAACGGACAGGACTGGGCGCACTGGCCACAGCCGATGCACTGCGTGGGGTCGATGACGGGATGTCCCGTCTCGTCCTTGCCAAGAGCCGGACAGCCGATGCGAATGCACGTACCACAGCGACGACAGTCGCGAATGGTCGGCATGGGCTTGCGCGTGCGATCCACGAGGCGGCACGGCGACTTGAACACGATGACCGAGAGCCTCTCCGTCGCCTTGGTCGCCTCCTTGAGTGCCGTGCGCACGGCCTTGAGGTCCTGGGCGTCCACGAGGCGCACGTCCTCAATGCCCATGGCGCGGCACAGCGCAACAAGGTCGAGCTGCTTGCCAGCGGGCACGTCAAGCGGGCTGAGGCGCGCCGCCTGCTCCGTCAGCGTGACGCCGTTGACGGGATTGCCCTGCGTGCCCGTCATCGCCGTGGTGCGGTTGTCGAGGATGCAGAGCGTGCCGGTACCCCCGTTATAGACGGTGCCCAACAGGCTCGTGATGCCCGAGTGCGCAAACGTCGAATCGCCGATGACCCCCACTACGGGACGCTTCGACCGGTCGGCTGCGCCCGCCAGCTCCATGCCGTGCGCCATTGAGAGCGACGCCCCCATGTCGATGACGGCGTCCGTCGCGCTGTACGGGGCTACCGCGCCAAGCGTATAGCAACCGATGTCGCCCATGACGATTGCCTTGAGGCGACGCAGCTCGCAGAACACCAGGCGGTGCGGGCATCCCGCGCAGAACGCGGGCGGACGCGGGGGCAGGCCCTCAGCGGGATCGATGTGGGCTGGAGCGGCAACGCCGAACGCGGCGCGGATGTGTGCACTCGTCACCTCTCCCGAGCGCGGGAGACGCCCTGCGGGAGGTTCGCTGACTTCGATGTCCAGAGCGCGAACGCGCGTCTCGAAGTAGGTGCAGGCCTCCTCCACCACATAGAGCTTCTCGACCTTTGCGGCAAACTCAGCCAGCTTCGCCGGAGGCAGCGGCCACGAGACGCCCAACTTGAGGACGGACGCGTCGGGCAGGGCCTCGCGCACATGGGCGTACAGCGCACCAGAGACCACGATGCCCACGGAGCGGTCGCGCAGCTCCACACGGTTGAGGTCACACTCCTCCGCCCATGCCACCAGTGCGTCCTCGCGCTCGTTGGTGACGAGCGTGCGGCGCACGGCATTGGCCGGCATCATCACGAACTTCTGGGGACGCGACTCGTAGGGCAGCGGACTCCTCTGCGTACGCGTGCCCGCGACCTCTACCATGGTGCGCGTGTGCGCGATGCGCATGGTCTCGTGCAGCATGCACACCGTATCGAATTCCTCAGAGACCTCGAAGGCACGTTGCGCGAACTCGTAAGCCTCCTGAGAGTCGGACGGATCAAGGCACGGAATGCGCGCGAAAGCCGCATAGTGTCGGCTGTCCTGCTCGTTCTGCGAGCTGTAGCACGACGGATCGTCGGCGGCCAGCAGCACCAAACCCGCACCCACACCCGTGTTTGACGAGCTGAGCAGCGGGTCGGCAGCAACGTTGACTCCCACGTGCTTCATGGTGACGAGCGTGCGCACACCACCGATCGACGCACCGAGGCCTACCTCGAGCGCGACCTTCTCGTTGGGCGCCCATTCGCAATAGACGTCCGGCTTCTTTACCAAGTTCTCGAGCGTCTCGGTCGAGGGCGTGCCCGGATATGCGGTGCCCACCTCGACTCCGGCCTCCCACGCACCCTGCGCGATGGCCTCATTGCCCGACAAGAGCTGTTTGCCCATGCTTTCTCCTCTCCAAATGGTTGCCCTATGATACGCGACTCGCACGAAAATGGAAGGAGGTTACTCCCAATAGAAACCATTTAACGAAAAGCACGGGACATGGCGGTGCCTGTACCATCATTGTCTGGCACACTGAACACGTTATCCAAATGATGCATAGGAGGTTAGCATGTTCTTCGACCCATTCCTCGTGGTATTTGCCTTTGGCGTGGGAATCCTAGGCGCGATGTTCGGTGGCATCCAGACGTTCATCTGCACCGGGTTCGCCGGCATCGTCGTGTACACCCTCAAGGCCGCGGGGGTGGAGCCGACGCTCCTTGGCGATTCGGTGCTCAACATGCTGCTTCTGCCTGCCATTATCTTCAATGGCTCGGCCGTCGCCACTGCCGTCGCCGCCCGCAAATACCCAGACAAAATCAGGGGATGGGACATCACGCGCTCGCTCATCTTCCTGCACGACACCGGCATCATGCTCGTGGGCGGCGCGGCTGCTGCCCTGGGCTACCTCATGTTCTCGCTCTTCACCTTCATCGGCCTTCCCACGGACGCCGGCGCGTCGGCCATCATCATCTTGGGCGTCATTGTGCGCCTCACCCTGAGCAACGGTCGCAAGTGGGCCCCTGAGGCGACCGACTATTATCGTGAGCAGGGTTGGCAGTACTGGGTGTTCCAGACCGTCAACTGCCTGGCCGTCGCCACCGTGTTCGGCTTCATCCTGCGCGAGGCGGGTCCCGACTTCTACGGCGTGGGCTTCTCCATCTCTGCCGCGCTGCTGTTCTTCGGCTACGCGGGCGACGGGCAGAAGGTGCCCACCACGCACCAGATAACCGCCGTCGTGGGGACCGCCCTCACCCTCACCGGCGGCAACATCCCCATCGCCTGCGTCTTCGCCCTTATCTCCAACCACGTCTACCTGGTGTTCGCCAAGTACTTCAACGAGGACTGCTCGACCCACATCGACCCGCCCGCCGTGGGCATCGTCGTGGCCACGCTGCTGCTCAACATAATCTTCTAATCGGCAGTCACTGGGCATCGGTCACTCGGGGTAGCCCCTGGGTGACCAAACTACAGCAAATTCTAAGGTCAATGGGGCGCATTCCGAAACAGGCGTGTTTACCTGCAATGGTGCAAATATCCGGGAAATTGCTGTCTGCTAGCGGGGAACTACGTGCAACGTAGGTGTGCTAGTGTGCGCCTCCCGTATCAAAGTCAAAGGATGGGAGGCAACATGAGTAAGACACACGAGAGAAGGGCCCTTGCGAGCAACGCGGCGGCGGCGATCGGCCCGCAGGAAGGCGAGGTGCAGGCGGGACTGCGCATATCGCCGCTCTTCAACGAGGCGTTCCTGTGGATCTTCGGACGGCAGGACTCGAAGGAGGTGACGCGATCGCTCGCAAACGCGATACTGCGCCGCGCGGGTCTCGGCCAGATCGGGAAGATTGACGAGCTGCGAGCAGACGCAGCGAGTCCAGGTGGCATCGAGATGCGTACTTCGCGGGCGGACGTGGTCATCGTGTCCGAGGAGGGGACCACGGTTGACCTTGAGGCGCAGCGGGAGCGCGTCAACGTGGACAACAAGGCGTTGTTCTACGCGTCCAAGTTGCTATGCGAGGGCACGCCCAGGGGTGCGGCCGACGATTACAGCGACCTTCCGCAGGTGATCGTCATCATCCTCATAGACGGGTGGAAGATGTTCGAGGGAGACTCCTTCCTGAGCGTTGGGCGCATCCGCTGGAAGCATGGCGACGGGTCCGCCAACAAGTTCGAAGATGGAACCGACCGGACGCTGTACGTGGTCGCGGAGCTCGACAAGGTGAGAAAGGTCTATACTGCAAACAGCGAGGAGATGGCCGACGACGAGGCGCTGGCGTGGCTCTACCTCCTCGCGGACGGGTACAGCGACGACCACGAGATGGAGCGGGTCATGGAACGGTTCGAGAACATCCAAGAGTTCGCGGAACGCTACAAGCTCGCCATGGGAGACCCCGAGCTCAAGCGCGCCTACGAAAAGTACTTGGAGGCACGCATGGAGTACAACGATATACTCCACGAGGGGCAGCGCTGGGCGCGCAAGGAGGGCCGCAAGGAGGGCCGAAAGGAGACCCGCAAGGACGTTCTCGTGCGCATGCGCGAGCTGGGGTACGACGAGGATGCCATCGCAGCCGTCTTGGACGGCATCGATGAAGGCGACGAGTGAGCGCTTGACAACACGGAGACCCAGCTCGGAAGAGGAAGCCCGACGTTGCGGCAGGCAAGATTCTGATTGCCTTGGACAGCCGAACGAGGGATTCACTCCACTTCGAGCACCACATAGCGGTTGAGCCTGCCCGAGCGCCCGTCGGCGGAGAAGCGCGCAAGCTCGCGCATCTGGTCCGACGTCCTAGCGACCAGCCGATCAACCTCCTCCTCGGTCGCATGATGACAGAAGCGCCATACATCGGGCTCGTCTTGCCAGCCGAGGAGGTAGTCGTGCGCGCCGCCACCGGGAGCAGGCCGTGCCTTCGCGCGCAGGCGTTCGTCGTCGGCAAACTGCCAGAACGTCACCACCACCTTGCCGCACTTGCGGGTGTGGGAGCCAAGCAGGCGCAACAGGGCAAGCCGCTGCTCCTCGAGCGGAAGATGGTGCATGAAGCCGAAGGCGACGGCAAGGTCGCAGGGAGGGGCGGAGTGCAGCGGGTCCGAGCCCGCGAGCAGCGCCTGTGCAACGTCTGCGCAGGTGTAGTGGACCTGGGTCGGGCACTCCCCCACCAGCTCCTCGCAGTTGTCGTACGCCCACGTCTCCACGCTGGGAACGCGCTCGCACAAGAAGCGCTCGAAGCGCAGGTTCCCGCACGCGACGTCGAGCACGCGCAGCCGTGGAGACGCGTCGAGGGACAGGCGGTCGCAGAGCTCGCACCAACCCGTCCACGCAGACTGCCGCGTGGCCGAGAACGACGTGCTGACGCGCCGGTAGAAGTCCGTCGTGAGCTCACTCATCGCTCGCGCAAAGACCTTATCCACGTCACAGCACCTCCACCTACCGCCTTTCCGTCAAGTAAGTATAATGTGGTGTCATGGAAGACGCACTCATTGAACTCATCGAAGCTCTGCGCACGGGCACGTCCGTCGACGAGGCCTGGCTCTCGAAGCTGCTCCGTCGGCATAACCGAGCCGCACACGACGCACGCCGACGCATCGCCAAGCGTCGTCTGCTCCCCTACTACCTCGGCGTCAAGGCGCGCGATTCTCAGCATTGGGCAGCGTGGAACGTGGACGAGAAGACCGAGGCGGCCTTGCTGCGCATCCTGCGCATGAAGCCACGGCGAACCGCATCGGGCGTAGCAACCGTCACGGTGATCACCAAGCCCTGGCCTTGCTCGAGCGACTGCCTCTACTGCCCCAACGACATCCGCATGCCCAAGAGCTACCTGCACGACGAACCCGCCTGTCAGCGTGCCGAGCGCAACTTCTTCGACCCGTACCTACAGGTTCGCTCGCGCATCACGGCGCTCGCAGAGATGGGCCACGTCACCGACAAGGTCGAGCTCATCGTCCTGGGCGGCACCTGGAGCGACTACCCCGAGCCATACCAAGTGTGGTTCGTCCACGAGCTCTTCCGCGCGCTCAACGAGTATGACGGACCGGCCGTGGCTGGAGATGCCCCGGAGGAGCGAGATCGCCGGTATCGTGCAGCAGGGCTGACGTACGATGTCAACGAACTGGCGCATCGCACCCACGAGCTGCAACGAGCCATCTGTGAGGGTGTCTGCACGTACAACGAGGCGATTCGCACGCAGATCGATGGCCCTTCGTGGACGCAGGTCGCACAGTGGCAGCAGATGACGTTCGATCGGCTTGAGCACCAGCAACGCCTGAACGAGACGGCAGCCCATCGAGTCGTGGGCCTCACCATCGAGACGCGCCCTGACCTCATCGATGACGAGAGCGCTCACACGATGCGGCACCTGGGTTGCACCAAGATTCAAATGGGCTTGCAAAGCCTCGACGAACGCATACTGCAGGCCAACGAGCGCCGTGTGAGCGTAGGGCAGATTGCCACAGCGTTTGCCACGCTGCGGAGGTTCGGCTACAAGATTCAGGTACACATGATGGCGAACCTCCTAGGCTCCACGCCACAACGCGACCGCGAGGACTACCTGCGCCTCGTATCGGACGATCGGTTCCTGCCCGACGAGGTCAAACTGTATCCCTGCTGCCTCGTGGAGAGCTCTAGGTTGGGCAGGGCGTATAGCGCAGGAGACTGGGCTCCCTACCCCGAGGACGAGCTCGTCTCGCTCCTTGCGGACGACGTACTCGCCACGCCCGCATACACACGCATCTCGCGCATGATTCGCGACATCTCCTCCACCGACATCGTGGCGGGAAACAAGAAGACCAACCTCCGCCAGATGGTCGAGCGAAGCCTCGAAGCACGGCGTGACGAGGTACTTGAGATTCGCATGCGTGAGGTCGCCACCGGTGACGTCACCGTGACCGACCTGCAACTGCAATGCGTCCCCTATCGCACGACGGTAAGCAGCGAGAGGTTCCTGCAGTGGGTGACGGCCGACCAGCGCATCGCCGGCTTTCTGCGCCTGTCGCTGCCCACGAGCGGCGACGTCGCCATGATCCGCGAGGTACATGTGTACGGGCGCGTGGCGGGCATCGGAAGCACAGAGGCAGGAGGTGCCCAGCACGCCGGACTGGGACGCCAGCTCGTCGAGCGCGCTTGCGATGACGCACGGTCGCACGGATTTGTCGCCATCCGCGTCATCAGTGCGGTGGGCACGCGCGCCTACTATCGCAGCCTCGGATTTCACGATGACGGACTCTACCAGCGTCGCGAATTGACGTAGGCGTCGTCACGACCTCCGGAACCAGACGCCAGAAGTGCTTGACTTCTCCTGTTTGCATTGTGTACAATTGTTTTGTGCACTATTCAATTGGGAGAAAGGACCCACCATGAGCTACTTCGACTACACGGTCACCGCAAAGGACGGCAGCGAGGTCTCGCTGAGCCAATATGCCGGCAAAGTCCTGCTCATCGTGAACACCGCCACAGGTTGCGGCTTCACCCCACAGTATGACGACCTCGAGCGCATCTACGCCGCATATCGCGAGCAGGGCTTCGAGGTGCTCGACTTCCCGTGCAACCAGTTCGCCAACCAGGCACCGGAGTCCGACGAGGAGATCACACAGTTCTGCACGCTCAAGTTCGGCACCGAATTCCCCCAGTTCAAGAAGATCGACGTCAACGGCGAGACCGCAGACCCCCTCTTCGCCGCCCTCGCGACCGAGAAGCCCTTCGTCGGCTTCGGCAAGGGCATCAAGAACAAGGCACTCGAGACGTTCTCCAAGGCGAACAACAAGAAGTACGGAGACAAGGCCTACATCCGCTGGAACTTCACCAAGTTCCTCGTGAACCGCGAAGGCAAGCTCGTCGCCCGCTTCGAGCCCACGGCGAGCATGGACGAGGTCGAGGCGGCCATCAAAGAACTGCTTTAGTCTTTGGGCATCGACGTGCCGGGCGCTTCCTTCGGGAAGCGCCTTTTCTTAGCGCGACGAACGCTTCCACGTGAGGAAGCGGGCAATCATTGCGTTGAGGCGATTGAGCTTGTCGGCAAAGTTTGTCTCGTTGCCAATCGTAAAGAGGTGAGGATGGGGTGCCCATGCGTCGATGAAGCGATCGTCGAGTGCCGCCGCCTCCTCGAGCGTCTCGTAGCGAATGCCATTACTCTCCGTCGAGAAGAACTCCTCGGCTCCCTTCGCGGCAGAAACCAAGTGAAACACCGCATCGTAGCTCCCCAGAAGCCCCTGCTCGGTGCACCCCAGCTCCGCGATGACGCGCGCAAACTCCTCCGACGTCATGTAGCACTTGTTGTCGAGCATGCCGCGATCGCAGACGAGCAGAATCTTCTCCTCGTTCATACCGCGTGCCGCACGGAGGTACATGGCCTCGCGCGTGAGCTGAATCTCCATCTGGCAGCGCTGGTACTCTTCCGCGGAGGAGCACTCCCAAGGCGTCACCCCATTGGAGATGAGTTCGGTCGCAGGCTCGGGTATGGTAATGACCTTGTAACCTCCGTCCGAGAACGTCTTGCGAATGCTGCCGAGCGCTGACGTCTTGCCTGCGCACGGACCACCGGTGATGGCGATCTTTGTGATGTGGGGCATGGGCATCTCTGCTCCTTCTGCGGCGGAATGCGGGACCACGTGCATCATCATACCATGCGTCATCGAGAAACATCCCCCGTCATGCCGCCCGCAGGCAACCTGCGAGGGCCCATCCCCCACGGGCCCTTCAAGAACCGTGTTGAGCAATCACCCGCGACGGCTCAAACGACGCGATAGTTCGCGCGCTCGCACGAGTGACGACTCAATCTCCCCCGCCGAGAAGACCATCCCCTCCTCGGGCGGGAGGTCGGTCTCGAACAGCATGCGCTCGGGGGGAATGAGCTTGAGCTGCTCCTTCGAACGCCGCGCGCCCGCCTGACGCTCGTTGACCGAGAACCAGCAACCTGCACGAATCGCACGCCACAACTCGTCCGTCGAACCGCTGAACCAATGCAAGATGCAGATACACCGCTCGTTGCATCCCGTATCGCAAAGCACGTCAAGCACCATCGCAACGGAACGCACCGCATGAATGCTCAACACGCGACCTCCCACCTGCGCACAGGCACGCACGACCTGCTCGAATGCCTCGAATTGCCGCTTTCGCGCATCGCCGTGCGTATAACGGGCAGAGAAGTCCAGCCCCACCTCGCCAACCCACCGCGTCGTTGGAACAAGCTCCATGCAGCGCGCCACCTCTTCCTCTCCGCAAACGCCATCCGCCACCCACCGCGGATGAATCCCCAAGCCCACGCGTACGTTGGGTAGGTCACCCACAAGCTCGGATGCTCGCACAAACCCATCGGGCGTCACGGTGTTTGCGAAGAGGCACAGCCCGCGCGAGGACGCGTCCTGCGCGACCTCGCGCGCATTGTCCATGAAGTCAAGGTGCACGTGCGCGTCGAGCAGGCGCGCCCCTTCGAAGCCAAAGAGCGACGTGGAGGCATCAACCAAGCTCGCGCTCCAACCAGGCGATGATGTCGAGCGACTCGTACATGGGCTGACCGTCGATGAACAGGCAGGGTACCTGATGCTTGCCGCCGACGCGCACGAGCGTCGCATCCGCCACGGGGTCGGCATGGATGTTCTTGAGCTCGATGCCCTGCCAGTGGTTCTTCCGCATGGCCGTAAGCACCCGCTGGCAATACGGGCACTCAGGATAGTAGTACAGCTCTAGCTTCTTGCTCATGTGAGCCCCTTTCGTCTAGCGTTCTCGTGCCGTCAACATGGCTTGCCACCGTCTCGCGCTACCGCGCGAGAACCCCGAAGGCTTCGGTAAGGGCGGCAAACGAATCGGAGGTGTCCAGCTCGGCGAGCAGGCCGTCACGCGTCTGGGGTGCGCGGCACTTCTCGAGCGCGAACTTCTCGATGGCATCCTTGACCTGCTCCTTGCTCGGATGCAGCGGGTCGATGCCCGACGCCTTGATGAAGTACCCCACCTCCACCAGCGCGAACAACGCGGCAAGTTGCTTGTCGTCAAGCTGGTCGATGCGATGCCTAAACACCGATTTGCCCAACTCACCGCCAGAAACAAAGTCCTCGCCGCGCATCTGAAGGATGTCCGCCATCACACGACGCATCTTGCGGTTGAGCACTTGTCGCCTACGCTTGCGCACCGCCCGCAGAACCGCCGAGACCCCGATGCCGACGGCAAGACCAAATGTCGCCGCCCCGATTGCCACGTAACGGGTACGTATCCTCATAACTCAGTCCTCCTATCAACCTGCGTTCCGCCTGCACCTAGCGCTTACGCCGTTCCTAGGGTTTGACGCTCAAGCCGCCTTTGGCCGTAACCTGGAAGCCGATGCCTGTGACGGTCTCTCCCTTCTTGAGGCGACCGTTGTAATCCATGCTCCGAATCGTGAGCTTGGAACCCTTTACCTTATACGTCCCATTCCAACCGTTCACGAATGCGATGCTCCTGCTGAAGGGGACGGTCACACACCAAGAGCTACGCGCGGCCCCTTTGTTCGTGATGCTCAGCTCGTACTGGTGGCAGGTCCTGCCGTTGCCCGCGTCCCACGAGGCGGTTCGCCTTATCTTGCATGCGAGCTTGCCCGACGAGAAGCTCGTTGCCTTGGCAGCCGAGCCACCTCCGGCGTTACCTGATGAGGCGCTTGCGCCACCTGTCGCGGTGGCTGAGGCGTCCGACCCAGCAGGAAGCGAGCCGTTGAGCGCCTTGAGCAGCCACTTCCCCGAGGTCGAGAGGTTGGCAGTCCTGAAGCCGGAAGTCGCGGTGCACGAACTCTGCAGCGCCGATGCCGACTCCGCCTTGTTGCACAGGCTCCACATGCACCAACTAACACCGAGGCTCTTCATCGTGGTGATCCACGAGTTTGCCGATGCCTTGTCGATGGCACCATTGCCACTCGCGTCGCAGATGCCGAACTCGCTTACAAAGACGGGCAGCCCGCCCCTCACGCAGGTGACCAACCTGTTGCGTAGGTCATCCTTGTGCGTGGCTGCATAGAAGTGCAGGGTGTACATGACGTTCTTCTGCTTGAGCGGACTCGCCGCCGCCTTGTCGATCTCTTGCGACCACGTGGGCGTGCCCACGAGGATGACTGCGTCGGAATCGTTCTTGCGTATGACGGGAATGACCTTCTTTGCGTACTTCTTGATCTGTGCCCAGGTGGTGCCACCGTTGGGTTCGTTGCAGATTTCGTAGAGTACGTTCTTGTTGTTCTTGAAGGTGGCCGAGACGTTCGCAAAGAACTTCTTGGCTTCGGCGACGTGGGCGTTGGGGTCTCCATCGGAGAGTATGTGCCAGTCCACGATGACGTAGAGGTCATTCTTTGTGGCGAGGCGCACGCCCTTCTTTACCAGCTTGAGAAGATCGGCCTTGTTGCCCCCCGCACAATAGCCGCCATACTCCTCCGTGTAGAGGGCAAGGCGCACCACGTTGGCCCCCCAGTCGGTGCGCAGCTGCCTGAAGCAGGCGTCGTTGACATAGTCGGGAAACCATGCAAGGCCGTGGGTGCTCACACCCCTGAGCTGGATTGCCTTGCCGTTCTTGTCCACCAGTTTGCCACCCTTGACCTTGAGGGCGCCCGCAGACTTTGGTCCGCGCACCTTCGCACCGGCCTTGGCCTTGGTCGTTGCCTTCGCGCCGACGGTGCGAGGCGACCCCGTGGCCTGAGCTCCGAGTCCGGAATCGGGTGCCTCGAGCTCCTCGACGGGCTGTTCGACCGCAATGACAGGGTCAGACGCGACTGACTCTTCGATGGCGCCCGCTTCGCCGATGAGCTCGGAGTCGCCCTGCTCGGCCGCAACGTCTGCGACCGTTCCCTTCTGAAGGACCTCCACAACCACCGTGTCGCCCTCGTCGTGAACCACGACGTCACCCGCCGAGCCGTCCTCGTCAAGTATGATGTCCAGCCCCTCCTCGGCATCGAGAGACACAGCATCCTCTGCGCCAATCGCATCGTCGCCGTCCTCGATGGCCCAAGCAGGAAAGCAAGGTGCAAGCGCGAGGCAGGCGACACATGCGAGCATGAGGAGGCAGCGCTCCAGCACCATATGGCTCTTGCTCATCTCATACCTCCTCGTCGTTGCCACGATTCTACACTACGTGCGCGCACGCCTTCTCGATGGCATCCACCACGATGCGCAGGGCCTTGATGCGTGCATAGCGCTTGTCGACGGACTCGAGCACATGCCACGGCGCGAAGGTCGTGCTCGTGCGTTGCAGCATCTCGTTGATCGCCGTCTCGTACCGGTCCCACTTCTCGCGGTTGCGCCAGTCCTCGTCTGTGATCTTCCATTGCTTCTCGGGGGTGTTCTGCCGGTCGGTGAAGCGTGCGAGCTGGGTATCCGAGTCGATTTGCACCCAGAACTTCAGCAATACGGTGCCAGCCTCCACCAGCTCGTTCTCGAACTCGTTGATCTCGTTGTACGCACGCATCCAGTCGTTCTCGGAACAGAACCCCTCGATGCGCTCGACCATCACGCGCCCGTACCAAGTCCGGTCAAAGATGGCGATGTGACCGGCCTTGGGCACGTGCTGCCAGAAGCGCCACAGGTAATGCCGCGCCTTCTCGTGCGGCTCGGGACTCGCGATGGGAATCACCTGATACCCACGCGGGTCGAGGGCGGAGGTAATGCGCTTGATGTTTCCGCCTTTGCCTGCGGCATCCCATCCCTCATAGGCAATGACAACGGGAATGCGCTTGCGATACACCACGTTGTGCAGCTCCTGCAGGCGCGTGCGCAAGACCTTGAGCTCGCTGCGGTACTCCTCCTCTTCCATGGTCTTGTCGAGCGGGATGTCGGACAACAGCGGAATCTTCTTGAGCGGAAAGACATTCTGGCGCAAGGGAGCCGCCACGCCACGATTGTGTATGGCGACCTCGACGCCCATGTTGAGGAACTCGAGCACTTGGAGCGTGGCCCACTTGCGGCTCTTTGAGTCGATGATGTACCACGGCGCGCTCGAGCGGTTGGTGTCGCGCAGGTAGCGGTCATACACTTGCAGGCACTGGTCGTAGTTATCGTTCTCCCAGTAATCGTCCTCGTCCACGCGCCAGCTGGTGTTCTCGTCGGCACTGAGCGCGTCAAGGCGTTGGCGCTGCTCCGCCTTGCTCAGGTGGAAGAAGAACTTCATGACCAAATATCCGTTGTCCACGAGCTGGCGCTCAGTCATGTTGATGGAGTCAATGCGACGGTTGTAGGCATGCTTGTCGAGCGCGCCCGTCGTCAGGTCGTGCGTGACCTCCTCCATCCAACAGGTGTCAAAGAACTTGAACTGGCCCTCTTGGGGAATCTCCACCATGTAGCGCCACAGGAACGGGTGCATCTTCTCTTCCTCCGTGGGCCTGGCGTCCAAGGTGGCCACCGAGAAGAATCGCGGGTCCATGTCCTTGATCACCCTGCTCAACACGCCGCCCTTGCCTGCGGCACCCCAGCCCTCAAAGATCACCATGACGGGGACCTTCGCCTCACGGATGCGCATCTGGTTGGCGGCAAGCTTTGCCTGCTCCTTCTCCAGACGTTCCTCTATCTCTTCCTTGGTTGGCTTGGCAGCCTTGGCGAAGCTCTTGAGCATGATGCCCCCTTCCTCGTACACAATACCGCTCCTATGGTAGCCCCACCGCCCGCAGTGCCAGGACGCCCGTTCCACGGATGGTACGAGCGACCTAGCCAGAAGTCACCGTTCGTGGTTTTGCGGACAAACGGAATGGTCGCCAAGTCGCCGGGGAACACCCACGACACGAACCCCCACCAGCGCAGGACCCCACAAGGCGCCCCCTGCGACCCCACCTTGCTAGAACCGACCGAAGGCAAGCCAGAACGGAATGAGGGCAATGCCCAAGACGATGGCGAGTGAGTAGCTCAAGATGGTGTGGATGGTGCGCATGTGTCTCTCCTTTCTCGCGTGACGTTACAAAGAACGTACGACGGGCGGGGGACAAGTTTGCTAAGCTGTGCTCGTCCGCCATGCGAGAAGGGAACGTCCATGTTTAGGGAAATGCGCCGCCATGCCCAGCAGCTCGACCGGAATACCTGCGTCTCCATCCTCCAGAACGAGCCGCGCGGAGTGCTCTCGGTACTCGGGGACGGCGGGTACCCCTATGGCGTGCCGATGAACTTCGTCTACGCCGATGACGCACTGTGGTTCCATTGCGCCCGCGAGGGACACAAGCTCGATGCCATCGGAACTTACGACAAGGCGAGCTTTTGCGTAATCGACCAAGGAGTACGCCATGAGGGAGAATGGTGGCTGTGCTTCAACTCGGTGATTGCCTTCGGCAGGGTCACCCGCATCGATGACGAACAGGCAGTCCGCAAGGCGCTCGCGCGGCTTGCCGACAAGTACTTCCCCACCGACTACGACACGCAAACCGACATAAGGCGCAATCTTGGCCGTGTGGCAATTCTGCGCCTCGATATCGAACATCTCGCGGGAAAGGCAGTACGCGAGAAGTAGAGAAGGCTAGAGCGTCTTGACCACCGTGAGTATGTTGCAGCCGTCGCGGTACTCATAGCGCAAGTCGCTCATCGTCTTCTTCACCAAGAAGATGCCGAGGCCGCCGATATTGCGCTCGTGAATGTCCAAGGACACATCGGGGTCGTCGTGCGCCAGGGGATCGAAGGGAATGCCGTAATCCTTGATGGTGATTTGCACGGCATTCTCTTCGGCAATCTCTTCGATGCCCACCGTGACATGGCCGGTCCCATCCCCATAGGCATAGTGACAGATGTTGCTGAGCAGCTCATCGAGCGCGATGTCAATCTGGCTCTGGACGCGTGGCGAGCAACCCATTGCCTCGAGCTGCTTGTTCACTAGATTGGTAAGTGGGTCGATGTTCTCGACCTTTGCCTCAACCGTCAGGTTCATTACCAGCCCTCTCAGCTACTCGATCGTGAGGAAGTCGACGAACCCCGTCATCTCGAATACCTCATACACCTCTGGCTTGAGATTACGCAGTATCATTTCACCCTGACGAGCCATGATCTTCTGCGCGGTGAGAATCACGCGCAGGCCAGCGCTGGATATGTACAGCAAGTCCGTCATGTCCAGGACGAGCTTCTTCACGCCGTCGAGCGCCGGGATGAGTTCCCTCTCGAATTGCGGCGACGTTGCGGTGTTTATGCGTCCCGCTATGGAGACGACGATTGTGTCGCCATCCCTTTTAAGCAATACGTCCATGTGCCCTCCTCTGCGTCCTTACGACTACAACATGTTACTACGAAATCCGACACTTTGTGCGTCATTGTTCTGGGTCCGGCATCCATATTGGCAATCCTTGCATGGCACATGTCCAAACCCCAAGGGATAGCCACTCATGGGACCGCTTGGAATGCCACACAAGACGGCAGCCACGCAACGTGTCGCCACGAGGATACCACCCTCGCAGATTACCCCACGGTCGCCATCGAACAACCCGATGGCATGGTCTCGCATACGCCAACCGAACACCGCGCTCGTGTTTGCGGTACCATGGCAGGTACGCGAAGCATGAGGCGCACGGGAAGACATGGAGAACCACATGGCGATTATCTTCTTTGACATCGACGGCACGCTTGCCACGGGTACCGCAGTACCCCCAAGCGCCGCAGAAGCCATTGCGCGCACGCGCGCGGCAGGCAATCTCGTCTTCATCTGCACGGGCAGACCACGCGGCTATGCGGAGTCGACCTTCGGCGCCTATGCAGACGGATTCGTGTGCTGCAACGGACGCCTTGCCGTGCGCGGAGGTGAGCGCGTCATCGATCGACCGGTTCCGCCCACTCAAATCGCGGCAATCCGCAACGTGCTGGAAGGGCTGGGCGTCGGCTACGCGTTCTTCTCGGAGAACGCCCTGCACTATGGCGGCAACCCTGCCTATCGTCATGTGTGCGAGGAGGTCCACGACACCGTGGGGACGCTTGCGGATGCGTCGGATTCTCTGGCAGGCTTCTACAGCTTCGACGTGTTCTTTGCCGAGGCCCGCGAGCGCGAGGCCATCGCCACAGCGCTCGCGAACACCTGCCTTGTGAACCCACATGGCCCCCATCCGTCTGCCGACGTCACGATACTCGGTTACGGCAAGGGCGATGCCGTACGCGACGTCACGCGAGCCTTAGGCATCGAGCCAGACGAGAGTTACGCCTTTGGCGATGGCGTCAACGACATCTCCATGCTGCAAGAGGCGGGTCACGGCGTAGCGATGGGCAACGCCGTCCCAGAGCTCAAGGCAGTAGCCGACTACGTCACCACGAGCATCGGCGAGAACGGCGTGGCCAATGGCCTCGCCCACTTCGGCCTGGCATGACGAGGCGTGCTGCCATGGCCTCCCCGCGCAAGCTGTCCACTGCCGCCATCGTCGCGGCGGTCGTTCTTATCTGCGTCACCGCAACCTGCCTCTTCGCGTCCGTCCTTCAGGGAGCCGCCGCGCCCACGCCGGCCCCCGCCTCAAGCGTAGCTCCCCAGTCCGCGTCTGCGGAATCGCCTGAGAAGTCGCAAACCGAGAAGGAGGAGGCACCGTCCACTTCGCAACGTCCCTCGCCCGCAGACGAGCGCGCGACGGAGTTTGCCGTCGACCCCACGCGCTCCGATTGGGAGACAACGACTCCCGAGCAACCTACGGTGTACCTCACCTTTGACGACGGCCCCTCAGAGAACACCGAACCGGTGCTGGAGATACTCGACCGCTACAGAGTCCAGGCCACGTTCTTTGTGACGGGCATCAATCCCGACTACTTCCCCATGATCGCGGAGTGCCACACGCGCGGACACACGATCGGACTTCACACGTACTCCCACGACTACGCGACGGTGTATGCCTCCCGAGATGCCTACTGGTCCGACCTCAACGCCATCGGCGAGGTCGTACGCAAACAGATTGGGTACGTCCCCTGCTTCATTCGCTTCCCCGGCGGCTCCTCGAACACCATATCCGCAGACTACACGTCGGGCATCATGAGCGTGCTCTCGACCGAGGTGCGCGACGCAGGCTACCAGTACTTTGACTGGGACGCAAGCTGCGGAGACGGAGCCGTCCACACTGCCGACGAACTCCTCGCCGCCACACAGGCCGACACCTCCTACGGCTACCAGAGCATCGTCTTTCTCATGCACGACGGCGCGGGCAAAGAGACCACCGTGGATGCCCTGCCCAGCATAATCGAGTACTTCCAGCAGCAAGGATATGCCTTTGCCGCAATCGATCGCCACACACCTCCAGCCCATCACGGCATCGGCAACTGACCCACAAGGGACAACCCCTCATGGGCCGTCTGGGACGTACACCCACACGCTGCCCTGCGCATGGGGATACCATGGCTTAACGGGCTGGAAACACCACGACTTCCTCCAGTCGCGTACCATGTGCCATGCACAATCGCGAGAGGAGCAGACAATGGCACAGAACAAGGTGACGGCCGAGTTCGGGAGCCTCGTGTTTACCGACGCCGACATGCGCCAACGGCTTCCCAAGCCAACATACCGGGAGCTGAACCGCGTCATAAAGGAAGGCAAGTCCATCGACCTCGACATCGCCAACGAGGTCGCGCACGCCATGAAGGAGTGGGCACTCGAGAAGGGCGCCACGCACTTCACGCACTGGTTCCAGCCCCTCAACGGCATCACGAGCGAGAAGCACGACAGCTTCATTACACCGCTCGGCGACGGAACCGTACTCATGGCCTTCAGCGGCAAGGAGCTCGTACAGGGCGAGCCTGACGCCTCGAGCTTCCCCAACGGTGGCCTGCGCGCGACCTTTGAGGCACGCGGCTACACCGTGTGGGACCCCATAACGCCGCCCTTCATCAAGGACGAGGTGCTGTGCATCCCCACCGCGTTCATCTCCTACACCGGCGAGGCACTGGACAAGAAGACGCCCCTGCTGCGCTCGGAAGTCGCACTCGAGCGACAGGCCAAGCGCGTGCTGGCGCTGTTTGGTCGCGAGCCCAAGCGCGTCATCACCACCGTTGGGCCGGAACAGGAGTACTTCCTCATAAAGGAGTCGGACTTCGAAGCACGCGCCGACCTGCGCCTGACGGGTCGCACGCTCTTTGGCGCCGCGCCAAGCAAGGGTCAGGAGCTCGAGGAGCACTACTTCGGTGCCATTCGTCCCTCCGTCAACGCCTTCATGAAGGAGCTCGACGACGAGCTGTGGAAGTTGGCCATCCCCGCAAAGACAAAGCACAACGAGGTGGCACCCTGTCAGCACGAGCTTGCACCGATCTTTGAGCAAGGTTCGCTCGCCGTGGACGAGAACCTGCTCACCATGGAGAAGCTCAAGCTGCTCGCCACGAACTACGGCCTCGCCTGCCTCGAGCACGAACGACCCTTCGAGTACGTCAACGGTTCGGGCAAGCACGACAACTGGTCGATGGCCGCAGACGGACGCAACTTGCTCGAGCCTGGCCCGCATCCTGAGGACAACCTGCAGTTCCTCGTGTTCCTCGCCTGCCTTGTCGCCGCCGTGGACGAACACGCCGACCTGCTGCGCGCTAGCGTCGCATCAGCCGGCAATGACCATCGCCTCGGCGCGAACGAGGCACCACCGGCCATCGTCTCCATCTTCCTGGGCGACGCGCTCTCCCCCGTCGTCGAAGCGCTCATCAAGAAGGAGCGCGCGGAGGCCCAGGAGGGCGAGCGCATGGACCTGGGAGTCCCCGCACTGCCCGCCATCCTGCGCGACAACACCGACCGCAACCGCACGAGTCCCTTTGCATTCACGGGCAACAAGTTCGAGTTTCGCATGTGCGGCAGCCAACAGAACCTCTCCGACCCCAATGTGGTGCTGAACACCGCCGTCGCCGAGCAGTGCGAGCGCTTCTGCGACTATGTGGCCGAGCGATCGAACGAGGAGTTCTCCTTGGTGGCACTGCGCTTTGTGCGGCACACCTTCCGTGACCATCATCGCGTCATCTTCGACGGCAACGGGTATTCGGACGCATGGGAGGGCGAGGCCGCACGCCGCGGGCTTCTCAACCTCAAGACCACGCCCGACGCCCTGCCCGCCCTCATCGACCCGGCAAACGTCGAACTCTTCGAGCGTTACCACGTCCTCAACGAGACAGAACTGCGTGCGCGCTACATCGCAAAGGCAGAGCAATACGCCAAGCTCCTCAACATCGAGGCGAACGTCATGGTTCACATGGCGCGACACGAATACCTTCCTGCCATCATCGCGTACTCCGGCGACATTGCAACGGCCGTGGCGACCAAGGCAGAGCTCGGCATTGACTCAGTCGCAGAAAAGAGCCTTGTCAAGACCCTCACGGAGGGTACGAACACAATCTATGAGCTCACCGCAAAGCTTGACGACAAGAACACCCAAGCTCGCGGAATCGACGACATCGCAGCTCGAGACAACTTCTATCGCGATGAGGTGCTCCCCGCAATGGCGGAACTCCGTGCTGCCGTTGACGAGATGGAGACCATTTGCGCAAAGAGCTACTGGCCTGTGCCGAGCTACAACGACATGCTCTTCTACGTGTAACCACTGCGGGACACGTAAGATTCCGGACCAAAGGTGCCCCCGCGGCGCAGCCAAAGCGTCGCTGGGGGCACCTTTGGTCCGCTCGCTTTCAGAGCGTTACATGCCAAGCCCGAAGATGATTTCGGTCACCCCATCGATGAGGAGTGCGACGGCCGCGACCAGCATGCCAAGCGTCGGGGACGCCAGCGGCACCAAAATCACGAGTATGCCCAGCAGGACGCAGATGGCACCAGAAGTCGTCGCAGGCAGGCCAAGCGGGCTTCCGACCCGACGGAACCTGCCCGCCTCCATGATGTCAAGCACACCCGTCATCAAGATGGCGATGCCGATCAAGGTCCATATGAACGAGACCACGAAACCGGGCACGATACCCATCACGAGACCGAAGACCGCTGCCACCACACCCAACACGAAGTCGGTGGTGACATTCTGCAGAGGGTTCCCGCGCATCACCGACGGCACTATAAGGATGGCACCGTACAGGACCGAGAGCCAGCCCGTGATGCGCACGATAAGCTCCAGCGCCCCGATTGGGTTGATGAGCACCGCTATCCCGACCGCAACCATCACGATGCCCGTGAGCAGGATGACTGCTTTGGATCGTGTGAATCCATTGGCCATAAAGCATACCTCCTCAAATAGCAGACTGACTTACGCACATTCTCTAACCGTTTGCTACAAAATGCGTTACTCTGTTCACATCCATAGCTCCACACAACAGAAACAACACACTTTCAGGGGAACGCCATGCCTGCAATTCTAGCTCATCATCTGTTCGGAGAGGATGCCTCATCCCTTCTACCCGGCGGGATTCTCGCCAACCAGGAAGAGGTCGTGGCATTTCTTCTGGGAAACCAGGGTCCCGATCCCTTGTCCGCCCGCTTCATGGCCGCTCCCAAGGTCATACGTACCTGCCACACACTCTCTGAGCTCATGCATGACTCGTCAACCGCAGACGAGCTTCGTGTTATGCACAGCGTGATTGCAGACTTCGAACCTCAAGACCAGGCAATCGCCACCGCCATCATGCTCGGCTTTGCCGCCCACTATCTGCTCGACAGCATAACCGGACCGTTGGTGCTGGCACAGGTCGAAGAGCTGCGCAAAGCCCATGTCGACCTCCGGAACGCGAGGAACGAACTCAAACTCTTGATCGAATCCGACGTCGACACCTGGCTCATGTGGCAGAAGCGACAAAAGACCGTCATCGAGGCACCCGCATCCTCAATGCTCGCCAGCACGTCACGCATCAACCGCATAGCAGGTGAGCTTGTGGCACGCGTCGCAGATGACGTCTATGGCATCCACCTCGATGCATCCGAGTACGGAAAGTCCGTTCGCGACTATCGTCTCGTCTACCGGCTGATCGACCCGCCTGCGAAGCTCCTGCCACGCACCCTCAGCCGTGTGGAATCACTCAAACACGACTACCCGCGCATCGATGCGCAACGCCACATGATTGCCCAGAGCGACGAATGCGCATCGGCAAACCTCCATCATCGCATGTGGCGCAATCCCTTCACAACGGAGGCGTCATCCGCAAGCTTTGCCGACCTTTTCCACGATGCGCTGTTGGCATGGCCCACGTTCTCTTCTCGCGTCGCCGCAGGCGACCAGCGCAGGGTTGCAGCCATGATTGGCGGCATCAATCACTACGGAAGACCGTGCTAGGCGTCGTTTGATCGGCTGTACCGCCCGTAACCAGTACGACTCGAGCGCGACGATGGGCGAACGGTACGGACCGTTCCCAGCGTCGAGATGGTCGGCGTATAGTAATCGTCCTCGCGCTCGTTCCTTGCCGAGCGCTCACGCCGCGCCCTGCGCTGCACCGCAGCCCTGCGCTGTGCCTCGCGATTGTTCTCTTCCCTCTCCCGAACGCTCCGACGCGACCTGCTACCCCGCGTCGTCACAACGTCATCCGACAGAGAGCGCCTTCGCGTTCGCCGCGTGGTCCTCTTGCGGGTCTGCGACGACTCGTCGACCGAGCGGTCGTTGCGACCGGAACGCATAGCACGTCCGAGCTCCGGCTCCTCGTCATAGCGATTGCGGCGAAGGGAATCCTCCTCATGCGGCAGGTCCCACGCATAGTCGTCCTCCTCGTAGCTCTCCTCTACTTCCGGAATCGATGCCGTCGACCTGCCCCGCGGCGTGACCTCCCTCCGACGCGACGAAGACTCGCGAACCTGTTGTTCTTCCAATCCTGCCGGTGGATGCACCGCAGGCACGAACTTGAGACGACGCGCAGGCCAGAAGAGCAGGATAAAGAGAAGCACCATCGCAGTGACGATGGTGTACAGATCGAAATCGCCATAGAGGTAATAGCCCGTACCGACCACTCCCGCAGATATCAGCACGGAGAGAATCTTGCCGTAAGGTCCTCGGTCGCGCTTCGCCGTCCAAAGTGCGTAGGCAAGCAACGCCGACACGAGCGCCATGGCAGCAAGCGGTACGAGCAGCGCCTTTCCATAACCCTCAAAGGACGCGGCCGTACAGAGATAGTAGAACTCGATGAAGCCGAGGTTAAACGGAATCGCCCACCATATGGCCTTGACCCTGCTGTCGACGTGAATGGCGATCAAAGCATTCAGCAGCACCCAGAGGGCAAAGTGCATGCCAAATGCGTCTGCGCCAAGGACAGCCACATCTATGAACGTAGAGATGATTCCGGCCAAGAACCCCGCAAAGAGCAGGGCAAATGCCTCGGCAATTCCAACCACCAGACCTCCCCTCCATGCGCCGACAACGTTGCCCAGACGTATAGTATCTAACGGTATCACATAGATGGGTTCTCTGCGAAAAAAGCGAAACCTAAATGCCGAGCGGGGCACGTGGGGGATAGCCCCTCTGCCCCGCTCGGCACGCGCCGCTAGAGCTCGCCGGCATTGGCCTCCTGATGCGAAATGGAGATCTCGAGATTGCCGTTACGGCAACGCAGCTCGTCGATGAGCGCGCGCTGCTGCGTAAGGTCGCGCATGCCGATGCGGTATACCAACCGATAGAGGCTGCCCATGTTGGTGGTCTTCACGCTCTCCAACTCGTGGTAGCTGGCGTAGGAATCCAGCACGTCATCGAAGAGGTTGGCGAAGTCCAGGTCCTCCGGCACGGTAATACGCAGCATTCGATCGCCCGAGTCGCCGAGCGGACCGGTCTCAATCGTCTGGTACGCCATGAGCAGCGTGCTCATGATCGCCGTGACCAGCGCCGCCCACACGACATAGCCCATTCCCGCGACCAGGCCCACACACATGGCGAGAAAGATGAATGCGATGTCGCGCGCCGAACCAGGTGCGCTACGGAACCGCACGAGGCTGAAGGCTCCCGCCACAGCTACGCCAGCGCCCACGTTGCCGTTGACCATGGCAATGACGACGCACACGATGGCCGGCAGGATGGCCAAGGCAATCACGAAGCTCTTCGTGTGCCTGCTCCTATAGCAGTACACCAATGCGAGGACGAAGCCGAGCACCGTGGCGCAGGCAATGCTCGCAAGGAACGGGGCAAGCTCGAGCGAGGTGCTCGTGGTCGTGGTGGCAAATAACGATTCAAACATGAGGACTCCTTCTGGGGTTGTTCTTGCGATTGCAGTGACCGCTCTTGACGCTATGCGAACGACAGGGCCGGTACGGGCACCGCGCCCCACAAAGGCTCCGGCTTCGCGACGCGCGCTTCGTGCTGCTGAGCGCACAGGCGCTCGTACGCCACGCCGACCTTCGAGAAGTGAATCTTGAAGAGCCCCTCGCCCGAAAGGAACTCAACGAGCCACAGGGGTATGGCGCCCCCCGCCTTGACCTCCAGCAGGTTGAGCCCATCCTCAAGGTACTGCTCCCCCTCGTCGCCCGCGTCGAGGCGCATGCGTGTGGTACGGCTGCGCAGGCGCGTGTCGAAGGTCATGCGGAACTCGTGGTCATCCTTGGCGTAGAACGCCTCGCGGTCGTAGGCGATGAACAGCGAGGGGATGAGACCCCCATAGCGCCGGCAGGTAAAGGAGATTTCACGCTCTATCTGCGTCTTTGGAGTACCGTAACCCGCCAACAGCCCGTTCGCCCGCGTCACGTCCAAGGTGCAGCGACGTTTGTAGACAACGCCGTCGTACTTCTTCTTCAGCTCCACGAACACCGGGTCCGCCACCCCGTTGACGCCATAGCTGCGCGTGCGGACCTTCTCCTTGTACAGGGGATGCTCCGCAGAGCGACGCACCAGCAGATGGGAGGGCGTGTCGTAGTACACGTTGCACACCGTGGAGGGGCCCCACTCGTCGGGCGTCATGTAGCGATCCATAAGAATGCCCAACCGACCGCGCTGCTCGTCGGTGAGCAAATACTTGATTTCGTAGCGCTTGAACGTAAGCTGCAACATCTAGCCCATCTCCGTTTGGTCTTGAGCCTTCGTGACAAGAAGAATGTAGTACCCGAACCTAAAGTGGCACTTAAAGGGCGGGTCCATCCACAATGAAGCAGCATCACTTTTTGGAATCTGAAATACCGCGCAGGGCGGTACAGAACCGCCCGTATGCGGGAACAGGCTATGCTGGCAACTCCCCCGTTTGGAGAATGCGTCCGAGCTCGTCCTCGTCGAGCACCGGAATCCCAAGCTGCTGGGCTTTGGTGAGCTTGCTGCCCGCAGCGGCACCTGCCACCACGTAACTCGTACGGCGCGACACCGATCCCGTCACCTTCGCGCCGAGCGCCTTGAGTGCATCACCTGCAGCCTTGCGCGTGAACTGCTCCAGGGAGCCCGTGAGCACAAACGTCAGGCCCTCGAGGGGTTGGGGCACATCCTGTGCCAAGGCACGCTCCTCCTCGAGCACCACGCCAGCCTTGCGCAGTCGTTCGATGACCTCGGCATTCTGTGTGGTGCGCAGGAAGTCGACGACACTGGCCGCTATCTTTGGCCCAATGCCATCCACCGCGGCGATGTCGTCCTCGCTTGCGGCGGCAAGCGCCTCCATCGACCCGAAGTGCTGCGCGAGCAATTGACCCACGTTGGCCCCCACATGCCGGATTCCCAAGCCGAACAGCACGCGTCCGAGACCGCGAGCCTTCGACTCCTCGACTTGGGCCATGACCTTCTTTGCTATGACCTTGCCCACGACGATGTCGTCGCCCGCCTTGTTCTTTCTGCCCGTGCTCACCGAGGCGAGCGTCTCCTCGTCAAGCCGGTCGTAGAAGTCTGCAACGTCGCAGAGAACGCCCTGCGCGACCATGCGACGCACGAGCTCCTCTCCCAGACCATCGATGTCCATTGCACCACGACTGCCCCAATGGATGAGGCGTTCCACGGCCTGCGCCGGACAATCGATGGAGATGCAGCGATACGCAACCTCACCGTCCTCGCGCACCACGGGACTCCCGCACTCCGGACACACCTCAGGCATGTAAAACTTCCGCGCGTTTGCGGGGCGCAGCTCGGGCACGTGACCCACGACCTCAGGGATGACGTCACCTGCCTTGTGCACGACGATCGTATCGCCCTCGCGCACGTCCTTGCGGCGAATCTCGTCGATGTTGTGCAGCGTGGCGCGCGCGATCGTGGACCCTGCAACGCTCACTGGGTCGAACTCCGCGACGGGCGTGAGCACGCCGGTGCGCCCGACCTGAATGCGAATCTCGCGCAACACGGTGCGCTTCTCCTCTGGAGGGAACTTGAAGGCTATGGCCCAACGCGGCGCGCGGGCCGTGAAGCCCAGCGCAGTCTGCTGCACGAACGAGTCCACCTTCACCACGACACCGTCGATGTCGTAGTCGAGTTCGTCGCGCAACCCCAGAGCCTTCTCGCAGAAGGCGTGAACTTCTGCAGCGTTTGTACAACGAGTCGCATGGTCGTTCACCGCAAAGCCGCAGTCGGCGAGCCAACCAAGAAACTCGTGCTGGCTCTCCACGGCAAGCGGCCCCTCGTCGGCCACCGCATAGATAAAGGTCGCAAGGTCGCGCGCATCCGTGACGCTGGAGTCCTTCTGGCGCAAGGAGCCAGCGGCGGCGTTGCGCGGATTGGCGAACGGGGCACGCCCAGCCGCGTCGTTGTCCTCGTTGAGACGCACGAAGCTGTGGCGCGGCATGTACACCTCGCCTCTTACCTCGACGCTCTGGCCAAACCCGCCGCCGGCGATACGCTCCATACCTTGTGGCGCCAACATACGCGGCACGTCGGCGATGGTGAGGACGTTGGCCGTCACCAGCTCGCCCGTAGTGCCGTCACCACGTGTCGCCGCGCGCACGAGCTGCCCGTCCACATAGGTAAGCGCCACACCCAAGCCGTCAATCTTAAGTTCGCAGGTGTAGGCAACTGGCTCTGCTGTCGCTGGACCACCCATTTGGGCGAGCGCCTCCTCCGTTCGCTCCAACCAGGCATCGAGCTCCCCCAAGTCCATGGCGTCGTCCATGGAATACATGCGCCGCGCATGCCGAACCGCCTCGAACTGCTCGCCCACATATCCACCAATGCGCTGCGTATAGCTCTGGGACGAGCGCAACTCGGGATGTTCCTCCTCCAAAAGGATGAGCTCCTGCAGAAGCCGGTCGAACTCGGCGTCCGTCATTTCCGGCGCATCGAGCGCGTAATACTGGTAGGCGGCACGAGAGAGCGTAGCATTGAGCTCGGCCGCTCGCTCGGCGGGAGTCGGCTCCTTCGGCGCGGGGACATCACCCATCGGCACGTCCTCACCAAAGAGCGAAGTCTGCAGGGGCATATCGTTCGCGTTTGTTGCCATGGTCATGCCTTTCCGTCGAGATTGCGGTTCTAGATTGTACACCGACCCAGAACGGGCGGCATGGACGAGGCGCTTCAGCCCAGACGAAAAAAGGCGATGCCGTTTGCGGACGCATCGACTTACCTGCATCGCCTTTGAGCCCAGCCGACGTAGACTGTAACCATCCCATTCGGCATCGTCACGGGAGGACACATGAGAATCGCAATGGCAAACGACCACGCCGGCACCCGCCTCAAGAACGAAATTAAGGCTTGGCTGGAGTCCGAGGGACACGAGGTGGTCGACTTCGGAACCTACGACGAGGAAGGGTGCGACCTTTCTGACTTTATCTACCCCGCCTCCAAGGCAGTTGCCACGGGCGACTGCAAGCGTGGCATCTTCGTGGACGGCGTGGGATACGGCTCCGCCATGATCGCGAACAAGTTCCGCGGCGTCTTTGCCTGCGTATGCCAGGACCCGGTATGCGCCGAACTCGCCAGGCAGCACAATGACGCCAACGTCTTGTGCATAGGCGGCAAAATCATTGGCCCCGTCCTCGCAATGGCCATCGCAAAGACCTGGATGGCAACTGAGCCGCTCACCGCAGAGCGGTACGCAAGTCGTCGGCGCAAGGTGGCCGCCATCGACGAGGAACGGACGGTGGCGCTGTAGCCCACCAAGCGCCCACGCGCATCGGGACGGAGAAGTCGTGGCAACACCTGAGGAACGCGCGGCGGCACGAACGAGGCTAGTCCGCGCCGCAGAGCAAATCGGACTGCCCGCAGAGTTTGGCGCGCTCATGTGCGACCAGCTGCGTTCGGCCGTCTCGATGGACCGCATGAGCACGTATCTGCTGGGCGTGCGCCCCACGCGCATGGAGGACATCGCCGACGAGATGCTCGCCCTCATGCAGCTACGCGACAGCTGGGTGGAACAGAAGCGCAGCGAGGAGGCAAACGCCGCCATCACCGCCTTCTACAATCGCCCACGCGAGTGATGCACGCCACGCTTGCTGGCGGTGGGGTCGTGCCCAACCTGCGAGTTGAGCACGACCCCACCGCCAGCAATCAGGCAAACCCTCTTTTACAGCAGCCCGGTAGTCTCGTCGATGCCGAGGGCGATGTTCATGTTCTGCACGGCAGCACCCGAGGCGCCCTTGCCTAGGTTGTCGAAGAGCGCCGTCACGGTGGTGTGCTCGTCGTTGCCACAGACCACGATATGCAGTTCGTTGGTCCCGGCAAGTTCGTTGGCGTAGAGCGTCGTCTGCACGGGATCGAACGGCATCACGCTCACGAAGCGCTGGCCATCATAGTGCCGAGCAAGCGCATCGTGGACGTCGCAAGCGCTCGGCGAGCCCGCGAGCAGGCTGTTGTGCAGCATGACGGACGTTGCCATGCCCTTGTAGTAATCATCCACTACGGGCATGAACACGGGCGCATGCTCGAGACCGCAGACCTTCTGCATCTCGGGCAAGTGCTTGTGCCGCAACGTGAGGCCATACAGTCCGGGCGCGCTGAGAGACTCGGGACGATCCGCCTGCTCGTAGCTCGCAATCATGCGCTTCCCGCCCCCAGAGTATCCTGTAAGAGAATGGCAGGTCAGAGGATAGTCCGCAGGGACGATGCCCGCCTGCACGAGCGGAGCAACCGTACTGATGAAGCCGGTGGCATGGCAGCCCGGATTGGCAATACGCTTGCTCGCGGCGATGGCCGCCCGCTGTCCGGCGTTCAGCTCCGGATAGCCATACGTCCAACCCTCGGCCGTGCGATGCGCCGTAGAGGCATCGATGATACAGGTATTGGGATTCTCGACAAGCGCCACCGCCTCACGGGCACCCTCGTCGGGAAGGCACAGAAACACGATGTCGGCCGCGTTGATGAACTTGCGCCGCTCATCGAGGTCATGGCGTTTGTCCTCGTCGATGCGCAGCAACTCAAGGTCCTTGCGCGAACCGATGCGGTCAAAAATCTGCAGGCCAGTCGTACCTACCTGGCCGTCAATATACACCTTTGTCTTGCCCATGTCTTGTCCTCTCTGCATGACTTTGCTATGCATGTGGCGCGGCCAAACGTTGCAACACGAGAGCCATCTCGCCAGCGAATATCCTCTCGTGGTAGTCGGTTACGTGGATGAGGTCGGGTATAAAGTCTTCTGGCAGAGACTTCGCCAGTTCGGCCCGCAACGCATCCATGTCGTCGATGAGGTCGTAGGCAACGTAGATGGCATCAGGCGCAACCACTGCAATGTTTGCGAGCAACATGGTGGCCAAGACGGGAAGCATGCGGTCGGCCCGCCACGGGATGTCGGAAGGCACGTGCGCCTCAGGCCTTGGGTCGTTGGTATCGAAGGCCTCGGAGAGATGCAGGCCTCCGTCCAGCATGACGCGCTTGTTGAACGCACCCAGTTCGCCAGCCATGCCGCGGCGCCCACGAACCAGGCGCCCGTTCACTACCGTGCCCTGTCCGCCCACGAGGTAGCCCACCTGCTGCGTGTGCAGCGCCACGCTGTCGTAGGCATCGTTGAGCATGTAGCATCCCACCGTCGCGGCATTCGCGTTGTTGTCAACAAAGACCCTGACGCCAAACCTCCGGACGAGAGCCTGCTCGATGTTGCGCACCTCGCTCGCATAGCCGCCAAGCTCCTTCGCCAGCTCGCCCAACTCGCCGAAGTCGACTGGCCCGGGCACTGCGATGCCAACTGCGTCAAGATCCTTGAGGTCGACACCATGGACGTGCAGGGTCGCCAAGATATCGGCAATGTCGCGCCGGTCCAGGTGACGCTTGTGCACGACATCGGAGGCAATCAGCTTCCAACGACGGTACACCCTGAACGAAATCGTCGAGAACCTGGGTTTGTTCACGACCGACACGAGCATGATGGTCTTGTCGTTGTGTATGTCGCGCATGGGGCGCAGATCGCTGCGGTCGCTCGTGAATAGGGACTCGTCGCCGAGCAGTTCAAGCAGCATACGCAGCGCGCCGCCCGCATCGTAGGACCCAAAGACCTTCGGCGGAATCTCGGTGATGACGGCATCGGGAAACGCGGCGGCAACCTCATTGCGCCGAAATCCCACCTGCGGAGCCAACATGACGGCTGCATAGTCGCCGCCATCGCGTTGCGCCTCCTCGAGGGCCTTGGCCTCGAACTCATAGTCAAGCGAGAGCGTCTTGGCCGCCTCGTTGAGCTTGGCGGCAAACATGGTGGTGGTCATGCCCACCGTGCAGCAGAGCAGCACGTGCGTGGTCCCGACGCTCTGGGAGACTTCAAGCATGTTGACCATCTCGGCAAAGAGCTCCTTGGCACGATCCAAGTCCCCAAGCTCAAAATGCAGGAAGAAGCACGACTCACCGGACTCGTTCGTCACGACAGAGAGTTCCACGACCTCGGGCATGCCGTCAAAGCAATAGAAGCTGATATGCGCCGTCGCGACTTCGGCTTCAATCGTGATGTGGTCGTCATCCACCGACGTCGTCACGGCGCCGTCAACCTCGTGCGCCACAATCCACTCTCGATACTCTTTGCCCAGCGTGCCCATGCACCACCTCCCGTTGTCCCAAACAGTATAGCGCTTGATGCCATGGCAAAAGGACGGGCGGAGGCCATCGGCAGGCCGCCAGCATACGGTCCGCGAGAGTTACCCCCTCGCGGACCCGTCACAAAGGATTGCTCAAGGAGCGGCAGCCCTAGATCTTTCCGCCCTCCACGACGAGCGTGTCGGGATTCACATCGGTGCCGTATACCGGCGCAAGCGTCTTCTCGTAGTCCTTGTGGAAGAACTCCTCGTCGGCAAGGGCCTCGATTTCGTTGTTGATGAAGTCAAGCAGCGACTCGTTGCCCTTCGCGACGGCGGCGGCGATGGTGTCCTCGTTCCCGAGCGCATCGATGCCCACCGTGAAGCCGGGATTCTCCTTCGCCCACGCAAGCACCTCGGTGTTGTCGGTCGAGAAGGCGTCGCCACGACCATCGAGCAGCGCGTTGTATGCGTCGGCATACTGGTCGTACTTCTGCAGCTCGATGTCGGGGTGCTCAGCTTCAAAGAAGGTCTCGGCCGTGGTGCCCTTGACCACGATGAGCTTCTTGCCCGTGAGGTCGTCAACGCTCTTGACGATGGCGGCATCGGGAGAGACAACGCCTAGTTGCACCTTCATGTAAGGCAGGCTGAAGTCAACCTTCTCCGCGCGATCGTCAGTAACGGTAAAGTTGGCCAAGATGATGTCCACCTTGTTGGATTCGAGGAAGGGAACGCGGTTCGCGGGGTCGGTGGCAACCCATTCGACCTCCGTTCCGAGATCCTTCACGAGGCGGTTGGCAAACTCCACGTCGTAACCTTGGTATGTCCCCGTATCGTCAACGTAGCCAAAGGGCGCCTTGTCGGAGAAGACGCCGATGATGACCTTGCCATCAGCCTGGATGTCTTCAAGGGTCCGATACCCGGCACCAGAGGACGCTGCGGTGCCATCGCTTGTCGCATTGTCTGAGCCGCCACACGCAACAAGGCCCATACCTGCGAGCAACGCAAACGACACACCAAACGACCTCACAAACGAACGACGTGATAGACTGCTCATGCTTCTCTCCTTTGTTGTCCGCCGCGTTCCGTGGTGTATATCCTAGCAGTTCGCTAGGAATTAGAGTCCCCGTTCACCAAATGGAAATGGAAAGGCTTACGGACGCCATGCGCAGCAGGCGCAAACGCTCGCACGCGTCCAAGTGCCCAAGAATCGCAAAACGCCTACGCGCGCACGCGGGAACCCGAACGATGGAACTCGAACGTGGAGAGAAACGCCTTGGCACGCTCCGTCCGCGGTGCCTCAAAGAAGTCGGCGCCGCCCTCCTCCACTACCTGCCCCCCATCCAGCATGATGACGCGGTCGGCAATGGCGCGGGCAAACGACATCTCGTGGGTGACGATGAGCATGGTGAGACCGTCGTCGGCAAGCTCGAGCACTACCTGCAGCACCTCGTGCACCATCTCGGGATCCAAGGCCGCCGTCACCTCATCCAGCAACAACACCTCGGGATCCATGGCAAGGGCGCGGCAGATGGCGACGCGCTGTTGCTGGCCACCTGAAAGCGTACTCGGCCGCGCATCGGCCTTGTCGGCAAGCCCCACGCGAGCAAGCAGCGCCCGAGCACGCTCCTCGGCCTCCGCCTTGCCGATACCGCGCACGAGCGTCGGGGCCAACGTCACGTTGTCGAGAACCGACATGTTGGGAAAGAGGTCGTAGCTCTGGAACACCATGCCCATGCGGGAGCGGGCCTCTTGACTGCGCTGGCGTCCGCTCACCACCTCGCCATCAAGCAGAATCTCGCCCGAGTCGATCTCTTCCAGACCGATGACACAACGCAGCAGCGTCGACTTGCCGCACCCGCTCGGTCCGACGAGCACCACGACCTCACCGCTCTGTATGGAGAGGTCGATGCCATCGAGCACCACATTGCCGTCAAAGCTCTTGTGCACGTCGCGCAGCGTGAGCACGGATGGTATGGATTGCATCATGATGAGCTCCTCTTCTCGAGCCAGCGTGAGAGCAGCGACAAGGGCCAGCAGATGACGAAGTAGAGCAGCGCGAGCACGGCATAGGTCCACAGCGCCGACTGAGGGTAGTCGAATCGATTGAAGTCGATGATCTGCTGCCCGACGCGCACGACCTCGACCACGCCGATGAGCATGCAGAGACTCGTGGTCTTTATGATGCGTGTAACGAGGTTCACGCTCGGCGGCAGCAGGCGACGCAGCGCCTGGGGCAGCACCACGCGCAGGAACGTTTGCCTGCTGGTAAGCCCCAGCGCAAAGGCGCTGTCATACTGCGATCGCGGAATCGACTCGAGCGCCGCACGCACCAAGTCGCCCAACTCGGCCGCACCCCATGCTGTAAAGACGATCACGCTCGCAACCTCACCCGAGAAGTTCAACCCAAACGCGGTCGCCGAGCCAAAGAACACCAGGAACAAGAGCACCAGCTGAGGCATGACGCGGATGAAGTCGAGGTATACGCGAAGCACTGCGCGAAGAACGGGGTTGCGCCGCATGAACAACATGCCCATGAGGACGCCCAGCGGGATTGACAGCCCCACCGAGAGGAGGCTGATGCGTAGCGTCACACCGAGGCCCGCAAGGAGCCGCTGGATAGTGGCGCCTTGGAACAGGAACTCAGCGCCCATCGGCAAACCTCCCCTCGACCACTGAGCCCAGTGCGCTTATCGGCACCAGAATCACGGCGTAGAAGACGACCAGCAAGAAGAGGGCCTCCGCCGTATCGTAGCTTTGACCGATGATGTCCTTCGCCACATACATGAGGTCAGCGAGCGCGATGCCCGAGACCACAGAAGACTCCTTCACGAGAAACACCACGTTCGCAACAAGGGCGGGCGTCGCTTGTGCCATAGCCTGGGGCAGCACGACCCGCATGAACGCCTGGGAACGTGTGAGGCCAAGCACCTGCGCGCTCTCGTGCTGGATGGGCGGGACCGACTCAAGCGCCGACCTGAACGCCTCTGCCATGTACCCACCGCCCAAGAACGCGAGGCAGGCGATGGCGCAGGCTTCCGGCGAGAGCACGATGCCCACCTTCGGCAGACCAAAGTAGAGGAAGAAGAGTTGCACGAGAGACGGCGTGTTGCGCGCAACTTCCACGTAGGCAACCCCGACTTGCGAGAGAAGGGGAACGTGCCACAGGCGCGCCACAGCCACCGCGAGACCGACCAGCAAGGCACACACGATGCCCCCGACCGAGATGAAGAGCGTGACACGCGCCGCCTCGGCGAAGAGGGGGGCGTACTCTACTACCAACTCCCAGTTCACGCGTGCCTCCTCCCGTCAAAGGACAAAGAATAATCCTAGCTTCTGGCTAGGATTTTGCAAGTGTTTCTTGGCAGGCATGAGCAATGTCTCGGAATGGCGCGCTCGCACCAAACGCCAACGCGCCATTCCGAAGCGTCCTTACCAGTAGGCAATCTCTTCAGGTACGAGCGGTGTGATGCGCACGTGCAACGGCTCCTTCGCCTCAGGTGACGTGGTGACGTTGTACGAGATGACCACTATCTCGTCCGCATCGACACGCAGGCCACACTTGAACGTCTGTAGGCCTTGGTAGCTCGCCTCATTCCACGTGATCTCGCTCGTAGCCGGTACGGTACTGTTGAGGCGAGTGCTCGAGACGATCTCGAGCGATCCGCCCTCAGGAGCAATGAGGAAGGCATCCTCATACAGGTCGGCCACGCTGCGGTTGTCATCACGGCCCACCTTCAGGTATCCTGGCAAACCGCCCGCGATCAGGCCACGGTTCATGTTGTTCTTTATGCTGAGCTGTACGTGGTACGACTTGGAGCCATCTTCGTTTGTGCTGGGCTGCCCGACCTGGGCCTCAGCACTTAGGTAGTAGGCCGCCTTGGAGGTGCTGCGGTCATTGAAGTACACGCCAGTCACCGGCGCCTTCTGATTGTGGCTGAGCTCACCCGCGAAGCCAGCCTTCTGCACGGCCTCCTCGATGTTGATGTCTTGCACCCATAGCATGCAGCGCCCCTCTTGCGCGCCCTTCCCCAGCGTGCTGAGAAACTCCACCGTATCGACAGAGCCAAGCTCATCGAGCACCTTGTGAAACGCGGTGTTGGAGACCTCCTCGTAGAAGTCGTCACAGGTCGCGGGACTCCACCAGAAGAGACATTGGTTAAGAACCACCGAGGCGGCATTCGTCCCGTCCACCTTCACGCCGAAGCTGGTATCGATAGGTCCCACAAGCTCAAGCATGTACTGGAGGAATACGGGATCGACGGCCAGGACTCCGTCGACGTTCTCTTGGTTCGCTCGCATGTTTGATCCGTGATACATTTGCCCGGCACGCACGAAGTCGGGCGTCATGTTGTGGTCACCCACATGAGCGTCGATGGGACCGTCAAAGAGCGCGATTTCCTCCTGCGTCGCACCCGCCGGCTCATGGTCCTTGCCGAGCACCTTCGTGACGCTCTGGAAGTCACGCAGTTCGATGTGGCCGTCGGTCATCACCAGATATCCAACCCAACCGACGAACCCACCCGTCGCGTGTACCTCGGCGTTGTTTTGGGCGAGAACCATGTACGTCTTTGTCTGTCCATCAGCACCGACCATCGTGGGGAGGTGGGGGTAGAGTGGACTCATCTGGTCCAACGCAGAGTCGAGGTCGCGCAAGCTCACGCGCAATGGTTCCAAAACGCCCGTCAACTGCTTTATGCGCGGCTGCGGCAGCTCACCCACCGACTTGGCGGAGCGGGAGATGATGGGAGCCACCATTTCGATGGCACTCAGAAGGTCGCGCAGCGCGCTGACGTTTACCTCACTGTTGCTCATGAGCGTGGAGAGACTGAGCGCACCAGAGTCCTTCGCAAGTGGGACGAGCGCGTTGTCGGCCACATCCACGAGCACGTCCCCCAACACGCGGACGCTGTGCACGTCAGACCCCACCACTGGAATGAACTGCGCACACACCCAGAGCGGCGATGCGAGCTCATCCTGAATCTCGTGCGCCGTCGCGCTCGCAGACGAAGCCGTATCCTTTATCTTGTCCGCATCACCAGACGTCGCAGCCTTCACGTAGGCAGTGAGCTGGCTCGTGGCGTCCTCGGCTTTGTCTTTGAGACCTCCCACCGACTGGTAGAGCGTATAACCATACAATCCCGCACCCGCAAGCACAGCCACTAGCACGAGTCCCGCTACCATTGTCCAACGTCGCCTTCCCCTAGATGAGCGCCTGCGACTGCGTAGGCGAAGACGCGGCAGGCGCATGCGCCGCGAGCTCCCGTGATGATGGCGATGAGACCGGCCTTGATTGAGGCGCGACTTCAGCATGGCACATCCTCCTGACTACCACTTAGTAGGAACCCCGCTATTGTGCCACAGCAAGCATTTGATTTCGGCAGGGCTTCGACCTCATGCATAAGTTGTGCATGCATTCGAAGCCCATCAACCGCGCATCCCGTAACGGTGTCATCTCTGTGGACTAGAGCAACCTGTCGAAGAACGGCAACAATCGCAAGAGGCGCGTCGTCACCCATGACGCGACAAGCGTTCCCACGCCGAGCGAAGCCTCATAGATCACGGGAACCATCATCGCCGGGCTCACCACCATCATGGCAAGGTGAATATAGAGCGGATGGATGAGGTATATGCCAAAGCTGTCCTTGGCAAGGGCATATGCGATGCCATCCTCCGCAAGGGCGTCCTCCCCCACCGCGTAGCGCAGGAGCAGCAGAACGAAGACTGCATACAGGCACGCAAAGCAGCTCCCCTGCAAGAAGATGAAACCTCGGTCACCGACGCCCGCTCCTAGACCTGCTACGCTCACCATCACCATAATCAGCGCAGAGCCAATGCCAATCGCGGCCCACGCGGGATTCAGATGCCACTCTCGCAAGCATCCGCCCACACAAAAGCAGGTGCACCCCACCGCCACGTTCCACAGGAAGCTCGAGATGGGCCCCGCAAAGACGAATCCGCCTCGCAAGGTGGGAACGACCAGTACCAACATGAAGAGGACAAGCGTCAGCAGCTGATGCCCTCGCGCACCAAATCGACTCCCCACCCATCTGAGAGCGGGAACGAGCAGATAGACCCCTGCAAGGGCGTAGATGAACCATAGATGGTCCCACGTCCGCATCGTCAGCACGTCTACGAGCACTACGAGCAGGATTCCCGCATTGATGGGCATGCCCTCCCCCATGCGAACCCACACCTCTTGCATGAGGGCAAAGACCGAGCCAAACGTGGCAATGGTCATCAGCATGCGTCCGACGTGCGCCATCACGCGATGCCGGTCCATTTGGCGGCCCTGATCGAGAAACAACACGCCAGAGATCAAGAAGAACGCGGGCACGACCCAGCGCGAGGCGACGATGCCCGCTATCGCATACGCGACCTCCCTGCCCGAACCCAATTCGAACGCTATGTTCGTGCTCACCAGCACGTGCAAAAGGACGATGGCACAGGCGCCGAGAGCCCGCGCGGCATCTATCCAGCCCACACGCCTCGTCGAAGCCTTTGATACGTCATGCATCACCTTCAGCCTCCCGCACATAACAAAGTGGGCCCACGCATCGCGATTGCGCAGGCCCCTCTTTCTCCTTCTCTTCTTATGCGCGCACCCCTCGACCCACGACGGGAGGAGAGTTCTCGCGCGTCCTCGAGGCGCTACTCCTCGGCGGCCTCTTCCGTCTCTGTCGGCTGCTGCTCTTCGACCTCCTCGGGCAGCTCACCACGACGCCGCTTCCGCTCGGTGATCTCCTCGGGAGTCAGGACGTCCTCGATGCGCAGATTGACACCTGCAACCTCAAGACCCGTCATACCCGTGACCTGGTTGACCACCGTCTGCTTCACATCATCGAACACCTTAGGCGCATAAGAACCATACTCCATGAGGATGGAGATGTTCACACGCACCGAGCTGTCGGGCGTAACCTCGACCGTGACGCCCTTGCGTACGTCGCGCTGGCCAAAGGCCTCCTGCACGCTGTTCACCCATCCGCCGCGCATGCCCACGATACCGGGAACCGTGCGCACCGCAATGGCAACGATCTTCTCGATGACACCATTGGAGAAGGTGAGGGAGTCCTCACTGATGACGTCCTCCTCGGTGGTGGTAACGATGTCCTGCATGTCGTCGCCAGCTGCGACAACAGTGGAGACGGATTCGGCTACCTCTTCACGAATCTCGGGTTTGTCGCTCATAAGACGCTCCTTTCTCGCACGGCATCCCGTGCATTTGCCCTAATGCCATCTAATCCTGCCCACGATCGCCCTCAAAGAGACTGCGAATCGCATTGACCATCTTTGGATCGCCATCGAACACCTGACCGATGGCGATACCGATGATAACAACGATACCAATAAAGAGGACGCGCCATAGGCCTATCATAAACACGAGCAAGGCGACCACAAGCGCCACGACACCGCCCCAGAACGCGTGCTCGTGCCCGGGAAACGTGCGGCGCACCCAGCTCGCAACAGACTCCCGCGCCTTCGTAGCGCGCTGATGCGGCGGCTCCTTTGCTGCCGCATCGGATTCCTGCACCGCAGCGCCATGCGCAGCGGCAGACTCGAACGATGCGTTCGGCCGTTGCGCCGCAGCCTGCTCGTGAGGGACTACTTTCGGCTGGGAATCCACCTGCAGTCGAGGCTCCACCTGCGGCTGTGGAGCGACCTGTCGTGACTCAATATGCGATTCCACCGGAGCGTCCGGTTCGGGCGCCACGACCACCTTGGGCTTTGGGGTCGATGGTTTCGCAGTCGCCGACTCTGGGGTCGGCGGTGACGGAATCTCCGGGGTCACAACCTCGGGCTTCGAAGCCGTCGGTGCCGTGGGTTCGACCTTCTCGATCGCAGGCTTCGGAGCCGCCGACACTGCCCCTTCAATGGAAATCGAGGTCTTAGGCAGCGAGGAAGCCTCAGGCGTTGTCGCCGTTTGCCCTGTCGGCGACGGCTCTACCTTCATGCGCACGTCACTGCACCTCCCCTGCTTCCTCATACGACGCCTCGGGTTCGGGCGTCACGCTGCTTGCTGCAGTATCCCAGGCGCCCTCCTCCGGCGCGCCAAGCATCAAGGAGTCGCCCGTCGCAAGCTCGGGATTTGCGCTGGCGACAGACTGAATCGAAGTCTCCGAGGAGGCGTCACTTCTTTGGGAGGTAATGGGGATCGTCACATCGTGGACCTCAGAACCTGCGTAGTGCTCGCGCTCCTCGTCGACGCGTGCGACCACTGCGCCACCTTCGAGCGACTGAGGATCCGTAAAGACGACGTCGATGGACTGCACGCTCTGCCCGCAGACCTTTGCGAGGCCATCGCTCAAGCGCGCATAGAGCTCCTCGCCAAAGGCGACCACGTCGATGGGGCGGCGGGGCGTCACGCGTGCGAACACGCGCACGTGCCCGCGCTTGCGCATGCGGACACGAATTGAAGCTGCGATGCAGTTTCCGTCCGCCTCAATCACGTGCCTAGCCTGCGAGACGATCGCGTTGCGCGTAACCGTGATGTTGCCGCCATCCACCGTTGCCACGACGGTTTCGCGCGGATTGCGCGGCGAGAAGAGCGAGGCCAGCAGGCAGGCAAGCAGACCCAAGGCAGAGACGCAGACGAGTACCTCAAGGACAAGGAAGTACCACTGCGATTCCAAAAGCAGCGTGCGAGCCTGGCTGACCCAAGGCCCGACCCACACGAGGCTCAACGCCGCAAGCGACAAAAGACCGGACAGGCCAAACACAAACAGACACAACCGCTTCAACCAATTCATAACCCAGCCCCCCAGCAGGTCCGCCAAGCCAATGCACACCGCGGATTACAGCATACCCCTTGTAGGACCGTTCCTATCCGCGAATACGGGGAGAGGAAGCAAAGGCTTCCACGGGCGTCACAGTTAACCCACCACGCTGAATCGTCGCTTGCCATACAATGAGAGCTTGGCAAACGAGCACAGCAATCTGATAACGAGGAACAGGCTGGACACGCAATGAGCAACCCGTATGACGACTACGACGCCCTCGACCCCTTCGATGACGAGGATGAGGAGCTCGACGACACCTTCCAGCACGAGCAATTCGAGTACGAGGAGGGGAACTTCGAGTACGTAGAAGACGCAGACGACCTCATCGACACGGACGGTATGGTATACGAGGAGTCCTACGGCTTCGATCCCGACCCTGCTCCGAGCCCGCTTCCCAAAACAATCGTACGCAAAAGACCGATTCCGGGCCTGCAGTCCGCGCAGCAACGGGTGACGACGCACCAAACAGCCCATCGCAGGCGCGAGCGTCGGTTCAAGCGCGGACAGGAGCGATACCCTGACCGACGCGACCCTTTAGAGAGCAGGTACCTCGACCACCCCGACGACCGTCCACATCCACCCATACTGCCTGATGATCCGTTGCCCCTACGGCAGCGCCAACCAAGGCGATCCCGCAGACGCCGCAAGGGCCATGGTTGCCTCGTGACGCTACTTCTCGCCATCCTGCTTGCGGTGGCTGCCTACTGGGTCGTGGCACATCCCGTCGACGACCGCCTTGCCTTCTCGCCCGAGGAACAAAGGAGCGTCAACGGCACGCTCTCGTGGTCAGTGCCCGGCATGCCGTATTACCTGCTGGCACTCGGCTCCGACGCGCAGGAGGGGACCACTGGCTCGCGCAGCGACACGATGATACTCGTGCGCATCGACCTACTCGGGGGAAAGGTGACCATGCTCTCCATCCCACGCGATACGATGATAGAGCTCGATGGCTATGGGACGCAGAAGATAAACGCCGCATATGCGTTCGAGGGACCTGGAGGTGCCGTCAAGGCCGTCAGCAAACTATGCGGCGTCGGCATACAGCACGTTGCCGTGGTCCACCTGGATGAGCTGGCGGGCCTCGTGGACTACCTGGGCGGCATCACGGTCAACATACCCAAGGCGGCCTACGACCCCGAGCACACGGGCATCGACCTGCCATCGGGCATCCAGACGCTCGACGGCGCGACAGCGGTCGCCTGGGCGCGGACACGCTACGGATACACCCGAGGGGACTTCCAGCGCCAAGAGGATCAACGCATCCTCCTGACAGCCATCATCAACCGCCTGCTTTCGCTTTCGCCACGCGAGATGCCGGGGGCCCTCGAGTATGTGGGCGATCTAATCGGCACGGACCTGCGCTGCTATGACCTCGTACCGCTCTTCCTGCGCTTCAAGCTGGCGAACCCCACCATCTACTCCACCTCCGTCCCTTCGACCACTGAGTACGTCGACGGAGTGAGCTACGTCATCGCCGACGAGAATGCTTTGGCCGACATGATGCGCGTAATCAACGCAGGCGGAGACCCTGGCACGCCGGTTAACTGATCGGGGCGAGAGACCGACGCAGGCGCCAAGCAAGGCAACCACCCAGCCGTTCCGCCTTCTAGCCGTTCCACTTGCCACAGCGACGCAGCAGACTCGCTCGCAACAGGAGGTAGCGGGCCTCCACCCGCTCTGCCAACGCGGCAGTCCAGGTATTCACATACCCGCCATGGACGCAAGCCGCCAAGGTGTCGATGCCCAACACCAATGCTGCAAAGAGGAAGATGGCCTTCCCCACGGGGTTCGACAACTGCTCGCACATGCTCGCGAGCCACAACACCACCGGCGCCAGCAATACGGCGTACACTTGCTCCCGCAGAAGCTTGTAAAGCGCGCATCCATAACGTGCCGTATGAGAGCGAAGGTCGACGTAGTTGCGCGTCACCCAAGAGACCACACCATTCAGGACTTCGCGCACAAGGCCCGAGAGATAGCCCGAGACAGCCTCATAGATGAGGAAGTACGTAGGATACGCCATGCCCGCCACCAGAACAAACACGTCGTACAGAGTCCACGGACCCACCGGCAGATAGCGACCGAGGTTGTGGCCAAGCAGTGGGAACGTATCCCACCACCACAACGAGAGCAACGCAATCAATACGAGCCGCAGCACCACAGGTCCCAGAAGCACCGTGCGCACGCTCAGGGGAGGCTTCTCTGGTGCGGGCTCGGCACCCCAATCCTCCACGAAGGACCACGGATCCTCGTCGTCCGCACTCGCCGCATGAGCGCCGGCACGCCAGTTCACACCTGCGTAACCGCCTGCTATGCCCATATCCCCCAAGGAGAGGCCCACGCGCTCAACCACTCGATTGGGGTCATCCACAAATTGCTTCTTGAGCACGGCGTTCGCCTTGTTTGCCTCCACCATGATGCGTTGAGCCTCTTGGGGGTCCAAGTGGCCCTGAGTCGCCGCATCCGGATGATACTTGCGCGCAATCTCGGTATGGGCATGCTTGAGGTCATCCCTCGTATAGCGGCGAGGCAGCTCGAGAATCTCCTCGGCTGCCTCCCTCGTCATTTCTTGATGCAAGGGCTACTCCGCGTCAAGCGCCTCGGCGATCTCGTCAGTGATGTCCATGGTGTTGTACACGTTCTGCACATCCTCGAGCTCGTCAAGACGATCGGCAAGGCGCTGTACCTTCTTCGCGTCGTTGACGCTCACCTGCGTGGGAGTGGTGGGCACGCGCGTGAGCTCTGAACCCTTGACCTCGATGCCCTGCTCCTCGAGCCCCTTCACAACCGACTGAATCTCGTCGTATGCGGTCCACACGATCCACTCGTCGCCCGCGTCCTCATAGTCGTCGCCACCAGCCTCGGCAACTGCCATCATGAACTCGTCCTCGTCGACGGCGTTCTCGCGATCGGGAACCTTCTTGTCGTCGCTCTTGATGACCTTGTCAACGGCGATGGATCCTTTGCGTTCGAATTGGAACGCGACGGAGCCGCTCGTTCCCAGGCTTCCGCCCGAGTGCGTAAAAGCGGAGCGAACGTCTGCGGCGGTGCGGTTCTTGTTGTCGGTAAGGCACTCGACGTAGAATGCGACGCCTGCGGGACCATAGCCCTCATAGGTGATCTCGCTGTAGACGGCAGCGTCGGAACCGGAGCCAAAGGCCTTGTCGATGGCAGCCTTGATCTTTGCGTTGGGCATGGAGACCATGCGTGCACGAGCGACAGCCGCAGCGAGCGACGCGTTGTTTTCGGGGTTAGGATCCCCACCGACCTTTGCGGCAACGGTGATGTTTCGAGAGAGCTTGGAGAAGAGCGACGAGCGCTTGGCATCAATCGCAGCCTTCTTGTGCTTGGTGGTAGCCCACTTAGAGTGTCCGGACATGCGGTCTCCTCACTTGATTGACTCACAAACATGCATATGCTAGCGGAAATCACTTCCCATGAAAAGATGCGCCACCAAATATTCCGCGTCTCTACCAGCGCTTCGTGAAGGCTATAACGTTGGCATCGCCATCACGCATGTACGAGATGTCGTCAACGCTCTTGCGCACCATAAGAATGCCCAGACCACCGTTCTCAATCGCATCCATGGGGCTTTTGACCTCAGACTCCACAAGCGGATCGAACGGAATCCCCCAGTCGGTGAGACAGACCGTAATGGAGTGTGGATTCGTCGTGTATAGGTATTCCACACGGCACTCCCCCACAGCGCCATCTTGTGCGTCCGCGTAGGCAAACCGACATATGTTGATGAAGAGCTCCTCGAGCGCAACGTTGACCTTGCGTTGGACTCCCAAGGGGCAGAGACGCTGTACGAGCTCAGCGTCCACCAGATTGGCAATCTCCCCGAGCCGGTCGATTTGCGCAGGAACGGTGATCTGACCTTGGGCCATCGGTGCTTCGCCAAACTCAAGCGCCAGGATGGTAATGTCGTCAGACTGCTCGGCACCCAGCGCCCACTGTGCGACGCTCTCGCGCAGACCCTCCGCCAGCTCGCGCGGGTGAAGGTCGGCGCGCGTTGCAAGGTATTCCTCAAGGCGATCATTTCCATACTCTTCGTCATCCACGTTGAAGGCCTCATTGACACCATCGGTGTATAACAGCAACTCGTCACCCGGTGACAGCCTGAGCTCGAAGCTCTTGTACTTCGCCTTCTCGAACGTGCCCATAAAGAGACCGCTGCGTTTGTCGAGCCATGTCCACGATCCCTTATGTCGCAAGAGGGGTGGGTTATGCCCGGCGTTCACATAGGTGAGCACCCCACGCCGATAGTCCAGCATGGCCGCCCACACGGTCACGAACATGCCCGCGTCATTCCCCTCGCACAACCTGTAGTTTGCCGTCTGCACCGCATCGGCAAGGTCCATGCCCGTTTGCATGTAGTTGTCAAGCTCCGCCTTGGCAGCCATCATGAAGAGCGCTCCCGGAATTCCCTTGCCGCTCACGTCCGCAATGAGAAAGCCCAGCGTGTGCTCATCCACCATGAAGAAGTCGTAGAAGTCGCCACCCACCTCCTTCGCGGGATCCATGCTGGCAAAAATGTCGAACTCGCACACATCGGGAAAGGGCGGGAAGGTTGAGGGAAGCGCCGAACTCTGGATGGTCTGAGCCGTGATCAAATCCTGGTGCATACGGCGTTCGGTGTCCGCAATCAGATCCTTGAGGGTGTCGACCGTGGTATTGATCCCCTCCGAGAGCCTGCGCATCTCCAGGCTGCCCTTCGCGTCCACGACGGTCTCGAGCTCTCCGGCGCAGATGGCGTCGAGGGCATCGTCGACCTCAGCAACCGGACCTACCACCACATAGCCAAGCAAGCGCGAGACAAGGGCATAGACTAAGGCCAGCACCACCAAGGCAGCGAGCGTCATCCACATCGTGATGCCCGTTCGATTCGAAAACACCATTGATGCCGGGCGCATAATGATGATAGCCGCGTTATTCGCCTTCTGTGCATACAGATAGCCTAATTCCGCAACTATGTCGTCGAAGCTGGGATCCTCGTCGAGAGTGTCGAATGCACGATCATAGACCGTACGCATGAGTTCGTTGTTGTCACATGAGTACTGCAGGGCATTAAGCGTCTCCGTCTCGAATACCTCGCTCAGCTTTTTGTCAATGGCGAATGCCCCGTCATTTGTTGCAAGGATGGTTTCGTCCTTGCCCACTCCGGAGGTAATGAGTACCAGGCCATCCGCTCGTCGAGTGTAGCCCTCAATGATCGAGCCGATGGAATACGAGTTGATGAACACGCTCTGCTGCTCCTCACTGAGCACCTCCTTCGTCTGGGATGACACATTGGCAAAGAGTTCGCTGCGACTACGTTGCTCCTCAAGCTGAAGGTTCAGGTAGTTGACCTCGCCCCGTAGCGTATCCTTCGCTTGTGCCAATTCCTGCTCAGTGACCACCACATAGCTCACGGTGGCCACAAGCATGAAGCCAATCGAGACAACGTACAGCAGCCAGGAGTGAAACGTGTTTTGGAGTGGGTTCTCGTCGGCAGACATCCACCTCTTGCCTACCACCCAATCCGAGAGAATGCACGCCAACGACATGAGCACAAAGTCAAGGAACTCCTGCAAGACAGGATCACCCATGCGTGCGACCGCAAGGAGCACACTCGAAAGCTCAATGTCCTCGGGATTGCTCACGTTTGCGAGAATGAGGTTTGCAAGCACATGCAGAAAGGCATTCGTAAAGAATACGATGCTGAAGCTGACGGAGACGAGCAGGCAGACAAGCGATATGCGTACTGGCCTGCGCCATCCGGATGGTTCCCTGCGCAGTGCCAAGGCAAACATGATGCCCATGAACAGACCGCCGAGGCTAAAGATATAGAGCGTTGACTCAGGCGTCACCGCAATCGTTTCGTAATAGCTCAAGGGTTGGAACGTTGCGTGCAGGACCAATACCGCACCCGAAAACAATCCCATGACCAAGCTGGAAGCAGTACCGAGCGTCACACCTGCAACAGCAATCGGTATGAGTGACAACGCAACATAGGCGTCGTCATCTTGACTCATCATGATTTGCATGAGGCCCTTCGAGGTAAACCCCAACGTGACGACGATGACCAAAAGGTAGGAGAACATCATGACGCGCTCCCGCCGGCCCTTCCCTGCCATCAGTCCACGCCAACGAAGGATTGGGCGCTTCTCTCGCTTTGCCTTTGTCCTCACGAGTACTCCTTGTCGTGTAGCTACGTGTAATCTGCATGCAGCCCACACGGTTGCACGCATCCATGCACCGCCTAGTCGACGAGCCCGAGCCGAGCCTTGACACACTCCCATATGGCTAAGGAGCCCTCCGTGCTAGGATGCAGGCCATCGTCACAGAACATGCTCGGAAGCACCTCGTCACGTGTGTCCACGAACACATAGCCGCGCTCCGAACAAATCTGACTAAGCATTTCGCCAAGTTCCGTGGCGGGCTCCACAAGCCACTCCTGAGGACGCAGGTCTGCCACAGGCGAGAGAACAACAACGAGCTTGCTCCTTTGCTGCGCCGCCTCAAGTGCACGCACCGACGCCTCCCTGAACTCGTCCGGCCCCACATAGCCGGCATCGTTGGTCCCGAGCGCGACCACGATGACGTCTGCACCCTCACCGAGCCATGCGTCAGGATTCTCGGCCAGTTGCGTCATGAACCACCCGCTGATGCCTGCGTTCAAGAAGCTCTCCACGCCATGGGAGTCGGCCCATCGCCTGAAGGCATTAGCCCACGAATTAATCGAGACGGATGGTTCATGGTGCACCTCACCCATACCGTCATCGTAGATGATGGCACCAGTACCAAGCACGTCAGGGTCCTCAAAGCCATCCGCACCATATCCTGCCGTAATGCTGTCGCCCACCAAGCGAATCGAGCGATAGGCACCCGACTCGACGTTGCGCATGAATTCCGATTGGGATTCTTCGGGTTGCGCCGCCTCAGACTGCGCTGCCCCGTACTGCACGTCGTCATCCAAGCTCAAGTCCCCCTCACTCGGAGTGTCAGACGCATCATCGTCAAGCCCTCCGGCGGATGGGGTGGCCTCAGATGCCCGTGACTCACCCGCAGCCTTCCCATTATCGGCCGCACATCCCCCAAGAGCAAGGATGACAGCGATTCCCGCTCCGATTATGGCATGAATGAAAACGCCAAAGGGCACCCGCCCTGCGATGAGGCAGGAGCGGACACCCTTGAATCCGAAGAGCTGAGTCAATTCACCCATGAGGACCTTAGTCACGTCTTGTCCAGCGCCGGAGCGTGGAGCCCGCAAGGAGCACCCAACCGGCAAGCATGGACAGCGCAGTCGCCCCCAACGTCACGTCAGCGGTGTTCGGCGTAGCCTTCTTTGTGGTGGAGACCTTCGAAGTCGCAGCCGTGCTCGTCGTCGCGGGCTTGCTTACGACACGCTTCGTCGTAGTTGTCGTGCCTTGCGTAGTGGACGACGCATTCGGCGAGACCTTGAGCATCGCTTCCTGCGAGGCGACCTCGCGCGTCTGTGTACCCGTGAAGCGCGCATGCGATTGGTAAGGAATGAGCGCATTGCCGTCACTCACATACGACGAGAGATCGGCGTCGCTCCTCACCTTAGCGCTCACCTGAAGCGTTATGGTCTTGCCGCGAAGAGCCGAGAGCGCACTGCTCTCGCCTTCGGCCTGGGGAGCCAGCCCGGCGGCCTCGTCGACCTCGTTGCCGACGCGCACGGCCACGTGGTTGCCATCGAAGGTGACGTCCACACCGTTCAGCTTGTTGTCGAATTGATCTTGTGTCGTCGTGAACTCCATGGCCGGGTCGAGGTCGAACCAGAGCAGCAGCGTGGCCGCGTCCTCGGGAACCTTTTGTGCGATGGAGAAGGTGACGGTCTTCGAGCGTTCAATGACGTTGTCGCCGGCATCCGTGCTCATCTGCGGAATCTCGGACTGAGCTTCTGCGTCGGTCCTGACGCCCACGCCAGTCGAGGGGACGTCATCACCCTGCACGACCTTGAAGAGGTGTCCCGAACCGTTGGCATACAGCACGGCACCGTCGCCAGCTGACGCAGGCGATGACACGCTTCCCTGCCTCAGCGACTCTTCGGGGGTATACAAGACTTTCGCCGCATCCGCACCGTCCTCGTAGACGTACAAGGCACCCGCCTGCGCCTCGCTGGTGAAGTACACATGCGTACCGCCGATCATCGAGACCAACGGTGACGAATCCACCTCTGCGGAGAGGTCATCCTGGTTGCCATCTGCGGCCATGATGGTAGAGATGGACTTCTCCACCGCCATGGAACCCTCACCTATGACGGCGAGCACGCCTCGGTACAGCGCATCGCCGTTCTCGTTCTCGCCATACGACGTGCCTTCACGCCCACTAACGTACACTTTACCGCCACAGACCGTCGGGGTAGAGCCGGAATGCGCTGCAAACTGCACCTTGCCCGCCTCGGCAAGCGCGCCCTCCGCAGAGACGGAGAGCTTGTGAAGCGTCCCTTCGTCGGTGACCAGGAACGCGCTCGACCCGTCGCTTCCCGGCACCACACCAGAGCGTACTCTACCGCCCACCGAGACCTTGGAAATCTCGCTTCCCGAGGTCGGGTTGTATGCCGTCACCTCACCGGACTCGCTCGCCACGAGGAGCGCGCCGTTGACAAGGGCGGGGCCTGCACCGATGAACCCTGCCGCTTCGTCACCCTCCGCAACCCATGCGCTTGTGAGCTCGTCGATCGTGATGCCCTGCACGCGACCACCATCAAGGGGAACCATGACGATTCCGTCGGCGGATGCCAGATGCGTGGTGGCATTCGTCATACCCGCAAGCTCGACGGTCCTCTTGACAGAACCATTCCCGTTGTCCAAGACGCAGAGCACATTGCCCACCGTCACGTAGACGTCGCCATTGACCATGAGCGGCTTGCCCATGCTGCCGGAACCAGTCATCCCGCTGAGATCGGCATCCCAGGCCAGGTTGCCAGCAGCCACAGGGAGTGCGAGGTCGCTCACGCCGAACGCACGACCACCAGCCCAAGAGGTAGCATGAGCACGATGCGGTGCCTGCGTATCGGACGCCTTCTCCTCACCGGCAGCCTGCCCGTCATCTGACGTCGAGTCGTCAGACTTCTCTTCCTCGGCCTTGCCCTCTTCCTCGAGCGTGGCATCTTTCGTCGCGTAATACCAGGTGATGGTATCTCCCTCGCTGAGCGCAACAGACGAGGCGGCATCCGTCGTCGCCTTACCGTTCACGAAGAGGCGCCACGACTTGCCCGTCGCCTCGTCCGCAGCATAGGTCTCGTCATTCAAGGGACTCGTCACGGACTTGAGCGAATCACTGTAGTCGTACGCAATTCCAGCATCCGCAAGCGCGGTGGCGCTAGCGTCCCAGCCGTTCTTGCCCTCTTCCAGCGTGACGCTCTTCGGCTCAAGCCAGTTCACGTCGTTACCCTCAGCATCCGGTCCGACCACGCGAACCGAGACCGAAAGCTCCTTGGCGGCCTCTTGCCCTTCCTGGGCAGAATCGGACCCATCGTCTTCGGACCGGGCCTCCGCAGACGCGGTTCCTTCTCCCTGCGCGCCCGCATCCTGCGCCTGCTCCACCTGCGCGTCATCGGCCTCTTGTGCGGACTCCCCCTCCGATTGGGTGGTCATCGCCGCTTGGTCTTGCTGTGGAGCCGCCTCGTCGCCACTCGCGCTCTGCTCGTCTGATGAATCCTGCGCCGCCTCCTGCTGTGCGGGCTCTGAGGTGTTCTCCTCGGCCGGTGCGACTTCGCCCTCCTGCGCGAAAACCGCAAGCGGCGCACCCGACCCCGCCATGGACAAGGCAAGAATGAGGGCGATGGTCCGCTGCTGTGCAGTGCCGTGGTTGAAGTTCATGCTGCGTCCCCTTCCGTCACACCACGCAGGATGCCCTGTCACTCACCGAAGCGATGGACCCTCTGCTTGGTATGCACCTATCGAAACTCATAAAGTGTAGCGCTCATATCGTCTGGCGTCCATCGAAGATGGGCTGTTTGCACATGTTTGCCAAAGGCATGCGCCACGGCAGCCTACCCGAAAACGACCTCCGAGGCAATCCCCCACGGTGCCACGCACCCTACCGCGCCATGACTAGGGCGCCTTGGCACTAAGCGTTCGGTACCAAGACGCCCCTTAAGCCATGCTGATTTGTTCCGCGAGGCTCATTCCCCAATCGCAAGCTGAGATGCCGTGAGCTTAACCACAGATCCGAGGTTGCTAAAGTAATAGAGACTGCCGTCAGCGCCCCAAGCGGCACGCCCTCCCTGACCGGTGTAGAGCTTGTCGTCAAGAAGGTGCGAGAGACTGCTCGACCACGTACCCTTGCCAATCGCCTTGGGCAGCGCGTTCGTGAGGGTGCGCGTCGCGGTGATGGAACGAACCCCGTCCTGACCCGAGACCCCAACGCCCGTCGCGGCCTCGAGCACCTCCCTCAGAGACTCGTCGTCCTCCACCTCCTGCTCCCACTCCTGCGCCACCGCACCGTCAATGCGCACCATCGTCGCCGGACTCTGCGATGCTGCCCCGGTCCGCTCCGCGAACGTGGGAAGCTCGCTGGTGCCGTTGCCCGCATAGTACCAGCAGATGCTGTCTCCAGCGTGCAGGCGCAGTTGTGCGACGTTCTCTTCGCACTCGATGCCGTTCACATACACCCGCCACGACTCGCCCGTAACGCCGTTCGAGCCGAGCGACGCGAGGGAGTCGAGCTCGACTGCCCCATCGTCCGCAACGCTATAGGAGAGCAAACGACCGTCGCCGTAGCCGTTCTGTTCAAAGACGGCATGGGACGCATCCCAAGCGCTTTGCGTCGCGGCGACGTCAACGTTCGTGGGGGCTATCCAATACGCCTGGCTCGTGCCACCCGGCCCCACCACCGAGACGCTCACCGTGATGGTGCCCACCTCGTAGTGCCACGTGACCTCGTCACCGTCTTCCAACGCGCGCGTGGATGCCGAACCCGCATAGAACTCGCCGTTGACGTAGAGGCGCCAGCCGCTGCCCAAGGAAAGGTCTGAGCCATAGGACTCGCCCCCCTCGCTGCGCGCCAGCGAGACTAGCACGTCATCCGCCACCTCGGTGCCCGTCTCGTATGCCATCCCGCTGCGCTCAAGCGCAACCTCGGTCGCATCCCAGGCGGTAGCGCCCTCCTCAAGCTCGATGCCCGAAACACGTGCCCACTCGTAATCCGGGCCGACGAACACCACGGAAACGACGCTTGCCTTGGGCGCCTCGCGTTCCTCCGTCGTAGCGATGCGCTCGGCGTCCTGCGTGTCCTCCGACTCGCCCTTCTCGTCGGCCTCCTCTTCGGCGGCCGCAGCGTCTTCCTCGTCCGACGATTCCTGACCGGCGGACGTGTCGGTCGAGGAGGCCTCGCCGTCCTGCTCGCTCGTCTCGTCGGACGTCTCGTCCTCTGTGCCGGAGTCGGCCGACGCGTCGTCTGCGCCCCCGTCGGCCCCCTCGGAAGAGATGCCCTCCTCCTCACTCCCGTCAACTGCCTCGTTTGTGACGTCGACTCCTCCGACGACATCGAAGGCCACGTCAGCCTCGGCGAATAGCTCTGTCTGCACGTTCGCGGCGATCTGTGCGTCCTCCTCTCCCAACGCTGCCACGGGTGCTGCGCATGCGACAGCCAACGCAAGGCATGCCGCGGTGAACCCGGCGACATGCCGATATTCCGTACGTTTGTGATTCAAATGCTTCATGTGTCGCCTCCTCCCGCTTCGATAGCTATAGGCCATGATATTCTACCCCAACCGCGCGGCCATAATCGCGACGTATGCCGTGTTGGGTGCCCCTCTTGAGGGAAGGGCCGTTCGGGCCGTTCGCACAACAACCGCTTCACATATGTAAGTACAATAAAAAATAGTCCTCGCTTCTTCAATATGATTTTTTGTATCGGGCAATTCCCCCAACCTGCACGAATAGAGGTTATCGACAGCCTATCAACCGAATTCTCAACAATATCTTGTGCCTTTTAACATCTTTCTACACTAGCAGTTGTGGCATAGTGGTGTGGCACGCAAGGGACGCCACAAGAAGCGGTGAGGTCTGATGAAGATTATCAAGCGCAATGGATCGGAAGTTACCTTCGACACCACAAAGATAGTGAACGCCATCACCGGCGCAAACGGCGAGGCGCCCGAGGAGGCGCGGCTCACGGAACGCGAGATTCGCTTCGCCGCCCTCAATGTGGAGGACCAGTGTGCCGCTGCCGGGCACACCGTCACCGTCGAGGAGGTGCAGGACCTCGTGGAGGACCAGCTCATGGCCCTCGATCACTTCGACGTGGCCCGCCGCTACATCATCTATCGCTACGTCCAGAACCAGAAGCGCCACAAGAACACCACCGACGACAAGATCCTCACCCTCATAGAGGCCAACAACGAGGAAGTGAAGCAGGAGAACTCCAACAAGAACCCCACCGTCGTCTCGGTCCAGCGCGACTATATGGCCGGCGAGGTCTCCAAGGACCTCACCATGCGTGAGCTCCTGCCCGAGGACGTGGTCGAGGCCCACAACGCGGGCATCATCCACTTCCACGACTCCGACTACTTTGCGCAGCACATGCACAACTGCGACCTCGTCAACCTCGAGGACATGCTGCAGAACGGCACCGTAATCTCCGGCACGCTCATCGAGCGACCGCACAGCTTCTCCACGGCCTGCAACATCGCCACGCAAATCATCGCGCAGGTGGCAAGCTGCCAGTACGGCGGCCAGTCGATCAGCCTCACCCATCTCGCGCCCTTCGTGGACGTGAGCCGCAAGAAGATCCGCCGTTCGGTCTATGCCGAGATGCAGACCATCGGCTTCCATGCGACGCCAGAGCAGGTCGACGTGATGGTCGAGAAGCGCCTGCGCGAGGAAGTCGCCCGCGGAGTGCAGACGATCCAGTACCAGGTCGTCACGCTCATGACCACCAACGGCCAGGCACCCTTCATCACCGTGCTCATGTACCTGGGCGAGGCCCGCAACCAGCAGGAGAAGGCCGACCTCGCGCTCATCATCGAGGAGATGCTTCGCCAGCGTCACCAAGGTGTGAAGAACGAGGCCGGCGTGTGGATCACCCCGGCATTCCCCAAGCTCATCTATGTGCTCGAGGAGGACAACATCCACGAGGGCAGCCCCTACTTCTACCTTACGCAGATGGCGGCCAAGTGCACCGCCAAACGCATGGTGCCCGACTACATCTCCGAGAAGATGATGCGCAAGCTCAAGCTCTCCCTAGGCGAGGTCGAGGGAGAGGGCGACTGCTACACCTGCATGGGATGTCGCTCCTTCCTCACGCCCGACCGCTCCGGCAACGGCTTCGACAACATTGCGCACGCACTCAACTATGAGCCGGGCAAGCCCAAATACTACGGTCGCTTCAACCAAGGTGTCGTCACCATTAATCTCCCTGACGTCGCGCTCTCCTCAGGCAGGGACATGGACAAGTTCTGGCAGGTCTTTGACGAGCGCCTCGACCTGTGTCATCGCGCACTGCGCGCCCGCCACGAGCGCTTGCTGGGCACCCCCTCCGATGCGGCGCCTATCCTCTGGCAGCATGGAGCCCTCGCCCGCCTCCAGAAGGGCGAGCTGATCGATTCCCTGCTCTACGGCGGCTACTCCACCATCAGCCTTGGCTATGCCGGCCTGTACGAGTGCGTCAAGTACATGACGGGATACTCTCACACCGACCCGCACGCCACCGAGTTCGCCCTTTCCGTCATGCAGCACATGAACGACCGCTGTGCTGAGTGGAAGGCGGCGGAGGACATCGACTACTCCATCTACGGCACGCCCATCGAGTCCGTGACCTACAAGTTCGCCAAGTGCCTGCAGCGCCGCTTCGGCATCGTGCCGGGCATCACCGACAAGGGCTACATCACCAACAGCTACCACGTGCACGTCACGGAAGAGATTGACGCCTTCACCAAGCTGCAGTTCGAGAGCACCTTCCAGCACCTCTCCCCCGGCGGGGCCATCAGCTACGTCGAGGTTCCCGACATGCAGGACAACCTCGAGGCCGTCGTGCGCGTGATGCAGTTCATCTACGACCACATCATGTATGCCGAGCTCAACACCAAGAGCGACTACTGCCAGGTGTGCGGCTTCGATGGGCAGATCCAGATCGTGGAGGACGACGGCAAGCTCGTCTGGGAGTGCCCGCACTGCGGCAACCGCGACCAATCCAAGATGAACGTCGCCAGGCGGACCTGTGGCTACATCGGGACCCAGTTCTGGAACCAAGGGCGCACCGAGGAGATTCGTGACCGCGTGTTGCACCTGTAGCATCCGTTAGGGTGCGCGGAGGGGTCGTCTGTCTCTGTGCTCAAACAATCCTCGCATTGCTGCGGAACACGCACGGACAAGCGATCCCTCCACTTTACGGCCATCGCCCTACACCCATACTCACAGGTATCTGAGCCATCCGCATCACCCTAGGAGCCATGGATTGAACTACGCAGAGATAAAGAAGTGCGACATCGCCAACGGCGTTGGCGTGCGGACCTCGCTGTTCGTCGCGGGATGTCGTCATCGGTGCCCTGGATGCTTCAATGCCGAGGCCTGGGACTTCGCGGCTGGTCGTGCGTTCACGAACGCGGTCGAGGACGAGATTCTCGCATCGCTCGAACCGGAATACGTGGACGGACTCTCGGTCTTGGGCGGAGAGCCACTCGAGCCCGAGAACCAAGCAGCACTTGCCCCCTTCCTCGAGCGCGTCAAGTCCCACTTCCCCGCCAAGGGCATATGGCTTTGGACCGGCTTCGTGTGGGACGAGCTGACGAGCGGATCGGCACGCGCCCGCACGAACGAACTCCCGCGCATCCTCGCCTGCCTCGACGTACTTGTTGACGGCCCCTTCGTCGAGGCGCAACGCGACCTGTTGCTACGCTTCCGGGGTTCCTCCAACCAAAGGATCATCGACGTGGCGTCGTCACTCGCCCAAGGCAAGACCGTGCTCTGGCAGGACCGGCCGGTCTACTCGACGCACAGCTGGTAGAGGCAGAGCAAGCCTTCGAGTCCACAGAGCAAGCAACCCAGCATTCCGTTCTGTTTCGCTCATGAATGCCGCTACCTCGCTCCATCTGTGCGCGACACTGCGGTACCATCATGTTTCGTTTCAAGATGCACAAGAGGAGCTCATATGCAGCAGAAGCGCAAAACCAAGGGCATGGGCCTGCGTCAGAATGCCCGAGTGCTCGACGGACTCGTCGGGCTCGTTCTCGTCCTTATCGCCGCTGGAGCACTTGGGGTACCCCGACTCGACAACGCCATGCGACTGCTCTCCGTGGTCCTCGTCGTCGCGGGCTACCTCGGCACCTGCAGCGTGGTGCGTACCTATGATCGAGAGAAGGGCCTCGGGGCGAAGGCAATGCTGCACGAGTGGTGGCAGCATCTACGCTACATTTGGCCGTCGCTCCTGTGCATGGTCGCCATCCTCGCCACACTCTGCGCGGCACTCGCCACACCCCTGCTCGCAAGCATGCGGCCTGACGTATTTCCGACCTTGGGATTCTTCTCCAATTGGGCGGCACTCCTTCGCAACGCGGTTCCCGCCTCGTCCACCTCTCCGCTCGCCCACACATGGTTCGTCTCTGTGGAGGTGCAGCTGTTCCTCGTCTGGGTTCTCTTGCTCGCACTGATGCTGCAGGCCAAAAAGGTCGTTGCGCGTCGCATCACGTTCGGGCTCGTGTTGCTGAGCGCCGCCTGCCTCGTCCTGCAGTGCGTCCTCGGGGGGAACCTCGCGCGCGTGAGCCTCGCGACAGACGCCTACGCATGCGCGTTCCTCTTTGGCGCATGGCTCGGCTTCGCGTTCCCCCTCGGCAGGGTGCCCAGCGTGGGCAAGAACCTCCTCATCAAGCCCATGGGCAAGCGCAACCGACACATGAGGGGCCGCCGCTACCAGGCGACGCCTGCGGCAAACGCCTGCGGCATCGTATCGCTCGTGTGCATCTTGGCGCTTGTCGTGCTCATGCCCACAGGAGGAACGCTCACCTACGGGCTCATGGCCATTCTGGTCTCGCTGCTGACGGTACTCCTCGTGGCGACGCTCGTCGCGCCGGGCAACCTGCTTGGCCGCGCCTTGTCTGCCCCTCCGCTGCGCTACCTCGGTTCGAGGGCACTGGGGCTCTACCTATGGTTCTGGCCCCTTCACCAGCTCATCACGCAGGTATTTGGCTCCACGGCCTGGTACGTGCTGGCAATCGTAGCCGTCGCCACGGTGGCTACGTCAGAGATATCGTACCGCCTCGTTGAGCTACCCTTCGCCAGCCCCGCGATCGTGGGCGGTGCCCCGCGCAACACCGCTCCGTATCGCATGGTCACCACGGCGCTGCTCATCGTCGCCGTCGGCGTCTTTGGGGCGCAGGCACTGCTCAGGCTCCCCGCCACGCAGTCCGCAACCGTCGAGGCGGGCGAGTCCGCCGCTTCGGCCAACGACAAGGACACGGGCACTGGCTCGGCAACGAGCGACAAGTCGAAGGAGTCCTCGTCCTCCTCTTCCTCCAAACGGAAGTCAGCTGAGAATGACGAGGACCTCGATTCGACAGCCGACGAGCGCTCCGATGAGGAAGAGGCCGAAGAAGAGTCCGCAGACAAGCTCGACATCGATGCTGACGCCATCATTCGCGCTCCCGCCTCGGAGACGCGCAACGGCATCTATGACCCCGTGCTCATTGGCGACTCGGTGCCGGGTGACGCCGACTGGTCGCGGTTACCCGACGCTCTTATCGACTCCTACATAGGCCGACGACCCGACCAGGCACTCGAGGTCACCCGCGGTTATCTCGCGCAAGACGCGGTGGGCAAGGTGGTCATTCTCGCCTGCTTCTCCAACGTGACGCCGACGCCCGACCAGTTAGATGAGTTCGCGGAGCTGCTTGGAGACGAGCGCCAGATCTATGTCATAGGCACCGTCAACCCCGATGGCTTCATGGAGGCCGCGAACGCGAACCTGCAAGATGCCTGCGAGCGTCACGAAAACATGCACTACATCGACTGGCCGGCAGTTGAGGAGGGCCATCAGGACGAGTACCTTTGGGCCGACGCCACGCACCTGCGCCCCGAAGGCGGCATCGCCTACGTAAACATGGTGGTCAACGCAATCGCTCAGGATCTGCTCGACGCCGGCGGTACGATGGAGTAGGTGCGCCGTAAGGAGAGGCACATGCTGAGCAACGAAATGCTGTATCAGCTCATCTACGCACTGGCCGCCAAGAACGGTCGTGACCGCGTGCTCTTTGGCGACTGCGCACCGCAGGCGTTTGAGGCATTTCGGCACAGCAACGCGAGCAGCGCATTCCCCGAGCTATGGTTCGAGCTCCCGCTTCTGGGAGATCCGTGGTTCGATCTGCACGCACTCACCTCTCGCGACGCACTCGACCCAAACGCGTGCTTCGACCCAAGCACGACGGGCGGGTATCCCGAGACCTTCGCGTGGTTCGCGCGGCAGGACAACGTGCGCCAGTTGGCGCTGAGCTGGGACATCGGCTCTAGAGGCGCCAACGCTCCAGCCATACAGCTCCTTGTGAACAGCGACGATCCAATGACGACGTACGGCTTCCTTGAGGCTGCCGGAGCACCAGAGGCCATTGAGGCGTATCGGACGCTGCGGGAGCGCCTGCCTCGGGATTGGTACCCATGCTACACGGGGGTCTTCCCGACGAGGAGGTGGGCCGATTCGCCCAGAGAGGCACGAGCGACAGACGACACCGTCCCACCCATGCACGTCGAGTGCATACCGAGCACCAAGACGCAGCGCGCCTATGCGGATGACATCACGCTGCTTGAGGAGCATCTGCGCCTAGTCGGCATCGAGGACATGAACGAGACGCTCCTCGAGCGTTGCCAATACCTGGCACGCACGCCCTTCGCACTGGAGTTTCAGCTTGAGGTCGGCACGGCGGGACGCTTGGGCAGCACGTTCGGCGCGAGCCTGCGCTTCACCTTCCCGGGCGACGACACTGAGAAGAGCTACCGCGTCGATGGCGCCGCCGGCGACCTGATGCGTCAGGTGGAAGCCTGGGGGCTTGCTGACGAACGCTGGCGAACGCTCGAAGAGACGACCTTTGCCAAGCGGCTCTCGCGAGATGACGAGGACCTTCGACTCTACTGCTTCCCCACGTTCATCAAGCTGCGTTGGCGCGACGGCGAGCCACTCGACGCCAAGGCCTACCTCATGGCCGGAATCCAAGCGCGGGCGTAGCGACGCGAAGAGAACCGCTCCCTCCGCGTCGCTTTGTGCCACGCCGACTATCGCACGCCATGCACGGCGGCAGCGAGGTCGCGCACGTATGCCGCGACCGGCTCGATGCAGTCCTCCCCCAGCTCACCGATGAGCTTGACGATGGCCGAACCCACGATGGCCCCGTCACTGGCCGCCGCCATACGCGCCGCCTGCTCAGGCGTGGAGATGCCGAAGCCGACGGCACACGGCAGGTCGGGCCGCACGTCCTTGACGAGCGAGACCATTGCCCCGATGTCGGTGGTTATCTGGGAGCGCACGCCCGTGACGCCCAGCGAGCTTACGCAGTAGACGAACCCCTTGGCGTCGGCCGCGATGGCACGGACGCGCTCGTGTGACGTGGGCGCGATGAGGCTCACCACGTCGAGACCCGCCGCCGAGAAGGGTACGTCAAACTCCTCCTTCTCCTCGTGCGGCACGTCGGGCAGGATGACGCCCCCCATGCCCAGCTCGGCCTGACGCGCGGCAAACCGCTCGATGCCGTACGAGAACACCACGTTGGCGTAGGTCATTATCACCAGAGGCACGTCGGAGCACGCACGCACGCGCTCCACCATGGCAAACACGTCATCCGTCGTGACGTGGTTGCGCAGCGCCCGCAGGTTCGCGTCCTGAATGACCGGTCCCTCTGCCGTCGGATCGCTGAAGGGAATGCCGAGTTCGATGAGGTCGGCCCCGGCGTCGGCCATGGCGAGCACGAGCCTCTCCGTCACGTCGAGCGTGGAGTCGCCCGCCGTGACGAACGGTATGAAGGCCTTGCCGTTGGGACTTGCGGCAAAGGCATCGGCGATTCTACTCATGGAGGTCCTCCCCTCGGTAGCGGGCGATGGCAGCCACGTCCTTGTCGCCACGGCCGCTCAGCGTCACGATCATCGTCTGGTCCGGTCGCATGGTGGGCGCGAGCTTCATGGCGTACGCCACGGCATGCGCGCTCTCGATGGCAGGGATGACGCCCTCGGTGCGGCTCAGGTACTCGAAGGCGTCCACGGCCTCGTCGTCAGTGATGGCCACGTACTCCGCGCGGCCAGAGTCGTGCAGCGCCGCGTGCTCGGGCCCCACGCCCGGGTAGTCCAGACCCGCACTGATGGAGTACACCGGTGCGATCTGACCGTACTCGTCCTGGCAGAAGTAGCTCTTCATGCCATGGAAGATGCCCAGTCGACCCGTGCTAATCGTCGCCGCCGTCTCCCAGGTGTCGATGCCACGCCCGGCCGCCTCGCATCCGATGAGCCGCACGCCCTCGTCACCTATGTAGTGATAAAAGCTCCCGATGGCGTTGGAGCCGCCACCCACGCAAGCGAGCACCGCGTCGGGCAGCTTGCCCTCAGCCTCGAGCATCTGCGCTCGGCTCTCGCGGCTGATGACCGCCTGGAAGTCGCGCACGATGGTGGGGAACGGATGCGGGCCCATCACCGAGCCGAGGCAGTAGTGGGTGTCGTCGATGCGCTGCGTCCACTCGCGGAACGTCTCGCTCACGGCATCCTTGAGCGTCGCCGTCCCCGTGTCCACGCCGCGCACCTCCGCACCGAGCAGGCGCATGCGATACACGTTGAGGGCCTGGCGCTCCATGTCCTCGCGGCCCATGTACACCACGCACGCCATGCCCATGAGCGCCGCGGCCGTCGCCGTCGCCACACCGTGCTGGCCGGCGCCCGTCTCGGCGATGAGGCGCGTCTTGCCCATCTTCTGCGCGAGCAGCGCCTGGCCGAGGACGTTGTTGATCTTGTGTGCGCCCGTGTGGTTGAGGTCCTCGCGCTTGAGGTATACCTTAGCCCCGCCGAGGTCGGCCGTCATGTTGGCCGCGAAGTACAGGCGACTTGGCCGGCCGGCATAGTTGTTGAAGAGGTCGGCGAGCTCGGCGTTGAACTCAGGATCGTTCTTGTAATGGTCGTATGCCTCCTCGAGCTCGAGGACGGCGTTCATGAGCGTCTCGGGGATGTACTGGCCTCCGTGGATACCGAATCGTCCGCGCGACGCGCTCGAATTGCCCATCTTGCTCCTATCTCCCTTCTGCTTGGACAGCACGGACGGCGGCAAAAATCTTTTGGCGATCCTTCACCCCGTCCGTCTCTATGCCACTGCTCATGTCCACACCCCAGGGGTGGACCGAAGTCATCGCCTGTGCCACGCTCGCGGGCGTAAGGCCACCCGCCAACAGGAATGGCCGCCGCACGCCACGCACGAGCGACCAGTCGAAGGTCTCCCCCGTCCCCCGCCCGTTGTCGAGGAGCACGAGGTCGGCAGAGCTCGCCTCCGCACGCACGACGTCGCTGGCGGCGCGCACGGAGAACGCCTGGATTATGGGCACGTCGCACGCCGAGCGCAGCCGCGCGATGTATTCCTCGTCCTCGTGCCCATGCAGCTGCGCCACGTCGATGGCGCCTTGTGCGTAAAGCCGTGCCACGACCTCCACCGGCTCGTCGACGAACACGCCGACGCGCTGGATACCGGGGGCTACCAGCGCCGATAGAGCGGGCAGCTCCTCGGACGCGACTGACCTATGCGAACGCGGGAAGTCCACCACGAATCCCACGAAGTCGGGCTGCGCCTCATTGATCGCCTCGATGTCCTCGGGGCGCGACATGCCGCAGAGCTTGACGCGCGTGGGGCCTGCCGCCCCCAGAGCGGCCGCCGCGCCCTCGGCCATCGGCCCATGCCCGCTCACAGCCTGCTCCTCAACTCGTCGAGCGCGGCGCGCTTGTCCTGCGCGCGCATGAGCGTCTCGCCGATGAGCACCGCATCGACTCCTGCCTCCGCAAGGCGCGCCACGTCCTCGGCTGTCTCCACGCCGCTCTCGCTCACGAAGACCCGGTCTGGGCCAACGAGCGGACGCAAATCGATGCTGCGTCCAAAGTCCACCTCGAAGGTCCGCAGGTCACGGTTGTTGACGCCCACCACGCGCGCGCCAGCCGCGAGAGCCCTGGGCACCTCATCAGGCTCGTACGCCTCCACCAGTGCCGAGAGACCCAGCTCGTGGCAGAGCGCCACGTAGCATCGCAGCTCCTCGTCGTCGAGAATCGCACAGATGAGGAGCACCGCGCTCGCGCCAAGGGCCTTCGCCTCATAGATCATCAGCTCGTCCACCACGAAGTCCTTGCGCAACGTGGGGATGCCCACAGCAGAGGATACATCAGCGAGGTACTGCTTGCTCCCCTCAAAGAAGAACGGCTCCGTAAGCACGCTCACCGCCGCAGCGCCGGCCTCCTCGTAGGCACGCGCGATGGCAACGGCATCGAAGTCCTCGACGATGACACCCTTCGACGGCGACGCCTTCTTGCACTCGCAGATGAAGCTCATGCCCGACGCGCGCAGTGCCCGCTCGAACGGGAAGGCGAACGTTCCCTCCTCCTCCGCCAAGGCACGCGCACGCTCCACGACCTCTGCCGTCGAGCGAAGGCGACGCGCCTGCGCACAGCTTTCGCGCGTGCGCGCCGCGATTCGATCCAGGATGGTTCCCACGTGACCCCTCCTCGAACAAGGCCGATTCGTCGCCCTTCTGACCTACCGGTTGCTCGCCTCAACGAAGGCGTCAAGCGTCGCGGTGGCCCGCCCGCTTTCTATTTGCTCGCGCGCAAGCTCGATGCCCGTTTGAATGTCCGGCGCCGCACCGGCCGCGACCAGCGCAAAGGCGGCGTTGAGCACGGAGGCGTCACGCTTCGGACCCGCCTCGCGCCCGTCAAAGATGGCACGAATCGTCGCGGCGTTCTCCTCGGGCGACCCTCCGAGGAGGTCGGACTTCTGACAGCGTTCGAAGCCGAACTCCTCCGGCGTGACGACGCTCGTACGATAATACCCGTCGCGCAGCTCGCAGACGGTGGTCGGGGCCGAGAGGGACACCTCGTCCATGCGGTCCTGACCATACACCACGAACGCCCGCCTCACGCCAAGCGCGCACATGACCTTGGCGATGGGCTCCACGAGGTACTCGTCGTAGACGCCAAGCAGGTAGAACGCCGGCCGGGCCGGATTGGTGAGCGGCCCCAAGATGTTGAAGACCGTCCGGATGCCAAGCTCGCGTCGGATGGACCCCACGTAGCGCATCGCTGGATGGTACTTCTGGGCAAAGAGGAAGCAGATGCCCACCTCCTCGAGCAAGCGACGACACACGTCTGGGTCTTGCGCGATCTGCACGCCCAGCGCCTCCTGGCAGTCGGCGGTGCCACACTGCGAGCTCGCGGCACGGTTGCCGTGCTTGGCGACCTTGACGCCCGCCGCCGCACAGATGAGGGCGGCCGTGGTGGAGATGTTGAAGGTGTTCGAGCGGTCACCGCCCGTGCCCACGATCTCCAGCACGTCCATGCCGGGATGCTCGACCGGCGTAGCGAGTTCGCGCATGGCCTCGGCGCAGCCGCTTATCTCGTCGATGGTCTCGGCCTTGGCGCTCTTCGTCGAAAGCGCCGCCAAGAAGGCCGCGTTCTGCGTGGCCGACGTCTTGCCCTCCATGATCTCGTGCATCACGGTATAGGCCTCGTCGTACGTGAGGTCTTCCTTCATGACGATCTTCTCGATGGCTTCCTTGATCATTGCATTCTCCCTTCTGAGATGGATAGACGATAGGGATTGTCCGAGAACTACCCGTGGGCACCCACGGAGCCTAGGGAACCACCCCCTCGTGATGCCCTGGGGACCGTGTTCACCGGCGCCAACCGGCGATGACCCCCATGAACCCGGCAACCATAGCGCGGCCGTCAGGCGTGAGAATGGACTCGGGATGGAACTGCACCCCAAAGGTGGGGTGCGCCACATGGCTTACCGCCATCACCTCGCCCGCTGCGGTGCGTGCCGTCACCTTGAGGCAGACTGGCAGCGTCGCCACATCCGCAGCCAGCGAATGGTAGCGTCCCACCTGCACGATGGGTTCCAACGTGGCGAAGAGCGGACAGGTCCGGTCTACGATGGCGAATGAGGACTTGCCGTGCATGATCTGCGGCGCATACGTAACGCGCCCGCCGAACGCCTCGCAGATGGCTTGGTGGCCCAAGCACACGCCGAGAATGGGAATCCTCCCCGAAAGCTCGCGCACCACGTCCTCGCAGATGCCCGCCTCGGCAGGACGGCCCGGCCCCGGAGAGAGCACGATGCCCTCTAGCTCCATCGCAGCCAGCTCGGCGACGCTCAACGCATCGTTGCGCACGACCTCGACCTCAGCCCCCACTGAGCCCAAGAGTTGATACAGGTTGTACGAGAAGCTGTCGTAGTTGTCCACGAGCACGATCATGCGTCCAGACCTCCTTCCGCCTCACGCAGTGCCGAGACCACGGCACGTGCCTTGTTCTGGCACTCGTCGAACTCCTTCTCGGGAACTGAGTCCATGACGATGCCTGCGCCAGACTGCACGCACACCACGCCGTTCTTTTGGTAGGCAAGCCGGATGCCGATGCAGGTGTCGAGGTTGCCCGCGAAGTCCAGGTAACCAATTGCCCCACCGTAGATTCCGCGTTTCGACCCCTCCAGACTCTGGATGATCTGGCATGCCCGCAGCTTTGGAGCGCCCGAGAGCGTTCCGGCAGGCAGGATGGAGTCCACGGCATCCACTGCGTCGTAGCGCTCGTCAATGGTCGCGGCCACCGTGGAGCCGATGTGCATCACATGAGAGAACCTCAGCACCTCCTGGTAGCGCTCCACCTCAACCGTTCCAAGCTGCGCGATTCTGCCAAGGTCGTTGCGCCCGAGGTCCACGAGCATGTTGTGCTCTGCCAGCTCCTTCTCGTCGGCCAAGAGCTCGGTCTCAAGGGCCTCGTCAACCGCCTGCGTCTCCCCTCGCGGACGGGTGCCGGCCAGCGGATAGGTGTACAGGCGACCGTCCGTAAGCTTGACGAGCGTCTCGGGGCTTGCGCCGGCAATCTCGACGTCATCGCTCGTGAAGTAGAACATGTAGGGCGATGGGTTCGTGCACCGCAGCACGCGGTAGGCGTCAAAGAGGCTTCCCCGCGCGGGTGCCGTGAGCGGGTCGGAGAGCACCACCTGAAAGATGTCTCCCTCGCGGATGTGGTGCTGCGCCTTGCGCACCATGCCACAGAACTCGTCACGCGAGAAGCGCGGCTCGAGGTCGCGCAGAAGGCGAAGCGGCTCGAACTGGCGTCGCTCTCCCATGCGGAGCAGCCGCTCCATCTCGTCGAGCGTGTTCAACGCCTCGGCATACGCCTCCTCCACGTCATCCGCACACTGCGGAGCCACACCACAGATGAGAATGACGCGCTGGCGATATGAGTCAAACGCCACGACCTTGTCGAAGAGCATCAGATCCATATCCAGGAAGTCCTCGTGACCCAGACCCTCGCGGCGCAGGCATGGCTCCGCATACTTGAGGTAGTCGTAGGCGAAGTAGCCCACGAGTCCCCCCGCAAAGGGCGGCAACCCCTCCAGCTGCGGCGAGCGATGAGCCGCTATGACTTCGCGCAGGTAAGGGCCAGGATGCTCCACGTGGCGCGTCTCGACGTGGCGGTCTCCCGTGCCCACGCCCGTGCGCACCGTAAGCTCGCCGTCCAGGCACGTGATCTCCATACTGGGGTCGTAGCCGAGGAACGAATACCGCCCCCATCGCTGGTCCGCCTCCGCACTCTCGAGCAGGAACACGTGGTTGCTCGCCTGCCGCAAGGCGCGCAGCACTTCGATGGTCGTGAAGCCGTCGGCATACAGCTCGCGCGCAACGGGCACGCGGCGATACCCCTCGTCGAGAAGCGCACGCACCTCTTCCAAGCTGGGAACCATCCGCAACTCCCTTCTCGGTGGACAGGCACAGAGAAGGCCCGTCCCAGACGCCAATGCATCCAAGGACGGGCCTGAGGCTCGCGGTGCCACCTTGGTTCGCGGGCGTGCGCCCACGCACTTTGCAGGGTGCCAACACACCCCCGGCACGTGACGTGTGCCATGCGTCGCAGCCTACTGGGCAAGACCCTTCTGCCGTTCGGTGCGCCCTCGGCGGCCCAATCAACGCCCCGCATCTCGTCCCGGCTCGCACCGTCCCGGGCTCGCTCCTCGCGCGTGCGACGTCTACCTTCCGCCTCATCGGTTTGTATCGCTCATGAGAATATAGCACGAATGACATGTGTCGCTCAGCAAGGAAACCCACCGGTAACGAAGCGACAGAAGCTTGCGCGTGTAGTTCGTCGTCGGCCAATCCGGACATCCCGTCGTCATTCGTGTCCACCCACGGTGGAGGGCCCGCGCCACCTGCGACACCACAGCCATGTAACCAGCGGAAGTGCTACGATTCCCACGAAGGACGCAGCAGTTCGAGGAGTCGCCATGCCGTTTACCATCGTACGCAACGACATCACCCACATGCATGTGGACGCCATCGTCAACGCCGCGAACGAGCAGCTTCGACGCGGCGGGGGCGTCTGCGGGGCGATCTTTGCCGCAGCAGGCATCGCCGACCTCGAGGCAGCCTGCGCGCGCATTGGCCACTGCGAGACGGGCTCAGCCGTCGCGACCCCGGCCTTCGCACTGCCCGCCCGCCACGTGATCCACGCGGTGGGTCCCATCTGGCAAGGCGGCGACCACGGCGAGGAAGTTGCGCTGCGCCGTTGCTACCGCGCAGCCCTCTCGCTGGCGCATGAGCTCGGCGATGCGTCCATCGCGCTCCCGCTCATATCGTCCGGGACCTACGGCTACCCGAAGGAAGCCGCCATCGACGTGGCCATCGACGAGATTCGCGCCTTTCTCGCCGATGACGCCCACGAGATGGACGTCTTCCTCACGCTCTTTGACGTCGACGCGATGCGCGCGGCGGGCGGTCGATTCGGCCCCATCACCGCGCTCATCAACGACTGGTATGCTCAGCACAGCCCGTTCCGGCGGCGGAGTCGGTGGGAGGGGTCGTTGCCGAGCGTCGGTCGCACCAGCGCGCCTTACGCCAACGCGCCGCTCGCCGACTCCGCGCAGGCGCCGCAGGCGCAATCGGCAGGCGCACCACGCGGACGCATGCACTTCTCGCTCGACAAGCTCCTCCAAAGGGTAGACGCAGGCTTCTCTCAGACCCTGCTCACCATGATCGACCAGCGCGGCCTCAAGGACAGCGACGTGTACAAGCGCGCCAATATGAGTCGGCAGCACTTCTCGAAGATTCGCAACAATCCGAAGTACCGGCCAAAGAAGCACACCGTGCTCGCCCTCGCGGTCGCGCTGCGCCTCTCGCTCGTCGACACGCGCCTGCTGCTCGAGCGCGCGGGGTTCGCCCTCACGACGGCAGACGCGCGTGACGTCATCGTCGAGTACTTCATCGAGCGCGGAATCTACGACATCTACGAGATTAACCTCGCGCTGTACGCATACGACCAGCCGCTGCTCGGATAAGGCAGCGATGGCTCAAGGGGGTTGCCCCTCCTGGGCCATCGTCCGATGTCTCCCTATCCTGCAACCACGCGGACGCTGCTGCCCTCGTTGCTCGCCTGAACCTCGATACGCTGCTCGATGCGCTTCTCCAACTCCTCCACGTGGCTGATGATGGCCACCAGGCAATCGCCCGACGCGAGTTCGGAGAGCACGCGCATGACCTGCTCCAATGAGTCCGGGTCGAGCGAGCCGAATCCCTCGTCGATGAACACCGTGTCCAGATGAATGCCACCAGCGCGCTGCTGCGCGTAGTCCGAGAGCCCCAAGGCGAGCGAGAGCGACGCCTCGAAGGTCTCCCCACCCGAAAGCGACGAGACCGGTCTGCGCTTCCCCGTGGCATAGTCCACCACGTCGAGCGAGAGACCGCCCTTGCCGCGGCTCTCCCCCTCGCTGTTGCGCACCAGCTGATAATGACCGCTCGACATCACCGAGAGACGTCGATTTGCACAGATGACGATCTGGTCGAAGTAGAACCCCAGCACATAGCGCTCGAAGGAGATGCGATTGCCGACCTTGCCGCGGGCGACGCGAGAAACGCGGTCCGCCGCCTGCACGGCGCGCTCCAAGCCGGGAAGCCTGGCCGCAATCGAGCGCATCTCCTCCAGCGTACGCTCATTGAGGGAGACGCGCGCCTCCGTGGAGCGCACCGCCTTGTCGGCTGCCTGCTCGGCGGTCTGGGCCACCAAGAGGTCCTTCTTCTGCTTGCTGACGCCCTTGACCTCATCGCCCTCCGCGACGCCGAGCTCCTCTAGACGCGCGCGCCGCTCCGCAAGCACCGAAGTCGCCGACGCCTGGTCGCGTTGGGCACCCTCGAGCGCGGAGCGCGCGGAGGCGAGCTCGGTCTCGGCCTCCTTGCGCTGTTTGACGACCTGCTCGAGCGCACGCCGAGCCTCTGAACGCGATGAGAGGGGCAGGCTCGCGGCAACCTCGTCCGCACGGGCTTGGGCAGAGGCGACGTCAGCCTTGGCAACCTCGCAGGCGGCGGCGAGTTCGGCGAGCTCGGAGCGCACTGCGGCAAGCTCGTACTCGTCCTTGTTCAGCTGGGCCTGCAGCGCCTCGAGTTCCGCGAGCTTTGCCTCAAGCGCACGAGCGCGTTCGCCCTGCTCGGCCGCTAGGTCTCGCAGGCACTGCCTGAGCTTGGCCACCTCGCCCATGGCAAGCCGCTCGGTTGCCTCGTCGTCAGACTCGTCAGCCGATGGCAGCGATACCGCCAACGCGCGCACCGCAGCAAGCACCGAGCGTGAGCGCTCCTCGATTGCCGCCTTGGCCGTGAGATATGCGTCTTGGGTTGCGTTAAGCCGCTCCATCGCGGCGTCACGCCGTTCGCGCGCCTCCACAAAGGAGCTGCGATCGGGCGCGACATCAGATGGCAGCGCCGGCGCAGGATGCTCGAGGGAACCGCATACCGGACACGGCTCTCCCTCCACCAGCGAGGAGGCCACAAAGGCGGCATCGTCTGCGACGAGCGCGTCGAACAGCACGTCTGCCTCGTGACGCGCCTCTCGCACGTCGCGTTGGGCTCGCTCCACCTCACCTGCCTGGCATGTCAAAGCCGCACGGTCGCGCGAAAGGGCCGCCAGCGCGTCGGCCGTCTCCTGTGCCTGCAATACCTTGCGTGAGGTCTCTTCGCACTCCGCCTTGGCGCGCTCCAGCTGCCCTGCCACACCCTGCACGACCGACAGTTCCACGCGCGCCTGCGCGACCGCAGTCTCCAGGCGGGCCCGTTCCCCTTCGCGCTCCGTGCGCTGCTCCACGAGCTGCGCGCTCTTTTGGCTCGCCTCCTCGAGCGCTGCGCGTCTCGACTCAAGCTCGTCGTAGCGCGGCAACGCCCTGCTCAGCTCGTCCTCACGCGAGAGCAGCGCCCGATGGCGCGCCTCGTAATCCGTGCTCGCATCCTCCAATGCCTTGTGATAGACGGCAACATGGGCATTGGCGCGCGCCAACTTGCGCTTCGCATCCTCAGTCGCCTCCAACGCCGCTACCGCTTCCTGGGCATGCCGCAAACGGCTGCGCGCCTCATCGGTCTCTGTGCGCGCCCGCTCACGCGCGCCCTCGGCCTCACGCACCTCCTCACGCTGTCGGTGAACGAGGCGCTCGGCCGCGTCTATGCACTCCCCGGCCGCCAGCGCGGGGCTTGGCTTGCTCAGCACACGCTGCACGGGATCGTGCACTTCCATGATGCCGCGATCCAGTCGGGCGATGCAGTCCGCAAAGCCACCCTGCGCAAGGTCGAGCGCCTCGTTGGCATCCCGTGCGTTCTGGGTAAGTTCTGCCGCGAAGCGATCCAGTTCCTCGGTGCCAAAGATCTTGCGCAGCACCACCTCGCGCTCACCGGGATCGGCACAAAGCAAGTCCCTGAAGGCGCCCTGGGCAATCATGGTCACCTGCCGGAACTGGCCATAGCTCAGCCCGAGCAAGTCGATGATGTGCTGGTTGACCTGACGCGTGCTGCTCGCAAGCGTTGCGTCACCCCGTTTGAGTTCTGCGGTTGCCGGTCTCGTCACCAGCGACGGCGCCTCTTCGTCACCGCCACGCCGTCGCGCGAGGTCTTGCTGGGGCCTACGGACGATGGTGTAGGTACGTCCCGCATGCTCGAAGGAGAGCATGACCTCGGTGGGCGTCTGCGCATCGGCAAAGTCGGAGCGCAAGGTGCGCACGTCTCGACCGCCGGAGGACTCGCCAAAGAGCGCGAAGGCGATGGCGTCAAAGAGCATCGTCTTGCCCGAGCCGGTATCCCCATAGATGAGGTACAGCCCATGGCTACCGAATTTTGAGAAGTCGATGTCCACCGTCCCCGCATAGGGTCCGAACGCCTGCATCAAGAGCCTGAGCGGCCTCATGCCTCATCACCTCTTCCCAGGAGCACCTTGTCCAACGCGTCGTCCACGAGCTTAGCCTCGTCCTCCTCAAGCGGTTTGTCGGTCTGGGCGAGGAAGAACTCGTGGAATAGGTCCCGCATGTCCTTCTGGAGGTCAATCTCGTCAGAGAGCTGCTCCGCCCCCGCCGCCCGCGTGACGGCGTTGTCGAAGACGACCTGCTCCAAATTGGGCCACACGCGACGAAGACGCGCGACGACGTCCACGGGATCGTCCTCAGTGACGATGGCGTGCACGAAGTCCTCGTGCCGCTCCTCTCCTTCCTGGCTCGCTCGCGCGATGAGCTCGTCCACGGTTCCCCGCTCTTCTCTGAACTCCCGCAACGGTTCGACGGGGACGAGGCGATACTTGACGCGTGTCTCTTCCCCCACGCGCTTGATGCCCACCACCGTGAAGGACTTCTGTTGGCGAATCTCCGACGCAGAGAGCCTGAGCGGGCTTCCGGCGTAGCGGATCACGTCTGCCCCCACATGCTGCGGCCCGTGAACGTGCCCGAGCGCAACGTAGTCGAATCCCTCGAACTCGCAACAGTCGACGTTGTCGAGCGTACCGAGTGAGAACTGCTCGGAATCGCTGCGCTCTGGCTTGGCACCGGAGTTGGTCACGAACTGGTGCGCCACGCACACGTTGGGACGCTCCCCAAAGGCGGGAAGCGAGCGGATGTGGTCGCAGACGAGCCGCAGCGCGGTATCGTAGTTGATGACGGAGCCGGCGTCGAACTGCTGCACGGTTGCCCAAGCACGTACGTCAGCAGGACGCATGAACGGCAGCAGCCAGAAGTTGACGCCGTCCACCACGACGGGCTCGATCTCGCCCCGCAGCTCGCCGGCGATGTGGATGCCCGCACGGGCAATGAGATCGGACCCGACGGCCAGGCGCGCACCAGAGTCGTGGTTGCCGCTCACCGCCAGGATGGGGATGCCCGCATCGGCCATCCCCGTGATGAAGCGGTCCCAGAGACGCACGGCGACCTCCGCCGGGTTCGGGCTGTCGTAGATGTCGCCCGCCACGACGAGCGCCTGCGCACCCGACCGCACGACGAGGTCCTTGAGCTGCGACAACACGTGCTCGCAGTCGCGCTCCAACGACATTTGTGCGAGCTTGCGCCCCAAGTGCAAATCCGCAGTGTGAACAAAGCGCATGTGCTTCCAATCTGTTGCGTTTGTAGTTAGTGAGAGTATACCTTGTGCGCGGGACAAGTTGGCAAGGGGGCCACGTCATTTGTCACGATGGCCGCAACTCCCCGTTAGGGGAACGCACTTCCGGGAACAGTGTTCCACTTGTGGACACTGTTCCCGGAAGTGCGTTCTCGCCCGTGGAACACCACTTCCCGGAAGAGTGTTCCGGGAAGTGGTGCCCCTTCTACACGAATGCCTTACCGAAGGTCTGCTTGACGCCCTTGTAGGTCGTGCCGGAGGCCTTCGCGCCCTTGGGCACCAGGACCACCTGGACGGCTTCCAGGCGCTTGGCCTGGCCTGCGGTTCCGGCCTTGGCGCCGTTCTTGGCCCAGGCCATCCAGCCGTAGGTCTGGCAGTGAACACGGTAGTACACGTCGTAGGTCTCCGCCGCCTTGCCCGTCAACCTCACCTGAACGGCCTCGAGGCGCTTGGACTGACCGGTGGTGCCGCACGTGGCGCTGTCGGCCTTCCACCCCTGCCAACCGTAGGTCTGCACGTGGGCGCGGTACTGGATGGAACCGACCGCGCCCAGCTTGTCACCGAGCTTGAGCCGAAGCGCCTCGAGGCGCAGAGCCCTACCGGTGGTGCCGAGCATGGCGCCGCCACTGGCGGGGTCCATCCAGCCGATGCCCTGGACGTACGCACGGTAGGACGCCTTGGCGGCGGGGACGACGATCTTGAAGGTGGTCTTCACGCTACCGGTATAGTTACCCTTGCCCGTCGCCATCACCGTGGCGGTGCCTGCCTTGGTGTTGTTCTTGTAGGAGTAGGTGAAGTCGGTGCCGGCCTTCAGGGTCTTCTTGCCGGCCTTGACGGCGGGCGTGGGCTTGATCGCCTTGCCGGTGTACGTCTTGTCGGCGACCTTGGCGATGGACGTGAGCTTCGCCTTGGCGATAGTGAACTTCTGCGTCGCGCTCGCGGGCATGCTGTAGTTGGCGTTGGAGAGCTTCGTGGCCGTCGCCTCGTACGTGCCGGCGTCCGCCTTGGCCCCCTTGACGGTGACCGCGCACTCGTCGCCGGAGGCCAGGTTATCCACCGTGGCCTTGGGCTGGTGGCTCTCGCCGTCGTAGGTGAAGGCCGTGTACGTCCACGTGAGCCTCGCCTCGAGCGGGGCGACGGTAATGGTGGCGGAGCCGGTCACATCGGAGCGGCCCTCGGCGCTCACCCTGTAGTAGACGGTCTTCGGGCCGTCGGCCACGTTCGTGACCGTCGGGCTCTCCTCGAGCGTGCAGGCGTCGGCGCTCTCGCCGTACGTGACGGTCGCGCCGCTCGCGGGGTCGCTCACCTCGACGGAGATGCCGTGCGCCTTGCCATCGTAGACTACCGAGACATCCGCGGCGGACGCCTCGACCGGCACCAGCATCAGCTTGAGCTCGTCACCCTCCACCTCGACGATGTAGGACGCGTCGTCGCTGGAGAAGCGGCCCTTGTGGTCCTTGGCCTTCGACGTGCCGGCGCTCTCGGTGAACACGCCGGGCTCCTCCATCGAGACGCCGATGGAGGAGCCCTCCCCCAGCGCGCCCTCGATGGCAATCCTCGCGTTGTAGTCGGCGTCGCGCGTCGTGTCCGAGTCCGCCTCCAGCAGCACGTTGGAGGCTTCCTGGGAGCCGGTCCCCGCGGTGTTGCCGCTGACAACGGCGGCGCCGGACACGCCTAGCGTCCCGGGGCCGACCGGGTCGACATCGGCAGAGACGCCGCCCTCGACACACACGCCGCCACCGAAGTTCGCGCTGTTCTCCCTGACCGCGCCGCCGAGGAGGGCGAGGGCGCCGCCTCGGCGCACGTACACGCCGCCGCCCCTCTCGGCCATTCCACCCGTGACCGCACCGGGGCTCTCCTCCCCGTCGTCCTCATAGAGGCTCAGCGTCGCCCCAGCGGGAACGGTGACCAGACTGAACCTGAGGTTGGGGTCGACGCCCTCCGCCCGCGTGACCCTCTTGCCGTTGAGGCAGAGGTTGACCGCGCCACCGGTCGGGACGGTCCAGGTCTCGGACAGCGCGACGTCGGCCGCGAGGTAGTAGCTGCCCGGCACGGCGGGCAGGCAGTTGGACGCGGTATACTTTGCGTCCCCGCCGTGCTGGCTCGCCGCCAGGGCGTCGGTCCACAGCCTGAAGGCAACGTCATTCTCGCCGATTGCGTGGACGTGGGGCGTCTTGGGAGAGAAGACCCGCGAGTCGGCATCGAAGTCCACGGCCCCGAGGTCGAGCCTCAGTGCGGGGCGCACGCCACGCTCGTTACCAACTCCATAGCTGGTAATGTCACCCTGGACACTCACGTATGAAGCATACTCACCGCCTGCGGACGAGCGCAGCCACCAGGAGCCGACACCCGCACGAACCGATTCTTGCGGCAGCGCGCCCGCCTCCTGCGTGCTCAGCAGCCAGAGCTTCGCTCCCGTGACGTCCACGTCCCCCAGGTCGGTTTCGACGATGGCGTCCGCCACATCCGAGAAGCGACCACCCTCGCTCGTCATGTCATCCAGCAGGGACTTCACCGCTGACGTGCCGTAGGCGTTGCTTGATGCGTCGAACGCCGAACTGGCGATGACATCCGCCGCGAGCAGGGTCACGGTCCCGGCGTCCGCCGTCGTGGCGTCGTCCGCTATGACGTACCACTCGAGGTCGTTGAAGCGGACCGCCTTGTCCGCCAGCGTGTCTGCGGTGTCGTTGGCCTTGACCAGGTAGTCGTCATAGGGGCCTCTCCGGACGTCCACCACCCAATAGTCGCCGTCCTGCGTCGCGACGTATCCCTTGTCTAGGAATTCCGTGGGATCGAAACTGAACCTGCCCCCGGTGATGGACAAGGAGCCTTGGTCATCAGTGAACGGCCCGTTGATCGTACCGCCGCTGATGGTGATGGCGCCCGCATCGCGCCTGATAGCGTAGCTGGTGCTCTCGATCGCGCCACCGGTCATCGTGAACGAGCCCATGTAGACGTCTACCGCTATGGAGCCGGTGGACACCAGTGTCCCACCCTCCAGCCTCAGCGAGATGGTGGCAGTGCTTCCCGAATCCTTGTTCGTAAGGAACCCATAGTTCGGGTTGGGGTTTATGATTTTACCCCCGCCCACGCTATCTTTGATGGTCGTCGATGCGCTGATTCGAAAGTAGCAGATCGACTTGTTTTTGATGACGTTAATCGTGTGCCCGTTCAGGTCTATGACCAAGTCCTTCTGGAGCTTCAATTCGCGATCGAGAGGGAGGTCAAAATCGGCTGTGAGCTTGATTGACCCCCCGACGGCCACGGCGGCATTGAACTGCTCCGCGTTTGCCACCTGCGTCTCGCCAGCCTGCACCACAAGGACCGGCGCCGCAGGTCCGGGCTCGGGGCCGGCCAGCTCGTCGAAGGAGTCTTCCTCCTCGGATTATTCGACGAGGGCCTCGTCCTCTACGGCCTGCTCGGCGAGGGGCTCTTCCCCCTCGGCGCCGTCCTCGACGAGGGCGTCTTCGTCACCGGCGCCGTCCTCGTTGAGGGCGTCTTCGTCGGCACCCTGCTCTACGACGACCAGGGCGTCATCGGCCGCCGGCTCGACCGCCAGCGCCTCCTCGGCGATGCCCGCAGTCGGGCACATGCCCAGCGCCATGGCCAAGGCCACGAGCAGGCTCAGCATGCGGCCGACCGGACCCCTCACGAACGTCTGTCCCATCACATCCCTCCTTCCGGCGCACCCGCGCCATTATGCTGCGCGCGACCCCTTGCCGACGCACATCGGGATATTTAATAGAAACCTCTTCACATAACGTTTGAAGGGTTTCGCCCCAGATGACAATGGAGCGGGCCGTCCGCCGCGCATCCGCGCCACGGACGGCCCGCCCCCACTCACATAGTGGAACACCACTTCCCGGAAGTGTGTTCCAGCGGAACACTCTTCCGTGAAGTGGTGTTCTGATTCTTGGGACTTAGTTGCCGTAGCGTCCCAAGTTGCCGTTGTCCATGTCGTCCCAAAGCTCCCAAGGAAGCTCGAAGGTATTCCACGGCCATTGCTGCCGTTGTGAGTAGTCCTGACGCTGGTTGAAGTAGTCCTCGTATTGCTGCATCTGTTCCTGATACTGTTGCTGCTGTTCCTTCAGCTGCTGCTCCTGCTGAGCCTGCAGTTCCTCGTCGGACCCGAGCTTCACCTTGACTGTCTGCTCTTCTCCGTTACGCACGAACTTGACGTCAACCTCGTCGCCCACCGCACATGAGCGGACCGCGAGGATGAAGCCGTCGGCGGAATCGACGGAGTTCTCGCCAATCTTTGTGATGACGTCACCCACTTGGATGCCGGCCGCCTCGGCAGGACCGCCCTCGGCGACCTCGGCAACGTAGGCGCCCTGGCTTACGGAGAGATGGTTGGCCTGCGCGTTCTGGGCGTTGACGGTACTGCACGAGAGTCCGATGTAGGCATGCGTCACCTGCTCGCCCGCAATCACCTTGCGAGCGATATCCACCGCATAGTTGCCCGGTATGGCAAAGCCGATGCCCGAGAAGGTCTCGGTGCCGGCACCGTTGGCGTAGAGCGTGTTGATACCCACCAGCTGTCCCTTGTCGTTGACGAGGGCGCCACCCGAGTTGCCGCCGTTGATGGCCGCGTCAACCTGAATGAGGTTGGTGTAGAGCGTGTTACCCGTGGTACCCGTCATCAGCGTGTTGCGGTACAAGGCGCTGACGATGCCCGACGACGCCGACTGGTCGAGGCCAAGCGGACTGCCCAGCGTCATGACCCAGTCGCCCACCACAAGCTTTGAGGAGTCGCCAATCTCCATGGGCGTGACGGTGGCGCCATTGAGGTCTGCCTTGATGACGGCAACGTCACTCGAGGCGTCGCCGCCCACGAGCGTCGCGTCGTAGCTTTGTCCACCGATGGTGACCGATATCGCCGAGGCATCGCCGGCAACATGCCAGTTGGTGATGATGTTACCCTCGGCGTCCAGAATCACGCCGGACCCTATGCCCGAACCCCCATCGGAGGTCGTCACGTATACCGAGACGACCGAGGGCAGACACTTTGCCGCGACTGCCTGGGAGACGGTAGCGTCCTCGGAGGAGGCCGCAATGTTGATGGTCTTCCCCGAGGTGGCCTCTGTGGAGGCAGCCTCCGTCGTTGCGGTTGCCGCCGTGGTCGTGGTAGCACCTCCACCTATCACGCCAGTACCCAACAGCGCGCCGACGAGCGCCGCCGAGACTGCCGCACCAGCGATGGCCCCTCCCACGACGCCCTTCCAAGCGCCCGTGCCCTTCTGCATCGGGGGCTCTACGGAGGGCGTCGGCTGAGCACTCGACCGTTGCGCCACCGGATTACCCGCTTCGCCAGCGGCGTAGCCCGTCTGCTGTGCTACCCTCCTGCGACGAATCGGACGGCGCGCCGTGCGCGACTCCTCGCTCTGATCGTAGTTCGAACCCGGTATGGGCGGCATGCCGTCGTTATAGTCCTGTGCCATGAAGCCTCACCTCTCGATACCCTGCACATGCAGAGATAGTCCAACGGAGAGAATGTACCCCCAAGAGCACATGCTCACACGCTCATCACGAACGTTCACATCGGAGAAACAAGTCTTTTGGTTGACTTAAAACTCACGCCCGCCGAAACGGGAACCCTGCTAGCCCTACAGCTTGAAGAGGTATCCGACGCCGCGCACCGTCACGATATGGGCAGCCACCTGTGGGCCAACCTTCGAGCGCACGCGACGAATGTGCACGTCCACCGTACGAGTGCCGCCACAATACTCGAATCCCCACACGCGATGAAGAAGCGTCTCGCGCGAGTAGGCACGCGATGGATGCGTGGCCAGGAAGGAGAGCAACGAGTACTCCATGAGCGTGAGGTCCACCGGCTCCTCGTCGATGTAGACCTGATACGTAGCCAAGTTGATGGTCATGTTGTCCACGGTAACGATGTCGGCAGGAGCGCTCTCCTCGCCCGGCCACAGCAGGAGCTTGCAGCGCATCTCGAACTCGGCGGCCCCGGCAGACGAGAGGATAAAGTCGTTACGACCCTGCACGGGCATCCGAAGGCTCGCGAGCTTGTCGGCATCCTGCACGACGAGCGTGGGGATGAAGCCATTCTCGGCCACATAGGCATCAACCGCGTTAAGCGTCGACTCGTCAAGCCCGAGGGCATCAAGGATGACAAGGTCGAACTCGTGGCCTGAGGAGATGGCCTGCGAGAAGGTGTCGGGGAAGGCAAGCGCGATGGAAACGTCCAGAACGTGCGACAGCTCGCGCATGCGGTCGTGGTGGCGGGTAGATCGCGCAATAAGCAATATGTTCTTATGGTGCATGGGACAGCTCTCAAGTCTATCGAAACAGCGTGGAAACACAACGCTGCATAGTACCACAGAATTAGGATATCAGTCCCCATATGGGATATTTCACGTGTTAACTTGAGATAGGGGCATCGTCGGGGAACTGCCCCCCAACAGACCCCATTCCAGCACCCCCCGGCCTGAGGCCAAGGGTTCTCTGGCGACGGGCGGCGGCGTCGCCGCCCGCAACCTGGCGCCCCGGGGGAGGGGCCGTCCCAGGAGTGCTTGGAATTGCCCTCCCGAGGCGTTGGCGGCCGGTCGCCTGTGCCTCTGGGGCGCGACCGCGCGCAGCCGCCATGCGATGGGAGGCGTCCCACAGGCCCTCGTCCGGGGCGGCACGCCCGGTTTGACATGGGGGGCGCCGTCGTGAGACCATGCTTCAGACGCATTGGCGCGGCGCCGGCAGGCGCCGCACGGAGAAGGTGGCTGGCGATGAGCGGAATCGGCGAGCTGGAGCGCATGGTGCGCGACCTCGGGCGGGACCCGGGGCTGGAGGTCAGGATGCGGGAGGCCATGGACCGCCTGCTCGAGTCGGGCGCGGCGTCCGGCGACGTGGAGGCGACGGCGCTCGCGGCCCGCGAGCTCGGCTACGACGTGACGGCGGAGGACGCGGGGCGCCTCGTCGCGGAGCGCGAGGAGGTCGACGACGGCGAGCTGGGCCTCGACGAGCTCGCGGGCGTGGCCGGCGGCTTCAATACGGATGAATACTGTCCAGTTCTTTCTAGACTGATTCCGTACAATATGGATGAATATTGCAGAGGTCTTTATAAACAGATGTCGCGTTATTATAAGTGCATTAGAAGCTTCGCATGCTCCGGAGGCCTCTACTATTGCGATCAAGCGCACATGCAATAGATTCGCCCATTTCGGAGGCGCGCCAACAGTAGCCCGCGGCCCCCGGCCCCACAGGCGTACGAAGTCGACAACGACGGGGGGCGAGGCTCCCGAAAGGAGCCTCGCAAACAAGGTGTAAGACGCCCCAAAGACCTAGCCGATGCTGCCGAGGAACTGAGCCGTGCGCTCGTTCTGCGGATGGTCGAAGACGTCATCGGGCTTGCCCTGCTCAACCACGACGCCACCCTCCATAAAGACGACACGATCGGCAACCTCGCGCGCGAAGCCCATCTCGTGCGTGACCACGATCATGGTCATGCCGCCATTCTCGGCAAGATCGCGCATGACGTCGAGAACGCCACGCACGAGCTCAGGGTCGAGCGCGGACGTCGGCTCGTCAAAGAGCAGGATGTCGGGATGCATGGCGACGGCACGTGCGATGGCCACGCGCTGCTGCTGTCCGCCCGAGAGCTGTGCTGGCTTGAAGTCGGCGCGATCGAGCAGACCGACGGCCTCAAGCTGCTTGAGGGCCTCGACCTCGGCCTCCTCCTTGCTCTTCTTCAGCACCTTCGTCTGGCCAATCATCACGTTGCCCTTCGCCGTGAGGTGCGGGAAGAGGTTGAAGCTCTGGAACACCATGCCCAAGTTTTGGCGCAACTTGTTGACTTCCTTAATCGGAAGGGGACCGGTAATCTCGTGGTCCTCAATGAGGATGTGGCCTGCCGTCGGGGTCTCGAGCAGGTTGATGCAGCGCAGCATCGTGGACTTACCGGAGCCTGACGGTCCCAGCACGCACACGACCTCGCCGGGCCACACCGTGAGATTGACGTCGGTAAGGACCCGCGTCTCGCCGTCGAAGGTCTTCATCAGGTGCTCGATGCGCACGCACGGGTGCTCTTCGGGCTCGAAGTGATGCTTCGTGAGCGTCTTGTCGCGCTCGTGGGCCTGCAGGGCTGCCTCGGTGGCGTCGAGCGCCGGGGGCACATGGCGCGCCTCGGTGCCGAATCCCCGCGAACCATTTGCCTTATTGAACATCCGCGACACCTCCCATACCCGCAATGTCGGTGGTTGCCGGACGGAACGGGGCGCTCAGGGCCTCGACGAGCGAGGGCTCCGCCCCCTTCTCGGCCGGGTCGCCCGTGACGCCTTCTGCCGTCTTTGCCTTGACCTTGGGGCGCGGACCGCCTCCCCGCTCGGAGCGGGCCATGCGCTTCTCGATGATGGTCACGCCCTTGATGAGCGGCAACGTCACGATGAGGTAGAAGATGGCTGCGGCGACGTAGGGGGTCATGTTGCCCGAGACCGACGTGAGGTTCTTCGCGAACATCATGAGCTCCATAACACCCACGCTCGAGAGCAGAGACGTGTCTTTGTACGAGGTGATGAAGTCGCTCGTCACCGTGGGGATGACGCGGCGAATGGTCTGCGGAAGGATGATGTTGACCATCGTCATCATGTGGCCCATGCCCAGACTCGAGGCCGCCTCGTACTGCCCAGGCGGAATCGACTCGATGCCTGCGCGGAAGATCTCGGCGAGGTAGGCAGAGGCGTTGATCGCGATGACGATGACGCCGAGCACGTTGTTGTCGATGTTGATGTTCATCATCGGCAAGCCGAAGAACATGATGTAAATCTGCAGGAAGAGCGGCGTGCCACGTAGCACGTTGACGTAGATGATCGCGATGGCACGGATGAGCCGGTTGCGCGAGATCTTCATGAGGGCAAAGATAAGGCCCAAGATGATGGCGAACGGGTACGCGATGCACACGATGAGCAGGCAGAGCAGCCATCCGGGAATGAGCGTCGCAAACGCCGTCACCAGAAGCTGGGGCTTGAAGAACATGCCGAGGAACGGGCTCGAGTTCCACGCCTCGACGACGGGGTTGGCGTCAAGCGATGCGAGCAACGCCTGAAGTGGCGTGTTCGCGATGGTGGCGATGGGCTTCGATTCTGCCAAGTCCTGCTCTCCGTTCTGGTTGACGTAGGTGCCACGTACGACTACGTCGCCACCTTCGGACGGAAAGAGCACGCCCTCGACCTCGAGTCGCAGGAGCAGTCCCGCGGTCGCAGGCTTCGAGAAGACCACTACGAGGCTTTGTGTCGCAGGCTTTACCTCACCCTCGAGCTGGGCGCGCGAGAGGCCCTCGAGCACCGTCACCTTAGTGGTCGTGCCGTCAAACGAACTGCCCTCGGGCAGCACGAGCGTAACGGACGAGACCTCTTCGCCCTCGTCTACCGTTCCCTCCCACGTGAGGCGCGTCGGCAGGCCGCCGATGACGCTGGAGCCACCGTCCTCGTTGGGACGCGCGGTCGCCTTGTTGGTGGTGAGGCCAAAGGCGGCAGTCGGCGCGAGAAGCGTCAGCGCACACGCGAGCGCACAGAGCGCGACCGCGAATCGCCCCCTTCCATGCCTGCTGGTTTGACCCATATCCCTTCCTTCCTATAACGCACGGCCGCGAGACGCCTGCCAAAGCCGATCGTCTCGCAGCCGTTACCGAATGCCCTTGCGGGCGGTACGAGACCTTAGAGCGCCGAGCCGAACCACTCAGCCTCAATGGCCGCCATGCTGCCATCCGACTCCATGGCGGCAAGTGCGGAGTTGATGGCCTCGAGCAGGCCGGGGTTGTCCTTGGAGACGGCGATGCCGTACTGCTCGCCGGTCGGAATCTCCTCAATGACCTCGAGGTCGGTGTAGGACGTCTTGATCTGGTACTTGGAGACGGGCAGGTCGCAGACGACAGCGTTGTACAGACCTGTCTGCACACCGCTCATGGCCTCAATAACCGTAGAGAGCGGCTTGATGGTCGCCTGGGGAAGGTTCTCCTGCGCCCACTCCTGACCGGTGGTACCACTCTGGACGGCAATGACCTTCTCGGCGTCATCGAGGGTCTCGGCGGTCTCGTCCGTACCCGACTTGATGACGATCGACTGGTTGGAGTCGACGTAGGGGTCGGACATGTCGACCTCTTCCTTGCGCTTGTCGGTGATGGTCATGCCCGCGATGGCGACGTCAGCCTTGCCGCCGTTCTTGATGGTGGGAACGAGCGTGTCGAAGTCCTGGCTGGGAAGCCAGTTGACCTCGAGGCCCATGTGCTCTGCGAGCGACTTGGAGACGTCGATGTCGAAGCCCTCCGGGTCGCCCGTCTGCTCGTTCATCGACTCAAACGGCGGGAAGAACAGGTTCGAGATGCAGGTGAGCTTGCCCGCCTCGACCGTGGTGTAGCCGGCGGCCCCATCGGTCGTGGCACTCTGATCGGCAACCGTCTCGTCGGCACCTTGGGCCGACGTGTCCTCAGACGCACCGCCGCCACACGCGGTGAGTGCGAGCGTCCCAGCGAAGAGCGTGCCGCCCTGAAGGAACTGACGACGAGAGATCTGGCTCATGATATGCTCCTTTCGATGATGGGGCCCATGCCCCCTCTCAACATGCAATCGGGCGAGCAAAGCCCGCCCTGAAGTCTGCACTATGCTAGCACGCGGCGACTAATCCGTCGTGCCAAACCACTTCTCTTGCAACTTCGCCATGGTACCGTCGGACTCCAGCTCCGCAAGCGCCTCGTTGATGGCCGCAGTGAGACCGGGATTCTCCTTGGAAACCACGATGCCGTATTGCTCGCCGGTCGGAATCTCGAGCGCGATTTCGCAGTCCGTGAACGACACGGTGCACTGGTGTCCGATGACGGGGAGGTCGGCGCAGAACGCGTCGTACTTGCCGGTGGAAACGCCAGTCATGCAGACGGTAACCGATGCCAGCGGCACGATGGTCGCGTTGGAGAGGTTCTCCTTGGCCCACTGCTCGCCGGTGGTTCCTGCCTGAACGGCCACGGTCTTGTCCGCAGTGTCGAGTGCCTCGATGAGGGCCGCCTCGTCACCCGTCGGGATGCCTGCGTCCTTCTTTACGGCAACACCGAGGTTGGAATCGAGGTACGCGTCGGTAAAGTCGATCTGCTCCTTGCGCTCGTCCGTGATGGAGAAGGCGGAGTTGCCGATGTCGGCCTTGCCGCCCTGCTGGATGAGCGGGATGATGGCGTCGAAGTCCATGGGAGGCAGGTACTCGCACTCGAGGCCGAGCTTCTCGGCGATGGCCTCAGAGAGCTCCACGTCGAAGCCCTGCGCCTTGCCACCTTCGAAGGAGTCGAGCGGCGGGAAGTCGAGGTCGGAGGCAACGATGAGCTTGCCCTCCGTGACGGTGGTGTAGCCCGTGGCGGCCTCGCCGGTGGAAACGGTCTCTTCGGCTGTGGCGCCCTCCTCGGCAGCAGCCTCGTCGGCAACCTCGGCGGTAGTCGCGTCTTGCGCCGAGCTTCCCGAGCCGCCGCAACCCACAAGCACCAGACTCAGCGCGCACAGGCAGGCAAGGCCAGCAAACAGCCACGTACTCTTCAATCTCTTCATGGTTCCCCTCCGGAATCTCCTCTTCGGAATCTACTCAGACATCGAGCAAGGTTGCATTAGTATGGGCGAGATTGCGCGGCGATGGACGTTCTCGTATCCAGATATTTACATAGCGTCACGGTCGCCTGTGGCATGGCTCTGTGGCATGGCTCGCTATGCGCCTGCAATGGGCAGCCCATGCGGACGGCAAGGCGCGCATAAACAGGCGTATACTAATGATGCGTATACATAGGCCATCATCCGCAGACATGAACGCTGATAGGAGGCGCGCGTGTCCTTCACGTATAACCTCGGCATCCTCGCGCACTTTGCTTTCGCGACGGTTCTTCCCGCCTTGGCGGGCGTCGTGCTTACCCGCATATCGAACCGCAGGCCACTCTCCCACATGACGTACCTGCAAAAGCAATTCCTCTACGGATTCATCTTCGGTGTCATAGCCATCCTTGGCACCGAGTTCGGCATAAAAACGCACGACGCCACCATGAACGTACGCGATGCCGCACCACTGGTGGCCGGCCTCTACTTCGGTAGCCCCGCCGGCATCATTGCCGGAGTCATCGGTGGCGTCGAGCGATGGTTCGCCGCACTCTGGGGCAGAGGCATGTTCACCCGCGTGGCCTGCAGCGTCGCGACCATCTTTGCGGGCCTCTACGCAGCGGCGCTCAATCGCACGCTGTTCCAAGACCGCAAGCCCAGTTGGTCGCTGGCACTCGCCGTGGGCGCCGTGGCAGAGGTGCTACATCTGCTCCTCATTTTTCTCACCAACCTGGACAACGCCACCCACGCATTTCTCGTCGCGCAGGCCTGCTCCATGCCCATGATTTCGTGCAACGCGATTGGCGTTGCCCTGGCAGGTGCCGCCATCGCACTCGCGAGTGGACAGGGCATCAAGCGCAAGGACGGTGTGAGGGACATCTCGCAACTGATTCAGAGCGGTCTGCTCGGTGTCGTGATCGTGGGATTCATCTCGACGGTCGGGTTCACGTTCGCGCTTCAAGAGAGCGTCAGCCATACGGACACATCTAACACTCTCTCCATCGAGCTCAGGGACGTGAAGGAGGACATCCAAGACACTGCCGAGGCAAACATACTCAACCTCGCGCGCAAGGCTGCCCGAACGGTTCCCAGCGTCGCCGATGCCACTGATGAGCTGCTCTCCCAGTTGGCCGACAACCTCAACGTGAGTGAGGTTCACGTCGTGGACGAGCACGGCATCATCGTCGCAAGCAACGATGAGGAGTACCTCGGCTTCGACATGCACTCGGGCGAACAGTCGCGCGCCTTCCTCGACCTGCTCCCCCACGGCAGGTCCAGCTATTACACGCAGAGCTACCAGCCCAGCTCCATCGACAAGAACAAGTCTCGCAAATATGCAGGCGTACGCATCAAGGATGGTTTTATACAGGTTGGTTACGACGGGGATCACTTCCTCGACGACATCGCCGAACAGGTTCGATTCTCTGTTGCAAACCGACACGTGGGCCATGCGGGCTTCATCGCCGTACTGAGCGAGGATGGCGCGTTGGTGGGTACGCGCAACGGCATCCGCATACCCGCGCCAGCGGTCACACACCTGCACGATGACGTGGAAAGAAACGCCGAGGAAGCGCTATTTCGCACCACCATCAGCAGCGTGGGTTACTTCGCCGCCTATCAGGCTGTGGAGGGCTTCCGTGCAATCGCACTGCTCCCCGTAGAGGAGGCCACACAGAATCGCGACCTCTCCATACTCATAGTCTCCTTCATGGAGGTGCTCGTCTTTGCCGCCCTCTTCGCTGCCGTCTACATCCTCATCCGAAACGACGTGGTAATCAGCATCTGGCAGGTCAACGAGACGCTGGGCAGGATCACCTCGGGCGACCTCGAGGCGAAGGTCGACGTGCGCAAGAGCAAGGAGTTCTCCTCGCTCTCTGACGACATCAATACGACCGTCGGTGCCCTGCGCCGCGCCATCGCCGCCGAGAGCGCCCGCATCGAGCGCGACCTCGCTACGGCAAAGGCCATACAGGAGTCTGCGCTTCCCCGCACCTTCCCGCCCTTTCCCGACATCGATGCCTTTGACCTCTATGCCTCGATGAACGCGGCCCGAGAGGTTGGCGGCGACTTCTATGACTTCTTCCTCGTCGACGACCACACGCTCGGCTTCCTGATCGCAGACGTGAGCGGCAAGGGCATTCCCGCGTCACTCTTCATGATGGCGGCGAAGTCGGAGCTCTCCAACTACATATCATCGGGCATGGACCTCGCCGAGGCAGTGCACAGCGCAAACCGCAACCTCTGCAAGGGAAACGATGCCGGCATGTTCGTGACGGTGTGGGCGGCAAAGCTCGACTTCAAGACCGGGGAACTCACCTTCGTCAACGCGGGACACAACCCTCCCCTGCTACGTCACCAAGGCGAGTGGCAATGGCTCAAGCAGAAGGGCGGACTCTTCCTCGGCACGTTCGAGAGCGCCAAGTACCATACGTCGGCCATCACGCTCGAACCCGGAGACGAGCTCCTGCTCTATACGGATGGCGTGAACGAGGCATTCTCGGCAAACGATGAAGAGTACGGAAACGAGCGGCTCGAGGCATTCCTCAAGGCACGCACGAACACACATCCGCACATTCTCGTCGGCTCTTTGCGCGAGGAATTGCACGCCTGGTCTGCGGGCGCCGAGCAATCCGACGACATCACCATGCTGTGCCTCGAGTATGGCGTGCCTCCCGAAGTTACGGGCAACCATACCGTTCCCGCCACAAAGGAAGGGCTCATGGAGCTCATGCGCGTCATGCACTACGAGTTGTCGCAGGTGGGGTGTCCCGAACGGGCACAGCGGCAAATCGACCTAACCGTAGAGGAGCTCTTCACAAACTCCGTGCAACATGGCTACGCGGGCAAGGTAAAGGACGCGCGCATCCGCATCGACTTCATCTACAACACCAGGCCAGACTCAATCGTCGCGACCATCACTGACTGGGGTCCGGAGTTCAACCCCCTCAAATACGAACACACAAGCGACGAGGATGACCTTGCCGGCATCGGCATCGCGCTCGCCCTCAAGGACATGGATGACTTCGCGTATGTCCGCGATGGCGACCGCAACGTAGTCGCGTTCAGAAAGACCTGGTAGCGATGAGCGCAGACCGCATCGATGCATGGGCCTGCAAGGTCGTTCGGACGAAACCCGAAGACTCACGTCCGGACGCGACGAACGCGACCTCATCGCCCCTCGTCTACGTCATCGACTCGCTCGAGCACCCCTTTTGCTCGGAAGGCCTCGTCTCCCTCGCGCAACGACTCGCCGTAGACATCGCAATCGTGCCAATCGCCCACTGGGGCGATGCCCTCACGCCCTGGCCGGCAGCCGGGCTCTATCGCGGTGAGCGCGATTTCGGCGGACAAGGAGCGACCACGCTCGAAAGGCTCGTAAACGAGGTAGCCCCCGCCATCGAAGCGGCCGAGGGGCTGCGTCCCGCCTCGCGTGCCGTGTGTGGGTATTCGCTGGGCGGGCTCTTTGCACTGTATGCGTTGACGCACGGTGACTTCTTTGAGGCGTGCGCGTGCCTTTCGGGGTCGGTGTGGTATGAGGGGTGGGTCGAGCATCTGCGCGCGATGGATGTCGACCTTACGGGACGGTACGCCTTCCTCTCCCTTGGCACCAAGGAGCGTCGGGCGGCGCGCCCCATTCTAAAGACGGTTCAGGACCGCATGGAGCAGTGCGCAGACGTGCTGCGGGCGCGAGGATGCCAAGTGGAGTATCGGCTGGGGCCGGGCAACCACATGCAGCACATCTCCGAACGGCTAGAGGCGGGACTCGTCGCACTTGACGGCTTCCTAACCCGCCGGGAGTGCTCCCGGCGGGTCTCTCATACAAGCTGTGACGTCTGATTAGAACCCAGCGTAGTAGTGGCTCTTCTCCCAGTCCGTGACACTCGTGCAGTAGTCGTTCCACTCGAGGCGCTTCTCGGCCAGGAGGAAGTCACAGATGTGATCGCCGAGGGTCTGTCGCATAAGCTCGCTCTCCTCGAACGCCTCGATGGCCTCGCCGAGGGTGCGCGGCAGATGCGTGCGACCCATGCTCACCATGTGCGCATCCGTCACATCCTTGCCCGTGTACTCCACTGGTAGCGGCAGCTCGTCCTCGATGCCCTTCAGGCCGGCGGCAATCGTCGCGGCTAACGTCAGGTAGGGATTCGCGGTAGGGTCGGGATTGCGCAGTTCGATGCGTGCCGAGAGGTGCTTGCCGGGCTTGTGGGCGGGAATGCGCACCAAGGCCGAGCGATTCTTGCGACCCCACGTCGTGTAGACGGGCACCTCGCCATTGGGAACGAGGCGCTTGTACGAGTTGACGGTGGGGTTGGTGACAAGGCAGAACTCCGGCGCATAGCGCAGGATGCCCGCGATGTAGTGATGCGCGAGCTTGGAAAGGTGGTAGTCCTCCGTCCCCCAGAAGAGGTTCTCCCCGTCGTGGTTGAAGATTGACTCGCAGAGGAACATGCCGGAACCGGAGCAGTTCGCCAGCGGCTTGGGCATAAACGAGGCAAAGAGACCCTGCTCGGCGGCCTCCTGCTTGATGACGAGACGTGCCGTCATGATGTTGTCCGCACAACTGAGTGCCTCACAGTACCGCAGGTCGATGCCGTTCTGTGAGGGGGCGTTGGAATGGTAGGAGTACTGCACGGGAATGGACATCTTCTCGAGCGTGAGCGTCGTGGATCGACGGATGTCGCGTGCCGAGTCGTAAGGCGTGAGATCGAAGTAGCCGGCCTCGTCGACGGGGATGGGATCTTTGTCGTCACCAAAGTAGAAGTACTCCATCTTCGGCCCGACGTTGGGCACGAACCCCTTTGCATCCGCCTCCTGCACCACACGCTCGAGGCACGAACGCGAGTCACCGGCAAACGGTGTCCCATCGGGCATGCAGATGCGACAGAAGATGCGCGCCACACCACTGCTGCTGGGGCGCCAAGGCAGAATCTGGAACGTCTCGGCGTCGGGAAAGGCGAGCATGTCCGACTCCTCGAGCGAGACAAACCCCGAGACGGCCGAGCCATCGAACCCGATGCCCTCCTCGAACGATTCCTCGAGCTCCGCAGGCGATATCGAGAAGGACTTGAGGTTGCCGAGCGCATCGGTGAACCACAGTCGCACGAATCGGATGTCGCGCCGCTCTATGGTGCGCAGCACAAAGTCTACGTTGAGGTCATTGCCCATGTCGTCTCCCATTGACGGTCACCGGTTTATTCGAAAGCGTGCATTACCATGCCACATACTTGTTTCGGCCCCGTTACTGAACGCCTTTCCCGCCGGGGCCCGTCCGGAAACGTCCCGTCAAGGTATGGTCCTTCGGCCCCCGAATCCGCACGGGCAGACCGCCCACGGAAAAGCTCGTGCGTTTGATGTTGCCATGGTGCATACTTACGGCATTAGGGCAGATTGCTGCCGTCCTCAAGAGAAAGGACCATTCCTATGGCCGACAACCTGATGCATCTCGTTCTTATCCGCCACGGCGAGTCCGAGTGGAACAAGGCCAACCTCTTCACCGGTTGGACCGACGTGGACCTCTCTGAGGCTGGCGTGCAGGAAGCCCTCGACGGCGGCAAGGCCCTCAAGGAAGCTGGCTACGACTTCGACGTGTGCTACACCTCCTATCTCAAGCGCGCCATCCACACGCTCAACAACGTCCTTTTCGCGATGGACCGCGAGTGGCTGCCCGTCATCAAGAGCTGGAAGCTCAACGAGCGTCACTATGGCGCCCTCCAGGGCATGAACAAGGCCGAGACCGCCGCCAAGTACGGTGACGAGCAGGTCAAGATCTGGCGTCGTTCCTTCGACATCCCCGCGAAGCCTCTCGAGCCCGGTGACGAGCGTTGCGCCCAGATCGCCGAGGAGTATCGCTACGTCGCGATGAAGGACCAGCTCCCCTACACCGAGTGCCTCAAGGACTGCATCGCTCGCGCATGGCCGTACTTCCAGGACGAGATTGCCCCGCAGCTCAAGGACGGCAAGCGCGTCCTCATCGCCGCCCACGGCAACAGCCTGCGCTCCCTCGTCATGATGTTCGACAAGCTCACCCCGGAGGAGATCCTCGAGGTCAACATCCCGACCGCCGTGCCTCTGGCCTACACCTTCGACCAGGATTGGAACGTCGTCGAGAAGAAGTACATTGGCGACCCCGACGTGATCGCCGCCAAGATCGACGCCGTCGCCAACCAGGGCAAGGCCAAGAAGTAGTCTGGCTCCCGCGTGATTGCGCAGCCCCGGTCGCAGCAGTGCGACCGGGGCTTTCTTTGGCAAGGAGCCAAGGCAAAGACCGCTCCACAACGATTCGCGGCCCCGCAGGTCACCCCTCGAAGGGGAAGCGGTACGGCAGGCTGAGCTTGTCGCGCACCTCGCAGAACTCGCGCTGCACGGCCTCGCCGATGGGCACGCCCTTCTCCTTGCGCTCCTGCCACACGAGCCATTCGCGCTCACCCGCCGTGAAGATGCGATCATAGCCAGGGGCGGGCGTCGACGCGCGCAGCGCACGGCAGATGTCGCCCGCAATGCGGCAGAACTCCTCGCGTCCCACGAACGCCTCAGGGTCCACCACAAAGAAGAAGTGCCCAAGCCCATACATTTGCGGAGAGCCATCCTCCGCCACGCCCGTGAGAGACTTCATGAACTTGCCGCCCGCAAGTGCCGCGCTCAGAATCTCCACCACCGTCGCATAGCCATAGCCCTTGTAGCCGCACATCTCGTCTCCGGGGCCGCCACCGAGCGGAGCAAGCGCGGCCGTGCCGTCCACGAGCATCTGGAGAATCGCCTCGGAATCCGTGAGGTCCCTGCCATCCCGCGCCACCACCATGCCCGCCGGCGTCGGCTTCCCCTCGCGTGCGTAGTACTCGATCTTACCGCGCTGCACGATGGACGTGGCGCAGTCGATGCAGAAGGGGAACTCCTCGTCGGTGGGTATCGCGAAGGTGAGCGGGTTGGTGCCCAGCATGTTCTCCACGCCATAGGTCGGCGCGATGGACGGCCGCGCGTTGGTTCCCACGAGGCCAATCATCCCCGCACTGCTTGCCATCGTCGCCCAATAGCCCGCAATGCCGAAGTGCGTGGAATTGCGAATCGCACCGCCGGCCATCCCGTACGTGCGCGCCTTCTCGATGAGCCGCGTCATGACCTTATGGGCAGCCACCATGCCCATGCCGTCGTGGGCGTCCGCTACGACGGTGGTCGGCGTCTCGCGCACGACCTCAAGGTCAGTGACGGGCAGAAGCGTACCGTTCTCGAATCGGTCGAGATAGATGGGTTTGAAGCGGTTGCAGCCATGACTCTCGATGCCACGTCGGTCACTCTCGAGCAGAACGTCTGCGCAAATGGCCGCATCCTCGCGCGGCACTCCATAGCCGACGAACGCATCAACGAGAAAGTCGTTCGCCAAGTCCCAAGGAAGATATGGTCTGGTCTCCACCTGCATCGAGTCCTCCTTCATCACACATATGGTCGATGCCCATTCTAGCGCTTGAGGATTGCCCTCAGGCGCACAACGAGGTCCGTCCCGCCCACAAGGGCGATGAGCGCACCAGCAGCCACCACAAAGGGACGCATGACGGTGTGGCAGCGCATCGACCCCTCTGTGCACAGGTCGATCACGATGCCGGGCATGCAGGCAACCAGCACGCCAAGGCATGCAGCCGCAAACGAGAGGCCACGGCGCTCGCCCTCGTCACGTTCGAAGACGCGCACGAGGGAGATGATCACAAGCACGACGCCGACGGCAAGCACCGCCCGTGCCGCCCACTGGCAACTGCCCATGCTGCCATCGCCATGCGTGGCGCAGGGTCCGGCAATGGTAAGGACGCCCGTGATAAGCGCCACCGATAGCGCCGTCAGCACGATGCCGACGAGCGGTTGGGCTTTGTCATTGTTCATGCTTGCTCCTTTCGCCACGTAAATGCCGTGGCTGCGATTCCCCTGAGGACGGGCGGCCCGTCCCAACTAGACTTCGTCTGCCGGTCTCCAGAGCGTGCGGCGCCGTTCGTCTGGATGCACGTGTGCCTGTTCGGGCACCTCGTTCCACTTGACGGTATAGCCGGCGCCATGACTGCAGAACACCGAATCAGGTGTATGGGGCAGGTCAGCCTCGGGCTCATAGGCCGCACCTTCGATGACCTTCTCCGCATCGTGACACGGCTCGTATCCGCAGGGCGCAAGATGCATGAGCCCTTCCCCGCCCGTGTAGGCACTCACCTCCAACGGATAATCGCGCACCTCCGAGACCGGAACCGTCCCCTCCAGCCGCGCACGCTTACCCACCATGCATGGCACGCCGAACTGCGCGCCCATGCGCTGCAGGTCGGCAAGCGCACGACCGATCTTCTCGGCCGGCACCTCAAGCTCGAATCGATACCATGGCTCGAGCAACAAGCACGCCGACCGCTCCCGTGCCTGCATGAGCGCTTGCCGGATGGCCCGGTATGTCGCTTGGCGAAAGTCACCGCCTTCCGTGTGCTTGGCGTGTGCGCGACCCCCAAGCAGGGTCATGCGCACATCCGCAAGCGGAAACCCCGCCAATACGCCCAGGTGCTCTCGTTCCGCCGCATTCGTCAGAATCAGGCGCTGCCAGTTGCGATCCAAGTCATCCAAAGGACATACGCTGCCAAACGAAACGCCCGCGCCACGCTCCGCAGGCTCCAGCAGCAGATGCACCTCGGCATAGTGGCGGAGCGGCTCGAAGTGGCCGATGCCCACCACAGGCTCGACAAGGGTCTCCTTGTACAGGACTCCGCCCAATTCGAAACCTACGGAAAGCCCACTGCGACGCACAAGCTCCTCGCACACCACATCCTGTTGCATCGCACCCATCAGCTGCACGCGAAGCTCGCCGAGTCGCTCGTCCCATCGTACCCCAAGCAGCGGGTCCTCGTCAGCGAGCTCGCTCAGCGCCTGGTGAACCACCCGCACGTCATGCTCGCCCGGCACCACCCGATACGAGAGGACGGGTGCAAGCGTCGGGTCACTCCCCGGAGATTCCGCCCCTAGGACGTCTCCCGGACGTACCGCACCGAGTCCGGCCGCGGCACATATCTGTCCTGCGGGAACGCTCCCCACCACTTCGTAACGGTCGCCCACGTACAGCCGCAACTGGTCGGCCTTCCCCATCCAGCTCGAGCCAGCGCGCCGCGCACACGACACAACCTCCTTCGCGCGAAGCTCACCGCCCGTCACCTTGATCCAGGCAAGGCGCACGCCCTTCTCGTCGCGACCGACCTTGTACACCCGCGCGGCAAACTCCTCGGGCCACGAACGCTCTGGTGCCAAGTCGGCAAGCAGGTCGAGCAGCGCATCCACGTCCGAAAGATCTCTCGCCGAGCCAAACAAGCAAGGAAACGCCTTGCAACCAAGCACAAGTGAGCGGAGGGTATCGGTACTCAGCGATCCCGTCTCCAAGAACTCCTCCAACGCGTCGTCATCCGCCAATGCCAGTGACTCGGCGTCTGCAGCGTCTTCGCAGCGCTCGTCCAACCGCTCCTGGAGCTCGGCAAGCAGCTCAGAGCGTTCGGGCACGTCGAGGTCGCACTTGTTGACAAAGACCACCGTGGGAACGGAACTCTTGCGCAGGAGCCGCCACATCGTACGGGTATGGCCACGCACGCCCTCGTTAGCGGCAACCACCAGCACGGCGAGGTCCATCGCGGCAATCGTGCGCTCAGCCTCCGCCGAGAAGTCCACATGACCCGGCGCGTCCATCAGCATGAGCAGGGTCCCCGCATGTTCGAGCCGAGCCTGCGTCGAGAATATCGTGATGCCGCGGCGACGCTCCATCTCGTCCACGTCCATGTGGGAGTCGCCATGGTCGACCCGACCCAAGGTTCGTATGACCCCGGACCTGTACAGCATCGCCTCGGCAAGCGTCGTCTTCCCCGCATCTACGTGCGCCAACAATCCCACAACCAGCTGCCTCATGACGCTCCCCCCAGAGTCTCGAAATCCGATGCAGGCGTCGTGCGGATGGTTCCATCCTTTGTCACAATCAACGCCTGGAGCTGCGGCCTTCTCTCAAGGCGATGCAGCGCCTCGTCCGCGCCCCACATGAAGAGGGGCTTCGTGCATCCGTCCCCGTCGATGGAGCGCTCGGAGTAAATGGTCGCAGAGACCACGTCCGTCTCTGCGGGATAGCCGGTGCGCGGATCGAGGATGTGCCAGAAGCGCCGTCCGTCTCGCTCGAAGCTGCGCTCGTAGAGGCCGCTCGTCACCACCGAGCCATCTGTCACACGCACCTTCGCGATTATGCTCGATGCGCCCGGGTCATCCGGATCGCGCACGCCAACGCCCCAGGGGCTGCCGTCTGGCTTGGCTCCGATCACCACCACGTTGCCTCCCAAGTTGATGCTCGCGCTCACGACGCCGCGCGCTCGTAGCAGGTCCACCAACGCGTCCGCGATGTACCCCTTGGCGATGCCGCCAAGGTCGATGCGTGTCTGCGGGTCCAGCAGCCGAACCGTCGTCCCCTCCACCCGCACGCTTTGCCATCCCACATGCTCGAGCGCCTGCGCCACGGCCTGTTCGCCGGGCACGACCCCCTCGGTGAAGTCCCAGAGCTCGCTCACCGAACCGATGGTGATGTCAAACAGCCCGTCCGACTCTTCGCTGTAAGCCAAGGACTTCCGGATGACGTCTGCCGTTCGCGAATCCACCTCCACCGCCTCGCCTGCCGCCGCGTTGATGCGGCCAACGTCCGAGGTCGCAATCGTCCGAGAGAAGAGCTGCTCGAAGGTCTCGCACAGCGCACAGGCTTCGTCGAGCACCTCCTGGGGCATGGTCCCCCCGATGGTGCAGACCGTGTCGAAGTTGAAGACGGTAGCGCTGAGCTGCGATTCTGACGCTTGTACACAACCCGTCAGGGGCGCGAGCGCCACACCCGCCACGATTCGCAGGAGCTCTCTGCGCGACAACACCAAGCATTCCTCCCCGTCAAGTGGGCACCACGTATGGACGAGTGCCTATTATAGACGGTGCTCACGTTCGTGCCCAAGGGGCCGCCCCGCGGACGCCGCCAAGGGCCATCCCACAGCACCTATGGGTCACCCCACGCGCACCACCTCTTTTGTGCGTGCCTTATCCACACGGCGTATACTGGTTGGGGGAGGTGTCTGGATGAACTGGCTGCGAAGGAACGCCGCGACGGTCGTTGTGGGCATGATTGTCTGTGCGGCGATAGGCACAGCGTTTCTCTTTCTCGGCCCCTGGCGTCCCGACGCATCGTCCAGCGCGACCGTGCTCGTCCATGATGGGGACGGCCAGACGCACGCCCTGCCTCTTAGCAAAGACACCTCATACGAGGTGAGGACGAGCTTGGGCACCAACGTCATCGTCATCGAGGACGGCTCCGCAAGAATCGATGCAGCGGATTGCCCAAAGGGCAGCTGCCTACACCAGAAGCCCATCTCCCGGCCCGGAGAGCAACTGATTTGCCTGCCCCACAAGCTCTGGGTGGAAGTGGTGGTCGACGGACCTGGGCAAGATGAGTCACATGAGACCTCCCCCCAGTCGCACCTCGACGAGCATGCCGTCACATGGGACGATGCGCCCGATGCAGACGTCGACTTGGTCGCGCGATGAGCGATACTCAGCGCTGGACGCGCATCGGCACGCTTGCGGCCTTCTCGATGCTCCTTGGCTATGCCGAGACGTTCATCCCCATCCCCCTACCAGGCGTCAAGCTTGGGCTGGCAAACATAGCCGTCTTGGTCGAGCTCGCATGCGGAGATGCCTTGGGGGCTGCCTACATCGCGCTCATCAAGGTCCTCGCCTCGGGATTCTTGTTTGGCTCACCGCTCACCATGCTGTATTCCACGGCCGGGACACTGCTTTCCCTTGCCGGAATGATTCCTTTGTCGCATCTGCGCACCCTGCGCCTGTGGATGGTCTCGGTCGTCGGCGCATTGCTGCATGAGGTCGGGCAGCTCTTCGTCGCCCAGCTGATGCTCAAGACCACATCGATATGGTACACGCTGCCCGTCCTCATGGTGGCGGGATGCGTGACGGGCATCATCTGCGGCCTGCTCGCCGAGTCCCTGCGCACTACCCTACCCCGCGAGGATGAGTTTGGTGAGAAGCACCCGACCGAGGAGAGACTCCAACCCCAACGACCCAACGCGCGGACAATCATACCCTTCATCGCGCTTGTTTCCTTTGCCATCATCGTCCTTCATGTGGACGATATCCCAGCGCTTGCGCTTTGCGCAGCGCTTGCCATCATCGCATTCGTGGTGTCGGGTACCAAAATGTCCTCGCTGGCGCGTATGCTCGTACCATTGGCCACGGTCGGCATCCTGACATTTGCGCTACAACTCCTGACCGATCCGACGATTGCCGCGCTCGCATCGGCACGCGCAAGTCTTTCCTTCGGCAGCCTCGTCGTCGCAAGCAGAGCGTTCATGGCCATAATCGACCTCGGCAACCTTACGGGAACCATCGCTTGGCTCGTCTCCCCCCTCACACGCCTGGGGATGCAGACCTCAGGGTTCGTGCTTGCCTTCGACGTTGCCGTACGGCTCATACCCGTAGTGTCCGACCTGGTAAAGGAAGAGCGGCTCGAGCTACGAGAGCTGCGGAGCCGCCTGCCAGTGCTTATTCATGAGGTTTGCCTTCGAGCAGCAACCTTGTCGTAGCGCCCGTGCCTGCCGTAGCAAGCACCTCTTTGGGCGCTTGCAAGCGAGGCATCAGTAGTCGTACTCCTCCTCTTCATCGTACGACCCGCCATCATAATAACCGCTGCCAATCTCCTCGGCCTCTTCCTCCGCCTCCTCGAGCGTGACGGCGTTGGAGCCAGCCGTTGTCCTGCCCGAACTCGTCTTCGAGCTCCCGGTGCTTGTCGAGCCGGTGCCACCCGAGCCGGTGGTGCTCGTCGAGCCGGTGCCACCCGAGCCGGTGGTGCTCGTCGAGCTGGTGCCACCCGAGCCGGTGGTGCTCGAACCCTGCGAGCTGGTGCCTTCTCCCGTGCCCTCGGTGTCCGTCTCGGCGTCCTCGTCGCCCACCGTGCTCGTCGTTACAGGAACGTCAGTGAGGTCAACCGTCAGCGACCCCGTCTGGGTGTTGAAGTCACTCCCCAACACCTGGAGGCAGAAGTCATTGGCCCATTCCTTCGTGAGGGTCGTGTTGTCCGTGTTGGGATTCATCTCGGTGTTAAGCCAGTTGCTCGCCGCGAGCTCATCCGTCCAGTCAGGCAACAGGTACACCGTCATGTCGTCGGAATTCCCCAGGTGCGTGACGACCACCTTCATCTGCGCGGACTCAACGCTACAGTTGCCGTCCTTGTCCTTGCGCAGAGTCACCTCCGGCACGCCGCCAAGCAGGCTCATATCCTCGGGCGATGTGCTCACGAAGTTGCCGGTAGACCAGAAGCAAGGCACTGGGTTGCCATCTGCATCCGCAAGAACCTCAACCGGCTGCATGACGTGGGGATGGTTGCCGATGATGACGTCAGCACCATCTTCCACCAGCAGCTCCGCCCACATGCGTTGCTCCTCGTTGGGCTGCGTCTCGTATTCCTCGCCCCAGTGCGGGAATACGACGATCATATCGGCGAGTTCCCGCGCCTTCGCCATCGTAGTGTGGACGTGTTCCTCCTCAAGCATCGAGACAATGCCATTGGGGTCCTCGATGCCATTGAGGTCGAACGTGTAGTTGAGCACCGCAACCTTGAAGCCGTCCTTCTCGTAAACGTACACATCGTCGATGGAGGCGGAAGCGTCGTCCGGATTCACCTCACCGATCACCGTGACCTCGGGGAATTTCTCCTTCCAGTACGAGAGCTCACTCCGCGCGCCCTCGTATCCGGCGTCGAGCGCATGGTTCGTCGCTCGAAGGATCACGTTGAATCCGGCCTTTGCCTCGGCATCTGCCATCTCTTGCGGACCGTTGAACATCGGGTAGCTGCCAAATCCATCTGGCGCGTCGCCACCAATCGCGGCTCCGCCCAGAGGCGTCTCTTGGTTCAGAACCTTGATGTCCTTGTCGGCAAGCTCGGACTTGAAGTGCTCGTAGATGTGGTCGTAGCTGCGCGTGCCGTCTGCCTGAAGACCGCTCTGCCGCACCTGATAATGGAAGAGAATGTCACCCACCATCAAGAGGTTGATGTCGATGTAGTCGGGCTCCTCGACGACCGCCTGCTCCACGCTCTGTGCCTCGGTCGTCTGGACCGGAGCCGACTCCGCGTTCCCGCCGCGGCAGGTGCGAAGCACAAAGAAGGCCAAGAACCCCACGAACACGACGCCGACGACCGCAAAGATGATGGGAAGCGGCGACGAGCGACGCTGACGAGGATGATGTTGAGGTGGACGTCCGTGGGACGGGTCCTTGCGCGCTTGCGGGGGACGCGACTGCTGCGATGGTTGGCCGGACTGTGGGCGCACGGCACGCTGTGGACGCGCCGCCGGTCGTGTGCTGCCTTGCCCACCGCCACCTTGGCTCGGCTTCCTTCGACGCTGCTGGGGACGTTGCTGACGTGGATGGCCGTCACCTGACGCCTGTCTCCGCTGGACCGGACGTTGTTCGTCTGTAGGCATGATATCTCCCGGTTCGCCTGCGTTTGGGGTTCCTATGATACTCGCAAAGCGAAGCCCCCCGGAGCGAAATCGAAGAATCCGCACCGGGGGGCATTGTACAGTCTCCCAAGGGCCACCCCCAGAACGCCCCGCCCCAAGGGTGGCACTTAGGCACTTACTACGACCTACGCCTACGCCTCACACCGACGAGGACGACGGCAGCACCCAGAGTCGCGCACGTGATAAGCGCGCCCAACTGCGTGCGATCGCCCGTCTTGGGCGTGGAGGTCTTCGTGGTGCTCATGCTCGGACTGCTCGTGGTGGTATGGGCAGCGGTGGACGGTGTGCTCGTCTTGTTGGCTGGGGTCGTGGGGGTCGGTGGCGTCGTGGTAGTCGGTGGCGTCGTGGGAGTCGGTGGCGTCGTGCCGTAGGTGTTGGTCAGCTTGCGCGCGTCGCCACTGCCGGACTCCTTCACCGAGAAGCCCGCATCGGCACCGCTGACCTTGACCTCACGAACGGTGTACTTGGTTTCATCGTTAGCCAGACCCGTAAACGTACCTGAGGTGCTCTTTGCGTTGAGCACGAGCGTGGCCGCCGGTTCCAGCGCCTTACCGTCGGCGAGAAGCTCGACCGTGACCTCCGCATCCTTCGGCCACTCCATCTCCTTGCCGTCGCTGCCGACCCACGTCTTCGTGACGCTCACCTCGCGTAGAGTCGGGGTTTGCTTATTTGTAATCGTGAAGCCTTCATCCGCGTTTCCGGCAACGGAGACGCTGAACCCTGCGGCACCACCCGTGACCGCACGCTCGCGCACGGTGTACTCGACGGACTCATCCGCGTCTTCGTCGACCTGGACCTTGAAGCTCCCGGAGGGCTCGTCCGCCGTCAGCTCAATCGTGCGCGCCGGGTCGAGGGGCTCGCCGTCGGCGAGAAGCTCAACCGTAACCGCCACGCCTTCGGGCCACTCGGCCTCGTTGCCCTCGGTATCCTGCCACGCCTTGGCGACCTCGATGGTCTTCACCTTCGGCGCAGGCACTTCCGTGACGGTGTTCGTAATCGTGAAGCCCTCGTCAACGCTGCCCGTCGTCTCGGACGTGACGTTCACCATTGTTCCCGCGACCGCCGTCTCGCGCACCGTGTACTCGTGGCCAACCGGCAGCTCCTCGAAGGTCCACTCGGTCTCGTCTTCGGTAAGGTCCTTCGTTATGGCGGGGCTCATCGACATGCCGTCCTGCAGTACCTCGACGGTCACCTTTGCGCCCTCCGGCCAGTCGATGTCATCGCCGTCGTCGTTCTTCCAAAGCTTCTCGACGCTGACCTCGGTGTAGCTGAGCGTGTTCGTGATGGTGAATGCGCCGTCATCGGTCTCCTCGACCTCCGTGGTGTAGGCGGCCGGCACGCCCGTGACGTTCGCCTCACTGACGGAGTACACGATGTCGTCCCCCGCCTCGAGGTCGTCGAACGTGGCCGTCGGCTCGTCGGCGGTGAGCTCTACGGTCTTGCCCGTGGCCTCGCCATCCTTCAGGAGCTCCACCGTGACGGTGACGTCGGCGGGCCAGTCGATGGCCTCCTCGTTGCTGTCCTGCCACGTCTTGGTAACGCTGACGGACCTCGTCGCAGGCGGCAAGGTGTTGGTTATGACATAGCCGTTCGCGACGTCACCGGTGACCGCAGTCGTGTAGCCCTCTGGCACGCCCGAAACGCTCGACTCTGCCACGGAGTACTGGACGCTCTGCTCGTCGTCGGTCGCAAGCTCGGTGAACGTCACGCTCGGCTCATCGCTGGTAAGAACGCGCCTCTCACCGGTAGCCTCGCCATCCCTGAGCAGCTCTACCGTGACTTCTGCGCCCTCCGGCCAGTCGATTTCCGCGCCTTCGCTGTCCTTCCACTCCTTGCTCACCGATACCTCCGTCACGGGAGGCGTCACGTCAGCGTTGGGCGTGAAGTTGCCATGCGTGGGCTCGGGCGGCTCGACGTCGGGGTTGAACTCGATGTCCCAGATGTTGTAGTGGGCAGTGTTGGCGATGCTCGCGACATCAGTGACGGCGCTCTTGTTGAGGTGTGCCTTGAAGCTGATCTTGACCCAGTGCTCGCGCAGGCCGATCTCGTCGAGTCTGTACACGTCGACGACGAGCTTGTTGGCTGTGGTGTTGGCGTCGACCGAGACGAACTCACCGCCGATTTCGGTGCCGGCCACCTGTTCCACGGTGCCGTGATCGCGATGGTCGTTGTATGTGCCGAGGTCGCGCACGTCAACCTTCACGCTGCCGTCGGCCTCGGTCGCGAACTCGAGCGCATTCGGTAAATCGTCCGTCACGCGCATCCAGCATGCGTCGGACGTGACGAAGGCGACGATGTCATAGGTCAGGTCTTGGTCGAAGCTGGTCGAATCGGCATGGCGCGCCTTGTTGACGAACTTCTCGATCTGGGAACCATGAATGTTTGTGAAGGTTGGCACGTCTTCGGTGTAGGTCCTGCCATCGGTGCTGTAGGTTATGGCCGCGTCGAGTACGGTGGAGTCGCTCGCGTTCTGGGTGACGACCACACGCGCATAGCGCGGAGCAAGATCGTAAGACATGTTCTCGCCGGTGCCCGGCACCTCGGTGATGACGTAGTCATAGGTGCCCGGCTGGACGTACGTGATCGCGCCGAACTCGCCCGTCTTGCCTGCCTTGACCTTCGTGGTGTCGGTAGAGATGACGTCGCTCGTCGTCGCGTCGACCTTCCGGAGTTCGAACTCGTACTCTTCGGACTCGTCCCATCCTTCCTCGCCCGCAACGACCTTGCTCACCACGAGGGTGGCCGTGCCGCTCGTCGGCGAGTTGACGACCAGGAGCGCGCCGTCACCGCGCTTGGCGCCTAGGTACTTGACCTCGCCCTTCGCGCTGATGGTGAATGCCGCATCCTGGGCCTTCACATAGCCTGCGGGCGCCTGGGCCTCATGGATGACGTAGCGCACGTCCGTCACAAGGCCGCGGAGCTCTTCTGCCTCGCCCTTGCTGCCCTTGGTCGTCCACTCCTTTACGATCTTTCCTGCCTCGTCCAGGACCTGCAACGTAACGCCTGCGAGCTCCTTGCCCGCTACGTCCACCTTGGCGACCTTCACCGAGGTCTGCTCGTCCTCGACGGTGAGGGTCCCGTCCGCTAACATCGGGCGCATCACGAGGTTGTAGAGCCATGTCCACACCGCATTGCCCGTTTCGTAGGTGATGCTCTGAATGCCGTTGCGCGTGACTTCGATGTTGTATATCTGGTCGTTCACAACGTAGCCTGACGGCGCCTTCGTCTCCTGCAAGGTCCACGTGCCCGTCGTCGTGAATTCGATGGAGGCCCTGCCATCCGTGCCGGTGACGTAGTCCTTGGTCGAGCCGTCGGAGGAGGTGAGCGTAAAGGTTGCGCCTGCGAGCGGCTCTTCGTCAGCGCTGACCTTACGTACGGTGAGGCTTGTGGGCTTCTCTGCCTCGCGCTTTTCGGTGATGGTGTTGGTGATCACGTACTCGTCGTCCACCGTGCCACCGGTCGCCACGTAGCCCTCGGGCACGTTGGTCTCGATGACGCGGTAGTCGAGCTCCGTACGGTCATCATACTTTGGCAGATTCGTGAAGGAGAAGCTCGTTTCGTCGCCGGTGAGCGTCGCGGTCTTGCCCGCCACGTCGGTCCAGTCGCCTGTTCCCTTCCTGCTCTGCAGCTGCACGGTGATGGACTCCGGACGCGTGTCATCCGCATGGGTCGCGTCGTCAACCCACACCTTCCTGCCGGTGACTTCGGTCGTCTCGTAGGTGTTGGCGAAGGTCAACCCACTCGGAAGCACGCTCGGCGTCGCCGTTAGGTGGCCCTTCCCGTCATCGGTCACGGTGACGGTCACGTGCTTCTCGCTCGTGTCGTAGGTGATGCCGCCCCTGATCGGGTTCTGCCTCGTAACACCAGCGGGGACATCCTCGGTGATGACGTACTCGTAGATGCCGGGCTCGTCGTAGGTTATCTTGCCGAACAGCGCTGCCTCCGACTCGGTGGCAGTTGCCTTGTTTCCGTTGCCCGCAGGCATCGGTGCGCCCTCGGTGACGGCGGCGAGGGTGAACCCGAAGCCGTCGGCCTTGGTCCAGTCGTTGAAGCTCTTCGTGGCACCCAGCACCACCTCGCCGCTCGCTGAGTAGGTGTTGACGAAGACGTTGCCTGACGTGCCGTAGTCCGCCTCAGCGCTTAGCGTGCCGTCGCCGTTGTCGGTGACCGTGACCGTCACGGTGCGGGCGGCTACGTCATAGGTGATGCCGTCATTGGTCGAGGCTTTGACCGTGACTCCGGTGGGAACGTCCTCAGTGATGGCATACTCGTACGTACCCGCCTTGGTGTAGGTGATCGTGCCGAAGTCGGCCGTGGTCTTGCTCTCCGTGACGGTGGCCTTGTTGCCGTCGTCCGCAGGCATCGGCGCGCCCTTTGTGACGGCCGTGAGGGTGAACCCGAAGCCATCGGCCTTGGACCAGTCGTTGAAGGTCTTGCTCACAGAGAGAACCACGCTGCCCTCGGCCTTGTACTCGTTCTCGAAGCTCACAGCATCGAGCGCGACGCCGCCTTGGGACGCCTCAGCCTTGAGCGTGCCGTCGCCGTTGTCGGAGACCTCGACGACCACGGTCTTAGCCTCCTTGGTGTTGGTCACGCCGTCCTTGGTGTCGGCGTCCTCGGAGACGACGTAGGTGTGGATACCCACGGAGTCGAGGCTCTCGTAGGAAATCTCGTCGAAGGTGATGGTGCCATCGGCGTCGGAGGCGCCCGTCGCGACCTTCTCGCCGTCCTCAGTGACTGTGAACTTGAAGCCGGAGAGGTCCATGGTATCGGGCTTGTCTTTGATGGACTTGCGTCCGGAGAGCACGAGCTTGCCGCTCGCGGCGTACTCGTTGGTGAAGACGACCGGGGTCTTGTTTGCAGAGTTGGTCACTTGGAGCGTGCCGTCGCCCTTGTCGGAGACCTCGACGGTCACGGTCTTGGCTGAGTCGTTCGTGACGCCCGCGACCTCACCGGACTCGGTGATGGTGTAGGTGTAGGTCTTGCCCACGTCAGCCAGGGTATAGGAGATGCTGCCGAAGTCGACCTCGGCGGAGGCGCCGCTCATCGGGTCGATGGTGACTGGATTCTGCGCGGGCATCGGCGCGGATTCGTCATCGGCCGCGACGGTGAAGGTCCACTCGTCGCCGTTCTGGAAGTCGCGCCCAGAGATGGTCTTGGTGGCTGCAAGGGTGGTCGAGCCGGTGGCATCGTACGTGTTCTCGAAGATGACCGGGGTCTTGTTTGCAGAGTTGGTCACTTGGAGCGTGCCGTCGCCGTTGTCGGTCACGGCGATGGTGACCTCCTTGGCCTCTGAGTCATTCGTGACGCCCGCGACCGCACCGGACTCGGTGATGGTGTAGGTGTAGGTCTTGCCCGCGTCCGCTTGGGTGAAGGCAATCTTGCCGAAGTCGAGCTCGGCGGAGGCGCCGCTCTTCGGGTTGATGGTGATGCTGTCGTGCTCGGGCATGGGCACGCCCTCGGCAGCGCTGACGGTGAACGTCCAGCTGTCGCCGTCCTGGAACTGGCGACCATAGATTTGCTTGGTAGCCTTGAGACCAGCCTCTCCATCGGCGCTGTAGGTGTTGGTAAAGGTTGCCGGGCTGCGCGTCTGAGAGTTACGCACCTCGAGCGTACCGTCACCGTTGTCATCAATCGAAATGATTGCCGTGCGCACGGCGTCATTGGTTACGTTGGTGACCTCGCCAGTCTCAGTGATGGTGTAGCTGTAGGTCTTACCCGCGTCGACCTCGGTGAAGGCAATGCTGCCGAAGTCGACTTCGGCGGAGGCGCCGCTCTTGGGCTTGATGGTGACTGGATTCTGCGCGGGCATCGGCGCGGATTCGTCATCGGCCGCGACGGTGAAGGTCCACTCGTCGCCGTCCTGGAAGTCGCGCCCGGAGATGGTCTTGGTGGCTGCAAGGGTGGTCGAGCCGGTGGCCTCGTACGTGTTCTCGAAGACGACCGGGGTCTTGGTTGCGGAGTTGGCCACCTTAAGCGTGCCGTCGCCCTTGTCGGAGACCTCTACGGTCACGGTCTTGGCTGAGTCGTTCGTGACGCCCACGACCTCACCGGACTCGGTGATGGTGTAGGTGTAGGTCTTGCCCACGTCAGCCTGGGTATAGGAGATGCTGCCGAAGTCGACCTCGGCGGAGGCGCCGCTCTTCGGGTTGATGGTGATGCTGTCGTGCTCGGGCATGGGCACGCCCTCGGCAGCGCTGACGGTGAAGGTCCACTCGTCGCCGTCCTTGAACTGGCGGCCCGCGATCATCTTCGTGCCCGCGAGCTCAGTGTGACCGGACGCGCGATAGGTGTTCTGGAACGTGAGCTTACCCTCGGGAACGTCAGTCTTTACCTCGAGGGTACCCTTGCCCCGGTCAGTGACGGTGACTCTTACAGTCTTTGCAACGTCGTTGGTCACGCCCGCGATGTCACCGGACTCGGTCACGGTGTATGTGAAGGTCTTGGTACGCGCACCGTCCGCATCGGCTTCCACGTCCGCGAGATCGGTCACGTCGTAGGCAATCTTCTGGAACTTGAACGACGCCATCTCGTTGGCCTTGAGGGCCACCGAAGTCTCGGCGGGAAGAGGTGCGTCCTCATCCTCGGAGGCAATCGTGAATGTCCACTCGTCGCCCGCCCGGAACGCACGACCGACCATCTCCTTCGTGCCCACGATCTCCGCGCTGCCCTTCGCGTTGTAGGTATTGGTGAAGTTCAGCGCATCCTTGGCGATGTTGCTGGTCACCGTCAACGTACCAGTATTGTTGTCCGCCACCGTTACGGTGATGTTATAGACCTTGGAGTCCTTGGTCACGCCGTCCATGTCGCAGTCGGTCTCGAAGACCTTGTACTTGAATTGCTTGCTGTGACCTGCGCCGTTCGGGATGTCGGAGAGCGCATACTCGATCTTCTCGAACGCGTAGTGAATGGCGTTGCCGCTGTCAGCGCTGACGGTAACCTCGTCAACATCCGGCATCGGGGCGCCGGTCGTCACGGCCTCAAGCGCGATGGTCGCGGTGTCGCCAGGCTGGAAGTCGCGGTTCTTGATGGTCTTTTTGCCGCCGAACTTGATGCTGCCCGTGGCATTGTAGGTGTTGGTGAAGTCAAGCGCCGCCTTGTTCACATCGCTTTCGACGGCAAGCTTGCCGCTTCCGTTGTCGGTTACAGTAACAGTAATCTCGTAAGCATTGTCGTCCTTGGTCACGCCCTCCATGCTGGAAGCGGACTCGGACACGCGGTACTTGAATTCAGCGCTGCTGTTGGCACCGCCCGGCAGGTCCTTCAGCTCGTACTCGATGGCATCGAGCGCGTAGCCTACCTTATCGCCACTGGTTGGGCTCACCGTTGTCGTCTTGTTCTCTGGCAGCGGTGCGCCTTCGGTGATTGCCTCGATCTTAAAGGTCGCGCTGTCACCGTCCTTGAACTTGCGGCCCTCGATGGTCTTCGAGCCCTTGAACTGAATGTTGCCGCGGGCGTCGTAGATGTTGGTGAAGTTCAGTTCGCTCTTGTTGGTGCTGGTCACCGTCAGCTCACCGGTGCCCGTATCGGCCACGGTCACGGTAATCTCATAGGACGTGTCGTCCTTGGTCACGCCGCTCATGGCCTGGTTGAACTCGGTAATCTTGTACTTGTAGCTTTGGCTGCTATTCGCACCGCCGGCATCGGCTAGGTCGTAGGTGATCTTGCCAAACGCATATTCCACGCTGTCGCCGTAGGTAGGCGTGACCCGCGCGGTATCGTTGTCGGGCATCGGTGCGCCTTCGGTTACTCGCGCAATCTTGAAGACTGCGGAGTCTCCATCGTGGAACTCGCGGTTCTCGATGGACTTCGTCCCGCCCAGCTCGATCTCGCCAGTTGCGGTATAGGTGTTGGTAAAGTCCAGCGCGGCATTGTCTATGTTGCTGGACACGCTCAGCGTTCCGCTGCCGTCATCGGTCACGGTCACCTTGGCGATGTAGTTCTTGGTGTCCTTGGTTACGCCAGCCATGTCGGACTCAGACTCGGTGATCTTGTACTGGAAGATCTTGGAGCTGTTTGCGCCCCTGGGAAGGTCGTTGAGGTCGAACTTGATTGCTTCGAATGCGTACGCCTGGCTCTCGGTGCCTGCGGTCGGGACGATGGTCACCTCGTCATCATCCGGCATCGGCGCGCCCTCAGTTTGTGCCTCAATCTTGATGGTCGCGCTGTCGCCGTCCTTGAACTTGCGGTTCTGAATGGTCTTGGTGCCGCCGAACACGATCTCGCCCTCGGCATCGTATGTATTGGTGAAGGCAATCTTGTCGCCGTCGCTGTAGGTCACCTCGGGAACCAAGTGGCCCTGCTTGTCGTCAGTCAGCTTCACCGTTACCGTATGAGACTTGCCGTCGGCCGTGGTGCCTGCCATGACAGCTTCCTCGGCGATGGTGTAGGTGAAGGTCTTCTCGTCCGATCCGCCCATGTCAGACAGGCTGTAGGTGATCTCGTCGAAGCTGAACGCTGCAGAGGTCTTGCCCGCGGTCAGGCTGACGGTCTTCTCCTGATTCTCGGTGAGGTTATCGCCGGAGAGCGTCACTTTGAGGGTATCGCCGTTCCGGAACTTGCGGTTTTCGATGGTCTTTACGCCACTGAACTGCACCTTGCCGGTTGCGGCGTAGGAGTTGGTGAACGTGACTGGGTTGGCACTGGTACTGTTTTCGATGCTCAGCGTTCTGTCACCATTGTCGGTAACCTTTACGGTCACGGTCTTCGCCGTAACGGCATCATTGGTGACGCCGTTGACCTTGCCACTCTCGGTAATGGTGTAGGTGTACTCCTTGCCGATGTCGGCGGTGGCGTACTGGATTGGGCCAAAACTGAACTCAGCACTGCGGCCTTCCTCGGGCTCGATGGTCACGCTCTTCTCGGAGGGCATGGGCGCGCCTTCAGGGCCGGTCAGCGTAAAGGTCCACTTGTCATTCTTCTGGAAGTCGCGGTTTTCGATGATCTTTGCGCCACGCAGGGTGGTCTCGCCCTCGGCCTCGTAGGTGTTCACGAACACCGGCTTGTCTGAATCGGTGCTGTTGGTAACCTTCAGGGTCCCGTCCTTGTTGTCCTCCACCTTCACGGTCACGGCCTGAGCTGCAGCGTTCGTGACGCCCGCGACCTCGCCAGACTCAGTAATGGTATAGGTGTAGGTCTTGCCAATGTCGGATTCGTCGTAGTTGATGGCCGCAAACTCGAAGTCGTAGCTGCTCTCGCCCGCGGTAGGCGTTATGGTCACGCTGGACGGATTGGGCAGCGGCGCGTCATCCGCCGCGCTAACCGTAAAGGTCCACTTGTCGGCATCGCTTGCCAGGAACTTGCGGTTCTGAATCTTCTTGGTGGCCTTGAGCACGGTACTACCCGTGGCATTGTAGATGTTGGTGAAGTCCAAGGCATCCTGATTGTTGGCGGTTACGGTCAGGGCGCCAGTACTGGTGTCCTTGACGGTAACCGTGACGATGTACTCCTTGCTGTCCTTGGTCACGCCATCCATGCTGCAAGCGGACTCGGTAACCTTGTACTGGTAGGTCGCTTCGCTGTTCGCGCCGCCAGCATGGGCCAAGGTGTACGTAATTGGTCCGAAGCGGTAGCTCTGGCTGCTCGTGTCCACATCCGGCGAGACGGTGACCTCATGCTCGGAGGGCATGGGCGCGCCGTTGGTCACAGCCTCGATCTTGATGGTCGCGGTATCGCCTTCCTTGAACGCGCGGTTGCTGATGAACTTCGTGCCGCTCAGCGCAATGCTGCCGCTGGCATCGTAGGTGTTGGTGAACTCGACCTGCTCGCCATCGCTGTAAGTCACCTCGGGAACCAAGTGGCCCTTCTTGTCGTCGGTCAGTTTCACCGTCACCGTGTGCTCCGCAGCATCGGCCGTCGTGCCCTTCATGTAGGCCGTCTCGGTAACGGTATACACGAAGGTCTTCTCTTCCAGAAGCTTCCCGCTCGCATCCTTCATGTCGTCCAAGGTGTATGCGATGGTGCCGAAGTCGAAGGCTGCCGTATTCTGGCCATTGGTCAGAGTGACGGTCCTCGTTGCGGGACTGGGCAACCTAACGCCTTCATCTGCACTCACAGTCACCGTCAGTGTGTCGCCAGTCTGGAACGGGCGGTTTTGGATGGTCTTTTTGCCCTCAATAGTCACGTCGCCGGTAGCTGAGTACGTGTTTATGAAGCTGACCTCGTCGCCGTCAGAATAGACAATGTCAACGTCCAGCTTACCGTCCTTCTTCGGACTGTGCTCGGACACGGCCACCTTGACGGTATGCACGCCGCCCTCCCGCGTGGTTCCCGCCATGGTAGGAGTCTCTGTAACGATGTACTCGAATTCCGCGGAATCCTTGCCGCCCAGATCCTCATGGGTATAGGTAATCGGCGCAAACGCATAGGTCGCTGTATTCTGGCCGGGCGTCAGGTCAACATTGATGCGATCGGGATTCGGCACCTTAGCGCCATCCTTGCCCTCCACGGCAACGATCAGTTTGTCATCGTCGTTGAACACACGGTTCTTGAGGGTCTTCTGGCCCTTGAATTCCGCCGTGCCGGAGGACTTGTAGGTGTTAGTGTAGGCAAAGGTATCGCTATTGACTGTCTTGGTGACGCTGAGCGTGCCGTCTTTGTTGTCCTTTACCTCGACCACGATCTCGCGAGTGGGAGCGGGGTCGTTCTCTACGCCCGCCACCGTTCCGCTCTCGGTGATCGTATACTTATAGGTCTTGTTGATATCCTTCTCGGTATACTCAATCGTACCGAAGCTGACGTCAGCAACCGTACCCGTCTTGGGGTTGATAGTTACTTCCGTCTGAGGCGGCATGGGTACGGTCGATGCAGCTGCAGCTGGGTCGGACTCGCCAGAATCATCGCCTTCCGAGCCTTCCTCACCGGAGCCACTTTCGCCGGAACCACCCTCCTCAGGCGCGGCATCGTTCTGGATTTCCTCCCCCTTGACCGTGAAGGTCCACGTATCACCGTCCTGGAAGCTACGGTTCTCGATGGTCTTGGTGCCCTTGAGCTCATAGGTGCCGTTCGCCTTGTATTCGTTCACGAACTCAGCACGGCTGACGCTAGTGACCTCGCGGTCCCGCTTGCCAACTACTTTATAGGAGCTGGGCGTGCACTTAGTCTCGCGCACGGTATAGGCAATGCGCTCGTAGTCGTCGCTGCCCTCGACTGGAATGAGGTTTCCAAAGGCATCCTTGCGGTAGACATCCAGATTCCTCCACGTCGCGACCCAAGGCTCATCCTCACCACGGGTGTCCTTGGTGCCGTCAAGCGTTATGGTCTTCTCGGTGTCCACACCATCTGCCAGCAGCAAGTAGGTCACCTGCGCACCCTCGGGAATGGTGGGCGTACTGTACTCGTTCACCCATTCCTTATGGGCGGAGAGTTCGGTCACCGTAGAGAAGTTCTCGAACTCGGCCTTATCCACCTTATTGCGAATGCGACCAAAGTTGTCCTTATTTGTAACACCCTCGACTGAATGTCCGAATAGATCTGTGCCATCGTCGAACTCAAAATCGCCGTTGGCGAGGATCTTGCCCTCTTCGATCTTGCTGACTTCCGCCGTCAACACTTCCTCTTTTGCAGCTTCATCCCACTTTGTGGCAATGATCACCGTGATGGCTAAGTACTTGTTGGGTACCATCAAATCAGAGTCAGCTGCGGGCTTGTCCTCCACGAACAGGAAGGTACGTGTGCTGCCTACCGCAGAGCCGGAAATGGTACCCAAGTTGATTGAATCGAAACCGATCTTCTTGGACACGCTGTCCACAATGCCAGTTACACTTCCAATGCCGACCGGCACATCCTCATACTTCGTCCACCAAAAGTTGAAGCCCTGACCAACCTTCTCCTCATAGACTTTGAAGGTAAACGTCTCGTCTTCCTTCATGTCGCGGCTATAGAGGACCTTGTTGACTTCAGGCGTCCAGGAAAGCTCTTTGTCGTCCGGTATATGACCGATATTCACCGTACCGTTGGAGCCGATACCACCACCCTTGGTACCGGAGGTGTTGTTGGTTATGGTCACTGCAGCAGTCGCGGGCTGATCACCTGTGGGATTTGCCTTAAGTCCGATTTCTGAATCATGTGATAGGGTGCGGATGTTCGCCAACTGGGCTAGCGTCACTGGCTTGTGATTGTTATACACGTCGGTCCAATTGCAGGCCGCACCGTTGAACATGTAGGGAGTCACATGACCCTTCATGGTATCGACATAGCTGGGAGCAGTCAGCGCGAGAGAAATATATACATCTGAGTTATCTTCGGAAGTGTTGTTGTAGATTGCGCCGCCATCAATAGCGTAAACGGATGTATCTGAGGTGGCGCAGCCGGCTAGGCCGCCACCCTCTTGTTCAGATGTGTTTTGCGTAATCAGTACATTAGTTAGGTTCAGCTCTCCATCGGTCTCGGCACGGTTACCATTGACGTAGATACCGCCACCACCGAACATGCCGGACTGAGCATGGTTGCCCGTGATGGAGCCACCGCTGATGTTGGCAGTGCAGTTGTCTTGGATGGAGATGCCGCCGCCATTGTTTTGGGCGAAGTTGTTAGCTACCGTACCACCAGTCATATTCAGCATAGCCCCCTGGCACATGCCGCTGACGCCACCGCCGACCGCGATGCCACCACCTCCTGAGCCTAGTGAGCCACTCTGGGGATTGATGACACGGTTCCCGGAGATGGTTCCTCCGGAGAGATCCATCGTTGCACCAGAAGCGACCAAAACGCCACCGCCGAAGCCCTCGCTCTTGCCGTTGGCCACGTTGTTCTTAATCACGCCACCCGACATCGTGAATCTCGCATTCGAGCCCAAAACCTCAATGCCACCACCATATAGACCTGTATTGCCGGCAATCTCGCCACCAGTCATATTGACCGTGCCGCCAGCGTAGATGCCGCCTGCCCCGTTCGGATAGACAGCGCTGGTTCGCTTGTTGTTGCGCACAACCGCGCCTTGTTCGATGTTCAAAGTGCCTTGAGAGTAAACAATCGGGCCGGTCGCCGAAACATAGGAAGCACTGTTCAAAGAAGCGTTCGGACTCTCATCCACACCTTCGCTATAGCCCGCAGCAGGCTCGCCGCTACCGTCCAACACCACATCGCGCAAGGTTAGGGTGCTGTTATTCTCGACCATGGTGCCGGTAAAGGAATCGTGCTTGTTGTCGCCGGGGAAGCGGTACAGGGCGATTCCACCGTCCCATGTTTCCGGAGAGGAGATGGTCACCGCGTTCGTGATGTAGGCTTTCTGCACTGTGTGGTACGTGTCCTCGAACTTACCGCATTTCTCATTGATGCCCACTGCCTCCAGCGCAGGATTGACGATGGGCGCAATGACCTCGTCAGTCTCCTCGACTGCTGAATCGGGTGAGCCAGCGACAAGCCATGCCTCCTTCAGCGCGGCATACGTCTTGAAAGGCTTTTCGTAAGAGCCGGTAGCACTGGAGTCATTGCCCTTTACGCCATCAAGATGCAAGGCACGCTCAAAGACGTTGCTATTGTAGTGGAGCGTAATGCCCTTCGTCGCGGCCGCATCATCCAGGGCGGCTGCATGCTCACCGAAGAGGCTGCGCTCGCAGTCGAAGTAAAGATCCTTCAAGTTGGAATGAGAGTGCTCTATCAGTTCCACATAGTTGGAATACTGGTCGGCTACCGGATAGGCGATGTAGGCCACGGCGGGTGCATTTCTCACCATTGAACGCGATGAGATACTTTCCGTATTGTTGCCCATGTAGATATAGCTATTGAATTTGCCAATTCTATCAGCCATATAGTTTATGGTCGCACCTTTAGTAACGAAAGCCGTGCCCGCAGTGGCATTAAAGGCTCTGTCGTTTACGGCATACGCATCGTCCAACCGCAGATACTTGAGGCCAGTGGCAGCCGCGAAGGCACCTTCACTGATGCTCGAATGTCCGGACGAATTACTCATGCCAGTGAATACCACTGTCTCCAAGCCAGTACATCCTTCGAAAGCACTCGCGTTGACAAACGTTCTGGCAATGTGGCTAACGAACGTCTTCATATTGGCGCAATCCTTGAAGACATTCTTGCCAAGACTCAGCTGTCTGCTTAGTGAGGTATTCTCCTGTTCGCCGAACTGAACGTTCTCCAAATTTGTGCAACCCGCAAACAGGCCTTCGGGTACCACGTACTGATAGTTCGTTGAGCTCTTCGGGATGGTGTTCATTATGCCATCTGCGGTAAACAGCACACTCGTGACGCTCTTGTTGCCTGGAATGGCGGAGGAGTTGCTCTCCGTATCGAGCGCACTATCCGAGAAGCCCACCACCTTAAAGGCGTTTGCATCGTGGGTCACACCAGTAAAATCAAGCCTGGTGACGGGATTATCCTGGGAATCACCGTCATAGATGCCAGTTATGGTGGCAGTGATGTTCTTCGGGTCGTCTGTGTTCAGCTCATACCAGAACTGGTCGTCATGGTACTTGTTGCTTAGAACCGTTAGGGCGAAGGGGCTAAGGCCATCCACGTGGAAGGACAAGTTCAAGATCTTCGTCCCATCAAAGCCGTCGTTCTGGGAAGATACGTGCTCGACAGTGCCCGCCGCAGCGTCTTTCAGATGGAACACCTCAAAGGTCTGCTTGTCGTAAAGCGTTGCATCCTTGCCGATGGAGATGCGATTGTCGCTGGCGTTGCTGGCCAGCACGTCCACCGCCACCCCAGTGACGTTCTTCCCATTGGGGCGCACGAGACTAAAGTCAACGTAAACGATGTCTTTGATGGGACAATAGTTGCCATTCTGTTTGTACCAGCTGTCCGCAAAGGTCATTATGGCCTCGACCTCATCAATGTCGGTCTTGACCAGATAGGCACCCAAGGGCACACCTGTGCCGACACTGGGAATGGTCACGGTACCTGCTTCGCTCTTGACGATTTGTTTGCAGACCACGTTGTTTGCTTTCAGAGCGGTGCAGCCCGCAAAAGCCTCCTTCTCGATGGTCAGGGTGTCGCCAGCCGCATTCCCAAGTGTGACCGTAGTCAATGCGGAATCACCCGCGAACGCAGAATTCCCAATGCTCGTCACCTTACCGACAAAGGTAACACTATTCAGCTCGGCCTTATCCTTGAGCGCAAAGGCGCCGATGGCCATGGGATTCTCGCTGCTCACAACGAGGGTCTTGAGCGCATCGTTGTAGTTGAACGCATTGCTACCCACGGTAATGCTATTACCAGTAATGCTTAGGTTTTCTACGCTGTCCATACCTTTGAGTGTGCTCATATCAATCGACAGGGTATCAATCGTTAGGTCGACGTCCTTTAACGCATCGTTCTGGCCAATAGCCACACGGGTATCATCGATGCGCAGCGTGAGGGAAGTCAGCGCCGCATTCTCGGAGATTGCCGCACCGGTACCGCCGGACTGGAACTTTACTGGCCGATTGCCACTGACAGATTCCAGATTCTTGGACTGGAATATGGCAGCATCCTCAATCAACAGCGGAGTATTGCTATCGGCGAGGGTAATTTCCTTGAGCTTCTCATCCTGCATGAGGGCGAGTCCCTTGATCGTGGTAACGGGATAGCTCTTCTTCACTCCGACTTCTTCGCTGTCATAATCCTCCAATTCGACGGTGGCAGGCACGGTTACGACGCCGTCACCCTCGTAGTTTGGATCCACGCCGGTGATTACAGCTTGGCTGTCCTCTACCTTGTAGATAAACACGCCATCCGATTCGGGCACTACCGGTTTCTTGTTCTGAATCAGGAAGATGTAAGAGGCACCACTACTAAAAGTTAGCCAACCATTGGACTCCGCGCCATATTGGTATATATACAGTTTGCCATAACCGGGATACTCAATATTGTCAACGCCAGTGACTTTGCAGAAATCATAGCCGTCTGCCAGCAGGTCGAAACCATCTTGAAGCTTGTTTCCATCCTTGTCATCAACGCGCCAATAGAAATAGAAGTAGTCGCCGTATTGCGCATACTGCGGAGAATAGCCGAGCGCATTAAAGACGTTCGAATCGCCCGTGGCCCTAAGGATATCGGTAAGCTGTATGGAATCCCTACCGTCGATATTGTACCTGTCGGCCTGATCAGTCCAATTTGACTTGATCTTTGTGCCGTCGTTCAAGGTGATGCATACGGCCTCCTCGTTAGTGAAAGCCGTGCCACTGGTCAGCAGGTAATCCGCTGGTCCCACGTTCACCGGAGTATCACCAGCAACGTTGTAGAGGATGTTGCCAGCAACCGACGTGGAAGTCACGTCATGCTTTTGGAACTGGACAGAAGCCACTTCCGACAAATCGATACTAGAGCCATCCGCCATAGTCAGGCCCATGTCCGCAATCAGGTCGGACAGCAGCTTTTGCTCCTTGCCCTCCTCGCGGTAATCGCGGGCCTTGTAAGTCACGGTGGTCTTGGTCAACGTGTCGTTATACTGCGCACCAGTAACGTCCTCATAGTACATGTCAAAGTTGACTGTCAGGTTCTCGTCATCCGGGAATGAGCCTTCGTAGACTGTGGCAGAATCACCCTTGATATTGATAACGGTGCCCTCCGCGCCCTTAAGGCCAGAGAAGGCCCCGTTGATTATATTGCCCACGCCACCATTGAAGTTTATTGTCACGGGCACAGCGCCATTGTTTCCGAGATCATAGCAATCGGGCCACACCCAATCCAACTTGTCGGCAAAGTTCACGGTGAAGGACTTAACACCACCCCAGGCATCCCATTTGATTTCGCTAGCATTCGCTTCGGCCTCAATCGTCACATTCACGGAAGTGCTGGATTGATTCAGGCCATAGTCGCCCCAACCGTAGGTATCCGCGGTCGTCGTGGTGATATCCAAGTCATCGCAGTTGAGGAAGGAATAGCCACCGATGCTATCCACGCCGCCCTCGAAATCCAACGCACCCTGTGCATTCTGGAACACATTGTAGGCGCCACCGGTAACCTTTGTTGAGGCACTGGTAGCAAGGTTCAGGCCTGTGACAAAGGCGAAGGCCTTCTGACCTAGGTCAATGGAGGAGCCATTGGCGTTAACGGTCAGATTTTGTGCACCTTGGAAGGCAGAGGCCTTCAGATCCGCCTTGCCTTGGAAGGTCACAGTGGAATCGGTGACATAGGCGAACCCGCCGGTGGAACCACTTTGGTCGTTCACGTACGTGCCTCGCACCTCAATATCACCTTGTACGGTGACATTCAGATTAGACAGTCCCTTGAACGCACCCTCCTCGATTGCGACGACGTCATAAGACGCACCTTCCCATTCCAATTTGCTGGGAACGGTAAAGGTGGACTGAGTGTGACCATCCTCGTCCTCATAGAGGCCAGTGACGGCCAACTTTCCGTCTCCCCTCAGCCTATAGGTCAGCGCGTCATCGTGGGGAGGTTCACGATTGATAGTCTTGTCGTTGAAAATGATAGTCACATTCGAAGCGGGGAAGGAAGAATCTATGTATTCCGTATCCTCCTCGTTGTTGTTGATGATGATTCGAGACCCAGAAGCCGCATGAAAAGCGTCCTCACTGCTGCCATCGTCACCGAAAGCGTTCTCCGAAATCTTATCAACACCCTTTGTGAAGTTGACAGTCACGGGCTGACTGCTACTGCCCAACCGCTTAAACGCGCTACCACCCACATTGGTCACGTGCGCGTTGATGGTAATGGACTTGAACTCGTCGTTGTAGTTGTCACCAAACACCTGGAAGGGCAAGTTGATATCGTTGGGGCAATTGACGGTAATGGTCTCCACCTTGGAACCGCCCCAGTAATCACCTTGTACGGACCAGTCGTCAAAACTCAGGTCACCACTAGCGTCGATGGTGATGGACTTGAAGTTCTTCGACTGACTTACAATGCCATGGGTGATATGCAGGTCCCCACCCTTGATAGTGAAGTCAATGGGGGATTGAGTTGCATCTAACGCCTGCGTACCTATGTTTCGCACGCCCAGCATCGTCACGCTACTGATTTTAGTGTCCCGGAAGGCATAGTTACCTATAGAGGTGACACCGTCCAGCGTGCCAGTCATATTGGAGCATCCGCCAAAGGCGCTCTCACCAATGGCAATGCCGGTGGAACTGTCCAAGCTGACGCTCTGAACCTTTTCGTTATTCGAAAACGCGCTTTTGCCGATAGAATTGATGGTATACGTTGTTCCATCCGCCGCGACATCGTTGGGAATGGAGAGGTTGTAGTCGCCGCTGTAGCTTTCGCTCAGGCCAGTGATGGTTGCCGTGTTTTCTGTCTTATCCAATGCGTAGGTATAGACATCGTCTTCATATGCGGTGGTTTCAGGCGTGTACGCGTATGTAATCTGCTCTGCCGTCATACCGGCATCAGCAAAGGCACCATCCTCAATAGTCGTTGTGGCCTCGCTCCATGCCGTCAGAGAGGTAAGGTTGGAACAGCTCTGAAACGCCATGTTGCCAAGGGTGAGCGTACTATTCTCTGCCGCTGCCCACACGGACTTGAGACTAGAGACTTCCCAGAACTGATAGCTTCCGATATTGGTGGTGTCTCCCTCAAAGCGTACCGTCTCAACGGAACTTTTTTCGAATGCGCCATAATAGCTATCAAGCGTAATGCTACCCTTAACTACAACGTTCTTAACCACAGAACCCTCAAAGGCATACTCATCGATTTTGATTACATTGTACAGAGTTGTATCGTCGTCGAGGGGCTGTACTGTAGCGGGAACAGTAATATCGCTGCCATTGAAACTGTCTGCAACGCCAACTACAGTCGCCTCGAGAGCGTAGTCATCTAGCTTATACTTCAGGTCTCCGATAGTTATTTCTTGGTCATCCGTCACGCCAACCTCAATGATCTTGCCGTTGGCGAGCGTGATCGTCAGCGTCTCATCACTAGTGAAGGGCTCCTTGCTGCTCAGGAGGAAGTTCTTATCTCCGGCGTCCACATCCGCCTTCTCGCTGCTCCGACTCATGATGGTGATGACGCCGGAGACCTCAGCGACCTCGACAAGGTGCTCGTCGGTGAACTGTACCCTCTCGACGTCCGCCACCTTAAGCAGCTCGTCACCGTTCTTGATCTGCAGCTCCTCAATCAGGTCGGACAACAGGATCTGGCTTTCGCCGGGGATGGAATGATCCACGCCCTCATAGTGGAAGTCCACGGTATAGGAGAAGGCATAGACGGAGAAGCTGTCGGCCTCGAAGGTCAGGGTGTCCGTACCCTCGCCAATGACCTTGGCGTCGGCGATCGGCTCGGCCTTGATGTCGTCGGACGCGACTTCGGAGGCGGCCACGCCGTCGGCCAGAGGCAGGTGCGTCACGGTGACGTCTGCCGCTTGCGGTGCGTCGAGCTTCTTTGCCAGCTGGTCCTTCTTGAATTCGAAGCTCACCTTCACAGAACCCTCGTCAGGCTGAACCTCTACATCCTTGCCGTCCTCGCCCGTCGTGAGGAATGCCACGTCGTAGAGAAGGGTGTTCTTGTCGGTGTACTTGTCCTGCTCGTTCGTGACGTTGTTGAGAGCCTCCATGTAGGCATCGTAGTTGTACGCTTTGACCTCGCTCGTGACCGGGGTCACCACGAACCTCACTCCCGCAGGCAGGACAGAGGGGTCAGCAAGCTCTGCCGTTACCTTCAGGGCATCGTCCTCATGCACGAAGGTCTTCTGGGTGTTTGCCTCAGGCTCCTTGTGGTCGGCCTCCGTGGCGTCCTTCTCTGCCTCGGGCTCGGGGGCGCTGGTCTCTGCCGCATCACCGGCCTTCTGCTCTTCCGGCTTGGCGTCCTCGGTCGGCTCGGCGTCCTCGGTCGGCTTGGCGTCCTCGGTCGGCTCGGGCTGTGGCTCGGGCTGTGGCTCCGGCTCCTTCGCAACCTGATCGTAGGACATGATGAGGGTCGCGCCAGCAGTGCCCTCCTCCTCTACCGAGGTCTCCAACTGTATAGTGCTCTCCCCTTCATTCAGGGCATATCCCTCGATGGCGGGCGCATCAACGACGTTGACCTTGTATGCTCCCGCGGGAAGGCCACTGAGTTCCAAGGGCGTGGCTTGCGAGACCTGCATTCTCGCACGGTTGTCGGTCTCATTTGCGCCATCGAGCGTCGAGCCATCAGCGCCGACGAACGTGCCGTCAGCATTCTGAATCGTAACGATGTAAGGTAGGACTTCGCTTCCCCCGGGAGCGTTGTTGAGCGTCAGGGAAACTTGCAGGTTGCCACGTGCGTCCTGGTCGCCTCGTGCGGCCTCAGATTCCTGTGCAGCCTCGCCCTCTCTGGTAGAAGCCGGTTTCGTCTCGGTCGCCGCTTTCTCTTCAGTTTGGGATTCTGGTACAGGGTTTGATTCTTGCCGGGCTGTTGGCTCCGGCCCCACCTCTGGCATCTGGTTCGTGGAGGCATCCCCAGAACCGGCATCTTGTTCCGTGGGCTCATACACCTCGCCAAGCGCTTCGGACAGCGCAGTAGTGGGCACGCCACTCAACGCCATCGTGACACTTAGGAGCAACGACAATGCCAACCGTTGTCCACGCCACCTCGTTCTCCCCTTCATAATGATCCTCCCAACCGAATCATTTACACAGCAGCGCTTGGCATGCTGAAACTGGCCATAAAAATCTATCCATTAATACTGTAATCGAAGTGCTTGAGAAACACAAGAAAATCTGAAATATCCTCGCTATGACATCGGACGAAGGTCATCAAATTGCAGCATCTCGTCGAACAGGTCGCATAACCCTGCCACCTGCGTTTTTTCAGCAAAGCGGCTTGCACACGGCAGAATGTCTGCAAGTGAGGAAACCGGCTTCTTTGAGCCAGCCCGCTCCTTGGGCCAGGACTACCGACCGCTACCGAAGCGCACAAGGCAGAACTGCGACGCGAGCATCACGAAGAGCACCACCATAACGGCCAAATACGACCAAACTGCACCATCGAACCCCACCGTGCGTACCAAGATGGCAGAAGCAATCGCCACAACAAAGAACGCGATGAGGTACACGATCGTCGCGGCCGCCTGCCTGCGCAGCACCGTGATTATCTGGTACAGGAAGTCAATGGCAGCGGAGAGGCCGCCCGCCACGATCATGAGGTACTGGGCAACGCGGAAAGGCTCGAAATCCACACCATACATCAGTCCGTTGAGCCACACGCCTACCGCGCCAAAGACGAAGAGCATCACAAGCGTCACCACGACGCTCACCACCAGCATGGCAACCACGATGAGGTCGAAGCGCGCCCGCTTGGAACGATCGGACCACACGCCTGCAATGCGCACAAGCTGCGGTTTGTACACGAACCCCACAATCATGAGTATAGACTGCGCAGGGAAATAGATGGCATTGAAGTACACCTGGTCCTCATATGGAAGCACGCCCTCCATGGCGAACTTCGGCATCGTCTCGATGAGGGCAAAGAGGAACTGTGCGGCAAAGGCAGGGAAGCACTCCACAAAGAGCTCGCGTATCTCAATCGGGTCGGCGCCGCGCGACTTGGGCGTCTCGAGCAGGGCGAGCGGCAACGTAAGGAGCAGGAAGCTCGCAATGGCCGCCACTGCCATACCCAAGCACGCAAACGCAAGGTTATGCGTCACGAAGAGAAGCACCGTAAACACCACAATGCCCAAAATGGCGCGCGCCGCTTGCGAGATGCCCGAGAGATAGAGCTTGTCCATTTGCTGCAGACGCGCCTCGTACGTATCGGCGAGGGCATCCACCGCGCGAAATCCGAACGCGCCCCAAGTGATGACCGTCATCGTGTGGTCGTATCCACGCAGCATGCACCACAGGAAGCCGATGAGCAACATCAGCGCGCATGTCATTGCGCGCTGGAGCTGGTAGGAAGCAAACGACTCCGCCTCGTCGAGATCAGAGACCTGATACGTACGCACGCCGTAGTTGCCCACGTAGAGCATGAGCGTTGCCGTGGTGAACGCCATGGAGAACATGCCTGCTTGCTCGGCACCCGCAAGCTGTGTTGCGACGATAGAGAGAATCGGAAAGAGGGCGCCCCATGCGCCAAGCCCTATGGTGTTGAGCACATAGTCACGCGTCGTCTGGTTGGGTGCGTACTCCGAAGCACTGCCTTCGAACGACCGCCTGTCGGCAACGTCGAGCAAACGATCCCACCAACGATTCGCCGCCCGCACGAACGCCGGCGGCTTAGAGACCTGCTCCTGCTGCTTTCTGCTGCGATGAGATTGCAAGAGCCACTCATCCCGCTCGCGATACGCGTCGCGGTCGTCGCCTCTCCTTCTTCTACGCCGTTCGCGCTGCATGTCGTACGCCTCCTCGCGTCGCGTCTGCCCGGTGCGTCCCACCCGGGAGCGATACGCGGACGGTCACTCCCGGACGGCCGTTTGGCTTAGAGCAGGCGTAGCGCCACGTCGCGCAACTGGCGCTCGTCCACGGCAGAGGGCGCGTCACTCATCATGTCGTTGCCGTTCGTGGTCTTGGGGAACGCCATGACCTCACGGATGGAGTCCGCACCGGCAAGCAGCATGCATACGCGGTCGAGGCCGAGCGCGAAGCCGCCCATGGGAGGTGCGCCATACTCCAGTGCCTCGAGCAGGAAGCCGAACTGCGCACGGGCGGCCTCCTCCGTGAAGCCCAGCAACTTGAGAATGCGCATCTGCAGCTCCGCGTTGTGGACGCGCATGCCACCGCCGCCAGCCTCGTAACCATCCATCACGAAGTCGTACGTATGCGATCCCACACTAAGCGGGTCGGATTCGAGACGATTGATATCCGCCTCGTCAGGCTGCGTGAATGGTTGGTGCTCGGCCGCGTAGGCCTTGCGGTCCTCGTCCCAGTGTACGAGCGGGAAGTCCACCACCCACAAAAAGTCGTGACCTTCGCGTGGCAACTCCAGCGCATCCGCCATGTGGTTGCGCATGCCACCCAGGATCTCGCACGTGGACTGCCAAGGTCCGGCCGCGAAGAGCACAAGGTCACCGGGCTCGACGCCACAGGCAGCGCGCACGCCCGCCATCTCCTCGTCCGAGAAGAACTTCGCGATGGGGCTGGTGATGGAGCCATCCTCGCGGAAGGCAATCCACGCCAGGCCCTTCGCGCCAAACGTCGCCGCAACCTTCGCGAGCTTGTCGATCCGCGAGCGCGCCCACGAGCCGGCACCCTTCGCGTTGATGCACTTGATCACCTGGCCCTCGGTGTTCGCTGCCGCCGAGAACACCTTGAACTTCGAGTCGGCAAAGACGTCCGTCACGTCATGGAGCTCCATGCCAATGCGCGTGTCGGGCTTGTCAATGCCATAAGTGTTCATCGCATCGACAAAGGAGATGCGACGCAGCGGAGTGGGCATCTCCACACCGACGGCCGCAAAGGCATCGGCGAGAACGCTCTCGAGCGCACCCATCACATCATCCTGCGTGACGAAACTCATCTCTATGTCAACCTGCGTGAACTCAGGCTGACGGTCGGCGCGCAGGTCCTCGTCACGGAAGCACTTGGCAACCTGATAGTAGCGCTCGACGCCGCCCACCATGAGCAACTGCTTGAGGAGCTGCGGCGATTGCGGCAGAGCGTAGAAGCTGCCCGGCTGCAGGCGGCTCGGCACGATGAAGTCGCGCGCGCCCTCGGGCGTCGATTTGAAGAGCGCGGGCGTCTCGACCTCCGTGAAGGCTCGCTTGTGCAACGCCTCGCGGATGGCGAAGGTAAAGTCAGAGCGCAGGCGCAGGTTCGCTGCCATGGATGGCCGACGAAGGTCGAGGTAGCGGTAACGAAGGCGTATGTCCTCGCTGAGGTCCGCGTTGTCCTCGATCTGGAAGGGGGGCGTCTTCGAGCTGTTGAGCACCGTCAGCTGCGTGGCGAGAACCTCAATCTCGCCCGTCGCGAGGTTGTGGTTTGCCTGACCCTCCGGACGGGGGCGCACCGTGCCGGCGACCATGACGGGCCACTCGGGACGCACCGTCTCGGCCATATGAAAGGGTGCGCCATCGGCGATGTCGGGGTCAAACGAAACCTGCGTGAGTCCTTCGCGGTCGCGCAAATCGATGAATATGAGCCCACCGTGATCGCGACGGTGCCACACCCAGCCAGTGAGAACCACCTCGTCGCCGACGTTCGTGGCCCGCAGCTCGCCGCAGGTGTGCGTGTGCATGCTCTGTTCGCTCATGGGATTCCCTTCGTCCCTAGCCACCCCGTGACGGTACGGGCGGCGCCCCAGCAGACGTCCGCAAGGTGTAAACGGCACCTCGCGGCACAAGAGTTGTATTGTACTACGAATCTGGGCACAACAAACTGCGGAACAGAGGACAGGCACGCTCCCGCAGCCCGACGACACGATGGCAGGGGCAGACTGCTTTGTGTAGAGGAATGCGCCTTGACAGAAACCTTTCCTTCTTGCGCTATGCTTGTATGTTCACGGCAAGTAACGCAAGGAGCATGCCATGACGCACAGCAACCGCGCACATACGCCCTCGGAGCAAAGCATTCCCCTCCTCGAGGATGAGGAGCTGCATGCGCCCACGCTCGCCAACCACGGACGACATGCCAAACACATGAACCGGATAGAGGTTCCGGAGGTTCCTTCCGAGGCCGAACAAGCAGAAGAGATTGCACTCCAGGCAGAGCCCACGGTTGCCCGCAAGCCGCAGGTCCCTTCGCAAGAGGCCATCTCACGCGACGAATCTCGCTCGATCGAACGCCTTGCGTACGATGAGGTGGCGGCAGTTCACATGAGGCGTCGCTTCTACGTCAATGACGTCCCCTCCCCCTACCTCACACGTCGCCAGGCCCAGGAGGACATCGAGAAGACGCGTCGCCGCCACAGGGTCATCTCGACCACACTCGTGCTTCTGCTCGTCATCTCCATGGTGGTTGCCGCTGGCTGGTTCGTCTGGGACACGCTCAAGCCGGAGAAGCTCCCCGAGGTTCCCACGTATAACACGGCGACCATCGAGCGCATGGAGTTCGTCGACTCCATTGACGCAACCTCCATCGTGCGGCCCATAGACGAGCGCGCCGTCATCTCGGAGGTGTCGGGAACCGTCGTTGACGCCTTCGCAGTGGAAGGGGCATACGTCGAGGAGGGCAACGTGCTCTACACGCTCGACAACCCCAACGTGACCCAGACGTACGAGCGCGCTCAGGAAGCGCTCGACCTTGCCCGCAATGACGTGGAGCGGAAGGTGGACGCACTCGACGCAGCACGCAAGGCACTCGATGCCAGCATGGGCAAGAGCCGGTCCTCTCAAGGCACCTCCAGTTCGTCCTCCACGGGAACGGACACATCGACGGGAACGAGCACCAGGACGGGCACCGGCACAAACACCGATGGCACACAATCGGATGCCGAGAACGACGAGACGAACTCCATCGCACGAGGCGCGACACGGCCCGTCTTCCACGTTGCGGCCTTCACGGAACACACCGACTACGGCTATGGGTACGACAGCGATGCCACCACGACAGGAACGCTCACCGACAACACGACCTCGTCAGATTCGACCACGAGCACCGGGACCGGAACGGGATCGCGCTCGGGTACCAGCACCACCTCCTCTGGCAACCCCGCCTTGGAGGCGCGCGTCAAGTCCGCGCAGCAGGAGCTCGACGCCGCCAAGGAGACGCTGGCAAACATCCAGCAGATGTACGACAATGCGAAGACGCAATACGACCACCTCACGGTGCGGTCGCCCATCTCGGGCTGGCTGAGCGATCTGAACACCGCGATCACGCCTTCCGCCACCGTCATCGGAACCGAGCGCCTCTGCACGGTCTCGGACCTCACCGCCTACATCGTTCAGGAGGAGATTCCCGAAGACCGACTCGGACAGGTGCATGAGGGCCAAGAGGCACGGCTGAGCTTCCCTTCCATCAACGACCTCTTTCCCATCTCCTATGTCTCGTCCGTCTCTGCGAACGAGGACGGAACGGTGCACTTTGCCAACGTGATCATCGAGAACCCCGACGAGCGCATATCCAAGAACATCGCCTGCAACGTTTCCATCGTCGTGCAGAGCATTCCCAACGTCATCGTCGTTCCCCTCGAAGCCGTCCACACGAACGCCGAGGGAGGAACCGAGCTTAACATGCTGCTCGATCCGTCGCGTGGCATCAACGCATACGTTCACGTCAACGTACTTGCCACCAACGCGTCCCAGGCCGCAGTCGAATCGGACAGCATTCAGGTGGGAACCTCCGTTATACTTCCGGATCTGGAGGCGCCCGCGCCGGAAGAGCCGGCGCCCGCAGAGCCAGCGCCGGAAGCGCCTGCGGAACCCGTGGCGACGGAGCCGGCACCCGCACCAGCGGAGGAACCCGCGCCAGAAGAGCCGGTGGCCGCACCCGAAGACTCAGCGCAAGCGGCGTGACCCACGAAAGGTGACCACAAAGGCAGGAGGGCTGCCCGCTTCAGCGTTCGGACACCCTCCTTCAACGGATGTGACCCCCTCCACAAGAGGGGGGTCACTTAGTGCACAATCGTCAGCGCATCTTGCGTCTCAAATCGGAATCAGTAGTCCCAAGATTCATCGTACTCGCCATAATAGTCATACTCACCCTCGTTGCCTGCGTATTCCTCGCCTTGCCCCTCCTCGACAGGCGCCGGTTCTTCCGGTTGAGCGCTCGGCGGCGGCGTAGCGGCATCGAGGTTCACACGGAACTCGCGCGCTCCCGGGTCGTATCCCTCGCCCAAGATGTCTTGGCAGCGCCGGTTCCACTCGTCAACGTCTGGCCAGCCATCCCAGCTGTTCCACACGAGGTCGTTCGAATAGTCGGCAAAGAGGTACGTGCAGTACTCCGCGCCGTTGCCCCGGTGGGTGATGACGGGCTTGAGCACCGCGTTCGTCACCTCGCACGCACCCTGGTCGTTGCGGTTGAGCTGAACCTCCGCCAAACCGCCCAGCAAGCTGTTGTCGGTGAGTGATGAGGTGAGGCAGCCCAAGGAATAGAAGCACACCGTCTTGTGCCCGTCTTCGCGTTGCAGGACCTCGGTGCGCTGCAATACCCGAGGATGCGTGCCAATAATGACGTCCACCCCTTGGTTGGCATATGCCCACGCATAGCGCGTCTGCTCCTCCACCACGTTAGTGTTGTACTCCTCGCCCCAATGCGGGCAGGCGACAATGACTTCGGCGCCCATCTCACGCGCCTTCGAAACGTCGCTGGCAATCTTCTCTTCCGTGAGGTGCGAGACCATACCCCGTGCATCATCGGGAACGTTTATTGCGTGGTTGAGCACCCCCACCTTGAAGCCATCCTTTTCGTAGACGTACACATTGGAGACATAGTCAGAGAGGGTGGGGTTGTTCTGTGGCTCCGCATCCGCGATGCCGAGAACCGGCATGTTGGGGAATGAGTCATGCCACCACTCCAGCTCACCGTGAATTCCCTCGGCGCCGGTGTCGAACGTATGATCGCTCGCACGGAGCACCACGTTGAAGCCTGCCTCCTGCTCAGCACGTCCCAAGTCCTGCGGCGCGTTGAGCGGGAAATCGGCACCAAAGCCGAACTTGCTTCCCGCAAGCGCTGACTCTTGGCTCACCAGACGCAGGTCGAAGCGCCCGAGCTCGCCTTTGAGCGGTGCGAAGAGGTGCCCAAAGTCGTAGGCACCCGACTCCTGCCTGCCGCTCTCCGTCACCGCACCGTCCATGATCACGTCGCCTGCCGAGACGAGGCTGATGGTCGCGGGCTGCACCGTGGTCGGTACCGGCTCCGGAACCTCCTCCTCCGGAGCACTCTGCTCCGCATCCCGCTCGACGCCGGGAAGATCAAAGGGAATGCTATCGGGGTCAATGAACTGCTTGCCGAACGCATACGAGGCGCCACCGATGATCGCAATGAGCGCTGTCGCAACGATAAGACGCACGACAATGGTTGTACGCCGTCTCTTCCTGTACCCTGAAACGCCGTGCTCGCGAGAATAGTTGCCGCCGCTTTGCGCATCATTCATGTGCGCGTCCCTTTCTGCGATGTTCTCCTTGCATTCATCATACTACGATGTGTATCTATGATAAGTCGAGAGAACAAACATTGGGAGGCAGCGATGCGCGACCCGTCACAGTTCGTCCACGACAGCGATGCTCCACGGAGTGCGGCAGCCGTTGCGGCGCGTCGGCACCCCGGGCACTACGACACGGCCATCTTTGACCTCGATGGCACGCTTCTCAACACGCTCGATGACCTTGCCGCCTCGACGAACCACGCGCTCACCTCCTTCGGAATGCCCCGGCGCACACGCGACGAGGTACGGCAGTTCGTGGGAAACGGCATCCTCAACCTCATTCGCCGGGCCGTACCCGACGGTAGCAGCGACAAGCTAGTGTCCGCAGTATACGACGCCTTCAACGAGCACTATGCCGCGCACAGCCTCGACCGGACCGCCCCCTACCCGGGCGTCACGCAGGTGCTCAACCACATTCGGGCCAGCAGCATGCGCTGCTGCGTCGTCTCGAACAAGGGCGACTATGCCGTTCGACCACTCGTGGAGCACTTCTTCCCCGGAAGCTTCGAGTTCGCCTGTGGGGAACGAGAGGGAATCCGACGCAAGCCGGCACCCGACACCGTGTTTGCCTGCATGCGCGAGCTCGACGTCCCACCCGAGCGATGCGTCTACGTCGGCGACTCGGAGGTAGACGTCGCCTGTGCCTCCAATGCGGGCATCGACTGCGTCATCGTAACATGGGGCTTCCGCGACGAGGACTACGTACGCTCGCGGGGCGGCCAGACGTTCGCGCGCACGGCCGCAGAACTCGAGCACCTGCTCCTCGCCTGACCACTCACCCACGGTGGGGTCTCGGTCAATGTGCGGTCTCCATTAAACCGGCCTCCCGTTGTCATAGGGCGTTAACATGCGCTAAGATGAGCACACCAAGGTATTTGTCTTCGAACGATTGGAGTGGCCATGGGAAAGAAGGCACAAGAGGAGCTCAAGATAAGCTACGCAGAGCTTGACGAGTATCTGCACATCAACCATTCGGTGTACATGCGCGTTGGTTCCAAGGTGTACTACATCACCGATGCCAACGAGAACTACTGGCGCGCGCAGGACACCTCGATTCGCAATCACAAGAACCACTTCGTCGACTGCAGCGACCTTGTTCCCACCTTGGGCGAATTTCTCTCATTGAGGTTCGTGAACGGCCACACCATCGAGGAGACCTTCGACCAGGCGCACTTCTACGCCTCGGTCTCGGGCGAGAAGGAATAGCAGGCTCGCACGCAGGAATCAATCACGCACGTAAGTGAGCGGCCGCCCCACGTGGGGCGGCCTTTTTGATGGCTGCAAGGTGCCCTGCAAGGCCAGGGCGCCCGCAGCGGGACGCCCTTGTAAGCCTGGCTGAAGGGGCGGCTTCCGCCACCCCTGTGGTCACTCAGTCGCCCCCGACACCATCTTCGGCACGCTCGAGCTGGTGAATGAGCGAGCGCAGCTCGTTGTCCACCGCATGCTTGTGCGGCGACTTCTTCGCATAACGCTTGACAGCCGCTGCGGACTTGTTGATGGCCTGAAGCGTTCCGGGACCTGCCACGCAACCACCCGGGCACGCCATGCCCTCGAGCAGGTAGCCGGGATACTTGCCACGGGTGGCGTCTCGCAGCATCTTGCGGCACTCAGCCAGGCCCTCCGCATTGAACACCTTCACCTCGCGCTCGGGGTCACGTTCCTTGATGACGTTGACCACGGCATTCGCCACGCCACCTGCGACGGCGAAGTTGCGCCCGTCCTCGGAGGCAATGTCGAAGTCGGATTTGTTGTCGTCCTCGAGCTTGAGGTAGTCGATGCCCTTGGCCTTCATCATGCCGGCCATCTCCTCGAAGGTGAGCACGAAGTCCACCTCCGAGCGCACGGACTCGCGCATGGCCTCAAGCTTCTTTGCCGAGCACGGCCCCACAAAGACGATCTTTGCGCTGGGATGGTTCTGGCGCACCATGCGCGCAGTGAGCACCATGGGCGTAAGCGCCATGGAGATGCACTCCTTGTGCTCGGGGAACTCCATCTTTGCCATGGCCGACCATGCGGGACAGCAGGAGGTACCCATGAAGGGCATCTTCTCGGGCACTTCCTCAAGGAACATGTCGGCTTCCTCGATGGCGCAAAGGTCCGCACCTATGGCGACCTCCTCCACGCCGGCGAAGCCGAGCGTCGCAAAGGCGCCACGCAGCTTACCCACGTTGCCCTTGCCGCCAAACTGACCCACGAACGCTGGCGCGACGATGGCAATGACCTCGTCCCCGCCCACGATGGAGAAGATCACCTGCGCGATCTGGCTCTTGTCGGCGATGGCCCCAAACGGACAGTTGATAAGGCACTGTCCGCAGCTGACGCACTTCTCGTAGTTGATCTCGGCCCTCCCGTGCTCGTCAGAGCCAATCGCCTTCATGCCGCAGGCATCGGCACACGGACGCACATGATGATGAATCGCGTGATAAGGGCATACCTGCGCGCACCTACCACAAGCGACGCACTTCGCATGGTCGATGAAGGCCTTGCCATGCTTGAACGAAACCGCGTCCTTGGGACAGATCTCTATGCATGGATGTGCCAAGCAACCCTGACAGGCGGAAGAAACGCGATAGACGTTGTCCTCGCATGAGTTGCAAGCAAACTTGATGACGTTGATGAGCGGTGGATTGTAGTACGAGTCGGCAACGACCGCCTCTTCGAGTCCGTCGCTCACGCTCTGGGGCTTGTCGACACCCTGCAGGTCCATGCCCATGGCCAGGCGAATGCGTTCCTCGATGATGGCTCGCTCCAAGAAGACGCTCTCGCGATGCGTGGCGATGTCGCCCTGGATGATCTCGTAGGGCAACTCTTCGAAGCGTTTGTCCAGGTATTCCGCCTTCCAACCGGGATTGCTGCCCGCCATGTAGCAAATGGTCGCAACCTCGGCGAAGACGCGACGACGAATATCGGTAAGGTTCGTGTAAACGCCACGCATAGTATCGGCCATAGGACCCCCTCCATTAGGTCGGCGCCAGCCACCCGAGCCGGCAAGATGCCATCTATGTACTCAGTATGTACCTTTGGCCGGCGCATGCGAATGAGAGGTTGGCAGGTGGCGGGTGTGTTTGGGACCAATGCGCCGTTCGGCCTAGCCAGACCAGCCAAAGCGGGACGGCATCTCGCTGCTCACAAGGACCCGCTCGTCCGTAACGGGATGGTCAAAGACGAGCTCATGCGCGTGAAGCATAAGCCCTCCCTCGTCACGCGTGCCCCCATACAACTCGTCCCCCACAATCGGGCATCCCACATGCGCGAGATGCACGCGAATCTGGTGCTTGCGCCCCGTTACGAGCTCCGCCTCCACGAGCGTGCGCCCGTCGCACCGCGCGAGAGGACGAATGCGCGTGCGCGCAGGCTTGCCCGTCCTTCCCACGCGCATGCGGCGCGCATTGTGCCGGTCGCGCGCAATGGGTGCGTCGATGAGCGACCACCCGTCAGGTCCAAGCATCGGCAGGCGCCTGTCGACCAACGCCCAGTAGCGTTTGCGCATCGCACGGCCCGCGACGAGTGCGTCGAACGCAGGCTGCGTCGCCTTGTCCAGCGAGAAGAGCACGATGCCTGAGGTCGGTACGTCAAGCCGGTTGAGCGCCTGGGGACGCACGCTCTCGCCCAGCTGGCATCGCACAAGCTCGGTGAGCGTCACGGCGCCCGTGCCGTCTGCATGCACGAGCAGACCGGCGGGCTTGTCTACCGCCAGCGCATATTGGTCGCACCAAAGAACGACCGGCACCTCCTGAGGGACAGTTCCTATAGGCATCTGCCGCTCCCCTCGCGGGTCGTCACCGCGGCGTCGAGGGCGCGACGTTTGCCAACGCCTGCGAATGAGCGCCCCAGCCTGCGACTTCAGAACAGGTCAATGCGCTCGAGCGCCTCGTAGCAAGGCCTCTCGCCAGAGAGGTCCGACACATAGACAATCACCGCGTCCACCGAACCGCGTGTGACGCACGGCATGGGCAACGCGCCGTGCGTGAGGTCCGCGCGACACATGAGCGTCACATGGGGCAAGAAGCCCTTCTCGTCAATCCAGAACCCTGCGTCACGCAACGCCGAGCGCACCTTCGTCGCCAAGAGGTCCCAGCTCTCGCGTCCCGACGAGAATCCTTGCCACAGGATTGCCGCAGAGAGCCGTCCGAAGCTCCCCAGCGGACCAAGCGACGTCATGAACGGATCGACCTCCGCGCATGCGTCGCGTACGAGCATCCCAACCTCATCGACCTGCGCCGCCGGCACCTCCCCAAGAAAGGCAAGCGTCACATGGAAGAGGTCGGGGGCCACGTAGCGCCCACGCACGGAATCGCGCAGCAGCGCAGACGTATCGGCAAGGGCATCGATCAAGTTGTTGGAAAGCTCCGCCGCCACAAACAGTCGCATGGTCGAGCTATGCCATCCTTTCGCACACGCGGGTGGCGAGCTCCGCAAGCGAAACCTGTTCCTGTTCGTGGCTCTGCATGTCGCGCAGGGTCGCCACACCTGCCGCCACCTCATCGGGTCCAAGCACCACGCACAGGTGCGCACCGAGCTTGTTTGCCTGTTTGAACTGACTCTTGAGCGAGCGTCCCTGGTAGTCCGCCTCCGTACGCACGCCGGCCTCGCGAAGTGCGAGCACCGCACCGAAGGCGGACGGTCGAACGTCTGGCGTGCACGCCACGTACACGCATGCGGGCTCGGCACCGGCCAGGTCGACTCCTTGGGCCTGCAAGGCAAGCGCGATGCGCTCGAATCCCACCGCGAAGCCAAGGCCTGGCGTGGGCTTGCCACCCTCGAGCTCCATAAGGCCGTCGTATCGGCCGCCTCCGCCGATGGCACCGACGCTTGCGCCCACGACCTCCACCTCAAAGACGGTGCGCGTGTAGTAGTCGAGGCCACGCACGAGGGTCGGGTCCTCCACATAGGCGATGCCAGCCTCATCGAGGTAGCTCTTCACCTGCTCGTAGTGCGCGGCACACTCCGCACACAGGTTGTTCGGCGCGAGCGGCGCGTCCCGCATCACTTCACGGCAGTGGTCGTTCTTGCAGTCGAAGGCGCGCAGCGGGTTGAGCTCGGCTCGCTCGAGGCAATCCGCGCACATTTGGTCCGCGTGATCGAGGATGAAGGAACGTACCTTCTCGCGATACGCTGGACGACACGTGGCGTCACCCATGGAGTTGATCGTCAGCCTCAGGCTTGCGGGGTCAAACCCCAGACGCTCGAAGTAGCGCATCAGCATGATGATGCACTCGGCATCGGCTGCCGGGTCAGACGCGCCGAGCCACTCGACGCCCACTTGGTGGAACTGGCGCAGACGACCCTTCTGCGGGCGCTCGCCACGGAACATCGGACCGGCATACCAGAGCTTGACGGGCGCCCCACCCTGCGGGACGAAGTTGTTCTGGACTGCCGCGCGAACGACGCCCGCCGTGCCCTCTGGCCTCAGTGCCAGACGCTGCTTGGCCTTGAGCCCGTCTTCGCTCCCCTTTGCCAGGAGTTGCTCGACCAGCGCCCCCGAGTACACACGGAACATTTCCTTGCGCACCACGTCGGTCGACTCACCAATGCCGTGCACGAAGGTGGCAACCTGCTCGATGGCAGGCGTCTCGATAAGGTCGAACCCATACGCGCCAAACACCTCGCGCGCCACGTCCTGCATGCGCTGCCAAGCCCGCATGTAACCGCCGAACAGATCCTCGGTCCCCTGAACCCTCTGTGCCATGATGCGCCTTTCTCACTCGCTCGAATGCGTAGGCCAGTATAGCAGAAACATGTCGAAGGGACAGTTCCCCGGCATCAAGCGCCGAAGAAGCTGTCCCCTCGCCAGCGAGACTCGTTATGTGCGTCTAGGCGACCTGCATGACCCAGCCGAACTTGTCCTCGATCTCCCCGGACTGGATGCCCGTGAGCGTGGCGCGAAGCTTGGCCAGCACGGGCCCGACATGCTCCATGCCCGCACCAAAGATGTGCTCGTTGCCCTCGGTGTCCACGACCTTGCCGACGGGACTGATCACGGCTGCCGTGCCGCACATGCCGCACTCGACGAACTGGTCAATCTCGTCGAAGCGCACCTGACGCTGCTCGACCTTCATGCCAAGCATCTCCTCGGCGACCTGCACCAGCGAACGACGCGTGATGGAGGGCAAGATGGAGTCGGTGGCAGACTGGGGAACGACCAGCGAGCCGTCTTCCTTGACAAAGAGGAAGTTCGCGCCACCGGACTCCTCCACGAAGGTGTGGGTCTGAGGATCGAGGAACATGTTGTCCGCGAAGCCCTCAGCATGCGCGAGCACGCTGGGATACAGGCTCATGGCGTAGTTCAGACCGGCCTTGATGTTGCCGGTACCGTGAGGTGCGGCGCGGTCGTACTCAGGCACCTTGAGTGCCACGGGCTGCACGCCGCCCTTGTAGTACGGACCGACAGGTGTCACCAGGATGCGGAACTGGTACTCCGTCGCGGGCTTGACGCCGATGACGTCGCCCGTGGCGACCATGAAGGGACGGATGTAGAGCGTGGCACCAGAGCCGAAGGGCGGCACCCATGCGAGGTTCGCCTTCACGACCTGCTTGACAGCCTCCACGAAGCGATCCTCGGGGAACGGCGGCATACAGATGCGCTTGGCGGAATCGGCCATGCGCTGGGCGTTCATGTCGGGACGGAAGCACACGATGGCGCCAGTCTCGGTGGTGTACGCCTTCAGGCCCTCGAAGACCTCCTGGCAATAGTGGAAGATGCCCGCGCACTCGCTCAGCTGCAGGGTGTGGTCAGGCGTGAGAATGTCTTCACCCCAAGCGCCATCCTTGTAGTTGCACACGTAGCTGTAGTCGGTGGGGGTATAGCTAAAGGTCAAGCTACCCCAGTCCAAGTCCTTCTTCTCCACCATGATCCTCTCCTTAGGGTTTGCATCCTGTGAATGGGGCATAGTATAACCCCGCAAATATTACCGTTAGAATAACAATGCAAATTGTGGTGCCGCACCAAAACCCAAGACGGAGCAGCGACCACGTCTGTCGCTGCTCCGTCGCAAGCCAACTCTACGTATGTGCGCAGAGACCTACGACTTGAGCGTATAAATCTGGATGGCGGAATTGCCGAGCAGGCCATTGACGTAGTCGGTCCACTTCTCCGAAATCTCGGTCTGCTTGGTGCTGTACTTCTGATAGGCAACGTAGTAAGCGGCCTGAGCTGCGTTGTACGAAGCGCCGTCCTTGGTGACCTTGTAATCGGCAAGCGCCGTGGCATACTCGCCGTCATCGCTCTTCCATGCGCCCTTCTCGGCATCCCACTCGTCACCGGCGAGTCCAACGATGTAGTCGTAGTACTCCTTCTTGGGGGCGTCGTTGGCGGCCTCCTGAGCGGCCTGCTTCTCTTCGTCGGACTTCTCTTCGCCCTCGGCAGGAGCCTCGACCTCAGGTGCGGTCGGTGCCTCGGGAGCCTCGCCGCCATCATCCTTGCCGACTATCTCGTCACGAAGCTTGTTCATCTTGGCGGAGCCACGCAGGACCTCCTTGACGGTGGCCTCATCCATGCCATAGGTGGTCGCGATGGACTCGAAGTCGCTTGCGCCAAGCATCTCCTCGGCGTACGCGGAAAGATCGTCGTCGGTAATCTCAATGCCCCTACCGTCAGCCTCAGCCTCGATAATGGCATTGCGCGCATACGAGAGCACGGTATCTGCAGAGGGAACGCTATAGTTGCCGTCGTCGTCCTTCGAAGCGTCAATCGAACCACTCTGCTCAAGAACCGCACGCGCAGTGATGTTGGCACTGTTGCCGTTGTAGGTATACGCTCCGACGACGGTGTCGAGTTCCGACTCGGTAAGGGTAGACTTGTTGAGCGATCCACCGGCTGCGGAACCTCCCACCGCGAAGTGACCCACGAGCAGGCCAACCACGAGCGCGACCACAGCGATGGCCGCCCATGCCCCGACACCGAGGCCCTTCAGGAGGGAACCCTTCTCTTCGCCTTGATTTTGACTATTGGTAACCTCTTCTGCCATGTTGTCACCTTTCTTCTGACCTTTGCCCTGTCCCGCAGGCAGGAAACACAAAAACAGCAAGCCAAGATGATAGCCCAACACACGATGTTTTGGGCTAGACACTTTCGCTCACGCACTTCATACACAATCCTCTTGTTCCTCTGGAGACGCACCCCCAAATATGAGTCAGATTCCAGGCTCGGGGACACGCTCAGAAGATGGCCCAAAAGAGAACAGGCCGACCACAATGGTCGACCTGTTGCATTCTCTGGAGCCAGCCGTGGGAATCGAACCCACAACCCCATCATTACGAGTGATGTGCTCTACCATTGAGCCAGGCTGGCTTGCGACTAACTAATGTACGCGAATTCTCTCCCAATTGCAAGAACTATTTTGAGAAGAAACCAACGCGAAGACCGTAATCCTTCATCGCGCCCATCATGACTCCTAGTCGTATCGATACGACTCATTCACGAACACCCGGTATGAGGTGGGGGTGATGGTCTCGTAGTCTCTGGAATGAGGGAAGTGGAACTCCAGATAGTCAGTTGCGCCAGGATGGTCGACCTCAGCATAACCGTAATCGTACCCTACGATGCGACCCTTACGATAGAACACGACAGCGATCTGAGTGTGCTCTGCTGATGTACCATTGTTCCTAACGGTGACCTGTACGTTCTGGTCACCGAAGTTTGACGACGCCGATATCTGCGACGCGTTGGAGATGATGCTCTCGGAGGCATCTTCGTACGTAACCTGCACCTTATATGAGCTGTAGTCCACATCGTGAATCCAGCCCTGTAGGGCGCACTGGCCACCACCTTGCAGACAATAACAGTCCTTACTCCGGTTGGCCACCAAGGTCGGTCCCCTGTAGTAGAGGAACTTGGCCGTTATCCTGAGGTTCCTATTGGAGTGGTTGCGGATGATGGCCACCGCACCGTAGTCGGTGTCGCCGTGAGTTATTCCGACTTCTCCTTCCCACTGAGCATACAGGACCACCTTGCCGTTCTTGGCTGCCGTGAGGCTCTTCACGCTCGCCTTGTTTTTGTACCACGTACCAGAACCGTTCCTCTTTGTGTTCCAGCCGTTGAAGTACTTCCCCTCGCGTTTGAAGGCAATACCCTTCAGCTTATACGTCTTCCCGTAGGCGCGGCCGCTCTGGCTCGCCATCTGTCCGGATGTGGCACCGTTTCCGTCGTAGACTATCGTGTACTTGTTTGCCGTCCACTTGGCATAGAGAATCTTTTTTCCAGTGCTGCCCTTGGCGATTGCCTTGACCCGCTTGGTGAGCTTCGCGTCACTGAACCAGCCGCCGAAGGTGTAGCCCTTGCAGGTCGGCTTTGCGAGAGAAATCTTCTTTGATGTGATGGTGTAGGTGGAGGGGTTCTTCTTGCTGTTCGTCCCGCCCTTGAGCTTGTATACGATCTTGTACTTCGTTGCAGTCCACTTGGCATAGAGGGTCTTGTTCCCGATGACTCCCCCGCCGATCGTCTTGACGCGCTGCGTCAGCTTCGCGTCACCGAACCAGCCGCCGAAGGTGTAACCCTTGCGGGTCGGGTTGGCGAGCGTCTTCTTTGCGGTCGTCACCTTGTACGAGTTCGGGTTCTTCTTGCCAATCTTCCCGCCATTGAGCTTGTACACGACTTTGTACGTGATTTCTTTCCATTTGGCATAGAGGGTCTTGTTGCCGGTGCTGCCCTTGGTGATTGCCTTGACGGGTTTGGTAAGCTTCGCGTCGCTGAACCAGCCTCCGAAGGTATAGCCCTTGCGCGTCGGCGCCGCAAAGGTTATGTCAGCCGAGGTAATCTTATACGCCTTGGGGTTGCCGCTGTTGTTCTTGCCGCCATTTAGCTGATAGGAGATGCTGTACTTAATGGCGGACCAACGGGCATAGAGGGTAAGGGTCTCGCCCGCACTACCCCAGACCTCGTCTTCGTCCGCATAGCTAATGCCGCCACCATTGGCCTTGGTGTTCCACTCCACGAATGCGTATCCCACGCGTTTAAACTTGCATTTGGGGAGAAGCCCAAAGTTACCTTCGTCGATGCTTGCCTTTGCCATCGTGCCCGTGCCACCGTTCGCCTTGAACACCACGGTGAACGTGGTTGCGGACCACTGGGCGTAAAGGGTAATCGTCTCGCCAGCATTCGCAATGCCGTCAACACTTTCGGTGTCGCAATAACTTAAGCCATTGCCGTTCTTGTCGGTGTTCCATTCCTCAAATCTGAATCCCGTGCGTTGAAATCTGCATATGGGAAGCGCAAACCATTCGTCAACAGAAACAGTCATCTTTGCCATCGTGCCCGTGCCGCCGTTTGCATTGAAGACAATCGTATAGGTGCCCTGCTCCTCATACTCTTCCCAGTCTTCCTCCCAGTCTTCATCACCCAACACGATGTCATCATCCTCGCTTGCGACATCAAGGGCCGGACCTTCCTCCTGCTCGGTAACTTCCTCGGACACCTCAACATCGAGAGCATCGACGGACTCGTCCTCCGTTGACGATTCCTCCTCGTCCGAGGCGTCTGACTCATCAGTCACGTCCGAGTCGTCGCCGTCCTCGTCTTCGGAAGTGGGGGCCTCGCTCTCGCGTGCCATCGGCTCATCTGAGGCACTCTCGGTCTTCTGCTCATCGCCGCCTTCCCCTTGCGTGTAGGACGCCTCGTCGGGAAGTGCCTCCTCGGCGGGAATCTGATCTGCATCGGCATTCTCTTGCGAGACGCGAGTCTCCTGCGAGGCAAGATTATCTGCGTCAACCTCCTCTGCGTACGCGTTGAGGGGCACCGACCCCCCAACCATGCAAATCGCGACGAACAGTGTGAGCGCTCCTCGTGCCCATCTTCTCGGAACCATGCTTGCCATGTCCAGCTCCTCTCTCTCCTTACCCAACACATGGACAATCCTCATAACGCTACGATACAACCAATGTGGGACAAGATAATTAGCTGTCAGCTAAGGCTAAGCATCTGTTCAGCAATGAATAGCCTCATGCACGAGGAGTATCGGGTGGATGGCACGTCCCCCTCAACACGCTCATATCCCTCCAATTGCAAGAACTCGAAGGCCCCTGCGGTGCATGGGGCCTCTTTCTCCTGTTCGTCGGAAGCGAGTCCGTTGCTAAAAAAGCGGCGGGGTACGTTTAACTAAACCTAACGGGAGCTTCGGATAAGCGACACGACTCGTTCACGAACAACTTGTACGAGGTGGGTGTGATGGTCTCGCCATCGCTCGCGTAGGGGAAGCCAAAGTACAGACCGGCGGTGGCGCCCCGGAAGTCTACGTAGGCATTCCCGAGATCATATCCGACGACCCGACCATTCTTGTAAAACACCACGGCGATTGTGGTGTGATTGCCATCCGTAGGCGCACCATTGTTCTTCACGACAACCCGCAAACCCTCACCTTCGCGTCTTGCGAGCGCCGAGATCTTCGAGGCGTTTGACATGGCACTTCTTGGAGCTTCCTCGTATGTCAACTGTACCTTATGCGACGTATAGGGCGCGTTTCCGCTCCATGCCTTCAAAGCGCATCGTCCACCTTTTTCCAGACAATTGCATGTTACGCTTCGAGTTCCCACCAATGTCGACCCCTTGTAGAAGTGGAACTGTGCCGTAACAACGAGGTTCTTTTTTAGGTGGTTGCGGATGATCGCTACCACACCATCATCGGCATCCCACGAGGTAAACCCCACGCCACCTTCCCATTGTGCATAGAGAACCACTTTGCCGTTATTCTTCGCCGTTAGGTTCTTCACGCCCTCCTTGTTGTCGTACCACATGCCTTTGCCGTTCTTCTTCGTACTCCAGCCGGCGAAGTACTTTCCCTCGCGTTTGAAGGCATTTCCCTTTAGCTTGTATGCCTTGCCGTAAACCCGGCCACTCTGGCTCGCCATCTGTCCGGATGTGGCACCGTTTCCGTCGTAGACTATCGTGTACTTGTTCGGCTTCCACTTGGCATAGAGGGTTTTGTTGCCGGTACTACCCTTGGCGATCGCCTTGACCCGCTTGGTGAGCTTCGCGTCGCCGAACCAACCACCGAAGGTGTAACCCTTGCGCGTCGGCTTTGCGAGAGTTATCTTTTTTGACTCGATGGTGTATGTGGAAGGATTCTTCTTGCTGTTCTTCCCACCCTTGAACTTGTAGGACAACTTGTACTTTATCGGGACCCACTTGGCATAGAGTGTTTTGTTTCCCGCGCTGCCCTCGGCGATGGCCTTGACTTGCTTGGTGAACTTCGCTTTACTGAACCAGCCACCGAAGGTGTAGCCTTTGCGCGTCGGCTTTGCGAGGGTGATCTTCGCGGTCGTCACCGTATACGTTCCTGGGTTCTTCTTGCTGTTCTTCCCGCCGTTAAGCTTGTAAGCAATCCTGTACGTATTGATACTCCACTTGGCGTAGAGGGTCTTGTTGCCGGTACTTCCCTTGGCGATTGCCTTGACCCGCTTGGTGAGCTTCGCGTCGCCGAACCAACCACCGAAGGTGTAGCCCTTGCGAGTCGGCTTGGCTAACGTTATGGTCGATGAGTACACCTTATAGGATTTGGGGTTACCGCTACTGTTCTTTCCGCCGTTTAGCTTGTATGTAAGCCTATAGGTGATTGCCGACCACCGAGCGTAAAGAGTAAGCGTCTCCCCAATGTGCACTTCGATGTATTCCTTGTCATCGTAGCTGGTGCCCTTGCCATTGGCCTTTGTATTCCAACCCACAAACGTATATCCAGTACGCTTAAACGTGGCTTTGGGGAGATTCGTGAACCACTCATCCTCGTAGTGATAGCTATTCGCCATCGTGCCAGTGCCCCCATTTGCTTTGAACACTACAGCATAAGAGATTAAAGTCCACTGTGCATAAAGGGTGATAGTCTTCCCCCCAAGGGACAAGTCTGTCCATGTATTCAACTCAACGGAACAGCTTTTACCACTGCCGTCGGCTTTTGTGTTCCATTCAACGCACTCATATCCTTCGCGCGTAAACTCGCACCAGAGATTGTACGTCTCCCCCACATGGGCAGTCATCTTCTCCATGGTCCCGATGCCACCGTTTGCGTTAAACATCACGGTAAAGGGCTTCGTCCACTGAGCGTAAAGGGTAATTGTCTTTCCCTCAAGGGACGAGTCACCCCAGATGCTACAATCCGCGCTGAACTCGTCTCCGTAATAGAAATAGTTGTCACCGCTACCGTCGGCCTTGGTGCTCCAGCACGCGAAATCATACCCGGCGCGTGTGAACCCGCACTCGGGAAGATAGTTCTCCTGATCAACACCAGCAATCTTGTTCTTCATGGTTCCGCTGCCGCCGTTTGCATCGAACACTATGGTGTATGTGCCCCACTCAACCTCGTCATACTCATCGGCAACGTCTAACGCTATGGCCTCCTCTGTCTGTTGGTCCTCCCCCGCCACCTCGCCGTTGAGGACTTCTAGATCATCCGCCTCTGCGGATTCATCGGCCTGTCCATACGATGAGTCGGCCTCGTTTTGAACCGACACACTCTCAGTTGAGCTGTCTTGTTCGCCATAGGCCACCTCTTCGGAATCGTCCGAATCGCTTTCCAAGTCGAAATAATCATCCGAAGCCCAGTCAACCTCCCGATTGGCATTGCCTTCCTCGGATTCATCTGACGCATCCATCAAAAGCGAGTTCTCTGAAGGTATCGGCGCCTCTTCGCCCTGCGCCAACGGCTTCCCCGTTGCTTCACCAACGAACGATTCATCCGCATATGCGTTGAGGGGCACCATTCCGCAGATCATGCAGACTGCTAGAATGAACGACAGCGTCGTTCGCAGGTATTTGTGTCTCGATTCTCCGTATCTCATCGCTACACCCCCGTCCTCTTTCAGCACACAAACAATCCCATCACTTCAACAATACAACACACAGGGGACAAAAAGTCTCGAAATAGAAGTAACCGAATATCTTATGCGCGTTGCTTGCGGCATCACGAACCTAGGAAGGCTCAGTCCAACCTCGCAAGGACGCCACGAACGATGGCCTCGAGTTCGCGCGTGGCCGACGTTGCCTCGGCTCTCACCGAACGGTGAGAGACCCATGCCGCACCCGCCGGGTTGGTGGGCAACGTGAGGGCAAGCACGCGCATCCCCAAAGCACGCGCCATGATCACCTCGAGCGACAGTGACATTCCCACGTATGTGACACCCAGCATCCGCAGCGCATGAACTTCAGCCGGCGTCTCCAAGCTCGGGCCACGAACCTCGGCATACACGCCTTCGCGCAAATCGATGCCTCGTTCGCGCGCGACTTCGTGCGCCAGCGCACGCAGCTCTGGGTCATAGGCCTGGTCCATGGGAACGAAGGCGTCCGGTTGACGAGAAGCCTTCCGCGCCATCGTTCGGCCAGCTGGGGCCACCGCTGGACTCCAACCAACCAGGGGATTCTCTGCCGTGAGGTTAAGATGGTCGCTCACCACCCCAAGTGACTGGTCATCAGCACCGTCAACCAGACCACTTGCCCCTATGCACACCACCACCCTACAGCCACTCGCATACGCATGACGCACGGGTGCCGTCACCTGATACGCCGTATGCCCATGATACAGGTGCAAGCGCACGGGATACACGATCACGGACCTGCCGTCAATCGTCCCAAGCGTCGCTTGGGGAACCCGTTCGGGTTCAACGTCATCCAGGCGCTCGTATCCTTCCATCTGCTCGTACGATACGCGGCGTGTGGGCTTGACGAGACCCGCAAGTCCACCGAAGCCAGAACCAAGTACCAAGGCAATCGGGTGCCGATAAGACTTTGGCAGCAACGGTGCCTCCTCTAGACGCATCCTTGCTGCCATGGGTACCTCCCCTGTTTATGCGCGTCCTCCGACTACGCCACCAACGTCACGAGCTCGACCGGGACATCCGCAAGTAGCTGGTTCACATAGTCGGTCCACTCGGTCGACACTTGCTGTTGGACCTGCGAATACTGCGTATACGCCACGTAGTAGGCTGCCTGCGCGGCAGCATATGTGGCCGCATCGTTAGAGATGGTGTAATCCTTGAGCTGCTCGCGGAACGGACCGTCCTCGCGTGCCCATGTATTTGCGTTGGCATCCCACTCGTCACCAATGAGGCCCATGATGTACGTGGCGTATCGAGCGGACGGCTCATCCTCTTTGCCTGCCTCGGGCGCCTCGGGAGCAACGGGCTCTGCAACGGGCTTCGTCGTGACCACTTGGGTACGCAGCTTTGCCAGCTGCGCCGAGCGCGTCATGAGCTCACGCACCTGCTCCACATCCATGCTGTAACCAGCCGCAATCTGCGCAAAATCACTCGTTCCCAACGTCTCTTGGGCATATGCCACAGCGTCTTCCTCGTTGGCCGTGATGCCCTTCTCCTCCGCATCGGCCGCAAGCACGTGGTTGCGCGCAATGGAGAGGACGGTGTCCACGCTCGGGACATCATACGTTCCGTCACTGTTCCGCGCGGCCTCGAGCGTCGTGGACTCGAGTATCGCGTCGCGAATCGTAACCGATATGCGCTCTCCATCGAAGACGTACGTGCCCAGTACGGAATCAAGCTCGGACTCCCCGACTGACGTCCTCCCCGCAAGATCTGCCTTAGGGGCGTTGCCCGGAAGCACCGGCGCAATCAGCACGCCCACAACCAAACCGAGCACAAGACTGACTGCGGCGACCGCCACGACAAGGAGCCTACTCCCTGCCGAACGGCTCGTAGCCTTCGCAGACGTCTGTGGGGCCTCTGCTTCCTCAATCATATGGTCACCTACGCCTTTCTGGATATCTAGGCCTTCTGGAGCGTCGAGCAAATCTCCTTGGAGTATGCCCGATAGAAGCCCGTGCCACTCTTTGCGTCAAAGCGCATGCGGTCCACGAGTGCTTCGCCCACCTCCGGAGCAATGCTGCCACGAGCAAACTCAAGAAGGCAAATCAGCATCTCTCGATACTCGGGGTCACCATGATAGCACTGTATCGCCTCGCGCATGAGCGGCCACGCCCGACGCGACGCCTCGGGATCGACCGATCCATACCGTGCCAAGAATCTGAAGGCGGAGAGGTGCGCCGCCGCAGACCCCTCGTCAAAGAGAGCCTCTTCCGCGCCGTCGAATGCCTCCCGCGTGCGAGCGGCATCGATGAGCGCAATCTCCGAGAGTGCGTCCAGACACTCCCACCTCGTCTGTGCCTCAGGCAGCTCTAGGGCAGCCACTAGGTCGTCGGCAACCCCAACCATGAAGGACGCATCCGCACGCGCCATGATCGCGAGTCCATGAGACGCTTCCTGACGCTTGCTTCGGCTGCGGCCCTTCAATTGTTCGACGAGCTCATCACGTCTTTGAATGGCGGCCTCGTGCTCGTTAGCCATGCGCACCCCCTACGCACTGGTTCCTTGCCCGCGTACCTTGCGGGCGAGCTTATCGGTGAGCGAGAGGCGCTCGCGACGATCGCTGCCCCAGAAGATTAAGGCTACCATCCCCGGCCCCACGTGACTGCCCAGAATCGGCGACACCTGGCTACGGATGATGGTGACGTCCGCACAGCCCTCTTGCCTGCGTACCTCGCGCTCAATCCAGTCAGCATCCTTCTCTGCGTCGGTAGAGACAATCGCCAGAGGCAGCGAGGTGTCGTGTGCGTAGTTCTCCTTGAAGTCCTGGATGATCGCACGCAAGGCCTTCTTGCGGCCGCGACACATGCCACGCAGCGTGAGCGCACCGTTGGTGTCGTACGAGAGCTCAGGCTTTATGTTGAGCTTACTTCCCACCGTCGCCGCCGCAGGCGGAATGCGCCCACCCGCCGCAAGCGCATCGAAGCCGTCAAGCGTGAAGTACCCGTGTATGAAGTAACGCGCCTCACGCGCCCACTCATAAACCTCGCGTGCCGTCAAGCCGTGCGTGGCTTGGCGCATGACCTCGATGGCAAGAAGCTCACCTGCCGCAGAGTCGCATCGACAATCGAGTACGTATAGCTCGAACCCAGGGTGGTTCGCGCGCACCATCTCGGCCGCCTGGCGCGCGTTGTGGATGGATGACGAGAGTCCCGCCGTTATGCCGAGGTAGATGGTAGGTATCCCGTCTCCTGCCGCCCGCTCAAACACCTCGGCGTATTGGCCGGGGGTTATCGCGTAGGTGGTGTAATGGAGGTCGGGGTTCCTGCGCAGCGTCTCGTAGAACTCGTGAGGATCCGTTTGCTGCCAAAGGTCATCCTCCACCTCGCCATCCGGTGTGACGTAGGTAAACGGAATGACCTCAATCCCCAAGCGGTGGACGACCGCCGGGGCGTAGTCCGCGCTCGAGTCCACGATAAGCTTGCACGTGCGCCTCTGCTGAAACGCACGTCCAACCCTTACCACATCCTCAAGAACTACCGCCTCGTCGGTCGCCTCGTCCGCATCGCTCGAGACTCCTTCGAGCCCTGTGTTTTGTTCGCCTGAATAGTTACTACTCATCCGCTTCCTCAATCTTGGGCTTGATGATGCCGTATCCGCCATTCTTGCGACGATATACTACATTGACAAGCCCGGTAACGGAATCCTCAAAAACATAGAAGTCGTGACCGATGAGGTCGGTCTGCACCAAAGCCTCCTCAACCGTCATGGGAGTGAGTTCGATGACCTTCTCGCGCACGAGCTCGTCATCCTCCTCCACCTCAGGCTCGGCGACGATGAGGTCGGAAAGGTCGGCAACCGGCTCCACGGCGGGCTTGGGCCGCTTGGAGCGCTGGCGGCGATCCACCACGCGCGTCTTGTACTTGCGCAGCTTGCGCGTGACCTTGCTCGCTGCCTCGTCAATGGCCGTCTCGAGGTCGGGGGCCGCAGCATCCACGCGCACGACATTGTCGCGTACGAACACCGTCACTTCGCAACTGGTGCGGTTCTTGGTCCCCCGGCGCTCATCGGCACGCAATACCACATCACACTCCATAGGCTTGATGTCGAACACCTTGAGCGCGTTTCCGATCTTGCTGTCCACCTGCTCCCTCAGGGCATCGGAGATTGCGACCTTGCGTCCCGAGATCTTGATGTCTACCATCTTTGCCTCCTTGCCTAGTACCTGATAAAACCCGGCGGCAGTAGCCGCGTTGTGCCTTCGTTGCGCCAACTGCTACCGACCAACTAAAGCGTAGCAGCGTTTGCGCCCGCTATGACCTCCGTCTCGGTGGAAGTACCGTCCGGTAGGGCGTCCGGAGATTGTGCGGCCTCGGGCGCCGGTTGCGCGTCACCTTCCGCAGGCGTGGTCGCATCGGTCGGCGCCGGCTGTGGTGCCGATGCGATGCCTTGAATCTGTGCGCCGTCATCCAAGGTGTCGGCCGTTCCCAGCCATATGCGGCGCGTCTCGCTGATCGCGCCGTTGCGCTCCATGCGCATAAGCGCCTCGGCGAGAGCGGCCGTGAGCTCAGTGTTGCCGTTGCTGACGGCGATGCCGTAGGCGGTCGGAGGCTCGAGCGTGCCGGCGCAGACTATGCCCCCGCGCATGCTGGCCAAATAGCCACCCGCCGCCGAACTGCAAGCGACGAAGTCGGCCTCGCCCGACGAGAGCGCCTCGAAGGCGTCCATGAGGGACTCGCGCACGACCTCATTCTGCTCGAGACCCAGACGCTGCAGCGCCTGTCCGGCCGCAGAGCCCGCCTGCACGGCAATGCGCGCAGCTCGCACCTCGTCCGCAGTCGCTTGCGTGGCATCCGTGCCGGAACGAAAGAGCGCAGTCGCCGTCTGTTCGTAGTTACCCACCACGTCGAAGCCATTCGACTCAAGGGGGTTCACGCCCATAACCACGTCGCAGTCGCTTCCCAGCGCCGCCGCGACGTCTGCAATGCACGAGAACTGCACACGCAGGCCGAGCTCGTCGGCAACCGCACGAGCGACGTCCACGTCAACACCCTCGACGCTGTGGTCGGCGGCATCGGTCCCATCCGCCACTATGACGAGGGGGGATGCCTGTGCGTCGCGCAACCCCACGGTGAGCACGCCCTCATGCTTGGTTGCCTTTGCGGACACCATCGGAAGCTGAGAGGAACGCATCTCGGAGAGATAGTCATCGGCAGTGGTAAGCACGACCGTCTGGCCAAGGGCGCCTTCAACCGCCTCGCAGCCCTGAAGCATTACGGAGACGACCAACGCCCCGCACAGCAGCGCCGCTTTCACCTTCGTTGCACCCATAGTCGCCCCTTCATCCTCGTCGCGCGTCACATCCCAGCTGACCTGGTATTTGGCCCCACACTCGCGCACGGGAGCGTTCGCTTCGGATGCTGGGGCACCCCCACTACTGGCCCTCTCGTCCGCGGGACCTCTTGTCCCGATGAACGGACGGTGCGACTTACTTCTAGGACGAGCCATGCTCACCCGGGCGCCCACGCCCGGACTTACGTGGATCCTTTTGGCCTCGTCTGCCATGGACTAGGATGCCGCCTTAGGCGCATCCGCAACCACAGACCTGAGATGAGACGTCGCAAAGTATATCACAGCTTCACGAATCGCAGTTGCCGAGTGCCGTACCGCTGGGGATGGCCTCCCCTGGGAACCCAAGAGGGGTGACCTCGACGGAGACCGTCCCGAGACGACCCATCACCACACGCGCGTGAGGGCGCAGCAGGTAACCGATGCCGCGCCTCTCGCCAGCAGGGCCCTCGTGGACTCCCGAAGGGATGCGCCGGTCGTCACCACGTCGTCAACGAGAAGGAGCCTCATGCCGGCGACGTCCTCAATCACATCGACCGTGCCCGAGAGGTTGCGTGCGCGCTCTCCCTTGTCGAGAGACCGCTGGTCTTGACTCGAGCCTCTCTTGAGCACGTCGGCCAGCGGCATGTCCAGCAACACGCTCAGCTCGCGCGAGACGAGCTCCATGTGGTCGAATCCGCGCCGTATGCATGCCTGGGCCGTAGCGGGAACGAAGCAGATTGCGTCCGTCTCGTCGGGATCGAATCGCGGCCTCCCGTCCGACGCAAGCCAGCTGCGGGCCTCATCAAGCGCGCATGCCATGGCTGCCGCGTTGACGGGCGCGAGGCGCAGCTCGTTTTGGTCCTTGAGACATGCGACCATCTGCGATGATATCTGGCCAAAGCCCAAGGCGCAGACAACCGCGCGCGGCTCCCAGTCGCCCTCACAACCCGTACAGGTGAGCCAGCCAAAGGGCGCACCGCACGTCGGACACGCCCACCTCTGAGCAATCCACGGCATCTGCGCACGGCATTCTGCGCAGAGAAGCTCACCGGGCATGTCGCACGAGACGCAGCGGGTGGGCCATAGGGTCTCCGCCGCAGCGTCGAGCGCAACGTGGGCGAGCGAGCGAAGGCTGTGATGGCCACGGTATGGTGTCACGCGACCTGTTGCAACCTCGCGACGCAAAACCTCACCGATCATGGCGAGTTTACTCCAGGCCAAAGAACGCCAAGGCGTTGTGCCACAGCGCGTCGTAAGTGCGCTGCCTGGGTACGCCCGCCGACTCCTCGCGCACGCGCGCGAGGTTCTCGACCGTGAAGGCAACCATCGCGGGCTCGCACTCCCGACCCCGAAGCGGCACGGGCGCCATGTATGGGCTGTCGGTCTCGGAGAGCAACAGGTGCTCGGGGCAGGTGAGCGCCGCCGCGCGAATGTCCTCGCTACGCCCGAAGGTCGAGGCACCCCCAAAGGCAATGCGGCAGCCAAGCTCGACGAAGGGCGTCATCACCTCGGGGCCGCTCGTGAAGCAATGTAGGTCGCAACCCGCCGCGGGCACGCCCTCCTCGCGCAGGACCTCAAGCGACCGATCGTGCGCGACCGTGGCGAGCGGCCCCTCGCCGTCGCGCACATGCAGCTCGACGGGCATCGCTCGCTCGTGCGCCATCCTCAGCTGGAGGCGAAGCGCAGGAACCTGCTCCTCGAGGCCGAGCTCGCTCCAGGGCCCCACGTCAAGACCGAACTCCCCCACCCCAACGCAGCGTGGATCTTCAAGCAGAGACTCCAGCCTCCGAAGAACGCCGACGTCCTCCATCAGCTTCCGTGCGCCGTAGGGGTGCACGCCCGCGACGAAGTGAAGCTCATCGAGCAGCGCACAAGCCTCCGTCGCCTCAGCCCCCTTGAGCAGCGCCGCCGCATCGTCTCGCACGCGCGAGAACCACGCCAGGAACTCGGGAACGTCGCTCACGTCGTCGGCCGGATCGACCGGAACGACGAGCAGGCGAACGCCCACAAGCGCTGCGCGCGCCACGGCTTCCGCTGGACTTAGCTTGCGAAACGCCGTGAGGTGTCCATGTGTGTCCGCGAGAGGCGCCAGCGGAGCGGGCGCCTCAACGGACCTGTTCTTCTTGACACGGAAGAGGGGTTCTCTTGCCGTCTGCAGCATGGGTACCTCCCATCGGGCGCGTTCTGGCCGGGTGGCCTTTGGGACACCCGACTATAGACCTTCGACCGGAGCTGCTCAAGTGCTTAAAGGCGCGGAGCGCCCGTGACGTCTACTTCACCTCAACCTTACAGGTGACGATGATGGACCTCGCCTTGTAGTTGGCGTTGCCCGCCGCGGTGACCTTTATCTTGATGAAGTGGCTGCACTTCTTTGCGCCCTTCTTCACCGTCACTTTACCGGTGGTCTTGTTTACGGTGAGGTACTTGGAGGAGTTCTTGCCAATCTTGGCGTATGAGAGCTTGCCCTGGCTCTTGGAGATGGCGATCGGGCGAACCACGGTGACGTTCTTCTTCTTGATGGTCGCATACTTGACGCGACGCACGACCGCCTTGGTCACCATGGGGTTGGCGGCCTTGGCGACCACGATCTTGTACGAGACGACCTTGCTTCCCGCCTTGTAGTTGGCATTGCCGGTGGCGCTCACCTTCACCTTCACCACGTAGGTGCCGACCTTCGTGGCCTTGGGCACGGTGACCTTGCCGGAGGTCTTGTTGACCGAGAACTTCTTTGCCGTGGCATTGCTGCTGGCATTGGCGTAGGTGACGGTCCCCCGAGCGCCCGAGAGGGTCACGTTCCTCGCCGTGACATTCGAGGAGGCGGCACGATACTTCACCTGGACGGATGCCTTGGTTGCCTTTGCCGTCATGGGGTTGGCCGCCTTGGTTATTTTGAAGGTAACCTTCTTCGTGCCGACAAAGCTCCCCTTTCCGGTGATGGTCGCGGTTGCGGTGCCGACATTTACGTTGTTTGTGTAGCTGACGTCGAAGTCCGTGCCCTTGACCAGCTTCGTGGTCCCATAGGTAACGGTGGGCACGGGAGCGAGCGCCTTGCCGGTGTAGGTTTGCGAGCCCACGCTTGCAGTAGTCTCGGCGATGCTCGCGAGCACCCGAACGGCACAGGTGCGGACGATGTTCCCCATCGTGCACGTGATGGTGGCAGTCCCCTGCTTCGGACCAGCAGCCACGCTCCCGTCAGGAGAGACGTACGCAGTGCCTGGGTTCGAGCTCCACCACCAGGCTGCGCGGGAGTTCGCCGCCGCAGGCACAACCGTGGCCACGTCGAGCTTCCGTTCCGCAAGCGTCACGAGGGAGAAGCTGCTCGAGGTGAGCGTGAAGTCAGTTACCGCGTTCTGGGAAAGCGGAGCGCGGTAGACGGCCCACTCGTCATCTGTGAACGCGTCGTAGCTTGTGTTCGTACCCGGGACCTCTCCCGTCGCGTCGTAGCCGCCGTGCGTAATCTCCCCGCGCTGCGTATATGCAGATGAGTACCGCTTGTCCTGCGCTTGGACTCCCTCATCGCTCTTAAGGAAGTAGCCCGCAAAGGGGGTACCGGTCTCCTTCGCGCCGTTCGTGGCGTTCTCGTCCCACGTGCAGTCCACGTGATACCAGCTACCGCCAACCTTCACGCGGTTCCACTCGTGGTCATGGGCATGAACGCAGGTGCAGGGTATGCCGAGTCGGTCCATCACCATCTTGAAGGCGCGCGCGTAACCCGAACACACGCACGACCGCATCACCAAGGCGCCGTAGGCGTGGTAGTCGTACCACTGATAGTTGTCGCTTTCGTAAGCTGCATCGTCGTACTCGACGTTCCAGCAGAACCAGTCGTGCACGGCCTTGACCTTCTGGAGGGTCGTGCCGTCCATCGGAACCCAAGTGAGCACCTCGGCAAGCGCAGCACCAAGCTTCTTGCGCATCACCTGCACATCCTCGGTGATACCAGTATAGAGGGGCTCGAATCCGAGGATCGTCGGGTCGGCGGTCGAATACCAGTACCTACAGCCGTTCTTGGCCTCGAGCAATTCGGGATGCGCGTCAATGATGCCGGAATAGAAGTCCACGAATTCCGATTCCTTCATCCCGTACGACGAGACGTCGATCTGTCCGGTTTTGTGCGACGCCAACGAGGTCAGAATGAGGGACCGCAGGGACGCCTCGCTCGTGGACTGCGTGGACAATGTGCCCTCGTCGGCATGCCGTCGAGCCGACGCGTCCTCGTCGACCCCGATTGCCTCGAACTGCGGCTCGTCATCGGGCAGCGGAGACTTTGGGGGGAAGAGTGGCCTTTGCCCCTCGGACTCCCCGGCTACCTCGAGAGGGGCCTTCTCGTCAATAAGGTCCTCCCCGTCTGCACCGGAGGCCTGCTCGACTGGCGACTCATCGACAACCGGGACGTCGGATGGGACTTCGACGATCGGATCGTCTTCCTTGCCGATCGGCTCCGTCTGCTCTTGCGTCAGGGGTTCGTCCTCTGTCAAGGCCGCCTCGTCCACCTCTAGGGCATCGGGGGCATCGGGCGCCTCCATGGCAGACGCACCTGCCGGAATCCCACCCATCGCAAGCGTCACCGTCAACAGCACTACGAGGAACCTCCGCACGAGGCCCGCACGTTTCGTCATGGTATTCTCCATAATGACCTCCTGACCTCTTCGCTCGGATGGATCAAGCGAGCACCGAAGCCGTCTTCAGACGACTTTGCAAAGCTTCATTCCATGATAACCCATGACCGTGAGAGCCGCCCCCTCGTGGGCAGGCAAGGAATGTCCCTACGGACGTCGGACTCCGCGCGAGCGGAGCCCCCAGCCCCGGTAATGCCGGGTCTGCGATGCGCTAGTGACGGCGCCAAGCCTAGAGGAGGGAGCCAATCTCGTTGGAAAGGCGCACGAAGTCCTCGGGCGCGAGCTTCTCGGCACGCGTGCGCGCGTCGATGCCAGCCGCTGCGAACGCCTTGTCGAGAACGGCCTTCTCGAAGCCCTTCGCCGCCATCGAGTTGCGGATGGTCTTGCGGCGCTGGGCAAAAGCCGCGTCGATGACCTCGGCAACGCGTGCAGCATCAACAGGGGAATCGGCATGGCGGTCGATGCGCACGACGGCAGAGTCCACGTGCGGCGGCGGCATGAAGCTTCCCGGCGAGACCTCGAAGCGCCCGGTAACGAACCCAAAGAGCGCGAGCTTCGCCGTGTAGGCACCGTACTCCTTGCCACCCGGTCGCGCCGCGATGCGGTCCGCCACCTCCGCCTGAACCATCACCACCAAGCGCTCAATCGTAGGCATGTGCTCAAGCACGTCGAGGATGAGCGTCGCCGCCACTTGGTACGGCAGGTTCGAGACAAGCTTGTTGGGCGCAGAACCGGCTGCCTCGCTGAGCTGCGCCACGTCCACGCGAAGCGCATCGCCCTGCACGAGCGAGAGGCGCTCGCCATCTTGGGCACACGTCTCGGTGAGCACCACCGGTAGCGAACGGTCCGCCTCAATGGCAACCACCCGTCGCACGCGAGGAAGCAGGGCGACGGTGAGCGTGCCGATTCCCGGACCGACCTCGTACACCACGTCGTCCTCGTCGAGCTCGGCGAGCGCGAGGATGCGCCCGATGACGTCATCGTTCACGAGGAAGTTCTGTCCCAGGCGATGGCGTGGAGCCAACTCATGCCGGTCGAGCACGGCACGGGTCTCGCGCGGATTGGCAAGGTAGGAATAGGGCATGCGAACCTCCGGTCGCGATGGGATGGTGCGGGGGCGTGTCCGCACAGAGTCCGTCGGGGCGTGTCCCCCCATGGAACACACCCCGACGAACACCCCAACGGCAATGTTACTTCGTAGCCAGGCGCGGGAAGAGGGCATCGCCCTTGGTCACGGGCACACCACCCGCGAGGCCGCCCCATGCACAGGCCGCCACGAGGTCATCGCACTCGATCTCGTCCGCCAGCGACAAACGACGCAGCACCTCCGCGGAAGTCCGGGGCATGAAGGGCGCGAACAGATGCGCGCAGATGCGGATGGACTCAAGCAGGTTGGTAATTATCTGCTCAAGCTCGTCCGCGCGCTCGACATCCTTGGCCACGGCCCAAGGAGCCGTGTCCTCGATGTAGTGGTTGGCCGCGCGAACGAGGGCCATGACCTCATCCTTCGCGCCGACGTAGTCGAACACGTCCATGCGGGGACAATAGCGCTCGGCGATGCCCTCGGCAATCTCGCGCAGGGGGTTCGCACGATCGGCCCAGCCCTCGGGTAGAATCGGCGTCTTGTCGGCAAAGTACTTCGCACTCATGTTGAGCGAGCGACTTACCAGGTTGCCCCAGCTGTTGGCGAGGTCGGCATTGTACACCTGCTGCATGCGACTGAACGAGATGGCTCCGTCCTCGCCGGGCACGCAGTCCGTCATGAAGTAGTAGCGATAGCCCTCGACGCCAAGCAGGTCGATGACATCGGCCGGAGCGATGGCGTTGCCGCGCGACTTGCTCATCTTCTCGCCCTGGCCGGTCTCCTCGTTGCGAACCATGAGGAAGCCGTGCGCGAAGACGTGCTCGGGCAGCGCCTCGCCGATGGCCATGAGCATAGCGGGCCAGATAACGCAGTGGAAGCGGATGATGTCCTTGCCCACCACGTGGTACTGTGCGGGCCAGCGCTTCGCGTACTCGTCTGCCATGTCGGGATCGCCGAACCCCACGGCGGTGGCGTAGTTGAGAAGCGCGTCGAACCACACGTAGGTGACGTGGCCGTCATCAAAGGGCACGGGAATGCCCCAGTCAAAGCTCGTGCGGCTCACCGATATGTCGCGCAGACCGCTCTCGACGAAGCTGCGCACCTCGTTCATACGGAAGCCCGGCATCACGAAATCGGGATGCTCGTCGTAGAGCGCCAAGAGACGGTCCTGGAACGCGCTGAGCTTGAAGAACCAGCTCTCCTCCTTGACGCGCTGCAGCGCACGCTGGCACTCGGGGCAGAGGTGCTGGCCCTCAACGTGGTGTTCCTCGTCCGACTTGGCGACCTGAGTCTCGGTGTAGTAGGTCTCCTCGTGGACGCAGTACCAACCGTCATAGGAGTCCTTGTAGATGTAGCCGGCATCCCTCATGCGGTTCCAGAGATGCTGGACGGCACGCACCTGACGCGGCTGGGTCGTGCGGATGAAGTCGTCGTTGGAAATCTCCAGCATCTCCCAAATGTCGTGGAAGGCAGGGGCGAGACTGTCGCACCACTCCTGAGGCGTCATGTCGTGGTCCTCGGCCGCGAGCTGGACCTTCTCGCCGTGCTCGTCGAGGCCGGTGAGGAACTTCACGTCCTCGCCCATCGCGCGGCGATAGCGAGCCTGCACGTCACACAGAATCGTGCAGTAGGCGGTGCCGAGGTGCGGCGCGGCATTGACGTAGTAGATGGGCGTGGTAACGTAAAACGGTTTGCGGCTCTCGGCCATGGTTCCCCCTCATGACGAAGGCGTGCGTAGAATAACAGCGCACCATTGTAGGCCATTTGCCGCCGCAGTGTGAAGAGGGGACGTCCCCGCACCGTAGTGCCGAGACGTCCCTCGTCGCGCTATCCGAAAATGCGTGAGACGCACACGAGGGGCAATCCCGCGCGGGTCTGATGCGACCGTTACTCGAGGGGGTGTTCGCGCACGTAGTCACCGACTGACGTGCCCACAAGATTCTGCCACACCTCCGCCACGGAGTCGCCCAGGTCCTTGTAATCATCCGTTCCGTAGTTGGTCACCTTGTTGAACACGCCTGACGCAATCGCGTCGTTGGAGAACCAGGTGACGGTAAAGACGTCGTTATCGGCCTCGCCGTACGCGAGCGTCATGAAGTACTCGCGCATGGAAGGACCGTATACCACCGCGAATCCCCTGTTGTCGTCAACAAGGGCGACGTCTTCCGTGACGCACTTCACGACACCCTTCATGACTTCGCGACCCGTCTGATACTGGGCGGTGCGCAACATGTAGAGAATGGACTTGGTGCCACCATCGGTTCCGAGCGCCTCGATTTGGCTTGGGGTAAGGCCGACGAACTCCTCGTCCACCACGCCGAACCAAGTGCCGTCGGCGTTCTCGAAGCCATCCTCGTCCTCGTGGAACGTGAAGCCCTGCGACTCGAGCAGCTGCACGAGATCCGCGCCAGAGAGCTCGCTTATGGCATAGGCCGTGGGATTGCCATACTCGTCCAGGCACTCCTCGGTCGCCGTCGCCGGCGGCTCGACGGAGGTCGTCTTGTCCGCGTCCTTCTTTGCGTCTTTGCCCTTGGCGTCGCCCTTGTCTGCATCGTCCTTCTTGGCCTCGGCCTTCGTATCCTTGGCCTCATCCTTCTTGGCCTCGTCCAGCTCGGTCGTGGTCAGCTTGTCGAGGTCCTCGCCCAATTCCTCATCCCCTGACGAGTCGGCAGAATCAAAGACGTCCTCGCACAGCTCGTCAAAGCTCTCGTACTCTCCAAAGAAGCCATCGTTGACCGATGCCTCGTTGAACAGGATGGCACTCTTCGTGGTCTCGTTGTACGACGTCTGGCAGAAGAAGCGAGCACCGGATGACGATGTGAGCTGCGCGAACGAATACTCGTCGGAATAGTCATTGCGCGCATCTGGTTCCACTCCGCAGATCGCGTCCATGGCTTCCGCAGGACTACGGTAGGAGTCGTCGTACGCGATGACGTAATACGTCGGCACATCTCCACCGCCAGGCTCAAAACCAGAGAAATCAACGGCAGCAGCAGCGGCCTCGTCGCCCTGGTGTCCCGTTACGGCACCGGCTCCCCCCTCTCTGCGCCAACCTACATTGCCCTCCTCGTCCTCCACGCGCGTGTAGCCTGCCGCCTCGAGCTGATCGATCACTTCCTGCCCGCTCAGTTCCATGAAGGCGCGCATCATCAGGTGTCCATCTGCGTTGACGTATCGCTCATCGACCTTTGCCACATCTTGTTTGGGCACTCCCCGCGTGACGCCACCCCCTAGGCCCGAGACAATGCGCATGACACCCATCACGATGAGCAGAACGCCCACGATTCCGAGGGCAATGCGCACGCCCGTGTTGTATTGCCAGCCCTTGGGGGCTTCCTTCGGAGCGTCTGCTGGGGGCTTGACATCTCCTGAACCGGCCGCTCTCGGCTCCAACTTCGTGCCGCATTCGCCACAGAATGACGCACCTTCGGGAAGCTCGGTTCCACACTGCGGGCACTTCATGGCGTGCTCCTCTCTTCTTTGGCACTCGGGGCACCAGGATCGGCCCGATGCCCCTTTGGTCATCTACTCCTTGGAACCCGTGACCTCCTCGACGATGGCCATGGCGTTGAGCGAGCGCGGATACCCAATGAAGGGCACGTTGTTGCTCACGACCTTGATGAGGAACGCGCGGTCGTTGCCGCACTGGACGTTTCCGGCAGTGTGCGCCCTGAGCTGCGCCTCGCACCCACCTTGTGCCGCGATGAAGCAGAACGTCACCATCTCGCGCTCGGCGATGGTGAGGCCGCCACGGGTGTACCAGTCGCCGAAGCAGTTCTTTACGAGCCACTGCGCAATATGGGGATAGTCCGCCGCGCCGCGATCCTTGTAACCGTGCATCTGCTCACCGAAGCAGGCCACCTGCGCCTTCTCGCCGCCCTCATAGCGGCTCTCCTCCGTGGGAAGCGTCGTCGCCTGCGGCTTGAGCGGCAACTCGACGCCCGCCGCAACCAGTACCTCGTTGGTGGCCTTGAGGAACGGATACACACGACCGATTCCCAAATACGCCACCGCTTGGTACACGACTTCCTTGACGGCCTCTGGCTCGAGTCCTACGTTGAGCGCTGCGGGCAACAGCGCGCGGAACTCGTCGACGCCCTGACATCCCAGCAACGTCGCCAGCCAGCACATGAAGCGCGTGCGGTCGGGAAGGTCAACGTCGGTGGGCACGTCATCGAACGCGAAGTTCGCGAACCGCTCGACGAACTCGGGGTCCGTGAGCAGCAGGTCGCTTCCTGAGCCCACACGCATCCTTTCCCTCAAGGCGCTCGCCGCCGGTGTGAACTGGGGCTGATAAGGCTCCGCCTCCTCAGGCTCCGCATCATCGACATCCTTGCCGTAGACCGCGCTCGCTATAACGTCGAGGTCCTGCGCAAGCTGCTCGGCAACCTTCTCGACGCGAGTCTGCAGCGTCGTCGTAAAGTCTTCGAAGGCCGAGCTCGCCGCGCGGGTCTTCTCGCCGACTTCCGCTGCGTCGGCCTTGGCCTCCAGGGCAGCGATGACCTCCTCACCCTTGGCCACGAAGGCCGCGATGCGCTCGGCGATTGCCGCCACGCGCTCGTCATGAATGGCCCGACCCGTAGCCTCACCATCAGGCTCGGCAGCACCGTCATCGGACTCGGACTCCGGGACGGCCTCCACCTCAGGATCAGGCTCCACCTCGGAATCGGGCTGCACGTCCTCGACCTCCACGTCCTCGATGACCACCTCGACGTCCTCGAACTTCTCCTCGTCTGCCATTTGCAATCCCTTCTCCTCGAACTCGCCTGGCATGGCAAGACTATAGCAAATCGGGAGGTTGCTCCTCGCATGCTCGCCCACGAGCTACCGTTCGCCAGTGTGCAATCACGAGCGTAAGGTAGTCCGCCTCATCGGGAATCGAATCTGCGCCACGCCAGACGCGCTCGCCCTCCATGCCACAGCGCTCCACGGCGCTCGCCTCGAGACCAGCCTCGGCCAGGCGCTCCTTCGCCTCCCGCAAGCATGGACCCGCCTTCATGAGCACGTAGGTGCCCGACTCCGCACATAGCTTTAGCGAACGACCACGGCGCACGGGCACCACGCACAGAGGCTCATCCCCTTCCACGAGCGACATGCCCAGCCGAGCCGCAGCCGCACAGAACGAGGGCACGCCGCTCACCATGGAGACCTCATAGCCATCGCTCGCAAGCACTTCGCGAACGTAGCCAAACGTGCAGTAGATGCTCGGATCGCCCAGCACGAGGCATGCGACGTCAATGCCTTCGTCCAAGTGGGCCTCGATCATGCGTGCGTTCGCCAGATGTGCAGCCTCAATCGCAGAGCGATCACGTACCATGGGCGATGGCAAGGCCACGACCCGCTTGTCGGCAAGTTCGGGAACCGCTGCAGCCGCGATGAGATATGCGAGCGAATCCTCGGCGCGGCCATGCACGTCCGCAACTGGAACGGCAACGACGCGGCACGCGCGGATGACGCGTGCCGCCTTGAGGGTCATGAGCTCGGGGTCGCCCGGGCCGACGCCCACCCCATACGCCGTCCCCCGTTCCATCCCGACGCCTACTTCTTTGAGGAGGCACCACGGCGGCCACGTGCCGGAGCCTTGGCCTTCTTCTCCTTGCCCGGACAATCCATGTTGACGCAGATACGCCATGGTCCGCGCTGCGTCATGACCTCCACCATGGGTGCGCCGCAGTCCGGGCACGTCTCGCCCAGTGCATGCAGCTCACCTCGCGCGGGCAAGGGATAGCTCGTGCCGCACTCATCGTAGTTCTGGCAACGAATGAACCGCTTACCGGTGCGTTCGCTCTTGTGGGCGATGAGGTCGCCGTGTCGGCCGGCCTCGGCACACGCCTTGCACTCCCCTACCTTGAGGTCGGGCTCAAAGTTCGTCGGGCACTTCGGGTTGACGCACGTCTCGTAGGCGCGCTGGCGGAACGGCTGAACCTTGATGCGCAGTGCGCCGCACTCAGGGCATACGCCCTCCAACGGGGAGATGCGACCTTGGGGAACCGGGTACGTCACGTCGCACTCCGGCCAGCCCATGCAGCCGATGAAGGAGCCACGCGTCTTTGCGGAGGACTTCATCACAAGGTCCTTGCCGCACTTGGGGCACACGCCCACCTTGGCGTCGGCGACCACCGCATCGGCAATCTCGGCTCCCAGATCGTCCAGGTGCTCGATGAGCTTGTTGATCCACGTGGCTAGAGCCGCACGAGACTGCTCGACAACGTGACCCTGGGTGTCGTTGCCCTCGCTCACCGCCGTCATGCTCTGCTCGAGCTCGGACGTCATCTCGGGCGTGGTGATGGGCGGCGCGAACTCGTGCAACGCCTTGATCACTGCCATGCCCAGCTGGCTGGGTTCGACAGGGTCTCCCTTGAGGTACTTGACGTCATACAGGCGCTGAATAATGCTCGCGCGCGTGGACTTCGTCCCCAAACCGCGTCGCTCCATCTCTTGAATCAGGCGTCCCTGACTATAGCGCGCGGGCGGTTCCGTCTGCTTCGCCTCGAGCGCCATCTTGCGCACGTCGCACACGTCACCCACCTCAAGCAACGGCAGCTGATCGTCCTTCTTGAGGCCATAGGGATAAATTGCTCTGAAGCCAGGCTTCACCAGAACGACGCCTGTGGACACAAACGGCTCGCCGGCAATGTCGAAGCTCACCTTGGTTGCCTCGCTCACCGAGGATTCCATAAGCGTGGCAAGGAAACGCCGCGCCACCAAGTTGTAGAGCTTCCACTCGGCGGGCTGCAGCTTGTCCGGATCGGCAGGCGCCGTCGGATAGATGGGCGGGTGATCGGTCGTCTCCTGCTTGCCGCGCGTTGCCGTGAGCTTGGGGAGCGCGAGCAACTCCTTGCACACCGGCGCATACTGCGGAACCTTTTGCAGGTTGCGCACGCATTCCGCCAAGTCGAGCGAACGCGGATACACGGTGTTGTCCACACGTGGATACGAGATGAGTCCGCTCATGTACAGCGACTCGGCCAGGCGCATCGTGCGCGCCGGTGAGAGGCCCTCGCTCGCCGCAGCAGCCTGCAGCGACGTGGTGTTGAACGGCGTGGGGGGCTTCTGCGTGCGCGACTTCTTCGTCACGTCGGTAACCCTGGCCTCCTTGGCGTCGCGCACGTGCGCAAACGCCAGGTTCGCCTCCTTCTCGTCCTTGAAGCGCGCGGTCGCGTGCGTGGTCTTGAAGGGCTCGGACCCCGCATGCGTGAGTTCACCCGAGATGACCCAGTAGTCCTCAGGCACGAAGGCGTTGCGCTCCTCCTCCTTCTCGACAACCAGCGCGAGCGTAGGCGTCTGCACGCGACCGGCAGAGCGCACGTTACCGAAGCCGCCGCGGCGTGCCAACGTGAGGTAGCGGGTGAGCACCGCGCCCCACACGAGGTCTATGTACTGACGGCTCTCGCCGGCATCGGCAAGGTCTTGGTCCAAGTCGACGAGGTTCGAGAACGCGTGGTCTATCTCCGCCTTGGTGAAGGCGGAGTAACGCGCACGCGAGACAGGCACCTGTGGCGCCACCATGCGAATCTGGCGCAGGGCGTCGGAGCCGATGAGCTCGCCCTCGCGGTCGAAGTCGGTGCCGATAATCACCGAATCCGCCTTCTTCGCAAGGTTCTTGAGCGAGCGGATGATCTCCTTCTCGGCAGGGAGCTTCTCTATGGGGGCCCACACCAAGTACGGGAGACTGGGGACCTTCCAGCCCTTGATGTCGATGCCGTCGGCGAGGAAGGGCTTGCGCTTCGTGTCGAATGGTGGACAGGCAAGGCTGGCGGGGACATGCGCCGGCATGACCTCACCGTCATCGGAGATGCCATACCAGCCCTGGGTTTGGTCGTACTTCAGCTCCTTGGGAAAGTCAGGAGCCAAGATGTGGCCGCGCAGACCAATGGTGACCCACTCCTCACCGTCGTGCTGGAACCGATAGATGGGCGTGTTGTACACCTTGTCGGACTTAGGCTTACCCACATCGCACAGAAGACGTGCGATTTGCGTGGCAGCATCATTCTTCTCGGTAACGACAAGCTTCACAAAAGCCTCCTCATTACGATAAAGACGCGATGGCGGCGCGAGGCATCGGCGCCCGAAGAGTCATCCCCCCCTCGGGAGCAACCCCCCACCTTGGGACTAGGCAGCTTCCTTGTCGAGCTCATGCTCCGCATACTCCTCGCGTGACCAATACAAGGCTTGCTTGCCGTCACGCAGCACGATCACCCGTCGCGCCACCGCGAGCGAAACCTCATAGAGAGCGAGCATCACAGCATACATGAGCAACATAGTGATGGGTGACGCATCCGGAGTGACCACGGCGCACAGCGCAAGGAGGCCAACGTACACGTACCGCCATTGCCCGCGGAACGTACGATAGGGTACCACGTGCAGGATGGACAGATAGAAGATGATCAGCGGAAGCTGGAACGCAATGCCAAAGCCCACCTCAAGCAAAAGCTCGATGGAGAGGTAGTCCTCCGCATTGAGCAGGACACGTGCGAACTCGCTGCTCTGCTCGATGAGCCAGCCGAAGGCAGTCCGCTGAATCACGAAGTAGCAGAAGATCATGCCAAGATAGAACAGCGCAACCATGGCTGCGATGGTCGGCACCACCCACCTGCGCTCCTTCTCGTTGAGCGCCGGCAGAAAGAAGCCGAGCACTTGCCACAAGATGACCGGCGTGCACATGATGGCGCCAAAGAAGAGTGCTATCTTGAAGCGGATGGTGAAGCCGCCGAGCGCCGACAGCACCGTAAGGTCCTCGGCACCGTTGGGCAGCACCTCATAGATGGGCTCCATCATGATTTGGATGAGCGTCGGCGTGGCCATGTACACGACAAGGGCCGCGCAGATGACGGACACCACAACGATGGTCACACGTCGACGAAGCTCGGCCAGATGGTCGAACAGGGGCATGCGGGCTGGTCCGATGGGCATGACAAGTTGGAAGCGGAGACGCTAGTCCTCCACGCTCCCGTCCTCCTCTCCGCTAGTCGACTCCTGCGCCTCGTCGCTTTCCTCGGCCTCGTCGCGCGCGGTAAAGCGAGAGCTGTGCTGCCTGGTTGCGTAGAGGTCAACGGCACTCGTGCGGGCTGGGGTCGCAGGCGACTCTTCGTCCATGGGCACATCCGCCTCCGGCTTGGACGCATCCTCTGCCGCAGCTGCCTCTTGCTCGCGTGCCGCACGCTCGGCGGCAAGGCGCGCCTTGCGCTCTGCGAAGGTCTCGCGACGCGCGGGAGCGGCAGGAGCATCCTCCGCACCCATCGTGTCTGCAGGTGCCTCAACGTCCGCATCCTCGCCCGCGCGCTCAGCTGCCTCGCGCCTGCGCTGCTTGGGTGACTTCTCAAGTTCCTCCGAGGCGGGATCCATGATGTTGGTCTGCACGACCTCCGTAAAGCCGTCCGACGCCTCGCGGAACTGTCTGAGCACGCGTCCCAGCGTTCTTCCCATACCCGGCAGCTTGTCGGGCCCAAAGAGCATGAACGCAAAGACCACGATGATGACGAGCTCGGTCTCCCCAATGCCAAACACGCGCCACGACCTCCCTACAGACTCACGCCCAGTTCGTCACCGACGCCGAGCAGCGAGAGGACGCGTGCCACGTTACGCTGAGGATTCGCCACGCGCAGGGCGACTGATGCGTCGGCGGCACGGCGGGCGACGCCCACGAGCACGCCGATGCCCGTGGAGTCGATGTAAGGCACCTCGCTCAAATCCACTTCCATCGCAGAGACGCCCGAGGCAAGCTCCGCGTCGAGTGCCGAGCGAAGCTCGTCGGCGTTCGAGACGTCGACCTCGCCCGCAACCTTCACGACGCAGGCGTCGCCCGACCTGTTTGGAGATACAACCAACGACATGGCTCCGTCCTTTCGAGAGCTCTTCTAAAAACCGACGTTCGAGCCGCCCTTGAGCTTCTCCAGCAACTCGGACTGCCCCTCGTCAGAGGAGCTCTCGATGCTGGCATCACCGGCGTCACCAATCGAATCGACCTTGGAATTGAGCGAGATGAGACGACCGTTGGCATAGCTCTTCACACCGTAGCGTTCGTCCTCGTCGAGCTCGGCGGCCTTGCGGTAGGCATCGCTGGCCTTCTCGGTGTTGTATTGCGACTCATACAGGTAGCCGAGCTGCGCTTGGGCGAGCGGGTTCTCCGGATACTCCTCGGTGACCTTCTCGAGCGCCTTGATCGCATCCTCGGTGTCGCCGGCATAGTATTGCGCGAGGGCACGGTCAATCTTTACCGTTGCGGAGTCGTTGAGCTTCAGATAGCGATCAAAGTACTCAATTCCCGCATTCAGCAGATCCTTTGTGTAAGCGGTCTCCTTGTCGGTCGACGCGCTGTTCTTGGCGGAGTAGCCCCACTCCATGTAGACCTGGCCCAAGTTGAGCAGCGCGGCCAAGTTGTTCTCGTCCTCATCGAGGCGCGCCTTGTACTTCTTGACCTTCTCGACGTTGGTCTCGGCAAGGGACTTGAGCGATTCGTTGTCGGGGATGCCGTCCTCGCCGACGACCTTCTCGTCCTTGGACTCCTTCTGATCCTTCTCGTCCTTCTTCTCTGCCTCGTCGGACGAGCCTTCCGACTGCTCGGCAGCCTCCTCCTTGGCAGAGTCCCCGGCAAAGATTGCCGAGAGTGACGGAAGCATCATGGAGAGCGCCATGATGACGGCGAACACGCCGATGACGATCTTTGTGCCACGAGACATCTTGCGAGCTCCGCCGAGCTCCTTCTCCTTAGGCTTCTGTGCCATGATCTTCCTGCCTCCCATAGTGCCGCCATCGACGGCCAATCGTTCGATTGCTGTTCCAGATTCCAGACGTAAGTTTTAGAAATATGCCCCCATGACGGCATTCGTCAAGGAACATCCACAGACGCTTGCGCATTCTACATAATTCTGCCGCAAGACTGCAGTCTCACTCCCCTATCGTTCGGCTCGTGCGAGACGGGCTGCGACGAGCTTGACGGCGACGACGAAGACGTCAAGCGCCGAGCCGAGGTCCGCGAGCGAAGGGAAGGTTGGGGCGATGCGGATGTTGGTGTCGCGCGGATCCTTGCCGTAGGGCCAAGTCGCGCCCGCACCGGTGAGCGTGACGCCAAGCTCCGCCATCAATGCGACCGTAGCCTTCGCCGATCCCTCAGGCCCGTCGAACGAGACGAAGTAGCCGCCACGCGGATGCGTCCACGTCGCAACGGCCAGGTCGCCCAATCCAGCCTCAAGTCGCTCCTGCACGAGTTCGAAGCGTGGACGGAGAATCTCCGCGTGGCGTGCCATATGCGCACGAACGCCCTCGGCGTCACGTAGGAACCGCACGTGCGCAAGTTGCGAGAGCTTCTCGGGACTCACGCGCTCAATCGCGAATGCCGCACGAATCTCGGCGATGTCGGCAGGACTCGCCGTCATGAAGGCCATGCCCGAGCTCGGGAACGTGACCTTGGCCGTGGAGGCGAACTCGTACACGAGGTTCTCGCGCCCGGCCTCCGCGAGCGCGTCGAAGATGTTGAGCAGACGGTCACCTTCGTCATAGAGGTCATGCACGATGTAGGCGTTGTCCCAGTAGACGCGGAAGTCGGGTGCCGCAGGCTCGAGCGCGGCGATGCGGCGCACCACGTCATCGGAGTAGGTGATGCCCGTGGGGTTGGCATACTTGGGCACGCACCACATGCCCTTGACCTGCGGGTCGCAACTCACCAGTCGCTCGACCTCGTCCATGTCGGGACCGTCGGCGGTCATGGCGATGGGAATGTTCACGATGCCGTAGCGCTCGGTGACGGCAAAGTGGCGGTCGTAGCCAGGACTCGGGCAGAGGAACTTGACCTCTCCCTGCGCGCACCACGGGGCGTTGCCACCGATACCCTTGGTGTAGGCGTTCACCACCACGTCATGCATGAGGTTAAGGCTCGAGGAGCCGCAGACGAGCACGTTGCGAGCGTCGACGCCCAGCAGATCTGCCGCAAGGCGACGCGCCGAGGGAAGGCCGTCCGGAATGCCGTAGTTGTCTGCGGGAGCGCCCTCGTCCACGAGTTCCGAATCGCTCGTGAGCACGTCCAGCATGGGACGCGAGAGGTCGGTCTGCTCGACGCTGGGCTTGCCCCGAGCCATGTCGAGCTTGAGGCCCATCGCACGGATACGGTCGGTCTGGGCCTCGAGCGCCGCGATGGCGGCATCGAGGTCGGCGGTTGACATCTGCTGGTACGCGTTTGGCATCGCATGCCTCCTTGTGTGTGGTCGAAACTCCCACAGTATAGCGTTCCCGCGGCAGTTCCCATTCCGCAGTTCCCGCCCGGGACTGCAGCATGTGCGTCAATCAACCTTACTCGACGGTGCCGTACAGGTACGCCCACCCATGCGCGGTGATGATGGAGTTGAGCTGGTCGCACAGTCGAACCCGCTTGTACCTTCCCGCAGGCAGCAGCTCAACTACCTCGATGAGGTCTTCGGAGAGGTCGTTCACCTCGGCACGCACGAGCACGTCCATGCGCGCGATGACGGCCGTGGGATCATCACGATACAGGTCATCGACAAGCCCTTGCAGCTCGCCGAACTCGTCCGCAGGTCTTGAGGGAGAAATCATGGCGGCTCCTTTCGCGTGACATCGGCCTATGTGGCTGACGGGCTGCCCGAGCGCACGTCGCGCAACCAGCAGGCGACGTTCACGTATACGATGCCAAGCGTGGCAGATGCCACGGAGCCCGCGAGGATGGCGCACTTGGCCGCCATCACAAGCAGGGGGTCGGGGAAGGCGAGGCCGGCGATGAGGATTGACATGGTGAAGCCCAAGCCGCCCATGATCCCCACTGCCGTGACTTGCATCCAATCCACGTGACGCGGCAACCTGGCAAAGCCGATGCGCACAAGCAGGAACGTGACGGAGATGATTCCCAACGGCTTGCCGAGCACGGCACCCAGGAATGCTCCCTGGGTGACGCTGTTGCCCAAAATGGTGCCCATGTCTACACCCACAAGACGCACCTGCGCGTTGATGAAGGCAAAGAGCGGCAGGATGACAAAGTTGACCAACACGGCGATGTCGCGCTCGGCGCGTTGCAGCGGTGGCGTCACGTGGTGCATGACACGCTCCACGATGTTGGCATCATCGGTGAAGTCGTGCTGGCCGAGCACGTGAGCATCGTCGTCGTAGGTGTCGTCCAGCTCGCTCGCCCACACGTCCAGCCAATCGTGCAACGCCGAGAGGCGGATTTCAGTTTGCGCAGGCAGGAAGAATGCCAGAATGACGCCGGCGAGGGTCGCATGGATGCCGCTGTTGTACATGCACACCCAGAGCGCGACCCCGGCGATGGCATACGGCTTGAGCGAGTACATGTGCGCACCGTTGATCATGGCGAGCACCACGATCACCGCGAGCGACGCTCCGCACCAGGCGATATTGGGCGTCTGGCCATAGAACAGCGCAAGCACCACGATGGCCAGAATGTCGTCGGCAATGGCAAGCGTCTGGAAGAACACCTTGGTCTCGGGCGCAATGTGGTTGCCAAGGAGCGACATGACGCCCAAGGCGAAGGCAATGTCGGTGGCGATGGGTATCGCCCACCCGCTGCTCGTCTCACCTGAATTGAGCAAGATGAAGATAAGTGCCGGCACCGCGACGCCGCCGACCGCCGCCAACATGGGCAGAGCGGCCTGCCGCGGCCTCCTCAGCTGTCCCACCTTCATCTCGTACTTGAGCTCTATGCCCACGAGCAGGAAGAAGACTGCCATGAGGCCGTCGTTGACAAAGCCCTCGAACGTGATGCCCCACGAGAACAAGCCCAGATTGAAGCTGATCTCTGCCTCGAATATGTGCTCCACCACTTCGTATGCCGGGGAGTTCGCCACGATTACGGCGAGTATCGCCGCGAGCACCATGAAGGCCGCCGCAATCGTACCGTTGGAGGTGACGTCCTCGAAGAAGGAGCGCTGCTCCAGGCGACGGATGACCGCAGGTTCGTCAAAGATGAAGAGCCGCATGCCCGTCGTGTCGTTTGCCTCAAGCTCGGAGACGTCGGGCACCTCGAGCTCCTCTGGATCCGGACCGAACAGTGAGTGGTGTTGCTTGGTTTTATTGAGCATGTCTCGCCAATCTACTCGGGAACCACTATCGTACCGCAAGTGCTATATTCTCACCAAGCATTTGAATTGAGCAACTGGAACCACGCGCGGGATAGGGGGAGCCATGAACGACCAACGCATCGCCGTACTTACCGATTCGGGTACCAACACCCCGCTTGACTTTGCCCATGAGCACGACGTCCGCATCGTGCCCCTTCTCATCAACTATAAGGACGGCACCACCTACCGAAGCGGAGAAGACATCACGACCGCCGAGGTCGTCGCCCGACTCGAGGAGGAGATTCCCACCACGTCACTACCCACCCCTCAGATGATCAAGGCCGCCATCGAGCAGGCGCGCGATGACGGCTACAGGCGTGGGGTGTTTGTCACCATATCGTCGACGCTCTCTGCCACCTACCAGACGGTGAGCATGATGGCACGCATGGTGGAAGACTTCGAGCTCATGGTCTGCGACACCAAGAGCATCGGAGTGGTCGCGGGCATGGTCGTGATGCGGGCTGTGGACATGATCGAGCAGGGCATTCCCTTTGGCGAGCTCAAGGCGCGTCTCAACGACCTCGCCAACAAGAGCCACGTATACTTCGTCACCAAGACGCTCGACTACCTGTACAAGGGAGGCCGCATCAACCAGCTCACGTATCGGCTGGGCAGCGTCCTCAACATCAAGCCCATCATCATCTGCGACGACGAGGGACGCTACGTGGTCGCCCGCAAGACCCGGGGATGGGAGCGTGCCATAGCGACGCAAATCAAGCTAATCAAGGAGCATGCCGAGCGGTTCGACCATGTGCGCGTGGGCATATGCTGCACCGAGGCGTCCAGCCTCTTTGACGAACTCGAGGAGGCCGTACGTGCTCAGGTGAGCAACATCGTCGAGGTGGTACGGTCGGGCCTCACGGCCGACCTCATCGTGCACACAGGGCCCGAGATGGTCGGCCTCGGCATCCAACCCGCCTAGATGAGATGCCCGCCCTCGCCTAGCTCTCGATCTTTACCAAGGGCGCGAATCCACGCATGAGCTGCTTTACGTTGCCCGTGCGGGTGAAGCGCACCCTGATGATGTCCCCCTCAACCGCGAGCACCACACCTGGCCCGAAGGTCTTGTGGGACACGCGGTCTCCCGCTGCAAACGCCTCCGGCTTGCTTGGGCGGGGTCGCGTGACGGGAGAGGCACCTCGCTCGGTGGCAGCGCTGCGTCCCGTCGAGCGCGTACGCTGGCCAAAGACCTGACCGCCGTACACGTCCCGCCCGCGACCGGAGCCAAAGGTGCCGTGGCGGTCGCCACGCTTCTCCCAGCCCACGCCCGAGAATCCCGATGATCCAACCCCGATAACGTCCAAGTGCTCGTCGGGAATCTCGCCTACGAAGCGACTGCGCGGATACGCCTGAGTCGAGCCATACATGTGCCGCGTGACCGCATACGTCAGGTACAGGCTCTTCTGCGCGCGTGTGATGGCCACGTAGGCGAGGCGACGCTCCTCCTCCATGCGACCAGGCTCGTCATGGCCATTGGAATGCGGAAACAGCCCCTCCTCCATCCCCGCCACGAACACGACCGGAAACTCAAGGCCTTTCGCGGAGTGCACCGTCATCATCGTGATTGCCTGCGTCTGACCCGAGAGCGAGTCCAAGTCGCTCCGCAAGGCGAGCCACTCCAAGAACGCAGGAAGCTTCTCGGCAGCGACCTGGGGAAGCGCCGGCTCGGCAGACGCCTCGGAAGGAAGCTCCTCACCCGGGATCCGCCCCGCCTCACGGAGCTGGCGCAGGCTCTCCAACGCACTGGCAGCATCCTCGTGCGAGTCATCGAACTCCGAGGCAACGCCAAAGAACTCGCGGATGTTCTCCACCCGACCGTCCGCCTCCACGCTGTGCTCCGCCTCAAGCGCCTGGATGAGTCCCGCGTCGTCCACGATGCGCTTGACCACGTCGATGAGGTCGCCCGAGTAATGGCGCGCATGCTCGATGGCTTGCGTCCACTCTGCCAACGCATTGCGCGCGCGGGCCCCCAGGACGCCCGACTCTGCCACGCACGCCTGCGCGGCAGAGAAGAACGAGAGGCCGTTGGCCATGGCGTAGGAGTCGATCTTCGCAATGCTTTGGGCACCTATGCCGCGACGCGGCGTATTGACGATCCGATGGGCGCTTACGTCGTCGTCTGGGTTGAGCACCAGTTTGAGGTATGCCATCACGTCACGAATCTCCGCGCGGTCGAAGAACCGCGTGCCGCCAACGAGCTTGTAGGGCACGCCCGCGCGCAGGAACATGTCTTCCAGGATGCGCGACTGCGCGTTGGTGCGATAGAAGACCGCCACGTCGTCGTAGCTGGTGCCCCCGTCGTGGAGCTTCTCGATTTGGGCACCGATCCAACGGCCCTCGTCGCGCTCGTCAGACGCTTGGAACACATGGATGAGCTCGCCGTCTCCCGACTCGGTAAAGAGGTGCTTGTCCTTGCGCTTGGAGTTGTGGGCCACCACGGCATTGGCAGCCGCAAGAATGTGGCCCGTGGAGCGGTAGTTCTGCTCCAGCTTGACCACCCGCGCCTGAGGATAGTCCTTCTCGAAGGCGAGGATGTTGTGGATGTCGGCCCCGCGCCACGAGTAGATGGACTGATCGTCGTCACCTACCACCATGAGGTTCTGGTATTTGCGTGCCAACAGGTTGGTGATGGCGTACTGCACGTGGTTGGTGTCCTGATACTCGTCCACACATATATAGGTAAAGCGGTCCTGATACGCCTCCAACAGGCGCTCGTTGCGATCAAGCAGCTCGTAGGTGTGTACTAGGAGGTCATCGAAGTCCATGGCATTCGCCCGTTCGAGCCGGCGCTGCAGTTCGTGATAGATGCGCGCGACGGTGCGCTCAAACGGGTCGGATGCCTGGCTTGCCATCTCGTCCGGCAAGATCAGCGCGTTCTTTGCCGAGGAGATGCGCGAGCGCACGGCAGCAATCGGGAAGTGCCGCTGGTCCACGTCGAGGTCCACCATGATTTGGCGTACGAGGCGTTTGGAGTCATCGTCGTCATAGATGGAGAAGTTCTGCCGGAAGCCGATGAGCTCCGCGTCGTCGCGCAGCATGCGCACGCACATGGCGTGGAACGTGCACACCCACATGCCCCGCGTATCCGGCACGGCCTGTGCAATGCGCTCGCGCATCTCGGCCGCAGCCTTGTTGGTGAAGGTGATGGCCAGCACGTGCCAAGGACGTACGTCGCAATCCCCCACGATGTGGGCAATGCGCTGCGTGAGGACGCGCGTCTTGCCCGAGCCTGCGCCCGCAAGCACGAGCAGCGGACCCTCCGTGCACAGGACGGCCTCGCGCTGAGCGGGATTGAGTGCCTCGAGGTCTATGGTCATGTGTTCCTCCGGACTTTTCGCTTTTGGGGTTTAGATTGTAGCGCTTGGGTGAGACAACATCTGTCGTCAGGCGTACAACCCACAGCTCTCAAGAGCATCGACCGAGAGAGGAGTCCGACCATGGATGCCCAACCCCTAAGAATCGTCCCCAGAATTCTCTTGACCACCACACTCGCCGGTAGCATCGCGCTCGTCGGCTGCGGACAATCAGCCCCAACGACGGCTGAGGGCGTCAGCGAGACAACCCAGCAGGAGGTCTCGCCCACGCACGAGGTGGACTACGGCAGCTCCTCCCTTTACAGCAAGGAGGACATCGACGCCGCCGTCGACGCGGTGATGGCCGAATTCAACACCTGGAAGGGATGCACCATGAAGCGCATCGCCTTCACTGACGACAGGAGCTGCTCCGAGGCTCTCACATACTGCAACGAGATGCGCGAAAAGGACGCCCCCGAGTTCGACGAGGCCATGCTTCTCACGAGCGACTTCCACTCCCCCAGTGAGGAAGAGTCGAAGGGAACCGCGTGGGAGCCCGACAAAGACTACACCGACCACACGTGGACCCTCGCACGAACGAACGGCGGCGAGTGGCAGCTCCTCACTTGGGGCTACGCATAAGCGTACGATCGCCTTCAACCCGATTGAAATCGACTGGCGAGGCTCATGAGGGGGTACTCCCCCTCATGAGCCTCGCCAGTCATGGACCGCATCCACTCATGGGCAAATCCCATGCCCCAAACCCTTATCCCACGAAGTCAGTGGTCTTGGAGACCTCGGCCCACTTCTCCAGCTCCTCCAAACGGGCATTGAGCGCACCGCGCACGGCGACCAGTGCGTCGGAACCCAGGTAGAGGCGCAGCGGCGTGTCGTCCGCCTCAATGGCCTTGAGGATGGGATAGCCAGCCTTCAGGGGATCGCCCGGCTGCTGGCGGGAGTTGACGTTCTGCGCAACGGAACGCTTGTGGGCGGTCTCGGCGTAGTCACCGAGGGTGTTCTCGGACCCCTTGAGCGAGGTGTCGTAGAAGTGCGTGCGGAATGCGCCCGGCTCCACGATCATGGCCTTAATGCCGAGCGGCGCAACCTCGGCACGCAACCCTTCGGTCATGAGCTCGACGGCCGCTTTGGTGGCCGCATAGTAGCCAGAGGCCGCACCGGTACGCACCGCGCCAATGGAGCTCACGTTGACGATGGCTCCGCTGCGCCGCTCGCGCATCCCGGGCAGCACCTTCTTGATCATGGCGACCATGCCAAAGAAGTTTGCGTCAAACATTGCCTGCACGCCTGCCGGATCGGCCTCTTCCACAGAGCTGCGATAGCAGTAGCCGGCGTTGTTCACCAGCACGTCCACCTTTCCGAACCGCTCGATGGCGGCGTCAAAGGCAGCGTCAATGGAGTCCTGCTTGGTGAGGTCAAGCGCCACGGGAAGCGCAGAGTCGGGATAGTCAGCCGCAATGCCCTCCACCTTGGCAGTCGTGCGCGCGGTGATGACCGCGTTATTGCCAGCCGCGAGCACCGCACGCGCGATACCCTCGCCGATGCCACCCTCGCTGCATCCCGTGATGAACCAAGTCTTTGCCATGATGTAGCCCCTCTCGTTCCTATCGCGCCTTGCGATGTGCCGTTTCCTTGATTCAGATTATGCGGCCACAGTTACCGGTTGTACACTGCAGAGAAGGAAACCCAGATTGCGCCTGATGCAATCCCCCCACTTGCGGCGAAGAGTCGCCGCATGCAAAGCAACATCGGAGGGACGCCATGGAGCTTGAGCAGCTTCGACAACTTGATGCCATCGCACATAACGGAACCTTGCAGGCCGCTGCAGAACAGCTGCACCTCTCGCAATCGGCGCTCTCGCGCTCGCTGCGTCGTCTGGAGGCGGACCTTGGACGCCCGCTCTTCGACCGAACACGCAACTCCCTCACAATCAATGCCGCAGGACAGCTCGCCCTTGAGCATGCACGAATCATCCTCGCCGAAGAGCGTCGCCTTCGCGATGACTTCGGCGCGCTTGCACGGCGCGCGCGGACCATCCGCGTGGCAAGCGTTGCCCCGGCCCCGACGTGGCGCCTGAGCTCACTCATCCTCGAACAGTATCCCACAACCATCTTGGAGCCCGACATCGTCTCGCGGGATGAGGTTGAGTCGCGCATGCTCAACGGGAGCTGCGACCTTGCCATCACCGCAAGCCGACCGCACCTGCCCACCATCGAGTCGCTCCGCTTCATGACCGAAGACCTCTACGCAAACGTGCCCGAAGGGCATGTGCTGTACGACCGCGAGTCGCTCACCTTTGCCGAACTCGACGGCTCGACGTTTCTCGTCTATGGCGGCATCGGGTTTTGGCATGACGTCCACGAGCGCATGCTGCCCCTATCGAAGTTTGTCATCCAACCCGACCGCACCATCTTCCTACAACAAGTGCGCACCTCCGCCCTCCTGACCTTCACGACGAACGCGCCCGAGAACACGAGCCGTCATGCCTCACGCAAACCCATACCCATCGCGAATCCCGAGGCGCACGTGACCTTTTGGCTCTGCATGCGCGCCGATGCGAACGATCACCTACGCGCGCTCTTCGACCTAGCGGGCGGGGCAAGCACCAACGACGCGGCAACTATCTGATAACCTTAGGACAACGCATTGCGAGAGGAGAACTCGTGACCCCATACAAGCTCCTGGCCCTCGACATGGACGGCACCCTGCTGAACTCCCACAAGGAAGTAAGCCCACGCACGGCCGAAGCCGTCGCCCGACTCGCCGCCCGCGGCGTCCCCATCAGCTTCTGCACGGGGCGCAACGTCGCCGAGCTCGGCCCCTACCTCGACAACCTGACCTTCGTGCGCTATGGCGTGCTCGTGAGCGGCGCACTCGTTCGCGACTTCTCGACGGGCGGCATCGTGGCGTCATATCCACACGACACCCAGACGGCACTGAAGGTGGTCGAAGCGGGCCAGCTCGAAGACGCCATGGTGCACATACTCGCCGTCGAGGAGTCCCTCATATCCAAACGAGACATGCAACGCCTGGATGACGTGCACATGGGCGTCTATCGGCCGCTTTACGAGAGCTGCGCCCAGCACATAGACGACATTCGCAAGGCCGTACTCTCACACGAAGGAGAGGTGCTCAAGGTTAACCTGTACCACCTTTCGACGGAATCGCGCGCGAGGAGTCGTGCACGCCTGCAGGCGCTCCCGCTCACGCTGGCCGATGCCGAGACAACCTCGCTGGAGTGCTCGCCCTTGAACGTGAGCAAGGCGCAGGGCCTCGCCGCACTCTGTGCTCATGTGGGATGTACACTCGACGAGGTCGTGATGGTAGGCGATGCAGAGAACGATCTCGAGGTGCTCCGCGCAGTCGGCATGCCGGTCGCAATGGGCAATGCCGTCCCAGTGGTCTCACGCGCCGCCCGACTCCAGGTCGCCGACTGCGACCACGATGGGATTGTCGAGGTTGTCGAGCGACTGTTCCCGTAGCGGAGCGTTCAAAGATAGGTCATTTGGGGACGAATCGCGACGTAGATACAGATGTTGATGTAATGCTTGCAGAGTTATGACGAAATTGTACGGTAATATAGTGAACTGCGAAATATCGGCCGCATTTCCGCAGGTAACGAGACCCGAAATAGCTCTTCTACTTGGAAAGTCGCAATTCTTCCGTACAATTTCGCATTATCTATGCATGTGATACATCATATTTCGTATTAATGTGCAAATCCCGCAGTGTACCGCTGAATTTCGGGCAAAACCCCATCCCATCCGCACCCGACACCCGTATTGCACGCCAAAATGAGTCACACCCTCGGTCGAATCAGGACCAGAGCGCTTCGAGCGCACGGGCACACGCCTCTAATCCACTTTGGTCCCCAGCAGAGAACCGCGCGAGGGAGGGGCTGTCGATGTCGAGCACACCCACCACGCGACCGCCCGCATGCAGGGGCACCACAATCTCCGAGCGCGAGTCCGCATCACAGGCGATGTGCTCCGCAAACTCGTGGACGTCATCCACGCGCAAGGTTTGGTTTCGCATGGCAGACGTTCCACACACGCCGCGGCCCCACGGGATGCGCACGCAGGCTACCTTTCCCTGAAACGGTCCGAGGAAGAGCTCGTCCGCAGGGAGACCAGCTTCAAGTAACGCGCCAGAGAGATAGAACCCAACCCAGTTGACGTCATCAAGCTCCTGCCACAGCAGGGCCGAGGCATTCGCCAGCGCCGGTAACCAGTGCGGCTCATCGACCGCAAATGCGGCGAGCTGCCGTTCCGTCAGTTTCCAGTCCACCTGCCTCATGCTTTGCCCTCCCCCTCGCTCGCCCACTATGCCCCAAGCAAATGATGGCCACATGCATCGACCCACCATCATACGCCAGGCCGCGCCCGTGGCCATGTTCAAAGAGAACCCCTCCCGCATGTCGAATAACAACACGCGATCAAGACGTTACAGGATAGGATTATCTGCAATTATCGTTCGCGGGGAAAGGAGACATTGCACGATGCTATTCAGACTAAAGAGGCTGCTATCGCTATTCCTAAGCATCGCGCTCGTACTGCCAACCGCCATGCCAGCGGTGGCCGTTGCCGAGGAACGCTCGGTAGGGCTGGACAACCACAGCCTCGCAACTGATCAGACCACGACCATCACCGACGTACGTATCGACGGCGTCGACAAGCCCGAGCCAGGAAAACAGCTCGACGACACCGCCACGGTTACCACTGCCGAAGGAGCGACATGGGACATCGCAACCCTATGGGTGAGCGACGATCTCTCCATCACGACCATGGCAGAGGAGGGACACACGTACCTACCCGTGCTGGCCTTCTTTGTGCCGCAGGGCTATGCGCTCGAGGGCAGCAGCTTTACGGTTACCCTCTCGGACTCGCTTACCAAGCTCTTTGGAACCAGCGACATCATCTCCGTATACAACGCACAGCACAGCATCACCTACATACTGCCCGCCGCCCTCCGCAATCTCTTCGCGCAGTCCATACCCACCGACGCGTCGTCCTCGGTGGCCTCAAGCGAGAACGCTTCTACGAGCGAGACCGCTACCTCAACCGCAGCGGCTGAAGCATGCTCCGCCACGCAATCCTTAGTAGAGCTCTACTGCGCGCAGACCGCACGTGACATCCTGACCGATAGTGACTTGGAATGGCTCATCGACCTCGTGCTCAATCACCTGCAACCTCAAGCCGTAGAGCTTCTGCTCAATAGGTTCCCCGCGTTTACAGAAGCATCCACCAACGACGAGCTTGGCACGGATATCGGCATGTACATCTATTACATGGTGGGCGACAAGGACGGTCTGGACGAGCATTCGGGCGCATCAGACGCACTTGCATACGTCCAAGGCCAGGTTGCACAAGTCGAAGACCAGCTCAAATACTGTTACATGATTGGCATCAATACCTCGGAGCTCATCGTCTTAGATGAAGGCGGCAATCCGGCAGTCGATCCCACAACCGGCAAGTTCACACTCGCCCGTAGTGGCAATGACTTCATCACCTTCCAAAACACGATCGTACACGAGATGTTCCATGCGTTCATGGACGATTACAATCGCACCGGCATGAGTGGTGCGATTCGCCTCGATACGGCCGCACGTATTGCTGACGGCACATATACCGCTGACGACATTCGTACTTTCGAGATGCTGCACTACCCCCTCTGGTTCATTGAGGGCACTGCGTCGTGCATGGAGAACAACTACGAGTTCCGATATGAATACTTCAAACGCCTCAGGATGAAGGACGGAAAGCCGCTCGACGTCGTCGATGCAAAGACGCTTTTCACAAACTTCATGCTCGCAACCGATCCCAATAAGGATCCCATGTTCTTCCCCCTCGTCTATGCACCGGGCGGCAAGACCAAAGTAAATGGCGAGGAGGTAGAGATCCAGCCGTGGAACGCCCGCTACGTCTCGGGATACCTTGCAACGCTCTACCTGAGCGAACTCGCATACCAGAAGGCGAGCAAAGGCGACTCAGCCAAGTCCGTGGATGCAAACAAACAGCCTGTCTTCTCTGCGGAAAAGCTCCGAACGGGCCTCGACTACATCCTCAAGCAGATGCACGACGGCAAGGCGTTGGACAAAATCATCAAAGACATTTCTACGGACGAGAAGGGCGTGTGCAACTACGACAGTACGGACAGCTTTTCGACCAAGTTCATCATGGGCGAGGTGAGAGAGGAGAACGACCAGAAAGGGTTTGGGGGCGATCCCAAATCCATAGAGTTCGTGGTCGACTTCATCAACTACATGACCGCCATCGAGAAGAAACTGCCCAAGGGCGCGAAGCCCAACGGATCCATCTTGTTTGACTTCGAGGAAGACCTCGCCTCGCCCCTCGACCCGTCAAAGCGGACAACCTCGCCATTCTTCCGCATCATCGATTCCAATAGGTTGACACCTTCAACCGTCAAAAGCGACGAAACCCGCATCGGTGCAGGTAAGACCTCAGTGGATCTGCGCGACATTCTCCAGCAATTGCTGGAAGCGTTGAATCCCACGGCCGCCAATGATGACGATGCCCTGCCTCAGGCGGCAAAGGCGCCTGCAAAGGCGCCCGCAAAGGCGCCTTCGACAACGACAGCGAAAGCTGCCCCGGCAGCCAAGAAGTCGGCGACTACCGCTACACCAAAGTCGACCACGGCTGCATCCACCACGGAGAAGGCAAAGACGAGCACCACAGCAAAGAAGTCTTCGACCGAGACCAACTCAACCGCCGCCGCACCTCAAGGCCAACCTGGTACCGCAGTCTATTCATCCGCTAAGCCGACGAAGAAAGCCCCTACCGCTGCGAAGACTCCCGTCACAGCGGCCGCAAAAGAGCAGAAGTCTACCGTCGTCGCAGAATCTGCAAACGTGAAAGACACAACGGTGCAGGACTCCGCCGTCACAGAAACCGAACAGTCTGAGGAGACCACCGTCACAGAATCCGCGACGAACGAGGAACCTGCGACGGTCAATGAGGCCGCCGCAACCGAGGAGCCTGAGACGACAACGGAGCCCGCCACAACCGAGGAGGCCGCCGCAACCGAGGAGCCTGAGACGACAACGGAGCCCTCCACAACCAAGGAGGCCGCCACAACCGAAGAGGCCGCAGCGACCGAGGAGCCTGCAACAACTGAGCCAGCGAACACGGAGGACGCAGCTCCGCAGGAACCCGCGCCAACACAGGAACCAGCACAGGAGCAAGCGCAGGAACCAGCACAGGAACCCGTCTTCACGGATTCCGTCGCCACAGATCCGGCGCCAACGCCCGAACCCGTCGCGCCCGAGCCCGTCGCGCCCGAGGCGACGGACACAAATCCCACGGAATAACGTTTGTCAAAGGGACGGCCAAGAGGTGACTCCTCTTGGCCGTCATCGGCGGGACATTCAGACGGTCTGTCACGCGTCCATGCGGATGACCACTCGCTCCTCGCGTCCCGCCGCCCCCTCGTCACGCACTACGAGCGTGGCGTCTTGCGAGCCCACGCGCACCACAGCCCGCGCGCGCCCGAAGCAGGTGGTGTGGGCACCCCGTCGTAGCACTCCTCAGTGCGCGGGCGGGCACTTCCGAGGGCGAGGAGCTCACCATCCTCGACATGTGCCGTAAGCGCCCGATCGTCGAGCATCTCAACCGTGCCCGCATCATCGGCGACCAGCACCCTCACGTATACCACGTCACCTGGCTCCGCCGCACATCGCTCCACCACCAATCGCACCCGCGCCGCTCCGGCAGCGTGACGGAAAGTGGTCAACAGTGAGAGAAATCACCGCTGCCTACTAGTCGGCACACTCGTCTCGAATCGTTCGCAAAAACAGCTGTGCCGCGCGCGACATCGGCTGAAAACGCTTCCAGACGAGCGCCGCACGCACCTCGGGCAAGTCAGTGAGCGGCACGAACGCGAAGGGCGTGCCCTCTCCCACAGCCATGATGCCCCCAAAGCAGATGGCAACGCCCACGCCCCGCTCCACCAGGAGCGAGGCGTTGTACAACAGCGTATAGGTAGCGACCACGGATATCCCTTGCCTCGCCACTCGCTCGAAGAGCCCTCCGTCCGTCGCGTCGACATGCCGCTGCGCGCTCACGATGAGCCGCTCGCCCGCGAGCTCCTCGAGCGTGAGCGAGGACCGCTCGCACAGCGGGTGGCCCTGTCGCATGAGGACGCCCCACCGATCGCACCAGCCAAGGTCGAGCGACTCGAAGCGTCGGCCAACCTCATGCCCGATCACCACACCGAAGTCGAGCAGGCCCTTGTCCACGCGCTCGATCACGTCTTCGGCGTTGCCCGAGTGAAGCCTCAGACAAACGCCCGGCTGTTCGGCACCGAGGCGCGCCATGGCACGAGCAACCACATCCATCACGCGCGACTCACCCGCCCCCACCCAAACATCCCCCTCAATCTTCGCGCCGTCAGTACGTAGCTCGAGCTCGGCACGATCGGCCAAGTCAACAATCTCCTCCGCACGCTTGCGCAGGAGCATGCCTTCCTCGGTGAGCGTCACCCCACGGCTTTCGCGTACGAAGAGCTCGCATCCCAACTCGCGCTCGAGGTCCCCAAGCTGACGCGAGAGCGCTGGCTGGGAGACGTGGCACGAGACTGCGGCACGCGTCATGTTGCCCTCGCGCGCCGCGGCCAAAAAGTATCTGAGATGGCGCAATTCCATGGAAGCTCCTCTCGCCTCGTATCCGGCAAACCATACATCTCGCGCATGACAAATGATTCTATCAAAGTATTGGCTATTGTTCGATGAAGAGCGCACCATAGTAAGTAGCGAACACCATCCAGGAAAGAGGAATCATGAGCTGCACCTGCGCCATCGAGACAACCACCAATGCAAGGGAGCACATCACCATCTCCGGCCAGACCTTCGATGAGGAGCGTGCCCTCTACGGCCTCCACGACGCATGGGTGGAAGACGTCATCTTCGCCGGACCCGCAGATGGCGAGTCTGCCCTCAAGGAGTGCCGCAACATCGACGTGGAGCGCTGCCAGTTTGACCTGCGCTATCCCCTCTGGCATACCGAAGGCTTCTCGGTAAGCGCGTCTTCCCTCTCTGAGGCATGCCGCGCCGCCCTGTGGTATGCGCGAGACGGGCGCATCGACCACACGAGCCTGCACGGCATCAAGGCCGTACGCGAATGCGACAACATTACCTTGGAGAATTGCGACGTACAGTCAACCGAGTTCGGGTGGAAGTGTCGCGGTCTGAGGATACTGGGCTCACGCCTGCAAGGCGAGTATCCCTTCCTGGACAGCCGCGACGTCGAGCTGCGCAACAGCAAACTCACGGGCAAGTACTCGTTCCAGTACGTCGAGAACCTCATCATCGAGAATTCCGTGCTCGACACCAAGGACACCTTCTGGCATGCGCGCAACGTCGTGGTGCGCGACTCCGTAATCCGTGGCGAATACTTGGGATGGTATTCCGAGGGTCTTACGCTCGAGCGCTGTCGCATCGAGGGCACCCAGCCCCTGTGCTATGCGAAGAACCTCACGCTCATCGACTGCGAAATGGTCGGTTGCGACCTCGCGTTCGAGAACTCCGAGGTCGAGGCCAGCATCCGCGGACATGTGGATTCCATCAAGAACCCGCGCTCGGGACGCATCGTCGTAGACTCTGTGGGCGAGGTCATCCGCGAGGATGCGGCGCACGCCAACAATGGCGAAGTCCTCGTGCGCCGCTAACGGGCGATCGCGTTCCCGCTGCGTGAGCGCGATCACCCGTCGTTTGAGCTTCACCCTCACCCGCCGTTTGAGCCCGTTCCCGCTGCGGGAAAGCGGTCGCCTTATAGGTCGCGGAAGTGGAAGCTCTTGGCCCCACTCGCATAGTCAGCCACCACGTGCGCGTTGCCCGAGAGCCAATACTTGTACGTGACGAGGCCGTCAAGACCGACGGGTCCGCGCGCATGCAGCTTGCTGGTGGAGATGCCCACCTCGGCGCCAAACCCGTAGCGGAAGCCATCAGCGAAGCGCGTCGAGCAGTTCCAATACACGCCTGCCGAGTCAACGAGCTGCTGGAAGCGCGCAGCCGTCTGGGCGTTCTCGGTCACGATGGCGTCGGTGTGATGCGACCCGTGCTTGTTGATATGCTCGATAGCCTCGTCCACGCCACCGACAACCTTCATGGAGATGATGAGCGAGAGGTACTCGGTGTCCCAGTCCTCGTCCGTCGCGGGCACGCAATCCACAAGCGCCTGAACCTCAGCGTCACCACGCACCTCGACACCCGCCTCATTGAGCGCAGCGACGAGCACGGGCACCAGCGTCTTGGCGGCCGCACGATCCACGAGCAGCGTCTCTGCGGCGTTGCACACGGCGACGTACTGCGTCTTTGCGTCAACCACCACGGCGACGGCCTTCTGCACGTCAGCGTCGCAGTCCACGTACACGTGGCAGATGCCATCCGCGTGGCCCATCACGGGAATGCGGGTGTTGTCCATGATGTAGCGCACAAACGCGTTCGAGCCGCGCGGTATGAGCAGATCGACGGACTCGTCGCAAGCAAGCAGCTCGCTGATCTCCTCGCGTGCCTCAACCTGATGCAGGCACGACTCGGGTAGGCCCGCCTTCACAGCGGCGGCGTGAATGACCTCAAAGAGTGCCTTGTTGGTGTTCATCGTCTCGCTACCACCCTTGAGGATGGCGCAATTGCCACTCTTGAGGCACAGAGTGGAGATTTGCACAAGCGCGTCGGGCCGCGCCTCAAAGATCACGCCAATGACGCCGATGGGCACCGCGCGACGCTCGAGGACGAGGCCCTCGTCCAGCTCACGGCGCAGCTGCAGGCGACCCACGGGATCGGGCAGACCGATGAGGTCGCCGATGCCATCGCACACACCCTGTAGCTTGTCCTCGTTAAACTTGAGGCGCTTCACGATGGGAGCGGCGACACCCGCCTCCTCCGCAGCAGCGAGATCGGCCGCGTTGGCGGCAAAGATCTGCTCCTTGTGTGCCAAAAGCGCGTCTCGAATACCTGCCAGCGCATCGTTGCGCATCTCGAGCGACGTCGCGGCCATAACGGGACTTTCGAGCTTCATGGTCGCAGCGACCTGTGCGATGTTACTCATGTGCATTCCTTTCGACGGGTGAGGGCCATTATAGCGCGTCGGCATCCTCGCACAAACGGCTGATAGGCGCTACCATGAGGATGGAGGCAATGGGGCGTTCGGGGATCGCCCCATCACGTTGTCCGAGAACGGCCCCTATGGTCCGTTTCCACAACCAGGCAGGAGAGATGGCCATGAAGCTCGACGTGCGCTCCATCGCAAACATTCGCGACCTGGGTGGCTACGACACGCCCCTTGGCCGTACGGTATCGCATCGGTTCCTGCGCAGTGGCAGCACATCGACGGTCACGCATAAGGACCTGCAGAACCTCCGGAACTGGGGCGTGCGACGTGCGCTCGACCTGCGCAGCGCCGGTGAGTCGCCACGCGCCACCTGTCAGCTCGCACACCTTCCTTGGGTGACGTGGGAGAACGTCGGCCTTTACGACGTGGACATCTCATCACCCACCATGATGCCCGCACACGACACGCACAACTATCTCGTCACGAGCTATCTGCACATGCTCGCGACCGATGACGCCATCCGACGCATCTTTGCGTTTTGCGCCGCAGCGAAACCTGACGAGTGCGTGCTCTTCCACTGCGCGGCGGGCATGGACCGCACCGGCATGCTCGCCTTGATGCTGCTTGGACTCGTGGACGTCCCGCGCGAACAGATCGTCGCCGACTACTGCTATTCCTTCGGCCAGAAGCGGACGGTCGACAAGGTTGTACGTGCCTACTGCAGCACCGGCGCGACTCCGCAGGCAAGCCGCCACGGTGACTTCTTTGCGTATCTCCTACGCTCGCGCATGGAGGCAGTCTCCATCGTCTACGACACGCTCATCGCAAACCATGGCTCCGTGCGTGCGTTCCTCGAGTCGTGCGAAGTCCCCTACGCCCACCTCGAGGCCGTCCGCGCGCACCTTCTGGCCTGATGCTCCTTGGGAAACACGCCCCGACGCTGTGCACGCACCTGCTCAGAACACAGGGCGGAGGCGGACGTTGCGGGCATTATGGGATGGCCCCAAGATGCCCGGCAGGCATTCCTACTCTTCGGCGGCTGTCGCGGAGTCGGTAGCCTCCGCAGAGTCAGCAGCCTCCGCGGAGCCGGCCGTCCCCTCAGCGTCGGCCGTCGCATCGGGATTCGAGTAGAACTCGCTCGCGATAAGGTCCTTCTCGATAAGCACCGACGCCTGGTTGAACTCGGCAAGCAGCACGTCAGCCAGTGCATGGACTTCTTCATCGGTAGCCTGAGTGAGGACGATCACCAGGGAGCGTTCCCGATACTCGATGCCATCGTCGCCGATCCAGCCACCATCGGCATCCGTAATCGTGTAGCCGTCAAACCTCTCGAGCAGGATGTCCACAAGGCGCTCCTTGGTCTTCTCGAAGTCCATGGGCTTGTTGGTGTCCTTATCGTTCGTACCGAGATAAATCGAGTACTGGGACTGTTGCTCGTCGAGTGCGGCCTCGGTGCTCGTACTGGCAGACTGTTCCGCTGCAGAGGTGTTGCCCTGAGAGTTACCGCACGCAGTAAGCGGCATGGTGGCTATGACGACGGACAGAGCATATGCAACGAGCTTCTTCTTCATGACGATTGCCCCTTCTTCAGGAAGACCACATTGGTACAAATGATACGACGCATCCGCGAGTAGACGGACCTTATGCACAGGTTTTGCCACAGACGGCAGCGTGCTCAGAGCCGCTCGCCCATGAGCAGGCCCATGACACTTGCCATCATGAGGCCGCGCGTCCAACCAGAGCTGTCGCCGAGGCAGTGCAGGCGTTCCACCGAGGTGTTGAAGTCCACGTCCATGCGCACGCGGTTGCTATAGAACTTGAGCTCTGGGGCATAGAGCAGCGTCTCCTCGGCAGCAAAGCCCGGAACCACGAGGTCGACGGCCTTGATGAACTCCACGATGTCGGTCATCGTGCGATAAGGCAGCGCACTCGTTATGTCGCCGGGTTCCGCATCGGGCAACGTCGGCACCACGTTCGAACGCGTGAGCTCCTCGAGCCACGTACGCTTGCCGTCGAGGATGTCACCGAAACGCTGCACGAGGATGTTTCCCGCACCCAGCATGTTCACCAGATGGCCAACCTGCTGGGAATACGCGATGGGCCGATCAAACGGCTCGCGGAAGTGCTGCGTCGCGAGCACGGCGAGGTTGGTATTGTTGCTCTTCTTGTCCTTGTAGCTATGCCCGTTGACCACCGCCAGCCTGCCGTCGTAGTTCTCCTGGCTCACGAACCCGCCAGGGTTCTGGCAGAACGTGCGAACCTTGTCGCGGAAGGGATTGGGATAGCCTACGAGTTTGCTCTCGTAGAGCACGTTGTTGACGTCGTCCATGACCTCGTTGCGCACCTCTACGCGCACACCCATGTCCATGGGACCAGGCTCGTGCCCGATGCCATGCTCCTCGCACATCCGGGCGAGCCAGGCGGCGCCACGCCTCCCTACCGCCACGACCGTCTCCTTGGCCAAGATCCGGTACGGTTCCCCGCTCGCCGAGCCCCGCACGTCGCGCACCACGGCTCCCATGCACGCCTTGTGCCCAGCGTCGTCAACGAGCAGGTCCAGGCATTCGTGCTCGAAGAGCATCTCCACGCCCGCCTCGACAAGGTGGTGCTGGATACGCCCGTAGAGACGCTGCGCGCGCTCGGTCCCCAGATGTCGGATGGGACAATCGACGAGCTTGAGGCCCGCCCGTATCGCCCTCCGCCGGATGCGGGCAATCTCGTCGGGGTGCTCGATGCCCTCCACGCGCGGGTCAGCTCCGAAGTCGAGGTAGATGCGGTCGCAGCGATCGATGGTCTCCTGCGCACGGGCCACGCCGATAAGCTCAGGCAGGTCACCGCCCACTTCGTACGAGAGCGAGAGCTTTCCGTCCGAGAAGGCCCCTGCCCCGCTGAAGCCCGTCGTGATGCGACACGGGTTGCAGCCCACGCAGCGCCCCGTGCGCTCCTTCGGACAGCTCCTGCGCTCGATGGGCAGCCCGCGCTCCACGATGGTGATGTGGCGCGCAACACCCCTACCGAGCAGCCCCAACGCACAAAAGATGCCCGCGGGTCCCGCTCCGACGATGAGCACGTCGCATCTTTTGGTCTCCATGGTCGCTCCCCTCTCGCCGCGTCGGGCATTCGCATCAACTAATGGGGCGCCCCGAGCAGAGCTCGAGGCGCCTCGGGGGGTGGCTGTCCAACGCACCGGAAACTTAAGGCGCTCTAACCAGTTGAGCTACGGGCTTTCGCCCGGCGGGACTCGAACCCGCACCTCCTGCGTGGAAGGCATAAAAGGAACCGATGACAACGACTGCCGATACGAGCATGCCGCAGGCCGTGCTTCTCGTCAAGCGCGGAACGGCTGTGCTAGCATGAGAATCGGTCGGCAGTCGTTAGTGTCCGTTACTTTTATTGCGCTCGTCCAAATGGGTAGGACACCGCCCTCACACGGCGGAGATCCTCGTTCGAGTCGGGGGCGCGAAACCACGTATTAGCCACGGGCACGTTAGACAGCCGACCATCTCTTTTTTTCTCAATGAGGGGTCTCATCGCATGGAACAGTGGTGGAACAGGGGACTGGAACAGGGTGGAACAGGGGACGGGTTTTTCGTTCCACCCACCCAATGATGGAACGAAAAACCCGTCCCCTGTTCCGGGATAAAGATGCGAGATCCCCGAAACTCGACCTCCAGCTCCTCGCCCCAAAAGAGCGTCTCCAGAAGTGACTCCATCTCCTACTCGGTCACGTCCAGCTCCTTCCAAACAGCTTCGCATATCGCTTGCGCATAGCCGGAGTCAAGAAATCTGCCGGGCTGCGAACGAAGCCTTTGTCATACGTATGGTAATGCTGAACGGGCGTGCCCGCAGGCAGCCCGCTCCGCTTTGCGAACGGAACCTCAGGACGTGATGCAATCTCAAGTCGCAGGCGATGCCCGCCATGAACAACCGCAGATCCCTCAGCGTCGTGTCATAGTTGAGGCGGGCATACATGGAGCTCGTGGGCCTTCAAGATATTCGGAGACTCTGTGCATGGTCCCCCGCGCCGCGACGCCCCCACGGCACCTAGTATCTTTTAGGCAATACACGTGATCGGCACCGGAACGGAGGAGGACAACAGATGGCAGGGACGGACGAGCTAAGGCGGCTGGAGGCCGACCTGGCGGCGGACGAGG